>JAILFN010000107.1 GCA_024697545.1 Ruminococcus sp.
GAAAATGGAGTATATCTATGCTTGCACAAGAGTGACAGATATAAAAAACAAGACGGTAGAACAGCTTAAAAGCCTGAAAGAAATGGGCTTGCGTGAGATCTCGCTCGGTATCGAAAGCGGTGATGACTGGACTTTGGAGCGTATCAACAAGGGCTACACTTCCGCAGATATACTGGAGCAGTGCCACAAGCTGGAAGATGCAGGTATCGACTACTGGATGACGTTTCTCAATGGTGTGGCAGGCAGAGAACACAGCCACGATCACGCTGTCAATTCCGCAAAGATATTCAGTCAGTGCAAGCCGATGGTAGTCGGCACAGGCGGTCTGACACTGTTCCCCGGCACACCGCTTCTGGAAGAAGCACAGAGGGGCGAGTTTGATCCGCTTTCCGAAAAGGAAATGCTCATTGAACTGAAAACCTTTGTGGAGAACCTGACCTGTGACTGCTCCTTCATCACGCACCACACCGTTTCGGGCAAAAATCTTACAGGTCCTGATTTCCTTAAACGCAAGGAGAGCATTATCGCGGCACTGGAACATGAGATCAGCCACGGGGATATGGATGCTATGGCGGCGATAAGGAACAGAAAAAGGACGCTGTGATCTTTTCTCATTTTTACATATTGAAAATTCCCGAAATGTGTGGTATGATATACTTACCACATCAAGGAGGGTGATAAAAATGGACATAGATATGATCGAGATAAGCAAGGCGCTTTCCAACAAAACACGCTTAAATATCCTCAAATGGCTCAAAGATCCCGAAGGCAATTTCCCTCCGCAGGGCGGCTGCCTGAGCGAGCCTGTTGACCTTAAGGGCGGTGTCTGCGTGAGCAGTATCCAGGCGAAGGCGAACCTCTCGCCGTCTACTGTATCGAACTACCTCGACACCTTGCAGAGAGCAGGGCTTCTTCTTTCCGAGCGTCACGGCAAGTGGACGTATTACCGCAGGAACGAGGAGGCGATCATGGCTTTGGCGGAGTTTGTGAAAGAGGAATTATGATAATACGATAAATCGAAATATATTTAGGAGTTCAGATAATGAATTCAAAAAAGGCTTTTAAGAAGATTGCCGGAGTGTTTCTGATCATTATAGCTATCCTGCTTTTACTTTGGCTGCTCGTTTTTATCAACAGCAAGATTAGGTTCAAACGTGACAAAGCTTTTCTGGAAGAAAAGGGATACTGCGATCTTGTAACCGTAGGAGAATATTCAGTGAATGTGCTTTCATTCGGCAACGAAAACGGAAAACACCGTATTATCGCTATGGCAGGTTACGGTATTCCCGACAGCTGTATCACTATGCGGAAAATGACTGCTGCGCTCGAAACTAATAATCAGGTGATCTTCATTGACCGAGCAGGGTACGGCGTCAGCGATGACACGGCGCAGGATATGACAGTCGAAAATATCGTGGAGGGATATAGAACGGCACTAAAAAACGCAGGGATAAAAGCGCCTTATGTGCTTATGCCACATTCCATAGGCGGTGTATATGCGACTTATTGGGAGAGCAAATACCCGGATGAGATCGAAGCTGTTGCGATTATTGACGGCACGGAGCCGGAAGCAATACCTCCCGATGAACAGGATAATGATGAAGCTGCACTATACTACAGGCTTGTTAGATGCGGTATCGGCGGCACAGGCGATATGCTTCTGAAACACTTTCTTCCGCCGAAGGAATGGCTGAACGATGATGAACAAAAAGCGGAATATGCAATGGCTCTGATGACCTATGATTCCCGCGCGCTGCTCTCCGAGAGTGAACAGGAATCACGAAATATAAATACGGCGTGGGAGACGATCGTGACAAACGATATTCCGAAGATATACATCTCTACGGCTTACTTCACAGCGGAGGATATTGAAGCAGACGGCATTCTGACAGATGAAATGATCGACGAGCTGATGTCTGACCGCAAAGAGTTGAAAGCGGAGCCGCCAAAAACGGAGGAGGAACGCCGCCAAATGGCACTGGAGGATTACCTTGAGATCGGACGTGATTATAAGGAGAGAGTTTTGCTTCCGTATTTAGAAAAGCTCGGTAACTGTGAGCTGGTCAGCCTGCCGGGTGATCATCTGATCTATGAGCAAAAGCCCGATGAATGCGGACAGATCATCATAGATTTTATTGATGGTTTGGATCGGTAAATTCTGAAGCGGTCATGTACGGCGGTCTTGACGAGAACGGCAGTATGCGTATCTGCCTTGCCTGTTCGCCTTATCTTGACAGTATCGAGGTCAGCGGAAACGGTACATCTGTAGGCGGCATCAAGGCAGGCGTGAACGAAGCGTATTTCAAGAGGTTTGCTCTTGCCCTTGCCGAAAATGTCAATATTCCCGTGATACTTGTGGGCGGTCACAGAAGTATCGACAATATGAACAATGTGCTGAATGAGGGCGGTATTGAATACCTGTCGCTGTCCCGTCCGCTGATCCGTGAGCCCGATCTGATAGACCGCTGGCAGAGGGGAGAATGTTCTCCCGCAAAGTGTGTGAGCTGCAATATGTGCTACCGCACACCTGCCCACAAGTGCATTTTAGGACTGAGGGGGATAGAATGAAAGTCCGGCTTTACCGCAATAGAGTAAGACCGGACTGTTTTGTCATTGCTCTCTGACAGGCTGCCATAGCAGACCGCATTTGTTGCAGTACCATACAAGTCTTCCCAAACGAAACAGCGGCAGTCTTGCCTGCATCGTCCATTCGGGGTACTGCTTGAAGATCATAAGCGTGTTGTCGTTCTGATACGCCGCAAATGAGATGAAATGTTCCTTTGTCATTTCGTGGTCTGATGTGATATAAAGCTCTCCGCCTGTGTTTTCTATCTTGAGCTTTTCGTGTTCGCCTGCCTTGCGCGGCTCGAGCGGAGCAAGCTTGTTCCCGCAGCAGGTGACCGACGCTTCAGATGTTGCGGTTATCATATTGCCGCATTCCCCGCAAACATAAAATCTTATCTTTTTCATGTTTCCCACCTCGCTTTCATTGCATTTTATCTCACCCGAAAGCAGTGTTCTGACGTCGGTGCCGAAAATGTCGGCAAGCTCCGTCAGAATAGATATATCGGGACTTCCGTTCCCGCACTCCCATTTGCTTACTGCCTTGTCGCTTATGTTCAGTTTTTCTGCCAGCTGCTTTTGTGTCAGCCCGTGTTTTGTCCTCAGCGCGCGGATAAGAGCGCCTGTTTTTATCTGATCCATATCATCACCCCTCTTTGTGCATTATACACCATCGAAGTGCCATAGTCAATCCACGCTCCGTGGAGTCGGATAATGCTTGACAAAACGCAGATGATCCGATATAATTATACTTAACGAAATGGAGGGATAAGCTTTGTGCTATGCTGATGTATATCTTTACGGACAGATACTCGGGACTAACTCTTTTCTTTTAACAGACGGTTTTCTGAGACCCGATGAGTATTCCGAGATCGAAGAACAGTATTTTCTGCCGGGAGGCGAGACGGGAACTGCTGCTACCGTTTTAGCTTCGCTCGGGGTATCGGTCAGGATCGACGGAACGTGGGTCGGGCGCGATGTCTCGCCCATGCTGAAGGAGTTTTATTCCGATAAAAGCGTCGATCTTACTTCGCTGTCTTTTCCCGCCGACTTTATGGGTGTGACGGATCACGTTATAATCTCAGGTCTTATCAGGACGCCGATGGGGCGTTTTCAGCATTTGTTCTCGTCGGGGAAAAGATGGTGGAACACCCCCCGCGAGGAAGACATCACGGGCTGCAAGGCAGCCGCTGTCGATCCTTATTTTTTCGATGATTCGCTTCTGGCTGCGGAGTACTGCAAAAGGCATGGCATACCTTATGTCACGATAGATTGCCGACACGACAGCGATATTCACCGCAATGCTGCTGTGAATGTTCTTTCGCACGAATGCCTTGATATAGAGTATCGCGGCATACCGTATGAAGAAATTATGGAAATGATGAGAACGGAGACAGACGGACTTACGATCATAACTCAGGGCGGCGGTGAGATGCTTTACGCGAGAAAGAACGGCGAGATACAGCGTATGAAGCCGTTCGATGTTGCGGTGAAAAGCACGCTGGGTGCAGGGGATACATTTAAAGCGGGGTGTGTATACGGACTGCTTCACGGGATGAACGATCATGATCTTGTTAGATTTGCAAGCGCTTGCTCCGCCATTGCCATATCCCGATTTCCGCTGCCGCTGCATCCTCCGAAGCTTGACGAGGTCAGAGATCTGATCGGTACTGCCGGATGATCGCCGCCGAGTGTCCTGCCGCTGTCATGGAGTTAGAAAAATGACTGTGAACACAAATAAATGAAAGGATAAGATAATAAGATGAGAAGAAAAGACAGAGAAATAACCGACAGCAGCGTTATCGAAGCTTTCATTGCAAAGGAAAAGATCATAAGGATCGCTTTTTACGATGACGGCGATATCTACATCCTGCCTGTAAACTACGGATACATCAATGATAACGGGAGATACATCTTCTACTTTCACGGAGCGAAGGCGGGCAGAAAGTATGAGCTTGCGAAAGGCTCTCCGAGTATAGGTTTTGAGATAGACGGCTGTTATGAGCTTCTTGAAGCGGATACCGCCTGCAAGTTCTCAGCCAAGTATCAGAGCGTTATCGGAACGGGTACGCTCACACTGGTCGAGGATAAGAACGAAAAGATCAGGGGTCTGGATACTATCATGAAACAGGCAACAGCAAGACCGCAATGGAGCTACGAAGACGCAATGCTCAATGCCGTTGCGGTATTTAAGCTCGAAGCAGATAAAATGACCTGCAAGGCAAAATAATAAATCTGTACCCCCGACACTGTCAAGGCTATCTATAAAAAGAAAAAGCAGGCTCTTTTCCGCTAAGAACCTGCTTTTTTATGCCGGTGGCGGGGGTCGAACCCGCACGGTATTGCTACCATTGGATTTTGAGTTTTCGGTAGACATTCACTTCACTTCACTCCATGTCACTTTGGACTTGTCAACAAATGTGCAGTCATAAAACACCCAAAATCATGGATAGGCAGGATTCAGGCGGCGTGATGAGAGAGATACTTCTTAGCTTTGGCAGCGGCATTTCGCTTCCTTCGCCAGTCCGAGAGTGTGTAATACCGAATCCCTAACTTCTGAGCAGCCTTCCTCACCCGATATTGTATGAGAGCTTTAAAGCATCTTCTTTGAATTCTTTACTGTACTTCATAGTTGTTTTCCCTTTTCGGTTTTGTTGATTTTATTCTACCGGATTTTTGGGCTTTTGTCGACTGTTCTTTTAAACATTATACAATATTTATTCGGATATTTCAATCCCTATTTTTCAATTTACAGGAAAAATGCTTACTGATCGTACAAATAGTGACCTTTCCTTTTGTGCAACAGGTAGAATTTCAGAATATCAGCTAACTTTTCATCAAAAATAAAGTTGACAAATCCAAATCCTCGGATTATTTATAGGAGGAGATTTTTCAGAAATTCTTACAGCAAAATATCGTCAAGAGTTCCCAAAAATATCCGAAATACAAGATAAGAGGATAACCGCCCGAAAAAGGCGGTTTCAAACCCGGCAAGCACGGCGGTCATGCACTACAAAAACGAAGTTTTGCAGTTTTGACCGCACAGCTTGTCAGGGGCTGTCTGCCCCTAAGACCCCGAAAAAAAGGAGATATGATGAGAGATAAAATCAAGAGAACAAGGAGCGTTCAAGTCAGGCTGACCGAGGAAGAATTTGACTACCTGAATCATAAGTTTGAATTAAGCGGCTTGCACAGCACTTTATTGTGTCATTCAAGCCGGGGGGAAGTCACTCCGCAGAAAGCCTTTGAGATCGGCATGGAAATATGCGACAAGTTCCTGAAATTCCAGTATCAATACTACCTTGCGATCCACACGGACAAAGACCATGGACTTTTCGTCATAGAACACCCCGAACTTGGCAAGGGAAAGTCATACTGGGAGTGGGACTTGAATCGGCAGGGTCTGTCATGGAAAGCCAAGTTGAAAAACGCTATTGACAAGGTTGTTTCCGAGAGTGAAAACTGGGAAGATCTTCTCCGCAGATGAGCCGAAAATAATATCCTTGTTCAGTACAATACCGAGAATAAAATCTACCTGAAATATATGCTTGCAGAACAGCTTGAAAGAAACCCGAGGGCGAAGTATACCCGAAGTCGGACTTTGGGCTGGTTTTACGAAACTCCGCAGATAAAAAGCCGTATCGCTATGTGCCGTGGCAATATGATAGTTGCAAGTATTGCTAAAAATATTCTCACGCAGTACGGTGTCAGTCCCGAAAATATGCGTTCGGCAGCTATGCAGGCTTAGCTCAAAGGGGAAAGCTATCTGCGGAGTTGAACCGACTTCAAATGGAGATAGAGGACGGCAAATATCAGTTTGAAATCTTGCGAAAATATCACAGGCTGAAAGGCATTCATGCAGAACTGAAAAATCTTAGCGGTCGGAAAGAAAAGAAGTTCCTAGAGCAGAACGCCTATGAGTTGCAGGAATACAAGGAGGTCAGTCGTCAGCTGTTGGAGTGGTATCCTGACAAGCACTTGCCGACAATTACGAATTAGAGCAAAAAATAACCGCCCTTATGCAAGAGCGGTCGGAGAAAAATGAGTTGTATCATTCTGTCAGTCAGAAGTCAAAAGCTCCGGCGCAGGCACAGCAGACCATCGAGGAATTTTTGCGACAGGAACGTGCCGTGCAGGAGCAGAACAAAAAGCGGAAAAAGAGCGGAGATCTGCAATAATCATTTTGATCTATGATACCTGATATAAAATCTGTATGCTTCTTTCCAGTTACGGAACTTTCTTCTATAATAACAAAAAATATCATATCCCCATCTGTCAATGTCAACATAGTCAGGATCAAACCATCTGTGCTTAAACTCATCTCGTGTGTATTTTGTCTCAACCCAAGCATCGTCGCATATATTCCAAGAACAGTAATACTTCCTATACTGTTTTCCGTTTGGAACATCAGCAGCTTTCCGTACAGCCGCAGCCGCTTGTCTTTTACCAGATTTACTGTTTTGTTCTTTGAAGTGAACAACTTTACCCTTTCTGTGTTTATAACTTCTGCTCATAAGAAACCTCCGTGTATGACTAATCAGCTATGATTATTTCTGTATTCCTCCAAAGCCGTGAGCAACAGCTTATTAACGCTCATGCCCTGCGACTGTGCGTATTCCTTGATCTTCTCACGCTCGCACTTTGGCACATTCACGCGGATATAGTCATAATGCCCTTTGAGGTATTCCGTGTTCGAGGGTGCTTTCTTCCTCGGCGGAGTGCAATCCTTACAATACTTTTGCGAGCCGGAAGTCACGGTGAACGTCTTACCGCAGAGCGGACAGACCTGTTCGCTGCTGATCTTCACAGCCGTACCCGATTCTTTCTTCTCTTTGTATGCCCTGTTGCGCAGAACTTGCACCTTATCGCGGCAGTATTTGCAGTATTTCGCACGGTTCGATGCAGTCTGAAACTCCATGCCGCACATCTCGCATTTGCATGTGAACATCGTATCACCTCCGGATCGTTGATATAGCTATTCTATCAGATATTGGGTGCAAAGTCAAGTATAACCGATAATTTGTTGAAATATCACTGGGGAAAAGCGAAAAAACGGGTACTGATTGCGGCGCATCTACAAAAATAGTTTTCCGCTCAAAATTATACTTGATGTTGGGTACATATTGATATATAATAACACAACAGGAACAAAACACAAACCACGAAAGGAGCATATCTATGCTGAACAAATTTTTAGCAGCAGGACGGCTGACTGCCGATCCAGAAATGCAGACCGTAGGCGAAAACAGGCTTTGCAAGTTCGAGCAATACGAAGTATTGCGATAGCCTGCGACCGTCCGAAACGCAAGGTCGAGGATAAGCCCGAAACCGACTTTTTTTACTGTGTGGCATGGAAATGTAATGGTGACACGCTTGCAAGCTGGTTCGGGAAAGGCGACACGACATTCCCCGAAGGCTCATATTGCGATAAATCCGCTGACCGAATGGAATATTTCTGTCCGTTCGGCGCTTGAATATTTCCGGGATATGATGTATAATACCGGTATCACAGCGATCGTCATGCTGCTTTGCAATATACGGTTAGCTGCATCTAATTGCATGAAAGGGGAAACAAAGATGTTTCTTGAAGTTTCGGAAGTGAAGAAAAGCTACGGCAAGGACACAAGCTATATCCGGGTTTTAAAAGGCGTCAGTACCTCGGTGGAAAAGGGGCAGATGTGCGTTATCCAGGGCACCAGCGGTTCGGGAAAATCTACTCTGCTCAACTGTATTGGCGGACTTGACACTATGGACTCGGGCTCGGTCAAAGTGGACGGCAAGGAGATATTCGGCTTGAAGCCCGCCGACCTTTCGGACTATCGCCGCGACTATCTGGGCTTTATTTTCCAGTTCTACAACCTTGTGCCGAATCTCACCGTCCGCGAGAATATACAAGTCTGCGGATATCTTACCGATTCTCCGCTTGATATGGACGAATTGCTTGACGTTCTTGGGCTGACAGAACATCAGAATAAATTCCCCGCACAGCTTTCCGGCGGTCAGCAGCAAAGATGTGCTATCGCCAGAGCGCTCATAAAAAATCCCAAGCTGCTGCTCTGCGATGAGCCTACGGGCGCTTTGGATTCCAAGACCTCGCGGGATATACTGATACTTCTCGAAAAGATAAACAAAAAATACGGCACCACAATGCTCATCGTCACGCACAACAATTCCATAAAGAACATGGTGCATAAGGTCTTGATCGTTAAGGACGGGCAGATATTGAAGGACTACGAGAACGAGACGATAGTTCCCGCCGCAGAACTGGAGGACTTGTGATGAAGAGAGTGCTTGTAAAGCGCCTGCCACGCGACTTCAAGGCAGGCTTCGTACGGTATCTCGCGCTGATACTTGTCATCGCGATGGGGATATATCTCGTTATAAGCATTGTGGGCTCAGCGGAAACAGTGCTGCACGGAACGGAAGAAAAGCGCAGAGAGTTCAATACTCAGGACGGATTTTTCACCGTGTTCCTGCCGCTTACGGACGAGGATAAGGATATGCTCGCAGATGACGGTACGCAGATACAGGCGGAGTTTTACACCGACCTCGAAACCGACGGGGATAGAAAGCTGCGTATGTTCAAAAACCGCGGTAACATCGACAAGCCGATACTCGACGAAGGCAGACTTGCGGACAGTGTTGGCGAGTGCGTTATCGGCAAGCGCTATGCCGCGGAGAATGATATATCCGTAGGCGATAAGATAACGGCAGGCGGATATGATTTCACGGTGACGGGCATAGGCACCGTTCCAGATTACGAGCAGCCCAAGGACAAGCTGTCGGACACAGCGGTGCGGTCTGAGTATTTCGGGCTCATATTCGTGACGGACGATTGCTACGACGGCGTGAGGGCAAAGGGCGGTCTTCCCGCGGAGGAATACGTCTACACCTACAAGCTTGGCAGCGGTGTAACTGACGATGACCTTAAAAACAAGATACGTTCCATAGAACTTGATTACACAAAGGTGGAGGACAAATACTTCCGTGAAACGATAGATGATATCCTTGCGGAGAGGCGAGAGATAGAGGACGGCGTGAAAGAGCTTTCCGACGGAGCAAAAGAACTCAGTGACGGAATGGCTGAGCTTGACGGTCACAGCGGAGAACTTAACGAAGCTGCACAGAAGATAGTTGACAGCTATTTCACACAGACGAATGCAAAGCTGGCAGCAGAGAAAGTTCCGGTAACTTTGACCGAAGAAAACTACGAGGACGAGCTTAACAGGCTGATCGAAGCAACAAAGTCCGACGAGCTTGTTAAGCTGAAAGAAAGCCTTGCCGATGTGCTGAAATTCCGTGACGGCGTTGTGGATTACACAAAAGGCGCAGGCTATGCAGCAGAAGGTTCTGTCAAGCTAAATGACGGTGTGAATGAACTATCCGACGGTATTGACGAGCTGCTCGACGAGGTGTTCGACATTGATATCGACAACCTCATATCCTTTGTTCCCGCAGCCGACAACAAGCGTATCGAAGCCGCTGCGGGTATAAGGGTGATGCACAGGAACACAGGTCTTGCGGCAGGTGTTGTCATACTGATACTTTTTGGTTATGTAATATCCGTTTTCGTTGTACACCGTATCGAGAACGAATCACCTGTTATCGGTGCGCTGTATGCTCTCGGCGTAAAGAAGAAAGATCTGCTGAGGCACTACATCACTCTGCCGACAATAGTTGCTTTCTTCGGAGGCTTGATAGGTACTGCGCTGGGTTTCTCTCCCATAGGTATAGGCACTAAGTTGAACGATGCTTACGAGCATTTCTCACTGCCGCAGTATGATATATATTATGCTCCCTATCTGCTGGTATACGGGCTTGTGCTGCCGCCGGTGATATCAGCTGTGGTGAATACGCTCGTTATAAATAAGAAGCTATCACGCACGGCGCTTTCGCTCATCAAGAACGAACAAAGCTCGTCAAGCTACCGCAGTTTCGACATCAGGAGCAAGAACTTTATCACCGTGTTCCGCATAAGGCAGATGATGCGCGAGCTGCGTTCGGCTGTGACGGTAGTGTTGGGAATGTTCGTATCTCTGTTGGTGGTAATGCTGGGCTTTGACAGCTACGTTATGTGTGAGGCTTTAAAGACCGACAATACGGCCGACACCCACTACGAGTATATGTACCTGTACAAATACCCCGAGAAAGAAGTTCCCGAAGGCGGCGAGAGCGCGTTCGTGAAAACTCTGACAACGGAATTTATGGGCAATACCCTTGATGTTACCGTTATTGGTCTGAACGATGATAGCAGATTTTTTGATGCACGCCCTGAAAAGGGAGCTAACAAAGCGGTAGTGAACAACTCACTTGTGGAACGTTTTGGTTATAAGGCAGGCGACAGAGTGACCTTTACCGATGCGTCAGAAGATCGTGATTACAGCTTTACAGTTACGAATACGGCGCAGTATTCGCCGGGTTTTACCATATTCATGGATCTTGACAGTATGCGCGAGCTTTTTGGCGAAAGCGATGACTATTACAACGCTGTATTTTCAGACAAAGAGCTTGATATAGACAGCGGCAGACTTTACAGCGTTACGACCAAAGCCGATATCGAAAAGAGCGCAGGCGTGTTTGCAGAGCAAATGGCTTCGATGATATATACCATGCTTATAGCGGGAACTGTAATATTCATTGTCGTAATGTATCTTATGATGGGCGTGATGATAGACCGCAGCT
>JAILFN010000113.1 GCA_024697545.1 Ruminococcus sp.
CAAAGGTCAGCGTTATCTTCTTGTTGTCCTCGCTGATGGCTTTTGCGTTATACTTTCCGTACTTCGCGTTGAATTCAAGCGCACCCAGCGGGCGGTTGTTGCCGTCAAGCTGAACGCCCTGACCGTAGCCCTGCTTTTCGGTGGAGAGAGGCTGTCCCTGCACAGGCTTGGCGGCAGAGCTCATCGAAGGCGGAACGCTCTCGCCCGTATTGCCGCGTTCGCCCGAAGTCGTTCCGCAGGACGCAAGTATTATCGCGGCGCTCATAAGTGCCGCCAGCTGAATATTTTTTGCCATGTATCATCATTCCTTTCGCGGTTATGATATTATTGTCTCCGCAAAAGAAAGATAAAAACATGGAAAGGATAACCATACAAAAAAACGGACTGCTCCGAAGAACAGTCCGAAATTATGTACTTTTTCAAGATCAAGCCATACCTGCGGTGATGATAGCCATCTTGTATACCTCGTCAGCGTTGCAGCCGCGGGAGAGGTCGTTGATTGGAGCGTTCAGACCCTGAAGGATAGGACCGTAAGCCTCAAATCCGCCGAGTCTCTGAGCGATCTTGTAGCCGATGTTGCCTGCCTCGATGAGGGGGAAGATAAAGGTGTTAGCTTGTCCTGCCACCTTGGAATCGGGGCACTTGGTCTTGGCGACCTCAGCGGAAACAGCAGCGTCGAACTGGAATTCGCCGTCGATGGTCAGCTCGGGGTCGATCTTGCGTGCTTCGATAACAGCATCATGCGAGAGCTGAACTGTGCCGCCCTTGCCCGAGCCGTAGGTCGAGAAGCTGAGCACGGCTACCTTCGGGTCGATGCCGAAGAAATCAGCGGTGCGTGCGGTCTCAACAGCTACCTCAGCGAGCTGCTGTGCAGCGGTGAGAACAACGTTGCCTTCCTTGTCAACTCTGTCGGTGTAGCCGAGGTTGATAGCGCAGTCGCCCATAGCGATCTTCTCTTCCTCGCCATTCTTTTCGCGGAAAAGGATAAAGCTGGAGCTTACAAGGTTAGAACCCTTCTTGGTCTTGATTATCTGTAAAGCGGGACGAACGGTATCAGCGGTGGAGTAGGTAGCGCCGCCCAGCAGAGCGTCAGCCTTGCCTGCCTTAACGAGCATGGTGCCGAAGTAGTTGGACTTTGAAAGTGCAGCACGGCACTCGTCCTCGGTCATCTTGCCCTTTCTGAGCTCAGCCATCTGTTTTACGAGCTCGTCCATTTCGGGATAGGTCGCGGGATCGAGTATCTCAGCCTTTGCGATATCAAAGCCGCCGTTTGCAGCAGCAGCCTTTACCTCATCGGGGTCGCCGCAGAGGATAACGCCCATAAGCTCTTCCTTGAGCAGTCTGTCGGCAGCGGAGAGTATTCTCTGATCGGTGCCCTCGGTGAAAACGATCGTCTTTCTGCTTGCCTTTAAGTTAGCGAGCAGCTTGTCAAACATAGCCATTCTAAAAACCTCCGGATATTCCGACGTTTAAGTCGGATAAATTTTCTATTCTCTATTATAACACATATTTTTTCAGATTGCAAGAGCAAACAGGATTTTTTTACAAGGTATATTTCCCCGCCGCGCGGGTGAGAATAATAAAGCGGCAGCTGCCGACAATATCTAAAGGGAAGTGACAGCATGAACTTCAAAGCGATAGCAAAGGGCGTGAGTGCGGGCGTGACGGTGGGTGCTGCGGTGTACGGCATCTATAATTCCGTCGGCGGAAAAAAGCGCAGGATGAAGTCAAAGGTATCCCGTGCGATGGATTCGCTAGGGGATATGATAGACAACATTTCCGAAATGCTCTCATGAACGTGAAAAAACTGCACCTTGATCGGGTGCAGTTTTGCTGTATTGCCTGAAAAGCTAATTTATTAATATTGACAACGATCAGCCGTTGTGGTATAATTAATTAGTTACGGGACGTAACTCAGTTTGGTAGAGTGCCTGCTTTGGGAGCAGGATGCCGCAGGTTCAAGTCCTGTCGTCCCGATGGCGTGATATATCCCCCGCATGGTTTTGTGCGGGGGATATCTTTGTCTTACGTTATATCCTCAGCCCTGATAGCGCTCAGCACCGTTCCGAGCTTTTCGTGGATAACTATGTCCGCGCGGTCGTCCTTGTCGGTCGCACTCAGGTTTATGAGCGCCGTGGTTTCGCCCTTGAAGTAGTTTATCAGCCCCGCAGCGGGGTAAACTATCAGCGATGTCCCTGCTATGATGAGAAGGTCGCAGTTTGATATCTCCTCGACAGCGGCGTATATCACACCGTCATCAAGGCGCTCCTCGTAAAGCACAACGTCGGGCTTTATAATTCCGCCGCATTCGCAGCGCGGTACAGGCTGTGCGGGGTCGGCTACCTGCTGCACCGTGTAGCTCTTGCCGCATTTCATGCAGTAATTCCTCAGCACCGAGCCGTGCAGCTCATATACCTTGCTGCTTCCCGCGAGCTGATGCAGCCCGTCGATGTTCTGCGTCACGACCGAGATATCCTTGCCTGCCTTTTCATACTCCGCCAGACGTATATGTGAGATGTTCGGCTTTGCATCAAGATACAGCAGCTTGTCGCGGTAAAAGCTGTAAAAATCTTCGGGGTGCGCGTCGAAAAAGCTTCGGCTGATTATCACCTCGGGCGAGACTATACTGCCGTAGCTTTGGTTGTATATGCCCTCTGCCGAACGGAAATCGGGTATGCCGCTTTCCGTTGAAACTCCTGCTCCGCCGAAGAAGACTATCTTGCGGGCTTTTTTCATAGCCTCTCTGAGGTCTGCTATGCTCTCTTCATATCTCATACGCTCATACTCCTTCTGTTCTTCGTCACTTACCACTGGTAACGGCGGTAAACTGTTCATTTGTCATCTACTCCTATGCGAAAATAAAAGGGGACACTTTGAGCGTCCCCTCATGTAACTGTGCTTTGCGCTCGGCGTGCATCGGCATGGCAGCCTGCTAAAAAGCCGCGGTTCAATCGTCGCAGAGCTTGACGAAGCGCTCGTAAGCCTCGTCCCACTGTTTTGTGAACATCGGCTCGTATACCGTCTGTACGATAGAGTCGGCGATGATCTTTCTTGCAGCAGCAAGGTCGGGGATGTCTCCCGCTGTGATGTACTGTATCGCCGCATTTCCGTATGCGGTGGCTTCAACGGGACCGCACACGAGCTCGCAGTTGCAGGCGTTTGCGATGCACTTCATGAGTGTCTCGTCCTTCGCGCCGCCGCCAACTACATATATCTTGCTGAACTTCCTGCCCGTACATTCCTCGATCTGATCCTTGACATGGCGGTATTTGAGGGCAAGGCTCTCATAGATGCAGCGGAGCATCTCGCCGTGTGTCTCGGGAACGGGCTGTCCCGTGAACTCGCAGTATTCGCAGATACGCTGGGGGATGTTGCCCATCTCAAAGAACTCGGTCGAGGCGGGATCTATGAAGCACTTGAAGGCGGACGATCCGCCGCACATCTTCTCCAGATCGTCGAAGGAGTAATCCTCGCCGTTCTTTGCCCACTGCCTGCGGCATTCCTGTATCAGCCAAAGCCCCGCGAGATTCTTTATAAGGTCAACGCTCCCGCCGAAGCCTATCTCGTTTGAAAGCCCGATCGCCTTTGTCTTTTCGTTGATAAGCGGTGCATCGAGCTCGGTGCCCATAACGTTCCATGTTCCGCTTGAGATAAACAGGAAATCCTTTTCCTGCGCGGGGACTGCCGCGATGGCGTTCTGCGTGTCGTGGCCGCAGCCCCTTATCACCTCGATGGGCGCAAGACCCAACTCTTTTGTGATGTCGGGGGTTATCATTCCCGCAGAGGTGCCGCTCGGCACTATACCGGGAAGTGCGGGTCTGTCAAGCTCGATGGCGTCGATTATCTCGCGCGACCACTGCCTTGTCCTTACATCGAAAAGCTGAGAGGTAGAAGCGATGGAAGGCTCCGTCCTGTCCTCGCCGCTCAGCAGATATGTAAAGAAGTCAGACATGAACAGCAGCTCCGAGGTGATCTCGATATGGCTGCCGTGATTCAGAAGCAGCGCTTCAAGCTGGAAGAGGGTGTTCATCTCCAGCGGGTCGCAGCCTGTTATCTCATACAGCCTGTCGGCGCTTATCTCCGTCTTGGTGGTGAAATCCACCATGCCGACGGTTCGCTTGTCTCTGAAATGCACGGGGTTCCCCAGAATGATACCGTCGGGGTCGAGCAGGGCAAAATCCATGCCCCATGTATCTATCGACACACTTTTAACATCGTATTTTTTTGCCGCGATAAGGCATCTTTTTATGTGATGGAAAAGCCTTATCGCATCCCAGTAAAGGGTCTCCTTTACCATGACGGGTGTGTTGTTGAACCTCAGGACCTCTTCTATGTCCATCTTGCCGTTGCTGAGACTGCCTATCATAGCTCGTCCGGTATAAGGCCCGAAATCAATTGCCAAAACCATTTTTGACATTATCATCATCTCCTCGTTCGCAGAGAGGTATTAGTGTTCGTTATCCCCGAAGCGTTCGCAGAGGTGTTCTGCGGCTGGCTGCGGGAAGGAACGTGTTTTCGTAAAAATTTTCGTTTTCAGGGAAAAAGACCGCATATATTCGGCACCGTTCCCGAATTACATATCAATTATACACTAAATACACAGTTTTGTCAATAGTTTACTGCGATAATTAGTAAATATAACTATTGTTTCATATTATACATATTATTTGTGGCAAAAACGACAGAACATGGTTGAAAAATTTTCGGAAATGGTGTATAATGATAGTAATTTGCTATGAAAAGGAGAGGTCTTGTTATGCAGGATCGTTTTATATATGCCGATAATGCCGCGACAACAAAGGTGAGCAAAAGCGTGCTTGAGGCTATGCTGCCGGTGCTTGCCGAGCAGTACGGCAACCCATCGTCGGCGCATAAAATGGGCCGCGAGGCTTCCAGGCTGATACTCGCGGCGGCTCAGCAGGCAGCGTCGGCTCTCGGCTGCAAGCCGAATGAGATATACTTCACATCGGGCGGCACCGAGTCGGACAACTGGGCGCTGAGGTCGGCAGCCCGCCTTGGTTCGGAGCAAGGCAAAAGGCATATCGTCACGACGATGATAGAGCATCACGCCGTACTGAAATGCTGCGGGGAGCTGGAAAAACAGGGGTTTGAGGTCACATACCTCCGCCCCGACGCTCAGGGCAGGATAACCGCGGGGCAGGTAGAGGCGGCTTTGCGTGAGGACAGCTGCCTTGTCTCTGTCATGGCGGCGAACAACGAGGTCGGCACAATACAGCCTGTCGCCGAGATAGGCGCTCTCTGCCGCAGCAGGGGAGTGCTGTTTCACACCGATGCCGTTCAGGCGGTCGGCAGCATACCCATAGACACGGCTGCCATGAACGTCGATATGCTTTCGCTCTCGGGGCACAAGATCCATGCGCCGAAGGGTGTCGGGGCGCTTTACATAAGAAGCGGCGTTGCGCTGCCGCCGTTCATGCTCGGCGGTGAGCAGCAGCGAGGCAGGCGCGCGGGGACTGAAAATACCGCGGGCATAGTAGGACTCGGTCAGGCTCTTGCGGACGTGACCTCTGACATTGGCGGACGTTCGGCAAGGCTTGCAAAGCTTAGGGACAGGCTCATCAGCGGGCTCATGGAGATACCCTCGGCAAGGCTCAACGGCCATCCTTCCGAGCGGCTCTGCGGTAATGTGAACATATCGCTTGACGGCGTTGACGGCGAGAGCCTTCTGCTGATGCTCGATGCTGCGGGGATATGCGCTTCATCGGGGGCGGCGTGCGCTTCAGGCTCGCTCGAACCGTCGCACGTTCTGACGGCGATGGGGCTGAACGGGCAGCTCGCCCGCGGAAGTCTGCGGCTGACCCTCGGCGATGACACCACCGAAGATGATGTGCAGTACATTATAGAAAAGGTAGCCGCAGCCGCTGCGCGTATAGGTGGGCTATGATTTCTTTCGCTTAACCAATTGTTAGGTTTGCACAATATTTCGCTTTGATATTGTATATCTGTATATTTTTAAAGCTCTTGACAAATACAATATGTAGTGGTATAATATTTAATACACCACAATAAAATGATCGGTGCGAAATATGTGAGAAAAATTGATACGGTAAATGGAGGAAATGAAAATGGTTAATGTAAATGTAAACGGCGGCAAGCTTTCCGAAAAGGAGATAAGCGCTTATATCGAGCAGGGCAGAGAGCTGTATCCCGAAAAGACTATCGAGTCTGTTGATATCACGGTAGACGGCGATTATGTTGATGTTGACTACCACTTCTCCGATGTGCCTTTCCAGAGGATAAGACGTATCACGGGTTATCTTGTCGGTACTCTCGACCGCTTCAACAACGCAAAGAGATGCGAGGTCGAGGACAGAGTAAAGCACAGCATAGTTTCTTAAACCCAAAAAACGACCGACAGGGCAGCATTTCAGAGCTGCTCCGTCGGTTTTTTGCTATTTACTATAAAAAGCTGCGGGCGGATAAAAAACAACATGGGCGAGCCCATTGCCCGCCCATTCATAATTCTATAGCTAATTATACACGCCGTTTGACGACTTATAATCGCTCCCCTTGTTACACTTATTATACACCAATTGGTCACAAATGTCAATGGGTTTTATTATATTTGTACAAATACAATAGTTGAACACTCGTTATTTGTATATAATGACAGCAAATCACCCAAAAAAATTCATAATTTTTCTATATCGGGTGATTGACAAGCGGGTGAAAGTGTGATATACTTTAGAGAGTAAAAGCTTTAAATTGCCAAAATGGGCGGAAGGAAAGTGATAAACGATGAAGATAGGAATAGCAGGTCTCGGGCTTATTGGCGGTTCGATGGCTAAGGCGATAAAGAAAAACACCGACGAACTGGTATACGGCTACGATATCTCGCGCGGGACTTCGGCTGCGGCTATTGCGGAAGAAGCCGTTGACGGACTTATCGAGCCCGAACAGTTCTGCACCTGCGACCTTGTTATAGTGGCACTGCACCCTCAGCAGACGATAGATTTCATTCTCGAAAACAAGGATAACTTCAAGAAGGGGAGCATCGTCATCGACTGCTGCGGTGTCAAGAAAAAGATAGTCGAAGCCGTTGAGAAGCCGCTTGATGAAGCAGGCATCAGGTTTCTGGGCTGTCACCCGATGGCGGGGCGCGAGTTCTCGGGCTTTGCATATTCGCTCGACAACCTCTTTGAAAAGGCAAGCTTTATAATGACCCCGACCGACGACACAAAGATGTCTGCCGTTAAGGAGATCTCGGCGTTCGCCTACAGGATGGGCTTTGCAAGGTGCGTGGTGTCCTCGCCCGAGGAGCACGATGAGATCATCGCCTTCACCTCTCAGCTCGCACATATAGTATCCAGCGCATATATCAAGAGCCCCTCGCTCGAAAAGCAGGCGGGCTTCTCTGCGGGAAGCTTCAAGGACCTTACAAGGGTCGCGAAGCTGAATGCGGATATGTGGACGGTGCTGTTCGATATGAACAAGACAGCCCTTACAAAGGAACTCGACCACATAATAGCCGCGCTGACCGACTACCGCGACTGCATCGCAAACGGCGACAACGAGCGTCTGCACAAGCTGCTCGAAGAGGGCTCGGCGCTGAAGGAGAAAGCAAACTCAATGTACTGACCCCAAAAACGATAACAAACACCGACCGCTTCACGGAGAACCCGCGGAGCGGTCTTTTGCATACTGCCCGTTCTCTATAACGCCGCGAATAACTGCCCGAACTGCTCTTCATTCTTCTTCAGGCAGACAAGAAAATAACTTGCCTCTGCCTCCTCGTCCCTGATCGGGATCTCGATACGGTCGGAGGGGCTTGCGAAAAACGCATTTGCGGTATCAGTGTTGAATGTCGGCAGAACGGAGGCGCTGACGATCTCATCGAAGGTGAAACGGTCGTTTTGGATCAGGAATCTTGAATGGGGCATCTTTCTGATAGTCATATCATGCCAGAATCCGATCTCTGACATCAGCAGAAAACTTTCGCCGTCAAGATCTGAAAAGTACAGTTCCTTCTCTTTTGCAAGTCTGTGCGACGGCGGCAGCGAGAAAAAAAGCTTTTCCGTACCGCAGGCGCAGCTTATGTAGTTGCGGTCGCTCGGCTGAAAATGCAGCACTATCAGCTTGTACTGTCCGTTGTGCAGACCTTCAAGCAGCTGTGTCTCCTCTGTGATCTCCGTCTGGATCATCATCGTCGGGTACAGCTGTGAGAGCAGCGGCGTGAGCTTCCAGATCGGTGCGGGCGCACAGACACCCAATGAGATCGTCCTGCGGCTGCGTTCAAAGTCACGCACCTGCTTTGCGATGCCGTCGATCTCGGTCAGAGCCTTTTCCGCAAGCTCGGCTGTCAGTCTGCCGTTTTCGTTCAGCTCAAGCTTATTTCGGCTGCGTACAAACAACGGCACGCCGATCTCCTCCTCAAGCTTTTTCATGTTCCTGCTAAGCGCGGGCTGAGAAAGATACAGACGTTCGGCAGCTTCCGAAAGCGTTCCGTATTCCTTGAATGCTGCTAGCTGCCGCAGAAGATATAATTCAGGCATTTTCACCCCTCCTGTATAAATCATATTTATAGCAGTATCCTATATCGGTATTGTACATTTCCGAAATGTTGTGTTATAATACAGTTGTAACAGGATATCTGTTCCAATTATAACACAAACCGCTATTTAAATCAATACCGAAACGGAGGTGCGATATGTCAGAGAGAAAATTTCTGACCGTCTTCTTTTCATGGGGCGGACACACGAAAAAAGCCGCCGGGATGATAGCTCAGACAACGGGCGGTGATCTCTTTGAACTGAGACCCGAAAAAGCATACTCGAAGATCTATCCGATCTGTGCGGCACAGGCGAAAAAGGAGCTGGACAAAAATGTGCATCCCCCCTTTGCGGGCGGCATCGCAGATTTTACGCAGTATACGGATATCGTGATCGGCTATCCTGCATGGTGGTATACCTGCCCGATGATAGTGCTGAGTTTTCTCGATCGGTATGACCTGACAGGCAGGAATGTCTATCTCTTTAATACCCACGGCGGGAGCGGCTCGGTCGGCACGGACGACATAAAAAAGCTGTGCGGCGGAACTGTTCACAAAAGCATTGACGGAAATCATCTGACAGAAGCTTCTGTCAGGGAATGGCTGACCCTATAATCTGAGGAGGACAAATCTATGTATTTAGAAAACATCAACAGCCCTGCCGACATCAAAAAGCTGGAGATCTCACAGCTTTCGACACTTGCGGACGAAACAAGAGCCGCACTCATCAACAAGATAAGCAAAGCAGGCGGTCATCAGGGACCTAACCTCGGCGTGGTAGAGCTGACAGTGGCATTTCACTATGTGTTCGATTCGCCCGAAGATAAGATAGTCTTTGACGTATCCCACCAGTGCTATCCCCACAAGATACTGACGGGCAGAAAGCAGGCTTTCCTTGACGAAGCACATTTTCATGATGTGACGGGCTACACCAACCCCAATGAGAGCGAGCATGATTTGTTCATCGTAGGTCACACCTCGACGTCCGTTTCCCTTGCCCTCGGACTTGCAAAGGGGCGTGACCTGAACAAGCGCAGTGAGAATATCATCGCCCTTATCGGTGACGGTTCACTGTCGGGCGGCGAGGCTCTTGAAGCTCTCGACTATGCGGGTGAGTACGACAAAAATCTCATTATCATCGTAAATGACAACGACCAGAGTATCGCCGAAAATCACGGCGGTCTTTATAAAACGCTGAAAAAGCTCCGTGAGTCGAACGGCACTGCCGAGGATAATCTCTTCCGTGCGATGGGGCTTGATTACCGCTATCTTGATGACGGTCACGATACCGCAAAGCTGGTGGAGCTGTTTGAAAGCGTGAAGGGCATCGACCACCCTGTTGTGCTTCATATCCACACCATCAAGGGTAAGGGTCTGCCCTATGCGGAAAAGGACCGTGAGACATGGCACGCAGGCGGTCCCTTCCACGTTGAGGACGGCTCGCCGCTGTATCCCTATGAGGGCGGCGAAAATGTTGTGTTCAGCTGCCTGAAGGAGCTGCTGGATACCAACGAGAATGCCGTTGTTCTGAACGCCGCAACTCCCATGGGACTGGGCTTTGTGCAGGGTGTCCGTGAGGAGTATGTCGAGCGCGGGCAGTTTATTGATGTCGGCATCGCTGAGGAAAATGCAGTCGCTATGGCAGGTGGTATCGCCCGAAACGGCGGCACAGCGGTATTCGGCACGTTCGCGCCGTTCTTCCAGAGGACCTACGACCAGATGTCGCACGATGTATGCCTGAATGACAGCCCCGCGACATTCCTTATCCTCAGCCCGGGCGCATACGGCATGAATTCAAATACTCACATCGCTCTCTGCGATATACAGATGTTTGCACATATCCCGAATCTTATTTATCTTGCGCCTGCGAGCAACGAAGAATTCAAGCAGATGTTTAGCTATGCGACAACTCAGAAGCAGCATCCCGTTGCTATCAGAGTGGTGGACGCTCTGAGATCGACAGGTGTTGCCGACGATACTGATTATTCCGTTCTGAAAAACAAGGTCGAACGCAAGGGAAGCAAGGTCGCACTTGTCGCAGTCGGCGGACTTGTTCCGATGGCACTGAAAGCGGCTGATAACGTGAAGGCGCAGACAGGCGCTGATATCACGGTCATAAACGCAAGATTTGTCAGCGGTGTGGACGAGCAGCTTCTGAATGAGCTGAAAGCCGATCACAGCCTTGTCATCACAATTGAAGACGGCGAGGTAATGGGCGGTTACGGACAGAATATCGCAGCATTTTACGGCGACAGTGAAATGCGCGTACACTGCCACGGCATTTCAAAAGCATTCCACACGGAATTCAAGGCAGAAGAACTGCTCGAAGCACACGGTATCTCAGCCGAAAAGCTGACCGCCGAGATCATCGGCGCGCTGAACTAAAAGCGCATCTCGCATACAAAAAGCCCCCTTGTCAAAGGAACGCTTTAGTTCCGATGATGAGGGGGCTGCTGTTTTTATACTTACGCCGGAACGCTTCAAGCTCTTCCTCGGTGACTCTGATTTTCAGGAATGTGTCACGCTTGGTTTTCTGTTTTCTATTTGCCTTTTTCTCATAAAAAACTCTCTTTCTATTATTCAGATTCGGGGTCTGAGGGGTGTCCTTCTCACAATACCGTAGTAGCTTTCCAAAATGGATAAAAGTCCGAAATAGCCTCATATCAGCATTGATATGAGTATTATTCCCTATTAGGTGATATTCACACTGCCGAGTTTAACAAGCTCTGTATCCCTTTTGAAGATTCGCTGAGCGAGGAGCAGATCGATGTATTCCACAAGATACTTGACTGCGTGAGCGTTACCGCTGCCGCTGAGATGAGAGCTGCATACAAGGTCGGCTTTAAGGACGGTGTGGCTTTGATGAGAGAGGTTCAGGAGTAATCACATATAACTATCGAGGAAAGGTCTTATCCCTGTGACACGGGGATAAGGCTTTTTTGGCGCTTTAGCGTCAATAACCCCCCCAGTTCTACCGGGGGAATTAAAAAGCTTTAGCATGAGTATTAAAAATAACCTCCAAGTATGATATAATTTCAGCTGATTGACTTTTTGATAAATATGCACTATAAGGTGATAAAAAGTTTATGCAGATTTTTTTGAGAAATCCATTGACTCTAAACCTAACATCAGGTTTATAATATGCACATAAGGTACCTTACAAAGAAAGAACAAGGAGCGAAAGATCATGAAGATAGGTGATTTTGCAAGGGCTTGCGG
>JAILFN010000119.1 GCA_024697545.1 Ruminococcus sp.
CTTGAAAACGGTGAAAAAGCTAAAAACGGCTTTGAAGCCCTTTCATCGTTAGATACTACCGGCAATAAGCTTATTGACAGCAGAGATGAAGCATTTGACAACTTATTGTTGTGGATTGACTCAAACGGTAACGGCAAGTCAGAGGCTAAGGAGCTGAGTACCTTAGCTGACAATAAAATATACAGCATCAGCTTGGAATATGATGAAATAAATGAACTCACTAACTCGGAAGCTATCATAGGAAACGAAAGTAAATTCACGTATACAAACGGCGAATCAAGCAAGATCGGCGAAATGTGGGTGTCTTCCGATCTGTATGATGCTTTAGAGACGATAATCGCCGAACCAACCGAAGAGATAGCAGGACTGCCTAACGTGAGAAGTATCGGCAGACTCAATTCTCTGCACACTGCGATGGTCAGGGATGACACCGGAAGACTTATTGCACTCGTGAGGAACTTTACTAAAGAGCAGGATCGTGAAAAGCGCCTCGAAATGGTCAGACAGATCCTTTGCATTATGAGCAAAAGTGAAGAAATTGATCCCTCAAGCAGAGGCGGATACATAGATGCTAAACATCTTGCTGTGGTCGAAGCCGTACTTGGAAAGGATTTCTTTGGAATAAATGGTTCAAATCCAAATCCGACTGCCGCTGTATTATTGGAAGAAATATATAACAATATACTAAATACATATTATTTCGCAATGCTGTTCAGCAGAACATATGAATATATTGACAATATTTCTGTTATTGAAAACGAAGATGAAACGATAACCTATGATCTTGACAGCTTCAATGCCTACGTTACCGAGTCTATCAATAATGGAACAATGGACGGCAGTATGTTTACTGATGTCAGCTCCAGCTTAAATTTCATCAGTGTTGTAACACTAGGAGATCATAGCTTGTTGATAGTATTTATGGATTACATAAGCGCTAATCATAACGATTATTTGCCTTTGGTATACGGTTCCGTTTATGATGCTATAAGAGGATCTTCTGATGCTGATGAACTGTATGGCACTGATAAAGATGACATTATAATTTCTGATGAAGGAGATGATTTCATCTCTGCCGGAAATGGTAATGATTATATACTTGGTTTGGAAGATTCGGATACTCTGTATGGTGATAATGGTGATGACGTACTTGACGGAGGAACCGGAAATGATATTCTGTACGGTGGATATGGTGATGACAGTTACAGATTTGGAAGAAACTGTGGTAAGGATACCATAAATGAACAAGGCAGAAACAGCGGTAATGACAAGGTTGTTTTCGGTAAAGAGATAACTGTCGATGATATTGTAGTCAGCCGTGACGGAAACGATATGATCCTGACCTTGAAAGATTCCGATGATAGTCTGAGGATAGCGTACCAGTATGCTGATTCGTATTACTGGATCGAAAGCTTTGAGTTTTCCGATGGAACAGTATTAACAGCAGACGATTGGTTTGATACTTCGCTTGTTATCAGTGGAAGTGAAACGATAGAGGATTACGACGGAGGATATGGCACAAGGGATACAACGCTGATCGGTTCAAAATCTGATGATGCTATCTATGGCTACAGTGGCAATGATATTCTTGATGGCGGTGCAGGAGATGATTCATTATACGGCGGATATGACGATGATATTTACATATTTGGCAAGAAATATGGTCAAGACACTATCAACGAGCAAGGCAGAAACAGTAGTAATGACAAGGTTATTTTCGGCGAAGGAATAACTGGAGATGATATTGTCGTCAGCCGTGATGGCGGAGACATGATACTTACTGTTAAGGATACCGATGATAGTTTGAGGATTGTACACCAGTATTATGATTCGTATTATTGGATCGAAAGTTTTGAGTTTTCCGATGGAACAGTATTAACAGCAGACGATTGGTTTGATACTTCACTTGTTATTAGCGGAAGTGAAACCATAGAGGACTACGACGGCGGATATGGCACAAGGGATACAACGCTGATTGGTTCGGATTTCGATGATTCAATATACGGATATAGTGGTAATGATATTCTTGATGGTGGTGCTGGGAATGATTCTCTATACGGAGGTTATGGAGATGATGTCTACAAATTCGGAAAAGGCTGCGGTCAAGACACTATCAACGAGCAAGGCAGAAACAGTAGTAATGACAAGGTTATTTTCGGTAAAGAGATAACTGTCGATGATATTGTAGTCAGCCGTGACGGAAACGATATGATTCTAACTATTAAAGGTACAAGCGATAGTTTGAGAATCACATATCAGTATGGGGATTCATATTACAGAATAGAGTGGTTTGAATTTGCCAACGGAACAGAAATAGAATCAGATGCTTTTTATAACACATCGCTTACTATTACAGGAAGTGGTTTGATTGTTGACTACGATGGAGGGTATGGTGTAAGAAACACCACCTTAATAGGTTCATCATCTGCTGATTCTATATACGGATACAGCGGAAATGATATTCTTGATGGCGGTGCAGGGAATGATTCACTATACGGCGGATATGACGATGATATTTACATATTTGACAAGAAATATGGTCAAGACACTATCAACGAACAAGGCAGAAACAGCAGTAATGACAAGGTTGTTTTTGGCAAAGGGATAACTGTTGATGATATTGTAGTCAGCCGTGATGGCGGAGACATGATACTTACTGTTAAGGATACCGATGATAGTCTGAGGATTGTACACCAGTATTATGATTCATACTACTGGATCGAAAGTTTTGAGTTTTCCGATGGAACAGTATTAACAGCAGACAATTGGTTTGATACTTCGCTTGTTATCAGCGGGTGTGAAACGATAGAGGACTACGATGGCGGATATGGCACAAGGGATACAACGCTGATCGGTTCGGATTTCGATGATTCAATATACGGATATAGTGGTAATGATATTCTTGATGGTGGTGCCGGAAACGATTCCTTGTACGGTGGTTACGGAGATGATGTCTACAAATTCGGAAAAGGCTGCGGTCAAGACACTATCAATGAACAAGGCAGAAACAGCGGTAATGACAAGGTTGTTTTCGGCAAAGGGATAACTGTTGATGATATTGTCGTCAGCCGTGATGGAAACGATATGATCCTGACCTTAAAAGATACCGATGATAGTCTGAGGATTGTACACCAGTATTATGATTCGTATTACTGGATCGAAAGCTTTGAGTTTTCCGATGGAACAGTATTAACAGCAGACGATTGGTTTGATACTTCACTTGTTATCAGCGGGTGTGAAACGATAGAGGACTACGACGGAGGATATGGCACAAGGGATACAACGCTGATTGGTTCTGAATCCGATGATGCTATCTATGGCTACAGTGGTAATGATATTCTTGATGGCAGTGCAGGAGATGATTCATTATACGGCGGATATGACGATGATATTTACATATTTGGCAAGAAATATGGTCAAGACACTATCAATGAACAAGGCAGAAACAGCGGTAATGACAAGGTTGTTTTTGGCAAAGGGATAACTGTTGATGATATTGTCGTCAGCCGTGATGGAAACGATATGATCCTGACCTTAAAAGATACCGATGATAGTCTGAGGATTGTACACCAGTATTATGATTCGTATTACTGGATCGAAAGTTTTGAGTTTTCCGATGGAACAGTATTAACAGCAGACGATTGGTTTGATACTTCACTTGTTATTAGCGGAAGTGAAACCATAGAGGACTACGACGGCGGATATGGCACAAGGGATACAACGCTGATCGGTTCAAAATCTGATGATGCTATCTATGGCTACAGTGGCAATGATATTCTTGATGGCGGTGCAGGGAATGATTCACTATACGGCGGTTATGGAGATGATGTCTACAGATTCGGAAGAGGCTATGGTCAGGATACTATTAACGAACAGGGTAGAAACAGCAATGGCGATAGGGTTATATTTGGCGAAAATGTTTCAATCGATGATATACTACTTACAAGCGATGGGACTGATCTAATTATTTCAATTAAAGATACCGGTGATAGCCTGAGAATAGTGTATCAGAATTATGATTCATACTATCGTATTGAATTTTTTGAGTTTAGTGACGGCACTGTTGCAGAAATTGATTATCAGCAAATGACACTTAAAGAGGTAGGTTGATGGCTGATAATGCAACCTACACAGTATATGTTTTTATATTTTATGTAATATTCGAGCAAAAATGTGAACTTCAAAGTTCACATTTTTGCTTTTTAATACGAACTTGAATGCAACCTCTTGACACCCCGGTTCACAAGTGCTATACTATTATGCAACAGATATTTGTGCGCACTATATATCTCAAAGTACACATTTAAGGAGGCTTGATAACTGCAATATATCACTTTAACGTCAAAATAGTCACACGGAGCAAAGGCGGCTGTTGTGTCGCAAGTGCCGCGTACATTGCTGGCGAGAAGATCAAGAATGAGCGTGACGGCAAAATACACGATTACCGCAACAAGCATGAAGTCGTCCATAAGGAGATATTGTTGCCAACGAATGCTCCGCCCGAATTTCGAGATCGAGCCAAACTATGGAACGCTGCCGAAGCTACGGAAAAGCGCAAGAACAGCCAAACGGCTCGAAGCATAAACGCTGCTTTGCCAAAGGAACTGTCAAGAGAAGATCAAATTGATTTAGTTAAACAGTTCTGTGAGCAATGTTTCGTGAGCAAGGGTATATGCTGTGATTTCGCTATCCATGATAAGGGCGACGGAAATCCGCACGTTCATATTTTGCTTGCTACCCGAAAAGTTGACAAGTCGGGATTCACTAAAAAAGAACGTGCTTGGAACGAAAAGAAACTTCTGATCGAGTGGCGTGAGTACTGGGCGGATTGGTGTAACCACAAACTGTATTTCGTTTCGGACGCTCGGGTCGATCACCGCAGTTACAAGGATCAGGGCGTTGACCGCCTGCCGCAAATTCACCTTGGTGTCGAAGTCTGCGCTGTTGAGCGCAAGGGTTTCAAGACCGACAAGGGCAATCGTAACAGAAGGATAAGGCGGCGTAATCTTGAAGACGAGATTGCTGAACTCGAAAGGCAGATACATGACTTGCGATCTGAACGCAAGCAAGAGGTTATCGACTACATCGAAGCCAACATTGGCTGCAAAGTGTCGGACGCTTTCACAATACACGACAATCAAGCTGTGCTGGAACAGTACGAGCAATTCTTGCAGAGCCGAAATATTCCGTGCGAGCTCATTTTCTACAACGAGGCCAAGTACGAATTGTTTGTACCGAAGTCCGAGCGGGATAGGGCAATCGACCTGATAACACAGTTGAAGAATAAAAATCATGAAATGGACAACCAACATAATACGCAACAGAAGCAATCACCGCCGAAAAAGCCAAAGCTGCGAATGTAGCCGCAAAACAAAATCGTGCCGTATGGCACTCCAGCGGTATAGCTTGCATAAAGGAGAGTCCAGAGAGGGAGTTTTCCCTCTCTGGCGCACGGCAAACTCGCAGAGTTTGTATAAGTGCGCCCTCCGGGGGTAGGTAGCCGAAATGGGTACACATATTCTGCAACGGAACGGACTACCCCCGTCAAACTCCCCGCTATGTCGGGTAGTTGCGTATGCAACGGGCACGTATGCGCCTCACGGAAAGGAGAATGCGATTGAGTAACAAGAAACTGACAACGGAAGAAAAGATCGAGAAGTCGAAAAAGATACACGAGGAAATAGAGCGGCGTAAGAAAAGTCTCAACGAGAGGATCGACGATCTGAAGAAGCTGGATGCTGAGATCGCCGAGGAGCTGGAGAAAGCGTACATGGTGGATATGCAAGAGCTTGGAAAGCATACTGCCGCCAAGATCGGTGAGGGGTTCAGCCTAAAAGAATACACTGAGATCGTTGACTGCATTTTTACGCTTGATGAAGTTACAGACTATGTTAATTCCGAAAGGGAGAAGCTGAGTAGGAAAGCTGAAAGTGAGAAGTCTGATGAAATCGAACCTGCGGAAGAAGTTGCCCATTCGGACGCAGGCAGCGTTTCAGCGTGAATAAATGATTAGGGAAAAGGTCGGGTGATACCTATGCACAATTATCCGCTGTCGGTGAGAGTAGTTTGCCATACTATTGCCGACAGCATTTCGGGAACAGATCTGGGGTCTCGTCAGCCCCGATAACTAATTGTAAAATCTTCTATTAACTGCCGTTAATCCTTACGGCAGAGTTATGAATCCACTTCAAAACACATCAACTCCTTCTTAGGGAAGGAGTAAAACTTGAAAGAGAACAAAACAGAACAGAAAAAAGAGCTGAGCCTTGAGTCCGAGTACAAGATCGGTCACACCACCTACACCGTCAGGCTGTTTTTCAATTTTGAACGCGGCGAGACGCTGGAAGATGTGATACAGCGGCTTATTTTGAAGGACGCGGGCTTGGCTTAACACACAGAATCATTCCGATATTCAGCGGATCATTTACTGATTTCACACTTTACCATAACAAAGTATTCAAAATGGTGTGTTATACTGATAATATGATCCGCTGTACTTGTCGGAAAGAGAGGAACGAATGATAGACAAGATAACAGCTTTATATTGCAGACTCAGCAACGATGATGATTTGCAGGGTGAGAGCAATAGCATCACTAATCAGAAAAGCATTCTTTTGGATTTTGCAAAGAAGAACGGATTCCGCAATATCGAGATGTACGTTGATGATGGCTGGTCGGGTACAAACTTCAATCGTCCCGATTTTCAGCGAATGGTCAGAGATATGGAACATGGCAAGGTCGGCACTATCATCACTAAAGACCTGAGCCGTTTGGGGCGTGACTACTTAATGACCGGTCAATATATCGAAATGATATTCCCGGAGTATGATGTGCGTTACATCGCAGTCAATGACAACGTTGATACCCTGAAATCCGAGAATGACATGATGGTGTTTCGGAACGTATTTAATGATTTTTACGCCCGCGACTGTTCTCGCAAGATCAAGGCTTCGTTCAAGGCGAAGGGTATGTCCGGCAAGCCGTTGGCTTCGCACCCACCATACGGTTACAAGAAGTCGGAGCAGGACAAGAACGTGTGGGAAGTCGATGAAGAAGCGGCGGTCATCGTCAGACGGATTTTCAAAATGTGTATCGAAGGCTACGGACCTGTCGAGATCGCTCGAAGATTGACCTCAGAAAACATTCCGATACCGTCGGTCTACCTTGCCGAAAAGAATGGAAAGACGATCAACTGTGCTCATCCTACCCGCTGGCAGAATCAGACAATTGGTAAAATGCTCGAAAAATATGAGTATCTCGGACACACCGTGAATTTCAAGTGCAGAACTAAGTCCTATAAGCAGAGAAAAAGGGTCAATAATCCGAAGGAAGAATGGCTGATTTTCGAGAATACCCACCCCGCTATCATCAGCCAAAATGACTTCGACCTCGTTCAGCAGCTTCGCAGGCACAATAAGAAGCCGCAGAAGAATAACGAGATCAACTTGTTTTCGGGAATGGTCTACTGTGCTGATTGCGGCAAGCCGATGTATCTGCATAGGAACAGCTCAAAAAGCAAAGATCAGGAACACATGAAGTGTGCCACATATTCCAGAGGGTTCAGGGAGTGTTCAGCGCATTACATTCGCACCTGTGTTCTCAAAGAGCTTTTGCTGAATGAGATCAATAAAATGCTTGAATATGTTCACGGAAACAGAGAGCAGTACATTGAAATGCTGATCCAACAGACCGGCAATAACCGCGCAGATGATATAAAGAACGCCAAAAAGAAGATTGCAAAATCTGAAAAGCGCATAGCCGAGCTTGACGCACTGTTCACAAGGCTTTACGAGGACAATGCTTTGGGGAAGATCTCGGACGAGCGCTTTGATTTGATGTCGGCGAATTACGAGACCGAGCAGAAACAGTTGAAAACGCAGGTTGCAGAACTGCAGAAATTCGTCGATTCCAAAGAGCAGCAGGACAGCAACATCAATAATTTCATTGAGCTTGTCGGCAGGTACGAAAGGCTCACAGACATCACGTCCGAGCAAATGCACGAACTGATCGACAGTATCGTAGTCCATGCGCCCGACAAGTCGAGCGGGCACCGCAGACAAATAGTAGATATTCATTTCAGGTTCGGGGTCGTATGCGCTACGGTGGTTGTGGAGAGACAGAAGAAGGTTGCGTAGCTTGGGGCTGCGCAACCTTTTGAGGGGATTTTTTAGTAAGCTTCTTTATCACTACTGCGCTATTGCGCCGTTTGCAACCGTTCGCAACCGGCGGTTGACAAATTTCAAAGCCCGCTTTATTGTCTGCAACCGCCCGATATGGTATCATGATGACAGTGAGAACGACAGACAGCCCACACGGAGCGGTCGGGGCTTGCAATAAGTTTTTCGGAGGAATAGATAATGATAATGGCAGACAAGATAATCGAGTTAAGAAAGAAGAACGGTTGGTCTCAGGAAGAGCTCGCGGAGAAGCTCGGGGTCAGCAGACAGTCGGTATCAAAGTGGGAGAGCGCACAGTCGGTGCCCGACCTTAAAAAGATACTCACCATGAGCGAGATATTCGGGGTAAGCACCGACTATCTTTTAAAGGACGAAGTTGAAGACACAGGCGAACCGGGACCCGATGACGTCGGAGATCCTCCCCTCAGAAAGGTAAGCATGGAACAGGCATCGGACTTCCTGAGGATAAATGAGAGCATCGCGGGGAAGATGGCGTTCGGCGTAATGCTCTGCATACTCTCGCCCATCACCCTTATAATGATGGCAGCCGCAAGCGAGGTCAAAGGCTTCCCGCTCAGCGAGGACTCTGCGGCGGGCGTAGGTCTTGTGACGCTTATCCTTATGATAACCGCCGCTGTGGCTATATTCATCACGCAGGACAACAAGCTCAAGCCCTATAGATTCCTCGACCACGAGGACATCGACACCGAATACGGCGTTGAGGGCATGGTAAAGGAAAAGCTCGCAGCCACCGAGAGCCGCCGGCAGAGCACGAATCTCATAGGAGTCATACTCTGCATAATTTCCGTGCTTCCCCTTTTCACCGCCCTGATCCTCGACGACAAGATAAGCGACATGGCAGCAGTATCCTGCGTTGCCGCGCTGCTCGGCATCTGTTCCGTCGGCGTACTGCTGCTTACCGTAAACAGCTACATCACAGGTGCCTGCGACAGACTTCTCGAACAGGGCGACTACACCCGTGAGAACAAATCACGCAAATTCAGCTTCGGCAAGCTGTACTGGTGCATAGTGGCAGCCGCATTCGTGACCGTAAGCCTTATCACGAACGCATGGGACAAGACGGTGTTCATCTTCCCGGGTGCGGGCGTGCTTTACGTTGCGCTGAATGAAGTGTTCAAAGCCGTAAAGAAGTAACAAACAAAGCTCCGAAACCTCCGCCGCAAAGCGGAGGTTTCGGCTATTGTGCCATTGATCCTTTTCCGCTGTCTCAGATGCTGTTAGATCGGCCGTGAGGACTAAAAAGAAAGTTAACAGTTTATATATTGACATTTTCGTATAATAAGAGTATAATTTTAAGAATATCAGACAAAATATTTTTTCGGTCAGACTGAGGAAACATAGTTGAGAAAGGACGTATGCCATTATGCTGAATACCAATTATGAGGAGAAGTTCGGAAAACAGGGTCTTACCTTTGATGACGTTCTGCTTATTCCTGCGGAGTCGAGCGTAACACCCAATATGATAAGCCTTAAAACCAAGCTTACAGCGGATATCACACTGAATACCCCGATAATTACTTCTGCTATGGATACCGTTACAGAGTCCAAAATGGCTATCGCTATCGCGCGTGAGGGCGGTATCGGTATCATTCATAAGAACATGACTATCGAGCAGCAGGCTGATGAGGTCGATAAGGTCAAGAGATCTGAAAACGGCGTTATACAGAATCCGTTCTCGCTGACCGCTGACCGCACCGTTGATGAAGCGGATCAGCTGATGGGCAAGTACAAGATATCGGGCGTGCCGATAGTTGACGACAAGGGCAAGCTCGTCGGCATACTCACCAACCGCGACCTCCGCTTTATCACCGATTACACCACCAAGATCGGCGATGTTATGACCAAGGATCACCTTGTTACCGCACCTGTCGGTACTACCCTGGCAGACGCTAAGACGATACTTATGGATCACAAGATCGAAAAGCTCCCTATCGTTGACGATAACGGTATGCTCAGAGGTCTTATCACTATAAAGGATATCGAGAAGGCAGTTCAGTACCCCAACTCTGCAAGAGACAAGAAGGGCAGACTGCTTTGCGGCGCCGCTATCGGCGTTACCGATGACGTTCTCGACAGAGCAAAGGCTCTCGTTGATGCTCAGGTAGACGTACTCGTTCTCGATTCGGCTCACGGACATTCTCTCAACATCATCAACTGCATAAAGAAGGTCAAGGCTGCATTCCCCGATACTCCCGTTATCGCAGGAAATATCGCCACTGCCGAGGCTGCCGAGGCTCTTATCGAGGCAGGCGCTGACTGCATAAAGGTCGGCATCGGTCCCGGATCTATCTGCACTACCAGAATAGTTGCAGGTATCGGCGTTCCGCAGATCACCGCTGTATATGACGTTGCCTGTGTTGCAGCAAAGTACAATATCCCCGTTATCGCCGACGGCGGTATCAAGTATTCGGGCGATATCGTAAAGGCACTTGCTGCGGGCGCTAACGTTGTAATGCTCGGCTCTCTGCTGGCAGGCTGCGAGGAAGCCCCCGGCGAGATGGAGATCTATCAGGGACGTTCCTTCAAGGTATACCGCGGCATGGGCTCTATCGCCGCTATGCAGAAGGGCTCTAAGGACAGATATTTCCAGACAGGCAGCAAGAAGCTCGTTCCCGAAGGCGTTGAGGGCAGAGTACCTTACAAGGGAGCAGTAAGCGACACCATCTTCCAGCTCTGCGGCGGTATCCGCGCAGGTATGGGCTACTGCGGTTCTCCCGACATCGAGACTCTGCACACCAAGTCTCAGTTCGTTCGCATCACAGGCGCAGGTCTGAAGGAGTCTCATCCTCACGATATTTACATCACCAAGGAAGCTCCCAACTATTCCGCTCAGATGTAACAGTAATAAGATACATTCAGCCGACGTTCAGCATGGACGTCGGCTTTTTTGCTTGACACATCTGCTGCCGAGTGGTAAAATATATATAGAAACATGATCCAAAGATCATGAGAAAAAGGAGACAGCAAGAATGAACAGAACAAAAGGTATCCTGAGAAGGCTGACTGCGGGCTGCATTGCAGCGGCGGCGGCGTTCGGCATGATGAGCTTCGGCGCGTTTGCCGATGCCTCACCCGAGCCGCAAAGTGCCGGGATAGAGGTAAGCGACGACGGCTGTGTTTATCTGCACAAGGTAAAGATCGCAAAGAAGGTCGGCAAGTGCAAGTATAAAATGCTGATGCAGAAGAATGCCCACGCAAACGGCGCGGCGCTCAATTACCTTATCAACAACAACGAGAAAAAGACCATCCTGCTGCCGAAGGGCACTTGCAGGACCGACCGCGCGATACGCCCTGGCAGCAACACCACCATTATCGCCGCGGGAACGACCGTCTACCAGACCGATCCGCAGAACACACTTATGATACACGACCCCACACGGACGGATCAAAAATCGGTGCAGCACGTTCGAGTCAAGGGCGGCACCTGGAAGATCGCCAAGAACGACAAGCAGCTTAGGAGTACCTCAACATTCCGATTCAATTTCGCTTCCGATATACAGCTCAGCGGCTGCAAGATCCTCACCAACTACAGGAGCCACGCGGTCGAGCTTATCGCCTGCAAGAATGTCAAGGTGCTGGGCTGCAAGCTTATAACAAAGGGCAAGCCCGACCCCGAATGTCTTGAAGAAGCGCTGCAGATAGACCTCTCGACCAAAGCGACCGCGCCTTCTGTTGCGGCGTTCGGAAGCAAGTTCGTAAAGGGTCAGACCTGCTCGGACATCACGGTGAAGAACTGCACGATAAACGGCGGCCGAGGGATATGCGCCAACAAGACCGACACCGAGGACGGCAGGTATCTCGGCAAATACCACAGGAACATACGAATCATCGGCTGCAAGATCACGGGTGTCACCTCCGAAGCGGCAGCTCTTCACAACGCTGTCGGCGTTACGGTGAAGAACTGCACCATCATATCAAAAGGCAGCCGTACCGACACCGTCTACTCCATCGGTCTGAACGTTGCACTTTTCAAGAACAACGGCATATCCGCAAAGTACAAGAATGTCATCACAGGCAACACCATCAAGGGCGGCAGGCAGGCGCTTTTCATGGGTTCCTATTGCGACAGCAAGTACGGCACGACGCTCATCAAGAACAACAAGCTCTACTGCAAGAAGGGCAAAGCCAACGCACTGCTGGCTAAAGACTGCAAGAAGCTCACGAAGAACGGAAATCAATGTTACAAGTGGTAAAAAAATTTAACGCACAAAAAAGCCCGAAGCATTTAAGCTTCGGGCTTTAAGTTTGCTATATCAACTAGTCGAATTACTTCTCTTCGTTGTAGAGCTTAGCATAGCGGAGCAGATAATCGTATCTGTCCTGAGCGTTCTTGATAGCCTTGTCGAACAGCTTCTCAGCACGCTCGGGGTTCTGTCTTGCGAGTGCGTTGTAACGAACCTCGCCCATGAGGAACTCCTTGTAATCTGCGGTAGGAGCCTTGGAATCCATGATGAAAGGATTCTTGCCTTCCAGCTTGAGGGAAGGATTGTATCTGTACAGATGCCAGTAGCCTGCCTGAACAGCCTTCTTCTCCTCAGTCTGAGCGATCTTCATGCCGCCCTTGATACCGTGGTTGATGCAGGGAGCATAACCGATGATAAGGGAAGGACCGGGATAAGCCTCAGCCTCAGCGATAGCCTTGATGCACTGGTTCATGTCAGCACCCATAGCGATGTGAGCAACATATACATAACCGTAGGTCATAGCGATGCCTGCGAGGTCCTTCTTCTTAACTTCCTTACCTGCTGCTGCGAACTGAGCGATAGCGCCGGTAGGAGTAGACTTGGAGGACTGTCCGCCTGTGTTGGAGTAAACCTCGGTGTCGAATACGAAGATGTTTACGTCTTCGCCGGAAGCCAGAACGTGATCCAGACCGGAGAAGCCGATATCATAAGCCCAGCCGTCGCCGCCGAAGATCCACATGGACTTCTTTCTCAGGTAATCGGAATCCTTCAGGATCTCCTCAGAAGCCTTGGTCTTGTTCTTCTTGAGGGAAGCGATCAGAGCATCGGTAGCGGGGGAGTTCTTCTTGCCGTCGTTAACGGTAGAGAGATACTCTTCGCAAGCCTTCTTCAAGTCAGCCTTCTTGGTGGTCTTGGAAAGCTCAAGTACCTTAGCGATGGTGCGCTGTCTGATGGTGTTCTGAGCAAGGAACATACCGTAGCCGTACTCAGCGTTATCCTCGAACAGGGAGTTAGCCCAAGCAGGACCCTTGCCCTTAGCGTTCTTGGTGTAAGGAGTAGAAGGTGCGGAGCCGCCCCAGATGGACGAGCAGCCGGTAGCGTTAGCGATGTACATTCTGTCGCCGAACAGCTGAGTGATGAGCTTAGCGTAAGGAGTCTCACCGCAGCCTGCGCAAGCGCCGGAGAACTCGAGCAGGGGCTGCTTGAACTGGCTGCCCTTAACGGTGCTCTCCTTGAACTTCTCGAGTACCTCAGGCTTCTCGGGGAGCTTAACTGCATAGTTGAATACTTCCTGCTCAGCGATCTGGGTGTCAAGAGGCATCATGGAGAGAGCCTTCTCGCCCTTCTTGCCGGGACATACGTTTACGCAGCTGCCGCAGCCTGTGCAGTCGAGAGCAGACATGGTCATTACGAAGTAGTAGCCGGGCATACCTGTGCAGGCAACAGCCTTCTTCTTAGCAAGCTCGGGAGCCTTCTTCAGCTCGTCCTCGCTCATGATAACGGGACGGATAACTGCGTGCGGGCAGACATAAGAGCAGAAGTTACACTGAATGCAGTTTGCGTTGTTCCAAGCGGGAACGTCAACAGCGATGCCTCTCTTCTCAAATGCAGCGGAGCCCTGCGGGAAGGTACCGTCAGCCATGTGAACGAAGGTAGAAACAGGAAGCTCGTCACCCTTCTGAGCGTTGCAGGGGATCTGGATGTTGTTAACGAAGTCCTGAAGAACCTTATCCTTATCCTTAACGGGATCCATGCCCATCTTGGTATCCTTGCACTTCTTCCATGCAGCGGGTACCTTTACCTCAACGATCTGCTGATAACCTGCGTCGATAGCGTCGTGGTTCATCTTAACGATAGCCTCACCCTTCTTGGAGTAAGAAGCGGTAGCAGCGTCCTTCATGTACTTAACAGCGTCCTCGATCGGAATGATGTTTGCAAGCTTGAAGAATGCAGACTGGAGCACGGTGTTGATCCTGTTGCCCAGACCGATCTCCTTACCGATCTTTACGCCGTTGATGATATAGAACTTGATGTTGTTCTCAGCGATGTATCTCTTTACCTGTCCGGGGAGGTGCTTGTCAAGCTCCTTCTCGCTCCACTGACAGTTGAGCAGGAAGGTACCGCCGGGCTTGATGTCGGAAACCATATCATACTTGCTGATATAGCTCTCGTTATGGCAGGCAACGAAGTCAGCCATGTTGATGAGGTAGGTAGACTTGATAGGAGTCTTACCGAATCTAAGGTGGGAAACGGTAACGCCGCCCGACTTCTTGGAGTCATATGCAAAGTATGCCTGAGCATAGAGGTCGGTGTGGTCGCCGATGATCTTGATGGAGTTCTTGTTAGCACCAACGGTACCGTCAGCGCCGAGACCCCAGAACTTACAAGCGGTAGTACCTGCGGGAGCGGAGTCGAGCTTATCGGAGGAATCCAGCGAGAGGTTGGTGACATCGTCCTTGATACCGATGGTGAATCTGGGCTTGTAGTTATCCTTCCAGGAAGCATTCCAGAATACAGCCTTGATCTGAGCAGGAGTTGTATCCTTGGAGCCGAGACCGTATCTGCCGGAGCTTACAACTACATCATGGAACTTGGTGCCCTTGAGAGCTGCAACAACGTCAAGCCACAGCGGCTCGCCGAGGGAGCCGGGCTCCTTTGTTCTGTCGAGTACGGAGATCTGCTCAACGGTATCAGGCAGAGCCTCTACCAGCTTGTCCGCGCAGAAAGGTCTGTACAGTCTTACCTTAACAAGACCCAGCTTTGTGCCTTCCTTGTTGTTGAGGTAATCAATAGTCTCTTCAATGGTATCACATACGGAGCCCATAGCTATGATAACGTGGGTAGCATCGGGAGCACCGTAGTAGTTGAACAGCTTATAATTAGTGCCGATCTTAGCGTTTACCTTGTCCATGTACTCTTCTACAACAGCGGGAACTGCGTCGTAGTAGGTGTTGCAAGCCTCACGAGCCTGGAAGAAGATATCGCCGTTCTGAGCGGTACCGCGGAGTACGGGGTGCTCAGGGTTGATAGCTCTGTTTCTGAATTCCTGGATAGCGTCATAGTCTACCATCTCTGCAACGTCTTCCTTGTCCCAGGTCTCGATCTTCTGGATCTCATGAGAGGTACGGAAACCATCGAAGAAGTGGAGGAAAGGAACTCTGCCCTTGATGGTGGAGAGGTGAGCAACGGTACCGAGGTCCATTACTTCCTGAGGATTGGAGGAGCAGAGCATAGCGAAACCGGTCTGACGGCAAGCATAGATGTCAGAGTGGTCGCCGAAGATGTTCAGCGCGTGCGAAGCTACGCAGCGTGCGGAAACATGGATAACGCAGGGAAGCAGCTCGCCTGCGATCTTGTACATATTGGGGATCATGAGCAGCAGACCCTGAGAAGCTGTGTAAGTAGTAGTCAGAGCGCCTGCGGCAAGAGAGCCGTGAACGGTACCGGAGGCACCTGCTTCGGACTGCATCTCAGCGACCTTTACAGGGGTGCCGAAGATATTGGTCTGTCCCTTTGCCGACCACTGATCGGTCACCTCAGCCATAACTGAGGACGGTGTGATAGGATAGATAGCAGCGACTTCTGTAAAGGGATACGATGCCCATGCAGCAGCGTTGTTTCCGTCCATGGTTTTCATTTTTCTTGCCATAGTAATGAATCATTCCTTTCGGGATATTTCAGACATGGGCGACTATGACCGCCTCTGTCCTTAGTATAAACGTGAGCGAATGCGTCTTCTGAACACACCACCCCATTGTTACTATTATAACACTCTTTTTCCCGTTTGTAAATACCTTTTAACAATTTTTTTTGATTTTTGCAGAGTTTTTACGCCTTGTTCAGGGTATGCTGAGGGGTTTCTGCCGTTGACAACGCAAATGAAATGTGCTAAAATAGATTTACCACAAAATACAGAGGAAGATAGATCATGCGATACCTGACCGACAATAAAAAAACGCCGCGCAGGCTGACAGCTTTTCTGACTGCGGCGGTGTGCCTTTATACTGCTGCGGCGTTTGTCGGCTGCGGCAAAAAGAGCGAGCCTGCCGAAACGGGCTACGGCGAGCTTGAAACGCTCCCGCCGGAAACAGAAGCCCCGCCCGAGCCGCCCCCTCCGCCGCGCGAACTGGATCCTTTGGAAGAAAGGCTTACCGAGCAGCTTGCGTTATACGAGGGCAAGTGGTCGATATACGTTCAGGACCTTTCGACGGGCAAAGAGATACTGATGAACGACCGCAAGGTATATGCGGCGAGTGAGATAAAGCTCTTTGCGATGGCGGCGGCTTACCAGCAGGTTCAGGACGGAAAGCTGGCGCTTGTTTCCGTTGAGGACGATGTAGAGGTAATGATATCCGAAAGCGACAACTACCGTTTCAACCGCATAATCGAAAAGATAGGCTTAAAGGAAGTAAACAAGTGGTGCGAAGCGAACGGTTATGACGAGACTGAGCAGCACCACGGGCTCGCCCCCGCCTCAAACTATTCGGACAGTCTGAGGAACGGCAAGGGCTCAAACAAAACGAGCGCCAAGGATCTCGGCAAGCTGCTCTCGAGCATATACCACAAGGAGTGCGTATCAGCCGAGTATTCCGAGAAGATGTTACAGGCGCTGATGGATCAGCAGAAGCGCGACAAGATACCCGCGGGTCTGCCGAAGGTAGTAAAGGTCGCCAACAAAACGGGAGAGACCGAAGACGAGAACCACGATGCAGCGATAGTCTATTCCGACGGCGGCGACTACATACTTGTCATAACGGTAGTCAACCCGACCTTTGCGTGGGACATGAACGACCGCTTAGCGGAAGTCTCTGAAACGGTATACGACTATTTCAACGGCATCCCGTTCCCCGAGCTCCCTTCCGACAGTTCCGAAGAGGATGATTATTGAGCGACAACAAAAAAGAGATAGCCACACATAAGTTTTGCCCCCGAGCGTTTTGAGATGCTCGGGGGCTTTATGGGTCATACGGAGTTGGGATCTATATTTTCTGTGTTGTGCGGAGCTTTCGCCTTGCTCACGCTGTTGAGCTTCTGCCGTCAAGCCGCAGGCGGCTTGACGTGGCGATGGTCGGAGCTGTTCAAAGGGGACGCCCTCTCTTGCAGGGCTTCCCCTCTTCCAAAACAGTCCGCAGGACTGTTTTGGAATTCACCCCTTGCGGAGCGCACGTTGTATAAAGAGTTTCGCTCTCTGCGGAGAACGACGAGGGCTCTGCCCTTGACCCGCAAGCTTTTTTTACGAGAAAAAGCTTGGCAAAAAACCTGTTTGTTTTTGGGTGGAGATCATACCGGACTTCGATCTATATCAAGTTCACTAACAGGGCTTACCCCAGCCTGCTCCTGACTATCAGCGAGGATATATTGAACATACTCAGCGGGTCGCGGCGATAGGCGTTTCTGCGGTCGGTAAGTTTTTCCGGCTCCTTGCCCGAGCCGTCGGCGGTCTCGCAGCCGTACCCGAGGTACACCGCCACGGCATCGTCGGAGAGGGTCAGCAGATAGTCATCGCCGTTTTTGCTGTAATTCTGCGTGATGTCCCTTTCGCTCGTATCCATTCCGTATTCGGGCAGCCTGCCCGCACGGCTCATATTTATGTTATACCTCGCGATGATATCATCGGGACGCGAGAAGCAGAGCAGCCCGAACATCACAACGAACACCGCCGTGAGGTATCTCCATATCGCAAACCCGCTGCGGAACTGCTTTATCATTATCATAAGGAATATGAAAGCGCACAGCACCATGAACCAGCCTGTATACACCCTGAGCCTGGTCAGTCCGTACACGCTTATATACATCGCCATTTTGCTCAGCGCCGAAGCTATGACCACAAGTGTGAAAAAGCCGATGAGCATCGTGTATACCCTGAGCGCAGCGGGCTTGTTTTTGCCGCCCTGCTTTGCTATCAGGTTTATCAGCAGTATGATCCCTAAGTTTATCAGCGCTATCGCCAGCAGCTCAAAGAATCCGCGCCGTGCAAACTCCGAGTAGCTGAAGCCTTCGGGCAGGGTGCCGGAAAATGCCGACAGCAGGTAATTCGTCTGAGAGATAAAGAAGAGGGTGTAAAGCAGGCATATCGGGGTGACTGCCGCGTATATCACCATGTTATGCAGCTTTCTTGCCGCCGCGAGCTTTACCTCACAGACATCATCGGTAACTTCATTCTGCGGGTCGCGGTGGAAAGCCGAGAACAGCAGCCCGAAGATATAGCAGCCGAGCGGCACCGCAAGGATCAGCTGTATGCCCATCGCCACAAGATCCTCGGAGAAAACCTGTTCGATGATACTGCCGAGCATCTCCTCAACTCCGCTGTCGGCGGACATGAGAAGCGAGCCTACCACGAGGGTGGGTATCACCGCAGCTATAAGTCCTATGACCGCGAGCCCGACATTCTTGCCGAAGCTCGTTTTCTTAGCCGACTGTGAGACCGCGCTCGGCATCAGCTCCATATTGGAAAGCGGGCGTTCAAGAGCCGCCTTTGCGAACACAAACGGCAGGAACCTCGGTATCCGCCTGTCCTCCGCGCCGAGCCTGTCGAGCAGATAGATGAACACCATGCAGAGAAACACGCTGTCAAGCCCCTTGATGAACTCATTCGCGGTAATGGAATATACCAGCGAGAAGAGATAGCCTATACCCGCGGTAAGCTTTGTCCTGCCGTCTGCCTTTGCGCCCGACTTCTTCATAAATATCAGCCCGCCGGTAAACAGCGCTATGAAGACCGCGGTGGTGACAAATCCCGTCTGGCTGCACACGGCGTAGCGTATAAGCAGGAACGCCATCAGGAACGCCGCGAAGGAATACCCGAGTTCAAGGGGCGTAAACTCCACTTTTTTCTTCGGCTTGGCTGCCGCCGCGGGCACTCCGTAGGGGGTGTACACCGCCCCGTACTGAGGCGGCACGCCCATGTATGCCGTATTCGGCGGAGCCTGCATCTGCGGCTGAGGCATAGGCTGTATCGTTTCGGGCGCACACTGCTGCTCATCGGTCGTGTTCTGTATGTTGTCTCTGTTCTCTTCCATTATGAGTCTCCTTTCGTCTGCTTCTCCATCTTAACGCATACTATCTCGGGATAATCGTTTATCCTCAGCGGGAAGGCGCTGTTTCCCAGACCGCGGCTCACGATCATCGTTGTACCGCCCTTTGTAAAGCTGCCCGCCGTGTATTTGGGCAGCAGACCCTGATCGGGGGCGAAAAGCCCGTGCCCGAACAGCCGTATCTGTCCGCCGTGAGCGTGCCCGCAGAGCACAAGCTCGGGCGAGGTGCTGCAATATGTCTCAAACTCCTGCGGCTCGTGTGCCAGCAGCACCGTCGGAAGCTGCGGATCTGTTTTTTCCGCGAGAGCCGCCTGCATATCCCCGTCAAGCGATTCGTCCTCAAGCCCCATTAGCTGTATCCTGCTGCCGTTTATATCTATCGTTTCCGTTTTGTTGTCAAGTATGTGTACCCCGCATTTTTCCATGCCCTCAAAAAGCTCTTCGTGCTTGTCATCGTCCATAAAGACCTCGTGATTGCCGTCAACGTAATAGCAGGGGGCGATCTTTACCGCCTGCCCGCAGAACTCCACAGCCGTTTTCACATCGGTGCGGCGGCTGTCAACGATGTCTCCCGTTATAGCGATGATATCGGGCTTGCAGGCTTCTATCTTTTTTATCAGCCTTCCGTTGTGCGCCCCGAAGCGGGCGTTGTGCAGGTCGGATATCTGAACTATCGTAAGATCTTCCGAAAGCCCGCGGCAGCTTACCCTATATTCCGTTGTCACAAGCGTGCGGTTGTTGACAAAGCAGAATATCCCGAGCATTGCCGCATACAAGCCGAGGACTGTCAGCATGGCGGGGCGGAAGCGTTGTTTTATGCCCATTCTCATATCCTCACCCCACCTGTGAAAGCTCGACCATTCCTGCGGCTTCGTCCACTATCACTGCCGAAGAATGCGGATGGTTCCAGTCCAATACCGCGTCTATTACATACACCCGCGCGGTATCCTCGTGGCCTTTCCAGAAATCGCGGTCGAAATCAAGACTGATGATATCCTCACCCTCGGGCGCATCGTATCCTAAATCCCTCACCGAGTTATTCGTGAAGTCGTCGTACTGCGAAAGGTCAAACTCGTACCTCGCCCCGCCGAACTGTTCGGCGTACTCCGCGGCAGTCTCGGGCGAGGTGGAGAACCTCACCGTCCAGTGACCCGTGCCCTGCATGATCGAAGGTATATAGCTGAAGCGGAAATCGCTCTGAACGTCACCCTTAAAGTCGGGGTACCATTCGGGCTGGTGTATGTTGTTATACCTCTCGGCGTAGCCCTTGAAATAAGGGTAGAGCTTCAGGCTCGTGGTGTGCAGTTCGATCGGCGGGAAAGATGTCATTATCCCTATGACCAGTGCCGCCGCGATGATGATATTCAGCGTCCGCTTCCATGCAGGCTTTTTCTTCGGAGGCGCATCAAGCGCATCTATCTGGTTCTGATAGTATTCTATAATTTCCTCGTCCATCTTTTTTCGACCCCCTGCTTTCTTCAAACTCACTCCGGCTTTTCCCACTCCAGTATATCCCCCGGCTGGCAGTCAAGGGCTTCGCAGATCTTGTCGAGAGTGGAAAAGCGCACCGCTTTGGCTTTGCCCGTTTTCAGCACCGAAAGGTTCGCGGCGGTTATCCCTACCCTCTCGGCAAGCTCGTTTGAGGAGATCTTGCGCTTTGCCATCATGACATCAAGGTTTACGATTATCGGCATTGTACGCGCCCCCTCTCATATGGTAAAGTCGTTTTCCGACTTTATCTCAACGGCTTCCTCGAAGACGTTTTTCAGCACCCTCATCACAAGCCCGAACATAACGGCGGCAAAGGCGGGCATTATGCTCAGAAACCTCCATAGCCCCAGCACCGCGAAAGCGCAGCCCGCAAGCATACAAGCCCACGATATCCCGCGCAGGCAGGCGGTGTTCTGCGGCACGAATATCCTGCCATTTGTTATGTTGTGCAGAAGTATGTGCAGCTCAACTATCGCCCATATCCCGAGGGCATCGCAGATGTACATGACCACCATGCTCGGCAGATAGAGCGACCCGCCTATAAGCCCCAGACCGTCCGAGACCTCCGTCAGCCATTCGGCGATAAACGGCACGAAGAATGCCAGCATAACGAGAAATGCGCTGAACGCCGCTGCAAGTATCCTCGACAGCATAAGTGATCTTGTTTTGTTCCACATGATATCTCTCCCCTTTGACCGCATAGCGGTCTTTTTATTTTATGGAAACATTATAACATCACAAAACCCGTTTGTCAATAGATTTTTATCGTTTTTCGATATTTTTTATCTGTTTATCACAAGTTTGGTGAAAGCACACAAAATAAGGTTGCAAAATTTGGGGAGATGTGATACAATAATAGATAACAGACAAAAGATAACAGTGCGACGCTTTGTCTGATATCTGAACAAATGATCGGAGTGATATTATGCGCGAAAGCATTCTGACGATACCGATAAATGAGACCTTCGAGGAAAAGTGCGGCTGCCCCGTCTGCCGTATGCGCGATACCCTCGAACAGCACAGCGTTGAATACATAATGGGCGCTGCCATGATGGAGCCGGATGTTCGCATCGAGACAAACAAGCAGGGCTTCTGCAAGGAGCACTTTGAGCAGATGCGCGCCTGCAAGAACCGCCTGTCGCTCGCTCTTATGCTCCAGACGCATTTGCAGGAGCTGCAAAAGACCGTCTTTGATGACAAGAAGTTTTTAGAGACCAGAGAGGGCAAGAATAAGAAGACCACCGAAAAGGTATCGAAGATAGTAAACGACTGCTTTGTCTGCGGCAAGATAGAATGGGCGATGTCCCGCCTTATCGGCAATATGTTCGACCTCTACCGCAAGGAGCAGGAGTTCCGCACGCTCTTCGCCGAGCAGGAGTTTTTATGCCTGCCGCACTTCAAGATGCTCATGCGGCTGTCCGAGACCGACATGGACAAGTCCTGCAAAGCGGGCTTCCGCGACACCTGCACCGAGCTTGTGAAAAAATACCTCGACGAACTCGAAAAGGACGTTTCCCATTACTGCAAGATGTACGACTACCGCAACACGGGCAAGGACGCAGACTGGGGCAATTCCAAAGACTCCATAGAACGCGCGATAAAATTTTTGACTACAAGATGACGGACAGGGGCTTATCTGACTCTGCCGCGATCTAAAAGGAGACTTTAATAATGAATGAACTTAAACAGCTTGTATATCCTATGAAAACGCTGGTGATATTCAAAGACCTCGCGGAGGATCCCGTGATAGGCAGCTTTGCTTCGGCTGTTGCCGCTGCTGCCGACGGCGATACCGATACCGCGGTAGAACACTACTGCCGCACAGTCAAGGGTCTTTACGGCTTCGGCGAGGATATCACAGAGTATATCCTCGGCCGCGTGCTTGAGGACGAGAATATGTACATTATCCGCCGCGCCGAGACAGGCGTTACGGGGACCCTCATGGACGAGTGCCTTTCGAGCGAGCTTTATGCCCTTGAAAACCTGGCAAAGCTCCCCTGCGACACCCTGCTCGGAAGTCTGAGCTATGACGGCTTCCTGCCGCGGTACCTGACCTCAGACCTCGATTTCTCCGCCGCTTATGCCGACAGGATACACAACCTTTCAAAGCACGGCTTCGGCATTTATTCCTCGCACCATGTGTTCGTGGTGGAAAACGGCAGACCCGTTCCGGTAGACCACCCCGACTCCACCCGACTGTCACAGCTTTACGGCTACGAGCTTGAGCGAAAGCAGGTCATCGACAATACCCTAGCACTGCTCGGCGGCAAGCCCTCAAACAACGTGCTGCTTTACGGTCAGTGCGGAACGGGCAAGTCCTCGACCGTAAAGGCGATAGCTAACGAATACGCAAAGGACGGGCTCAGGCTTATCGAGATAAAGAAAAAGCAGCTGCACGAGCTGCCCGATATCATAGATATAATATGCTGCAATCCGCTGAAATTCATCATCTTCATCGACGACCTGACCTTTACCGAGGACGATGATGACTATGCGGCTCTGAAGGCGATACTCGAGGGCAGCGTAAATTCCTCGGCGGATAACGTCTGCATCTACGCTACCTCAAACCGGCGGCATCTTGTGCGTGAGACCTTTGAGTCCCGCAAGGGCGACGAGGTACACTTCAACGACACGATGGCTGAGCTGCTCTCGCTCTCCGACCGATTTGGTCTGACGGTGACCTTCCAGAAGCCCGACAAGTCGCACTTCCTCGAACTCATCGAGCAGCTCGCGAAGCAGTACGAAGTCGCGGTTCCGACCGACGAGCTGAAAAAGCAGGCGGAGATGTTCGCACTCGCCCGCGGCGGACGTTCGCCCCGCATCGCAAAGCAGTTTATAGAATACACCAAAGGAATGGAGGAGCTTTGAGCTATGGTCTCACTAAGATTTGAAGAATACACCACCGACGAGCAGCTCGCCGCACTGGCAGAGCTTGCTGATGTGATATGGCATGAATATTTTCCCGGTATCATCAGTGACGCACAGATAGACTATATGGTCGAGAATATACAGTCCTTTGAAGCTATGAAGCGACAGACGACCGAGCAGGGCTACCACTATTTCGCGGTGGTCATGGACGAAGTGCCCGTCGGCTACTACGCTGTAGCCAAGCAGTCTGACGGCAGTCTGCTGCTTTCAAAGCTCTACCTTCGTGCCGATATGCGCCGCAAGGGTCTGGCGAGCATGATGTTCCGCGAGGTAAGGCGCTACGCCCGCCGCGAGGGCATACAGCTGATATGGCTGACGGTCAACCGCGGCAACACCCACGCCATCGAGGTATACAAGCACTTTGGTATGCGTCTGCTGCGCGAGGAGAAATTCGATATCGGCGGCGGATTTTACATGGACGACGAGATATACGGCATAATGGTATAGCGCCGCAAAAAAATGTCCATAATGTTAATAATACCGCAGACCCCTTGACAATCGCGCGGGGATCTGGTATAATAGTATAGCATTAATATCGGCGGTGTAACAAAAGCCCGCTGAGAACGTGTGATGAGCTATTAGCTCAGTTGGCAGAGCATTTGACTTTTAATCAAAGGGTCTGGGGTTCAAATCCCCAATAGCTCAGGAAACCTGTTGCAGCAGTGCAGCAGGTTTTTTAGTTCCCGTCACGCTTGCCTTTGGCAGGCTTACGCACTGCGGGTCGTGCAACTACTGTCCCGCTTTCTCTCTATATCGAAAATTCGCACGTTAGTGCTCGCATTCTAGCGACAGAGTGCGTCTGGTGGGGTGTAGCGACTTAGTGCGATCTGCAACACCTCTCTGACCACATTTGCTATTACGGCACATACTCATTTCAAGGCTCAACAGCAATCACTCCTGCAAGCTCACAAACAAATCCAGTACGAACACGAGTGAGTTAGTCGAGGCAAAAGGGGTAAGGAAGTGGGGGAGTGTGAGGGGGCAGAAACCTAGGGGGAAAGTCCTGCATATGAGAAGCATATGTGGAATACTGGCGATAGCCACCCCATCCTGTCCCCCTTGGTGTCTGCCCCCTCACTTCAAGGCTCAAAGTAACAGCACGAAACAAACAAAGCGTTCAAGGCTCAAAGTAAAAGCTACGAAACAAAAAAGCGTGAGAGATTTGCCCCTCACGCTTTAAATATACTGTTTAATGTGTCGTCAGACAGATCAGAACAGCGAGCCGCCGCTGCTGAGACCATCTACGCACCACTTGTCGTCGATCTTGTAAACATCGATCCATGTGGTATCGGTCTCGTCGTCGTCCTTGCCCTTGATCTTAGCCTTGATCTTTACCTTGTAGCCCTTCTCTACCTCGACCTTTTCGTCGTAGTAATCCTCTACCCTGTCCTCAAGATCATTGAGGTCGGACTTCTTCATTTCCTTGGCCTTTATGAACTTGTAGCTGATCTTTAAATTCTTGCCGTAGTCATCCTCTAGCTCATCGTGGAGATCTTCAAGCATTGCGTCCTCGTAGTACTCGGAAAGGCTGTCGTACTTGTCGTCGTCCATGTTGTCCTCGGCAAGCTCGTTCATATAATCGGGAAATGCCTTTTCAAGCGTGCTGCCATCACTCTTTTCAATAGCGGTGAAGAGGTAGCCGATAGGCTTTTCGTAAGGCTTCTTGGCGAGCATCGAGATCAGGATGATGATTATTATGATAAGTACCGCACCGCAAGCTGCAAGACCGATGATGGTGTTCTTGTTCTTGGTCTTTCCGACGTTCTTGATATCCTCAACGCTCATAGCGCCCTTTACGGAATCAAAGGACACGCCGCTGAAGGTGTTCTTTACCGCAGCGCCTGCCTGCTGTGCCGCATTTCCTGCCGCCTGAGTAAAGTTGCTCATGTTAAGTCCGCCCTGAGCGTTCATATTGGGATTGGGCTGCTGACCGAATCCGGGCTGAACGTTCTGCTGAGGCTGCTGACCGTAATTGTAGCCGTCCTGGATAGGAGCCTGAGCCTGAACATTCTGATTCTGCGGTGTTCCGCATAATGTGCAGAATCCGGCGTCATCATCAAGCTGAGCGCCGCAGGAAATACAAAATTTAGACATTTTCTTATTCTCCTCTCATAATACGGGAAACCCCTTACAGGCGCGTGTCTGTACGATCACTTCCAACTTCGTACATACCCGCCTAGGTTATATGATATACCAAAAAACCCGTGCTGTCAATGGTTTATTAAAAAAATTAACATATAGTTGGAAATATAACATTTTTACCCCTGTTAATTTTGTTAATTTGACAATACATTTGTCATATGCAGGGCAAAAAAAGACTGCGGGGCGGCAAGCTGCACGTCCCGCAGTCAGTCAGCCCGAGAAGATCGGGCATGAACGATATCAATCCTTGAAATATCTGTCCAGCAGACCCTTGAAAGCTCTGCCGTGACGGGCTTCGTCCTTTGCCATCTCGTGAACGGTGTCGTGGATAGCGTCGTAATCGAGCTCCTTTGCTCTCTTGGCGAGCTTCAGCTTGCCCTCGCAGGCGCCGTTCTCAGCCATCCATCTCTTCTCGAGATTCTCCTTGGTGGAGTCGGAAACGACCTCGCCCAAAAGCTCGGCAAACTTTGCAGCGTGCTCTGCCTCTTCGTAAGCAGCCTTCTCGTAGTACATACCTACCTCGGGATAGCCCTCTCTGAAAGCAACTCTCGCCATTGCAAGATACATACCTACCTCGCCGCACTCGCCCTCAAAGTTCTCGCGCAGACCCTTGATGATCTCGGGATCGAGACCCTTAGCCGAACCTACAACGTGGTCGCAAGCCCATGTTACCTCGGCGTTTTCCTCTACCTTGTTGAACTTTTCAGCGGGCGCCTTACATACGGGACAGGCAGCGGGCGGATTCTCGCCCTCAAATATGTACCCGCATACTGTACAGATCCACTTTGTCATGTCAATTATCCTCCTTCAGGGTATTTTTTTATAATACCGAAAAGCATTTCTGCCCTTCGCATATCATCGTAAGATCCTTTAGGTCTTTAGCTTATCATCCAGCGCAGGATACCGAACTTCTTGCCCTCGGGCACGGTAACGGTAACGGTGTGCTTGCCCTTTTCGTCAAAGGTCGCGATCTCCTGATTCTTCGCGTAGTCGCCCCAGCCGCCGGTAAAGTCGGCGTTGATCTCGGTAACTACCTCGCCGTCGATGCTGACAGAAGCGATACCGCTCTTGCCGTCGGTGGTCATGTAGTAAAGCAGACCGAGGTTCTTGAACTCAAGCTCAAAGGTAGCCGTTCCGCCGTTCTGGCAGGTAAGGTTGTTCTGGAAGTTCCAGGGATCGGCGCTGTTCTCAAAGCCCTCATTCTCGGTGATCTCTGCGCTCTCGCTGTCAAGCAGCGAAGCGTCGTGATACTTGTCGCCTGTGGGAGACTCTATGCTTCCGTCAAAATGGGTAACGGAATCGGTGTCTATATTATCTAAGTTGTCGATGGTATCGCTCAGAAATCTCGCGAGCATCTCACCCAGCATCCTGTGTCCTGCGTTGTTCGGGTGGATGTTATCGGGGGAGATATCCTTCCAGTCAAGGTTGCCCGCCTCGACCTCGGGGATAACGGCATCGTGGTAAGAGATTATCGGGATATCGTATTTCAGACCGATCTCTGAATGGACCTCTTGCGGGCAGGTGCCGTCCTCCATAGTCATCTCGATCATGATAACCGCGGGATCGTTGGGTGCGGAGAGGCACTTTCTCACAAGGCTGTCCATAGTGGCCTTATAGAACTCGTTATTCTCATCATTTATGAATTCGATGAAGATGATATCGGGCTCTTGCTTGAGCACCTCTTCGTCAACTCTGTGTACGCCGAGGTAAGAATCGGTAGCGCCGATACCCGCGTTTATAGATTCCCAGTAGTAGCTGATATTCTCATCCCACCACTGAGTAAGCACGTTGGTATAGCGGTTTTCGGAATCAGCCTGCGAACCCGCTGTTATGGAATCCCCTATGAACGCGATCTTTGTTGAATGCTTAGCCTTTTCGGGAGCTTCCATATCCTTGTCGGCAGCCAGCTTTACAGCCGCCTTCAGCTTTGCTGCAAGTCTTGAAGTATCGCCGTTATTGAACAGCGCTCTTGCATACATATTCTCGGTAAATCCATCGTTGATGTTGATCTTCTCCTCGCTTACGGGCGCTTTAAGTCCCTCATTATAATCTATCTCCTGTTCGGCAGTTTCAGACGTGGTCTCGGAGGTCTCAGCGGGAGCCGTAGTCTCTGCTGTGGTAGTTTCATTATTGTCCGAGCCTTTATCGGAGCTTTCATTTCCGCAGCCAGACATTATAGCAGATGACATAACAAGTGCCGTGACCGCTGCAAATATTTTCTTTTTCATAAACCCCATCCCTTTCATGTTTTGATTTGTTTTTTATCAATTTCCTGTATTTTCAATTCTCAACGGTTTTCTTCCCTTTATAAAGCTATTATACACCATTTGCGGATATTTTTCAACCCTTTCACCAAAATTTTATCTTTTTTTGTTCCCGTCACGCCTGCCTTTGGCAGGCTTACTTGTGTGGGGTAACGTGCAACTGCTGTCCCGCTTCTTTTCCACAGTGGAAATTCGTAATACCGTGCTCGCATTCCAGCGACATGGCTCGTTTGGTGGGGTGTAGCGACTTAGTGCGACCTGCAACACCTCTCTGACCACATTTGCTATTACGGAACATACTCATTTCAAGGCTCAACAGCAATCACTCCTGCAAGCTCACAAACAAATCCAGTACGAACACGAGTGAGTTAGTCGAGGCAAAAGGGGTAAGGAAGTGGGGGAGTGTGAGGGGGCAGAAACCTAGGG
>JAILFN010000121.1 GCA_024697545.1 Ruminococcus sp.
AGCCGCATCAATGTGGGAACCGAAAACGTAGTACATACCGTCAGTCTTGATGATAGACGGGTCGTGAACGGATACTCTCCGTCCTGCTGCGTTGACGCTGATGCTGTTGATACCGATACTCGAGATACCGAGACCAATTGCAAGCAGCGCAGCGCCGATCTTGTGTTTCTTCATGAAAATTCCTCCTGTTGTAATGTTGAGCATACTGATGTACGAACATCCTATGGAAATTATTATATCATATTGATATACTGTTTGGAAATGACGTAATTTATCATTTTGCTGACCTTTTATCGCAAAAATGAACTGTAAAAACCATGGAGCTGTTGCAGCCCCTTATTGGATACCCGCCTGAAGTAGGCAACTCCCCCGTACCTCTCCTCACTGAAGTCTGATAATGTATAGTTGGGATCGACAGCAAGGTCATATGCGATCGTGATGATCTCGCTCCGAAGAAGCAGTCAGATGATGTGCGTCTGCTATGCAGTGGCAAGTCTGAGCCGTTAAAAAAAGTGCTCCGTATTTGCCGTATTTAATAAGGAGACCGGTGACATCGGGGATATATGAAAAATGTGATAAGAGAATATATCGATAATAAGTACGAGAACCATAATTGGCGCAGCATCCGTGTAAAATGATAAAAAAAGCATTGTTTTTGATAAATTCATTCATTTACAAATCTTTGATCGTCTGATACCATAAAAACAGATGATTCTGAGGAATCCCGGTGAATGGAGGATTTGTTATGATACTTAACGGTGTTTTCAAAAAAGTTGTGGCAGGATTGTCGGCGGTCATGCTTTGTATGGGAAGCTTTTCGCCTGTAATGACGGATCATGTTGCATTAAAGGTTGAAGCGGCAGGTTTAAATACAATATATAATGATACATTCTGGAAAGACACCTCCGGCAGGAATATCTACTCACAGGGCGGTGGAGTATTCAAATTCGGTGATACTTATTACTGGTATGGTGTTCACTACAAGGGTGCAGAGACCTATGCGGCAAATCCTTCAAAAAAGAACAGTGATACCGGATTTGTATCTGTTACCTGCTATTCATCTAAAGATCTGGTCAACTGGAAATTTGAAAATGATGTTCTGACATCGAACACTAAGGGATTCGGATATGCATACTGGTTTGGAAGGCTCGGAGTAGCATACTGCCCGAAATCAAAGAGATATGTTCTTGTGGCTCAGTACAATGAAAGTGTGATGTTTGCTTCATGTGACAGTCCGACAGGAAATTTCAAAGTCGAAAATGTTCAGGATCAGATAACTAACGTACTGAAACAGGGTACAGGCGATCAGACCGTTTTTGTAGATGATGACGGACAGGCATATCTGATATGCTCGAACAAAGGGGGCAGAGGTCATCAGTATGTTTCAAAACTGCGTTCTTCTGATTTCCTTTATGCAGAACCTGCTGTTGAGGTAGCTAAGGGAAGCGGACGCGAAGGCAATTGTATGTTCAAATACAAGGGTAAGTATTACTTCTGTGCTTCTGATCTTCACGGCTGGAATTCTTCTCACAGCTATTATATGGTTGCAGATAACATTAACGGTCCGTATTCGGGCTGGAAGGTCATGGGTGGAACAGACAATGATTTCTCTCATGTCACACAGACCGGCTTTTTCTATACTGTTAAAGGCACAAAGCAGGAGACTGTCCTCTTTTGCGGAGACCGCTGGAGCGACTTTGCAGGCAATGGTATAGGATATAATCAGTGGGTGCCGCTGACGGTAAACGGTAATGATGTTCAGTTCAATTCATTGAGCGAATGGAAACTCGATGCCGTGACAGGAGAATGGTGCGTTGGTGAAGGGAACAATTATATACTGAATCCCAGCTTTGAAGCTGACAGAGTTTCTCAGACCACACTGGCAGGCTGGAAAGCATCAGGCATAGGAAACAGCAACAAAAAAAGTGCTCATACAGGCAATTGGAGTGCCCAGCACTGGAGTGACTCAGCATATAAAGCGACCTTATCACAGGATATTACAGTACCGAACGGGACCTATGATCTGAAGGTCTGGGTACGTTCAAGCGGAGGACAGAATCAGAGCTATGTTTATGTAAAGAATTACGGCGGTGCTGACAGACAGATCACACTCAACAAAAAGATAGACAGCTGGAAGGAAGTAACGCTCAGTGACATTAAAGTAACAAATGGAAAAATACAGGTAGGTTTTTATTCAGATGCTAATGCCGGCAACTGGGCATTCGTTGATGATTTTTCTCTCGTTGCCAAAGAGACCGTTCCCGAACCGATCGCTGACGGAAAGTATATCAAGTCACTTGAAGTCAATGATACTGCAAACCGCAGCAAGTGGTCTGTTCAGAGCTATTTAGACAACGGCATGGAGGTCTTTGGTGACAGAAGCTTTAAATTTACATTTGTTCCCGAACAGCTGAAGGGTGCAGAATGGATAAGAACGTCATGTGACTCAAAAAAATACAAAAGTGATGAAGCATCCTTTAAAGCCGGTGCTGACATTACAGCCTTTGTCGCGGTCGATACAAGAGCAGAGGGAAATCTGATGCCGTGGCTTTCAGGTTCAGGTTGGACAAAAACAGACCTTGCACTCGTTGACGATGGAGATCCTATAGTTACATACAATGTATATAAAAAGGATGTCAAAAAAGGCGAGGAAGTAAGGCTTGGTGCAGTGAACATGAGTTCTGCGGTAAACTATGTGGTCATGGCAAAGCCTTATGACCCGAATGAGACCTATATGGATCAGCCTGAATATTCTGATTATGTAAATGGTGATGTAAACTTTGATGAAAAGGTGGATATTTTAGATCTTATCCTTTTAAGACAGGCTATCAGCAAGCCTTCTTCATATAAGTATAATACCCCGGCAGCCGATATGAACGGTGACGGAAGAGTTGACCTTAACGACGCCAAGATACTTCAAGAATACCTGGCTAATATCAAATAAGCTTTCATGATAACACTCTGTATAAACAGGAAACCGGCAGTTATTTATAATGCCGGTTTCCTGTTTTCTTTTCTGTATGTCAAAGGAGTTATACCTGTTTTTTCACGGAACAGCTTTACAAAATGCGAAACGCTGTTGTATCCGCACATTTCGGCTATCTCCTCGACCTTTGCATCCGTTGTGGTAAGCAGTTCGCAGCCACGGAGTATGCGGCTGTCGATTATATCCTGTATCATGGTAGAGCCGAATGCGTCTTTATAAAGGTGCTGAAAGCGTGAACGGCTTATCCCAAGCTCATCTGCGAAAAAATCGGTATTCCATTTCTGCTCCGGCCAACGGAAGATAGACTCCCTTATCCATAGCAGATCGGACATATATTTTGTTTCAGTAAGATGGGAGTCTTTGTATCTGAACAGCTCCTGTTCGTTCAGCTTGCAGAGCATTATCCTGAAATAGAGCGATACTGTCAGGTGCCTGTTGGTATGTGCGGAATAGTACTCAAAGCATATGTTTCTCATTATGGTCGAAAGGGAATATACGTTGCCTACATAGACCGGTTTATTCAGAGGTATGGAAAGCTCGCTGATAAGCCGCATATCTTCCTCATCCGGAAAGAAGTGCAGCCAGTCGTCAATATATTCGCCCTTGTCCGCCGAGTAATACAGCGGAGTGCCGAGAGAATAAATGATATACGAGCCGGCTTTTGCGTGTATTTCCTCGCCGTTTATGCGAAATACCGCCGGAGTTTTGATTATAAGCATCAGCCAGTCACCGGAACCGTCCGGTCGGTCGATGACAAATCTTTCATCGTGCCTGTGATGATAGCCGGCACATAAACATTTCATACATCTCACCTCTGTATTATTGTATCATAAATATAGTTCTTTTGTCAATTAAAAATATCGCAATTATGCTGAAAATGCAGCACAGAACCGCATTGACAGATATTTGTTTGTAAGTTACAATTAAATTAAATGAAACTGAGAACTAGGAGGCGAGCAGTATGGATGCGATCGGAAGATTCGGTATTTTAATGCCTGAGATAAACAGCCCTCTTGATCATGAATTCATAGAGGGGGCGTTTGCACAGGCTCAGATACTGGGCTATGACATCGTTATTTATACCGGAGTGTTCAATTCTATACCTGAGCTAAGATATGATTCCTATGTAGCCGGACTTGAAAACATTTACACGCTTATCGACATTCATCGGCTTGACGGCATTATTTTTACGGCTGAACGTTTTCACAATCAGGATGTCATAAAGAAGATAAAAGGCTATATCGCACAGACGGATACTCCATGTCTCGTTCTTGGCGGAGAATGTGCAAAGGCTGTATCTATGGAGGCTGACGAATACTCCAGTATGTATCGTATCACACGGCACATGACAGATGAACACAGATGCAAAAAGCTGTATTGTCTTGCAGGTATCCCCGGACACAGATCGTCTGAGGAACGGCTTCGCGGATTTAAGGATGCCTGCAGAGACAGCGGCATAAGCATTTCCGAAAATGATATATTCTATGGACTTTTCTGGAAGGGTGTTCCCGAACAGCTTGGCAGGGATATTGCAAACGGAAGTGTGGAACGTCCGGATGCTGTGGTATGCTGCAGTGATGTTATGGCAGTCGAGCTGATAGCTGCTCTTTCCGAAAACGGTATAAGGGTTCCCGAGGATGTTAAGGTGACAGGCTTTGACGGCGGCTGGGACAGCCTTATGTGTCAGACGCCGATAACGACTGTGACCGGACGTGACAAGCAGTTCGGGGCTGATGCGGTTTGCAGGCTTTATGAAATGACTAAAGGCACTATGCCGAAGCAGGAGCTTTTCTCTCAGACTATCCGCTATGGAAGAAGCTGCGGATGCTCTAAGGATATACCTATGGAGCCGCATCTTATTGATATGATACTTCGTCACAGAGAAAAACGCACGTTCATTGCCACCGACTTTATCCACCGTATGTCAGAGGCTTCGGCAATAACTGAACTGAGCGAACGCATTGATGAAGTCGGACACATTTTCAGAGGTATAGAATGGCTGGATATATGCCTTTGCGATGACTGGAAGGGTGACAGCAATAATCCTGACGTTTTCAGGCAGTACGGCTATCCGGATGAAATGTATCTTCTTCTTTCAAAAAGGATCGGCGATAATAATAAAGCACACTGTAAATTCCGCACCGCCGATATACTGCCTGCACTTAGTATCCCGCATGAACCTCACCTTATCATAATGATCTCGCTGCATTGTTCGGGACAGATATACGGTTATACAGCGGCAGGCTATACCGACAGCCGGCGTGTGTCAGTTGATGAATACCTTGTAAGCTGGTGTGATTCTATATCAAACGGCGTGAGATCATTGCAGAAAAAGCTCTACTTAAAGCATTTTTCCGGTCAGCTCGAAAAGCTTTCGGAAAGCGACCCTGTGAGCGGAATGCTGAACAGGCGCGGATTTATGGTGAATGCTCCTGAGATCCTTAACGGATACAGGAAAGAGAAGAGAAAAAGCTGGCTTCTTCTGATGACCTATTATCCTGACAAAATAGGCTCAGTCTCTCTTGACGGTTTGATAGGAAATATAATAATGGGACTATGCTCACACAGGCTGTGTGCAAAGATAAGTGAGAGTGTATATTCCATAATACTGCCCGGCGTTGATGAACAGGCGATCATGAATACATCAGAAAACCTTGTTGCAGCAATTGAGTCAGGTCTGCGTGAACGGCTCGGAGATCTAAGGCTTCCGAAATTTATGACCGCTGTTTCACCTCTTGATTCTGTAGATATAGCTGACATTGAAAAAACCATTTCCGACATGATACAGCAGGTCACGGATAAAAAAGAGGCAGTCAAAAACAATTATACGGACTATAAGGAACAGATATACCGCCTGAGAAGGAACATCATTTCAGAGCCGCAAAAGGAATGGGACGTTGATGAGATCGCTCATTCGATAGGTATAAGCCGCAGCCACCTGCAAAGGCTTTACAAGCAGCTCTTTTCGTTCAGTGTTAAGGACGATGTTATCAATGCAAGGATACGGCGTGCTATGCAGCTTCTTACGCACACATCAATGAGGATACAGGAGATATCAGAAATGTGCGGATATAACAACCATAATCATTTTATGCGGCAGTTCAAAGAAAAAACGGGCATAACCGCAGCACAGTACAGAAAGGAAAATACTCAAAGTCAGGTGTAGTATTATTGAAGCGAAAATGATACTTTTTAGCTTTGGCAGCGGCATTCCGCTTTGTACGCCAATCTGACAACGTGTAATACCGGATACCTAACTGCTGAGCAGCCTTTTTCAGTCCGATCTCATCCGAGAGCTTTAAGGCTTCTTTACTGTACTTCATAGTCGTTTTCCCTTTCCGGTTTTGTTGATTTTATTCTACCGGATTTTTGGGTGTTTTTTGACTGCTCTTTTAGTATAACACTTCATATGTCAATGCTTTATTTTCAACTGCCAAAAACACTTCTTATCGGGTATTTCAAACTTGTTTTTTTGTTATAAACAGCAGTCCGCCGAATGTCCATAAGTTTCCTATGCTTATCCACCCTGTTGAAAGAGCATATGCCCAGGGCTGATTTCCGCATAAACGCATGATGATAATATCTGCGATGCCGAACAGTATGTTGAATATAAGACACCACTTCGGATATGGCGTAAGACCTTTGGAGAATGCAGTTATCTGCGTGACCGTAAGTATCATCATGAACACAAATAATATGATCGAGGCAGGCAGAAGAAAAGCTCCCGCAAATGATATTGTGCTTTCTACTGCCGTCTGCATTTCATAGCCTGCGGTCTCGGCATTGTATATAAGATGTGACTTGAAATGCCATATCACGGCACAGCACATAACATGGACAAATCCGCCGAAGATCAGCATTCCGAAAATACCCGATCGGTAGATGTGCGCATATTTAGGCGATTTGGGTGCGATCATGCGATAGATCGCAAAATAACACAGACACTCTATCGGTATACCTATCATACCGAGTAATGCAGACCAGAATATCCTTGCATTTGACACGCCGATATAGCGTGAAAAATACTGCTCCATACCCGAAAGCGTTTCATCGGTAATTCCCCAGCCGAGAAGCATATCCCCGATAAGCACCAATATTGCAGAGAATATACCTATTTTCAGCAGATGCCTTACTCTGTCCCTGTCATATTCACCGCTTATCCCGATATTATTATAGTCCATATTTGTTCCTCCTTTCTACACGGCAAATGCAAGACATAAGAACATCAGTGCATTTGCAATATTTCCCTTTGCGGGCAATTTAGTTGGCGCAAGCAGAATAAAAAACGGCAGGGTGTTAAATATGCAATTCCACCTCGGCAGATCAGTATTGCCCGAGATCGTCAGTACAAACAAGGTCACACAGAATACAAGCAGTCCCACATAAGCGACAGCCGCCGCAGCCGTTCTTCTGAAAAATACAAGTACCGTTTCAAGTGCTTTTTCAGTTCTGCCGAGTTTGACATAAAACCATTCCACTGCACCGCAAAGCACATGATGAGCCGCTATGGGAATGATAAAGAAAAG
>JAILFN010000040.1 GCA_024697545.1 Ruminococcus sp.
AGCCGCATCAATGTGGGAACCGAAAACGTAGTACATACCGTCAGTCTTGATGATAGACGGGTCGTGAACGGATACTCTCCGTCCTGCTGCGTTGACGCTGATGCTGTTGATACCGATACTCGAGATACCGAGACCAATTGCGAGCAGCGCAGCGCCGATCTTGTGTTTCTTCATGAAAATTCCTCCTGTTGTAATAATAAGCATTACGTTGTACTATGGCAACACCATATAACTACCGCCTTGCGGCTTTGCTGATGTCTGTACCTGACGCAAAATAGCAGTGTGGTGTTGTACTTACAATTACATGATTTATTATACCATAAGAGAAGACGTTTATCAATGGATAATTTGATTATTCTTTTTGGACTTTTGTTTAAATATTTAACATAGCATTTTGTGTCTGCAAAGGTGCGCCGAAGAGGTTTCATGCGGGATACTCCGGGTCGTTCATACTGCATTTACAAATCAATGCGAGCAAACGGTCTTTTATTGCTATATTAACGCATTTTTTGGCTAAAATTGTAACGTTTCCGAAAACGTTTTCATAATATGTGATAAATTCTGTTGACATTACATAAAGAACAAGATATAATGTTACGCAGAAAGAAGGTGAGCAAACATGAGAAGAAAAAACAAACTTCTCAGCCTGATCGTTGCAGCTGTAATGGGCGCGACTATGCTCCCGCTCAATGCGAGCGCGGGCGAAACGCTGGTCCTCAGCGGCGGCGGTCAGAGAAAAAATCCCCCCGGATATGCGGGGTACAGCTATGAGCTGTGGATCGACAACACAGGCGGCAGCGGCAATATGACGCTCAATGACCAGGGCGCTTTTGACACAGAGTGGAACTGCTCTGTTGACAGAGGCAACTTCCTTGCACGCCGCGGCATGGACTTCGGCGAGAAGCAGAAGGCTACTTCCATCGGAAATATCACGCTGGAGTACGAAGCTTCCTACTCTCAGACAAGCCAGTATTACGCAGGCGGCAATTCGCGGCTTTGCGTTTACGGCTGGATGAGCGACCCCCTTGCGGAGTATTACATCATCGAGGACTGGATAAACTGGTGCCCCGGTCCCGACCCGAACGTATGCCCCGCAAAGACCGTGACCATCGACGGCGCTCAGTACGATATCTTCTGGATATGGCACGAGGGTCCGACGATCAAGAGCAGCTATGACAGATTCAAGCAGTATTTCAGCGTCCGCAAGACCAAGAGAACTTCAGGCACCATCACCGTTTCCGATCACTTCAAGGCTTGGGAAGATGCAGGCATGGAGATCGGAAAGCTGTATGAGGTAGCCCTTAACGTTGAGGGCTGGCAGAGTTCGGGCAAGGCGAACGTTACCAAGAATATAGTTACCGTAGGCGGCGATCCGATACCGGTAGACCCCGATCCTCAGCCGCAGGACGGATATCTTATGAAGCAGGACTTCGAGAACGGCGCAGGCAGCTGGTCCCCCCGCGGCAGCGGCGTTAGCGTTGCTTCATCCTCGACGGGCGTTTCGGGCAAGGGTCTTTTGGTAAGCGGCAGGACAAGCAGCTGGAACGGCGTTTCGACTCCCCTTTCAACCTCAACTTATCTTCCCGGAAATGCTTACAGCTTCAGCGTGATGGCGATGCAGAAGTCTCTTTCCTCCGACACCATGAAGCTGACACTTCAGTATGATCTCGGCGGAACGACCAAGTATGATACCGTTGCCGAAGTACCCGCCCCCAAGGGCGAGTGGGTGCAGCTTGCCAATACAAACTACACCATTCCCTCTGGAGCTTCCGATCTTGTGCTTTATGTAGAATCGGCAAGCGACACCAACAGCTTCTTCATCGACGATGCTGCGATAGCCGCAAAGGGCACAAAGATACCCTCATCGGCAGTAAACGTTATGGACGAGATCACCCTCGGCGATGTAAACAGCGATGGCAAGGTAACTGTGCTTGATCTTGCCGCAATGAAGAGCTACCTGAAAGGCAGGAAGACGATAGCGAGGATCGAGACTGCCGACCTCAACAGCGACGGCAGCATCGACGATACCGATCTCGAGCTTATCAAGGAGATACTCGTATACGGCAGGATCATCACCGTTATCGAGCCTCCCGTTGTAGATGACCCTCCCGCAGAAGTACCCGAGCGCAAGGAAGGCTATTACTACAACTTAGCAGACGTTTCCAATATCGACCCGAACAAGCCTATGGTGGCGTTCGCGTTCGACGACGGTCCTATCGGCGGTTCGGATGCCTACAATGTCACACGCATACACAATGCTTTGACCAAGGGCGGCGCTCATGCGACCTTCTTCTACTGGGGCGAGCGTATCGCGGGAAATGAGTCGGAGATACTCCGCGCAAAAGAACTAGGATTTGAGATCGCAAACCACACATGGACACACACCGATCTTACCACACTCAGCCCCGACGGCATAAAGTCGGAGATCGGCAGATGCGCCTCAAAACTCCGGGAGCTGACAGGTCAGGAAGATTTTCTGGTCCGTCCGCCCTTCCTCGGCGTGAACGGCACCGTACAGCAGAACTGCGGCGTTGCTCTTGTAAACTGCGGCATTGATTCGGGCGACTGGATGTCGGGCACGACCAAGCAGCAGATCATCGACAAGTTCACTGCTGCGGCGGCAGACGGCTCTCTCAACGGTCAGGTGCTGCTTATGCACGAAAATTACAGCAAGACCGCAGAGGCTGTTGAGTACCTGATACCCTACCTCACCGCACGCGGATATCAGATAGTATCCGTAGGCGAGATGTTCAAGGCAAAGGGCGTTGACATGAAATACGGTCAGGTCTACAACAAGCTTCCGTAAGCAAAACAAAACGATCTCAGCGGACTGCCTTTATTGGCAGTCCGCTTTTTTGTACTTTTTGGAACTAATTCATCAATACAGCTTGCAAAATATACGATAACGTTGTATAATATAATCAAGGTGATATATAACACTTCAACATAAGTGATCCGAAGCGGAGGAGATATAATGGTCGATATATATGTTAATGATATAGAAAAGGCACTTAAAAGTGAAAGCTATTTTTCGGCATTGGCTTTAAGTCTTGCCCTTCCTGATATATGCGGTGAGGCGGAGTATCCGAAAGAAGGTACAGGAAAGAGATATATCGAGTGGTACGACAAATATGTAAGTCCGGAAATGAATTGCGAACAAGACGAAATTGCCCCGTACCTGAGCGGCGAAGTAGTGTATAATCTCAGGAACACATTTCTTCACACGGGTTCTGCGATCATAAAAAGCACTAAAATAAAAAACGAAAGAAATCAGGTAGATCAATTCTTGCTGATACTCGGCGATGACAAAGGGCTCTTGGGACAAAGCATTTCAATGTATGTATATACATCGATAGCGGAACTGAGGCAGTTAGCAGTTAATGTCACATGGCTTTGCAAGACTATCTGTGAGCAGGCACTGTCATATTACAAGCAGAACAAAGATAAGTTCAGTATTACCATCTCGGCGGTTCATAAAAAGCATCTGGAGAAAATGAACCGGGAGTCAGACGGATCTGAATTTCAATATGAAAAACATTTGATAGATGCTATAAACAAAAAACTTGAACGAACAGGAAGTAACGATCGGATCGTAGGATTTATAGCTGACTCAATCCATGAAAATATATCAACTTCATACGATGAATCGAAGCAGAATCTATCAGAACAAGGAAACATTATTTTTAATAATAATGGTATTTGTATTATAAAATCTGAACAGATATGCACAAAGAACAAACAAACAGAACCAGATAAAAGAGAAGAGCAGATAAGTTCCTTTTTCGATCAGAATTTTAAAGAAGAAAAATATAAACAGAAAAAAGAAGATATCATCCGGGCAATAAAAGATTCAAAAACCAAGCAACAAGTCAACCTGGCGCTTATGAAGATATTTCCAAGCGAGGAAACGGGCGTGATATACAAACGCATAAAGCCGTTGATAAAAGACCTGCCGGGAGATGCTCAAAGTATCGGAAAGCAGGAGGGGAAAAAGACTCCGCCAGACACAAAAAAATAGATGATATCTCCCCGCCGTCTGCCAAAATGCAGGCGGCGAATGGTTTGTAAATATAAATTTTATGTACAAACAATAGATGTCTACACAAATCGTATATCACTATTCTGTACAGAATTATAAATCTTTAGCTCTATTTTGCCGAATATCATATAAAAGATTTATCATCAAGATATATTCGCAGTTTTTTTCAGAAAAATGAAAATATCAATGTAAACTCATCGAGACACATCATCGGATTGACAGCGATGAGCAGGCAAACAGGCCGCGATATCGTGCATCTACGCAGGTTTTGAGGGGTACGGGCACAGCTTCGGGGTGCAATGAAAATTTTCACATACCCTTGTCGGGCGGGTCGGAAGAATATGCACCCCGAGTGGATAAACATCAAAAAACATATCAATAAATTAAGATGTAAAATAATTACGAACGGCACTTGACATAAAAAAAGCCTTGTGTTATAATATTTAACAATAAAACAGTATGCACTAAATTATCCGAATTTGTTCGTAAATTTAGGGCAAAACACCATATATTCATAGCGTAAACAGCAAGGATCCACGATATGTCAGTACAAATCGCTTCTGAAACGATCTCGGCAAGCGGTTTTTTCACAGTTGATATAATATCCTTGTACAGCCGAAAGAACAAAGGCTCGGGCGGAGGAGGCTCCGCATTAACGGATCAGCTCAAAAAGGTGCCTGAAACAGGCGCTTTTGTGAACAGAACTATATTTTCTGTCAGATATAACAGAATATGTCAGATCGGAGGAATTTGTAATGACAAGATCAAAAACGATCGCAAAGCGATTCCTGTCAGTGCTTTCATCGGCGGCGCTGGCAGCTTCCTGCATGGCTCTTGTTCCGGGCGGGATATTTGATACCCCCGCACTCGCGCTTGAAGCAGGACAGGTAGCAAACCCCGTGATATGGGCTGACGTTCCTGATCCGGATATCATAAGAGTGGGCGACACCTACTATATGGTAAGCACCACCATGTTCTTTGATCCGGGCGTGCCGGTGATGAAGTCTAAGGACTTAGTGTCATGGGAGATATGCTCTTACGTTTACGACACCATGGCGGACGGCGACAAGCAGAACCTTGCAAACGGTCAGCACGACTATGCTCACGGTTCGTGGGCAGCGAGCCTCAGATACCACGCAGGCACCTTCTATGTATTCTTCGGAAGCTACGGCACAAACAAATCGTACATATACAAGACCAATGACATCGAAAGCGGAAACTGGACAAAGAGCGAGATCAACGGTATGTACCATGATGCTTCGATACTTTTCGACGACGACGGCAAAAACTACCTTGTATACGGCGGCGGCGGTGAGATCAAGATCAAGGAACTCAATTCCCAGATGACGGGATTTGCATACGGCGCTCAGGAACGCACCATCATCAAGACAGGACTTTCGGGACTTGCGGGAGAGGGCGCACATATACAGAAGATAAACGGCTGGTATTATGTGTTCCTCATAGCATGGCCAAACGGCAGCGGACGTATCGAGCTTTGTTACAGGAGCCGAAGCCTTACGGGTTCATTTGAAGGAAAGACCGTTCTGAATTCGGGACTCGGAACATACGGCTCAGGCGTTGCTCAGGGCGGTATAGTTGACACCCCCGACGGAAACTGGTACGGACTTCTCTTTCAGGATCACGGCGCGGTAGGCCGTATACCCGTCCTCGTACCCGTTACCTGGCAGGACAGCTGGCCTATGATGGGCGTGAACGGCAAGGCTCCCGTGATACTCAATATCCCCGGCGGTCATACAGGGACTCAGCTTGCAAAGGATGACGAATTCAGCTACAGCTCCAACAAGCTGAAGCTTGAATGGCAGTGGAACCACAACCCCGACAACAGATACTGGTCTGTTACCGAGAGACCGGGCTGGCTCCGCCTGAAAAACGGCTACACGGCAAAAAGCATAATCCATGCAAGAAATACCCTTACCATGAGGACTGAGGGTCCCTCCTGCTCGGGCGTTATAAAGATGGATGTCTCAAACATGAAGGCAGGCGACTATGCAGGTCTTTCCGCATTCCAGTACAACTACGGAAACGTAGGCGTGCGCGTTACCGACAGCGGCGAAAAGAAGATCTACATGGCTACCAACGCAAACTACAACGGCAGCAGCGATGTGATGAACAGCGCCGACAAGATACAGGAAGAGGTCTCACTGAGCGGCAGCACCGTATATCTCAAGACCGACTTCCAGTTCAATACCGTTGACAGCAGCTACAATGTATCCAACAACATCGACAAGGTAAACTTCTACTACTCCACCGACGGATCAAACTGGAAAAAGATCGGCACACAGCTCGGCATGACATATGACCTCAAGCTCTTTACAGGCTACAGAAATGCGATCTACAGCTATTCGACCAGATCGACAGGCGGTTATGTAGACGTTGACTACTTCGACTACGAGCGTGCGGAATGGAACGCTCCCACGATAGTTGAGCCCGACGCCGACGGCTACTACCTGCACGACACATTTGAGAGCGGGACCGACAACTGGTCTGCAAGAGGCGGATGCACTGCCGTTACAAGCTCCGATGTAAAATACAAGGGTTCAAAATCGCTGAGCCTTTCGGGCAGAAGCGCTACATGGCATGGCGCACAGAAGACGCTCAGCACAGGCAAATTCGTACCAGGAAACAGCTACGCATTCAGTGCCTGCTTCACAAACGTAAGCGGCGCAGATCCCACCGAGTTCAAGCTGACATTACAGTACGAGATAAACGGCGAAGCTAAGTACGACAAGATCGCGGCCAACTATGCTAAGCGCGGCAAGTTCGTGCAGCTTTACGCTCCGAACTTCACCATCCCCTCGGGTGCCACGAACCTTGCACTCGTGGCTGAGACCACCGAAGAGACCTGTGATTTCTATTTAGATGAGGTCATCATAGCTCCCGGCGGGACAAAGATAACCGCAGACGGCACATCTGCTGCCGTTACCGAAACGAGCAGCTATCTGTTCCACGACACCTTTGAAAACGGCGCGGACGACTGGTCGGCAAGAGGCGGCTGCTCGTCTGATGTCAGCTCCGAGACAAAGTACAAGGGCACAAAGGCTATGTGCTTCTCGGGCAGAACGGCTTCATGGAACGGCGGAATGAAGTCGCTTTCCACAAGCACCTTCGTGCCGGGCAAGGCTTACGCATTCAGCGCTGTATTCTCAAACATCTCAGGCTTAGATCCTACCGAGTTCAAGCTGACATTGCAGTACGATCAAAACGGCGAGACCAAGTATGACAAGATAGCTCAGGACTACGCTTACCGCGGAAAATTCGTACAGCTTTACAATCCGAGATACACGATACCTTCGGGTGCTGAAAACCTTGTTATCGTTGCTGAGACCACCAAGTCCACCTGCGACATCTACATCGACGAGGTGATTGCCGCTCCCGCGGGAACAAAGATAGACGGTCCCGCTTCTACTGTCGTTATACAGAAGAGGGGCGACATCAATATCGACGGTCAGGTAAACGTCACCGACCTCGTTGAACTCAAGAAAGCTGTCTCTAAAGGCATCAGCGGTCTTGCAAAGGACAATGCAGACTTAGACCTGAACGGAAAGATCGACAACGACGATCTGAAAATGCTCCGCTCCTTCCTTGCGGGCGAGATAGCGGCTCTCCCCCAGCCCGAGCAGACCGAGGAGAATGAGCCTTACGCATACAGCTCTGCTCTTCAGTACAAGGAAGCTCCAAGCAGCTACTTCACCCAGCCCTCAAAGCACGGAACCGTTGTCAAGGAGACCTACAACGGCATCTACGGCAGCAAGAGCATGAACGTATATCTCCCCTACGGCTATGACAAGTCCAAGAAGTACAACGTCTTCTACCTGATGCACGGCGGCGGAGAGAATGAGAATACCTGCTTCAACGACAGCAAGATAGACATAGATATAATGCTCGACAACATGATAGCAAACGGCGATATCGAGCCTATGATAGTCGTTACGCCTACCTTCAACGGCTGCTCCTCCGCGGACGGCAACATGGGCGCAGGCTATGTATGGAACGAGATGCGTCAGAGCATCATACCTTTCGTCGAGGGCAAGTATTCCACATATGCAAACGGCAACACGAGCATCGACAGCCTGAAAGCTTCCCGCTTCCACAGGGCTTACGGCGGATTCTCAATGGGCGGCGGCTCGACCTGGAGAATGTTCTGCAACAACCTTGATATCTGTGCATACTATATGCCGCTTTCGGGTCACAGCTGGGACGGCGCTTCAGGCATACAGAATGCCATAGACAAGAGCGGTTATTCCAAGAATGATTACTTTATCCTCGCCGCTACAGGCACGGAGGATATCGCTTACGACAACATGGTCTCGCTCGTCAACTCGCTGAAAAGCGACACCAAGCGCTTTACCTACACCAGCGACTTCTCCAAGGGCAACTTCTACTTCCTTGAAGCCAAGGGCAATGTACACTACTGGCCGCAGGTACGTCATTACATCTACGACGCACTCCCCTACTTCTTCCGCGAAGGCAAGTAACACAGTCATCATGGCAAAACGGTAAAGACCTGCAATAACACACAAAGCCTCCTATGGTACAGAAGCTGCCACAGGAGGCTTTGTTTCGCAGGGCGCTCGCAGCTCAGATTTGACATATTGCACGGAACATAGTATAATTGGATATAGATAACAATAATACCAAGGAGATCATACATATGAGTTCACTGCTGCTTGCGGTCATATATCTTTCGTTTGTAAGTCTCGGGCTTCCCGATTCTCTTCTCGGGTCGGGCTGGCCGACTATGCAGAAAGACTTCGGTGTTCCGTCGTCCTATGCGGGATATGTCTCGATGTCGATATCATTCATGACGATAGTTTCAGCACTTATAGCACCTGCACTGATACGAAAGCTCAGGACGAATCATATCGTGACGGGTTCGATACTTCTGACGGTGCTGGGGCTTATCGGATTCTCTCTTTCAAAGTCATACGCCATGCTGTTTTTGTTCGTGGTGCCATACGGTCTCGGCGCGGGGTCGGTGGATTCTGCGCTCAACAACTATGTCGCCAAGCACTACTCATCGTCGGTAATGAATTTCCTGCACTGCTTCTACGGCGTCGGCGCGATGATAAGCCCTTACATCATGTCGCTTGCGCTGACAAAGGCGCACTGGAACGACGGCTACCGTTGGACGGCTTACATACAATCGGGGATACTGCTCATATGTCTGCTCTCGGCACCGCTGTGGAGGAAGAGAGCCGACGCCGAAGATGACAGCGAGGAGAACGCCGCGGGGATACTCGAAGCATTGAAGATCAGAGGCGTTATACCGACGCTCATAGCATTTTTCTCTTACTGTGCGGGCGAGGCGACCTGCTTTCTTTGGACTTCAAGCTACTTTATCGGCACAAAGACCATCTCAGCACAGACTGCGGCGGCGTTCGGGTCGCTCATATTCGGCGGGCTTATGCTCGGCAGGCTTATCTCGGCATTCCTGTCAAACAGGCTCGGAGACAGGCTGCTGATACGCGCGGGCATCGCCGTTGAAGCCGTCGGCATACTGCTTATATTCCTGCCCTTTGAAAGCTTTGTCCCCGCGGCAGCGGGATTTGTTATAACGGGCATCGGAATGGGACCCGTTTATCCCGCGATACAGCACATGGCTCCCGAAAACTTCGGCAAGCAGAACAGTGCTGCTGTCATCGGTCTGCAAATGGCTTCTGCCTACATCGGCAGCACATTTATGCCTATGGTGTTCGGGCTGATACAGCAGGCTGTCGGCATCGGGATAATGCCGCTTTATCTTTCGGTATTCGCCGTGCTGAACATCGGGCTGCTGGAGTTTGCCTACAGGCGTATCGGATAAACGTGCAATGACAACAAGCCCTCCTATGGTATAACAGAAATCATAGGAGGGTTTGTTATATCGGGAAGTTGCAGACACATACAGCAGTACGAAAAAGAGACGGGCAGGGCCGTTCGCACGATTAGGTGTTTCAACTTCAAATACGATATAGGCTGCCATTTCACATCACTCCCGATACGGTAATTCTCAGGATAATTATACCATACTGCGGTCAAAAGGTCAATCGGCGTAATAGAAAAGCCTTTGCGAATAGAATATCTCAAATATAGTAGGAAAAATCCGAGTATAGTTCTTGACATAAGTCGCAAATTGTGATATAATTGACATAAGTCAGAAAGGAGATGCTATTATGCCAAGACCACAGAAATCACGCCGTATCTGTTGCTACCCCGATTACTGGAGCTTTGCACCCGATCGGGATAAGGCAAATGACACGGTCACCTTGTCCCTTGACGAGTTTGAAACGATACGCTCTATCGACTATCAGGGGAAAACGCAGGAGGAGTGCGCCCGTGAAATGAACGTTGCAAGAACCACTGTCACGGCAATCTATGACAGCGCAAGGAAGAAACTCGCTGCTGCTCTGGTCGAGGGCAGACGCATAATCATTTCAGGCGGAAATTATACTCTTGATAACACGGTCTCCGAGGAGATCGCACGGAAAGGAAGCACTATTATGAGAATCGCAGTAACTTATGAAAATGGTCAGATCTTTCAGCATTTCGGCAGAACGGAGCAGTTCAAGCTCTATGATGTTGCCGACGGCAAGATCATCAATGAACAGGTGGTAGGCACAAACGGCGCAGGCCACGGCGCACTTGCAGGATTTCTGAAGAATGCTCAGGCAGATGTACTTATCTGCGGAGGTATCGGCGGAGGCGCACAGATGGCTATGCAGGAGGCAGGTATCACGCTCTATGGCGGCAATATGGGAAGTGCCGATGAAGCGGTGCAGGCTTTCCTTGCACAGACGCTTGTACAGAACGAGAATCCGACCTGCGATCATCATGGTCATGAACACGGCGAAGGTCATTCCTGCGGAGATCATGGCTGCGGCACTCACAGCTGCGGTAACCACTGATGAAATACGATCATACCGAAAAGGCAGTCGCTCTTTTCACACAGGGATATAACTGCGCTCAGTCGGTCTTTGTGGCGTTTTCAGATGTGACGGGCATGGACGAGGAGCTTGCCAAAAGGCTTTCATCATCATTCGGCGGTGGAATGGGACGGCTGCGTGAGGTATGCGGCACCTGTTCTGCTATGTTCATGGTGGCAGGCATTCTTTACGGCGAAGGAACGGAAACCGATCACGCTGTTAAAACAGAG
>JAILFN010000066.1 GCA_024697545.1 Ruminococcus sp.
TCTTTCATTGTTCAGCTTCAGACTGAGCGTAGACTGAGCCATTCCCAGCCGCTCCGCCACAGCTTCCTGCGTAAGTCCCAGTTTCTTCATCCGCCTTTTCAGTCTTTCAGTGTCTACTATCTCCCTCACCTCATTCCGTTCTTGTGTTGGCTGCGTTGTGTACTGCCCTCTCGAACTCGATGATCTTCTCGACAGACACGCCACAAATTGTTGCTATCGCAGACACCAGAGTAATGTCCATCTTCTTTTGTCTCTCACCGTTCTCGATAAGGCTGTAATACTGCTTGGAAATGCCTATTTTATCAGCCATATCCTGCTGATTGAGACCCTTTTCTTCTCTCAGCTTCTTCAAATATTCTCTCAAGTACTCACCTCCTTGTCAACGACCTGTTGACAATCTCATTATATCACCGAGCGTTCATTTTGTCAACAGTTTGGTGACAAATATTGATTTTTCTGCTTTTTCAACAAAATCCATTGCAACTATTTGTTGACATTGCTTCAAAATGTTTACTAAGTGTTGACAAGTCAACGATTAGTTGATATAATATAGAAAAGGAGGGATAAGCATGACTAATCTAAGAAAAATAAGAGAAAAAAAAGGCGTTTCTCAGTCTGCCGTTGCTAAGGAACTAGGAATATCAAGGCAGGCTTATAATAACTATGAGCTTGGGAAAAGAGAAGCCGATTATGAGACTTTGCTCAAACTGGCTGAGTATTTTGAAACCACTGTTGAAGATCTTATTAAAGAAACAGATGTGCGCCCTGACAGAAATGCTCAATTTAAGGTCGTGGCTGACAAAGTACTTGCTGACCCGAACTCTGCATATAAAATGGGCGACAGGATCGTAATCGGGATAGACGATGAAAAAAATAAAGAACTTACTGAGAAGATACTAAGAAGACTTGAAAAGATGTCTGACACTGACAAGGAAATACAAAATAAGCTTTCAGATCTAAACGACACCGGAAAGGTCAAGGCTCTTGACTATATCTCTGATCTCTGGGAGCAGGAGAAGTATGTAACCAAGAAGGGGTGACCACAATGACCATAACAAAATACCCGACCGCTGCCGACGTTGACAAGGCGATATCCGACGGTGAGCCACTGCTCCTGCTGATCTCGTTTGACGGCAACAGCGTTATCATCAGCCACATCGACGAAGCTGTGGAGCATCACATACTACTTGAAAAGGCGGGGTTTGACAGCCGTGACATAGACAAGTACTTTCGCATAGTCCTCGACAGCGAGGGTGCGGACTGGACGTTCGTCTGCCCGCCCGATTACCGTCTTGACGATGTCAAGACCGGCATCGAAGACAAGCAGCGCCGCATCACTGCCTTCTACAAGGACGGCTTTGCCGCGATCTCGGACGTGCTGAGCGAGCTGGGCTTCATGGTCGGCATAAACATCCCGAAGCGGTACAGGCGGCACTTTGACTATATGATGAGCGAATGACGCACTGTACGGCTCTCTGACGGCTTGCGGCTGTAAGAGGGTAATTTGACGCCTGACATAACAAAAGCCCCGCACGACGCATTTCTCGCAGCGTGAGGGGCACAAAGCCATAACATCTTCGCTTTCTTTCACGGTTCGGGGGGATCGGGAACAGGAGGAATTTATGGCAAAAGCAAAAAAGCTCCCGAGCGGGAGCTGGAGGGTCAGAGTTCTTGACCCCGAAACAGGGAAATACAAATCATTCACGACTAAGGTGCAGGGGCTCAAAGGCAAGCACCTTGTTGAAGCAGAAGCACTTGACTATGTCACGGGGCGCAAGCCGAGACCTCTGAACGAGCAGCCCCTGCGACAAGTCATCGGCGAGTACATCGAACTGAAAGAAAACATCCTGTCGCCCACCACTATCGACAAGTACCGCAACATACTGAACAAGCAGCTGGGCGATCTCTTCCTCGACACAGAGCTTGAGAAGGTCACAGGCATCACTATCCAGAAGGAGATCAACCGCCTTTCGGGGATATACTCGCCTAAGACGGTGTACAATGCCCACGGGCTTATCTCCGCAGCGATAAAGACCTTTTACCCGCAGCTTGTCTACAAAGTAACTCTCCCGAAGCGCCGCCGCCGTACACGGCAGCTGCCCACAGCGGAGACTATCATAAGCATATTCAAGGGTACCGAGATGGAGTTGATCGTTCTGCTGGCAATGTGGCAAGGGTTCCGCGCGTCCGAGATACGCGGTCTGAAGAAGTCCGACTTCCGCGACGGCAGAATGTATGTTGAGAGGGTGGTAGTCACGGTCGCGGGAAAAGCGATCGAAAAGCCCTATGCCAAGACCGAGAACAGCATACGCGATCTGCGCGTACCCTCAGTCATTCAGGATCTGGTTGACAAGGTCGAAGGTGAGTACATCACCGAGCTGTCGGGCGACGCGATATACAAGCGCTTTGTCCGCAGGATGAAGGCTGCGGGGTACAACGATGTAACTTTCCATGATCTGAGGCATCTGAACGCCAGCGTCATGCTGATGCTAGGTGTGCCCGACAAGTACGCAATGGAGCGTGGCGGGTGGTCTACGACATCGACTTTGAAGCGGGTCTATCAGGAGACCTTCACCGACGAGCGTGTGCGCATTGACGACCTGATAGACACCTATTTTCAGAAGGTTTATGATGACACGCCTGCCATAAAATATGACACGGCGTAAAAAAAGCTAACAATAACGCGGTTTTAGAGCCCTTTCATTGGGTTCGACTCCCCTCGCCTCCAGCAACAGAAAAGCCCGTAATTACCGCAAAACCGCGTAATTACGGGCTTTTTGCGTATTTTGGGCTGCGGCTCAAAATGCAGATTTGCAGGCAAAAATGCAGTAAAAACGGTCAAAAATGCGGGAAAATCACACGAAATCACACGCGGGAAACGGCGCAATGGCAGGCTTTTTTCATGATATATTGAAAAATCGTCACACGAAAATGGGTGGGTGGAAGTCGAACGGTTAAAATCACGCTGTAATAGCGTGGGGGTGAGGTCGCAAAGTCGGTTTTTACGTTCAACATAAGAGGATGCATTTGATATTGTAAACACGAAAAGGCGCTTGCTCCAAACGGAGCAAGCGCCTTTGGTCTGTATTTTATTTCATTATATCACTTTGAATAGCGAAAGTCAAACGTGTTTTGAGGTTTATCGGAAAGTTAATGGATTCTGTTAGGGTTTTGAGGGAAAATAAAGAGAGCCCGACTATTTAGGGCTCTCTTTAAAACTGTCGGAACGTACAATGATAAATTATATACCCTTTCTAAAGCGCCTTTTCGTACAGCTTTGAGATCATATCCCGATCGAAATCCTTCGGGTGATTTGCTATGCTCGCAGCAGAGACCATAAAGCAGTTATCCGTAAGTCCGGGGATATCAGCTGCCGTTATCCCCTCTACTGAAAGCGTAACGGTCAGCCCGATGTTTTCAAGCAGTTTTCTTATCGCGTCGGCGCAGTCGGCTGCCGTCCGTCCGCGCAGTATCTTTGATATGGCTTCATACTGTTCTGGAGCGTATTCCGCGCTTGCCTCGGTGATTACGGGCGTAAGCGCCGCAAGACCTCTGCCGTGTACTATGTTTTTCAGCCCGCTTACGGGGTGCTCCATGCCGTGCGGAAGGGCGACTCCCGCTGTGTGTATGACCATTCCCCCGAGCGTGCTTGCCCAGGCGAGCGCGTCCCACGCGGCAGGATCGTTGTAGCCGTTATAAACGTTCACAAGGTTGTCGGCGATTATCTTCATTCCCTGCAGTGCGTAGTGGTCTGTTATCGGCTGTCCCGCCTTCGAGAGATACGCCTCCATCGAATGGCACAGCGCGTCAAAGCTCACGCTCGCAAGGACGCTTTTCGGCATGGTCTCCATAAGCTCCGAGTCGATTATAGCCGTACACGGGATAATGTCCTTTCTCCGCAGGGATTTTTTATCGCCGTTCTCGGGGTTCGTCAGCACCGCAAAGCCGTTGCCTTCGCTGCCCGTACCGCAGGTTGTGGGTATTGCTATTATCGGCAGAGCGCCGCGGCTTTCGATACGATCGTAGATATGATCGTTTATATCGCCCTCATTTACCGCGAGATAAGCGGCAGCCTTTGCGCAGTCGATAACGCTCCCTCCGCCTAAAGCTATGACCATATCGCATTCCTTTTCAACGGCGATCTTTGCGCCCTCCTCGGCGGTTGTCGTCAGAGGATTGGGCGCAGCTTTATCGAAAAGCTCAAATCTGATACCTCCGTCCTCAAGATAATTCCTCAGCCTGTCGAGCGCACCAGACTTTTTCGAGCTGCTGCCGCCCGTTACGATGAGCGCCTTTCTGCCAAATCGTGCGGCGGTCTTGCCTATCACGTTGAGCTTACCCCGCCCGAAGATCATGCTGTCAGAAATATTATAATGATGTATCATTGTTCTCACCCTCGCTGATAAGCCCTTTTATCCTCATGTACGCCTTTATCAGTTCCACGCATTCGTCTATGCCTACGCGTTCGCTGTTCAGCGTCATATCGTAGTTTATCGGGTTCGTCCAGTAGTTGCCGTGCGTGTAGTATTTGTAGTATTCTGCGCGGTAGGCGTCGGTCTGCTTTATCGTCGCGGCTGCTACTTCTTCGGTAACGCCCATGTTCGCCATAGTGCGCTTTATGCAGAAATCTCTCGGCGCTTCGATGTATACGCTTATAACGTTTGGTCTTCCCGCGAGTATATAATCGGCGCACTTCCCGACGATCACGCAGGATTCGGTGTCGGCAAGGTTCTTGATTATCTGCTTCTGATAGCCGAAAAGCGCGTCGTCCGAAACGAATTTCTCCGTATGTGCTATATACTTTTTGGCTCTCGGCAGACCGCGCATCATGCCCGCGAAAGAGCCGTTTTTACTCCGTACACGCTCGTTGACCTCGCTGAAAAGCTCCTCGTCGAGACCGCTCAGCTGCGAGGCGAGCGTGAGTATGCGGTTCTCATAGCAATGCACGCCGAGATCTGCGGCGAGTTTTGAGGCGATGACCTTTCCGCCCGTACCGAAACCTCTTGCGAAGGTCACAACATAATTCTTTGCCATAGTCTCACTCCACGATAAATCTGCTCAGAAATTCCTTCGCTCTCGGGTGTTCGGGAGCCGAGAAGAATTTCTGCGGCGGTGCGTCCTCAACGATGTAGCCCTTGTCCATGAAAAGCACTCTGTTTGATACGTCGCGGGCAAAGTCCATTTCGTGCGTGACGATAAGCATGGTGAGGTCTTTCTTTGCGAGGTCTTTCATGACGTTGAGCACATCGCCTACCATTTCGGGGTCGAGAGCGGAGGTAGGCTCGTCGAAAAGCAGTACCTCCGGATCCATGCACAAGCCCCTTGCTATCGCTACTCTCTGTTTCTGTCCGCCCGAGAGTTGCGACGGGTAGGCGTTGATGAACGGTGCCATACCGACAGACTTCAGATGCGTAATGGCTCTGTCAAAGGCTTCCGTTTTTGACAAGTGCAGAACTTTCCGCGTGCCCTCCATGCAGTTTTTCAGCACCGACATATTGTTGAACAGGTTGAACGACTGGAAAACCATACCGACTCTTGAACGGTATTCGTTTATCTCCTTTTGCTTTCTTCCGAGCTCGCTGCCGTGGAAGAATATCTTCCCGCAGCTCTGCGTTTCAAGCTGATTTATGCATCGAAGAAGGGTCGATTTACCCGAACCCGACGAGCCGAGTATGCAGATTATATCGCCCTTGTTTACGGAGAAATCTATCTTGCGGAGAACTTGATGTTCGCCGAAGGATTTGCCGAGCTCTTCGACTCTGATGATCTCTTCACTCATTTCGCGCCCTCCCTTACTGCGTATTTTCCATATACTCGACCGCGAGAACGTAATCCTTGCGGACTGCGGTCTTTTTCTCGACGAGCGCGAACACTCTGCTGAAAACAAAGCACAGAACAAGATATATCAGCGCTATGACGAGATAGGATTCGAGGTACTTGTAGTAAGTGCCGCCCGCAGTCTTTGCCTGCAAGAACAGCTCCTGCACGCCGATGACGTTCAGCACCGAGGTCATTTTCAGATTGGTAAGGAACATATTCGCCATTTCTGGAACGATGTTCTTGAACGCCTGCGGAAGTATAATGTGGAACATCGCTGATATGGGCGACATACCCAGTGCAAGAGCTCCCTCACGCTGTCCCGCATCGATGGATTTGATTCCCGCACGGACAGTCTCAGCCATGTACGCTCCCGTATTAAGCAGTGTGACAAGTATGCCCGCGCTGATCGGGTCGATCTCAAAGCCAGACTGTCTTAGTCCGTAAAAAACGATCATTGCCTGCACGATCATAGGCGTGCCGCGGAACAGTTCGACATAAACGGTACACAGCCCCTTGAAAAACAGGAGTATCCCGCGCTTGACAGGGTTGTCGTCCTTGTTCACCGCCGTGTCCTGTACTATTCCTACTATGTATCCGAGTATGAAGCCGAGGAGAGTTCCCGAAACGGAAACCGCAAGAGTCAGCCACGTTCCGCGGATAAACAGCTCCGAGTATTCCTTTGCGATAAACCATACCCATTCAAATGAGTTTTGCGGTGCGTTTGTCATAGTGTTCGCCGTCCTTTTTACAACGGACAGCCCGACCGCTTACGATCGGGCTCTCCGCGCGGGATGTATCAAGAGAGAATAATATAGATATAGGTCTCAGTTTGCAGCGGGCTGCGATTCTACAGCCTTCTTCATGAGCTCGTCCATTTTAGCCTTGTCGTTCCAGCCTACCGCGTCCATTGCCTTTTGCAGCTCGTCGCGCAGGGCTGTATCGTCCTTTCTTGTGGCTATGCAGACGTTTGTCATTTCCTTGTCGCCCTCGAAAGCGTCGGAGGGGTCGGGAACAACGATAGCGAGGTCTTTGTTCGTGATGAGCGCCGATTCGGCAGTAGGCAGGTCTATCAGCGCAACGTCCGCAACGCCGTTAGATACAGCCATGAATACCTCAGCGGTAGTCTCGTAGTTGGCGCCGAGCGTCGCGTCGGGTATCTGCTCAAGGAGAGGTACCCAGCCCGTGCCGAGCTGTGTGGTCACAGTGACCTTCTTGCCCGCGAAATCCGAAAGTCCCTTAACGCTCTCGTATTCCGAGCCTTTCTTGACAACAAGGCAGTTGTCGCGGTAGTAATACGGCTCTGTAAAGGAGTAAGATGCCTCGCGTTCCTTCGTCCTGCCCATGCCCGCGATGATGCAGTCATACTCTTTGGCGTCGAGTGAAAGACCGATCGAATCCCATTCGACCTTGTGTATCTCAAGCCCCATGCCCATTTCATCGGCGAGTTTCTGCGCTACCATAACATCGTAGCCGTAGGCGTATTCGCTCGTTCCGTAGATAGGCACCGCCTTGCCGCCGTCGGGAGCTTCCTCTGTAAGCTGCGTCCAGTTGAACGGAGCGTATGCGCATTCCATGCCGACCCTCAAAACCTTTTCCTCGGTGACCTTTGTACTTTCAGCACTGCTGCCAGTCGTAGATGACCCTGTCTTTTCGGAGCTTCCGCAGCCCGCAAGCGATACAGCCATAAGGCTTGCCGACATCACCGTACATAATAATCTTTTCGCATACATCTTTTTCATACCTTTCATTCCTTTCCGTGATATATCATTATCCTGCGGCTTCCTCGACCGCTTCTCTTATTATTTCAAACGCTTTGTCGCAATCCTTCTCCGTTATAATGAGCGGCGGCACCATTCTGATGACCTTATCGCCTATCGCCGTGATGAGCAGTTTTCTGTCAAAGCACTTATGCTTTACGTCAACGGCGTTCACATCATCGAACTCAACTCCCACGAGAAGCCCCTGTCCGCGAACCTCCTTGATATGCGGAAGTCCTTTCAGCTTATCCATGAAGTAAGCGCCGATCTTTGCGGCGTTGTCTGCGAGGTGCTTGTCCTCCATTTCCTCTATAGCCGCGAGCGCTGCCGCGCAGCATACGGGGTGTCCGCCGAATGTAGTTCCGTGCGAGCCAGCTGTGAACGCTTTGGAGACCTCCTCTGTTGCGCATATCGCGCCGATAGGCATTCCGCCGCCCAGAGCCTTCGCCATTGATACGATATCCGGCTTGATACCGTAATTCATGAACGACATAAACTTACCCGTCCTGCACCAGCCCGTCTGCACCTCGTCGAGCAGGAGCAGTATTTCGTTCTCATCACAGAATTTCCTGAGCCCTGTCATAAACTCCTGCGTCGCGGGATTTACGCCGCCCTCGCCCTGCACGGGCTCGATCATTATCGCTATCGTGTCCTTCGTGCAGGCTGCCTTGAACGCTTCAAGATCATTGTACTTGGCGTAGGTGAAACCGGGCGTCATACCGCCGAAACCTATCTGACAGGCGTTGTCGGGCTGACCCGTCGCTGACATCGCTCCGAACGTTCTTCCGTGGAAGGAATTAGCCGCCGTCACGATGTTGTATCTGCTCGCGCCGTACTTCTCAACGCCGTATTTTCTTGCCATCTTTATCATGGCTTCGTTTGCTTCCGTACCGCTGTTCTGATAGAATATCTTGTCCATGCCGATCGTCGTGCAGACCTTTTCGGCAAGCAGCACCTGCGGTACGGTGTAAGGATAATTGAAAAGCTGCATTGCTGTTTCAGCCTGCGACTGCACCGCCTTTACTACGCGTTCATTGCAGTTTCCGACCGAGTTCACCGCGATGCCCGCGTAAAAATCGAGATAAGGCGTGCCGTTCTCATCGTAGATATATACGCCCTTTGCGCTGTCCGCAACAAAGTCGAAACGCTCATAGGTCTCGATGATGTACTTTGAAGCTTTAGCTTTCAGCTCCGCAACGGAAAGTCCCGTATCTCTCAGTTTCATAATAACATCTCCCAATAAATACTAAACGGACAATGACCTTCGCCTTTGAACGCCATTGTCCGTATTATAGGTAAAACGATAAAAACTAAAAACGGACAACGGGCTCTTGCTGAACCCCGTTGTCCGTTAGCTTTTTGTGTTATGTCTTTCGACAGTTATATCATATCACAGATCATGTGCTTTGTCAAGATTATTTTTCTCAAATCTGCTTTTTATCCAATTATTCATACGGCTTTCTTGAGTATCAATCATTGATTTTTTATAGATTTCGGGAAAAGTATGAATTATTGGAGAAAAGAATATTGAAAGACTAACTTGATGAAACGCAGAATATATTCTAAAAAACAAGCCCGACACCCTGTGCCGGGTCTCTGTGTCTGTTCGTTTTACATTTGAAGCAAAAGGATCACTACCATTGTGACATAGATCATCAGCTCCGTGATAAAGGCGCTGTGACCTTTACGGATCACAACGCCTTTTGGAGTTCTTTTACTGAGCAAGACTTTCCTGCTCATTTGATAAGGTATAGACTAACTATTTAATGATCGAGTCAACTCCCGACTATATGAACTTCTGTAAAATGACAATATCGACGTTAACAGCTATCATCAGGGTGTACGGGAGTTATAGCTTAAGCTGAAAATGATGGCATCAGCACCCGTTGGTCTTGTAGAAGTGATTTATGTTCCCGATCATAAATTCTTGTGGGCTGTTCAATGGCATCCTGAGTTCTCTTATGAGACAGACGAGAACAGCCGTATGATATTCAAAGAATTTGTTGACCACTGTTAATCAATCAGATCATTTTGAAATCTCGACAAATGCTCAAAAGGCAATATCTGCCGACCTCTGAACAATCCACAGCCGTCGTTTATAAGCTGGTTATTTAAAGCCTTGAACATATTGACATTGATAGTTGATAGATCAAGCTCCTGCATTTTTATCAGCCGTTCATAGGCTTCATCAAAATATTTGCATTCACCCACAGGAATGATATCCCTTTTGCTTCTGCTTTCTTCCTGCTGCTTTTCATAGCCGAAGTGATTAGCTTCTCCTATTTCGGCAAGATCGTCCATATCTTTTGTGCGAAGCTGTAATTCGGTATAGCATCTTGCGAGATTGTCATAAAACGTGATATGTAGTGAGCGATATCCGGACGGGCGCGGCGTTTTTACATAGTCTCTGTAATATGAACGGTTGATTTCACTCAGAGCATCCGACCCATTAGATGACTTGATCCCTGATAATTCCGCACTAAAGCCTCTTTCTTCAAGAAATTCAGGAAGAGTATTTGCTATTTCATACAGAAACTTTATCTCCTGTTCTTCTATGCTTTCTTCCTTTTGGATATGACACTGCGGGAGAGATATCACTATTCGATAAGCTATAAGGTCTCTGAAACAGGAAAGACTGCATTTGATCTCAGCTTCGCTTGGATACTTTCCATTTGTTTTGAAGTAATCATAAATATATTCGAGTATATATCCGTTAAACTTTTCCTCTGCTCGTATCAGCGACTTTATCCTTCCCTTGAACATAAAAGCAAGGAAAGGGTATTTTTGTGTCATATACTTGTAAAACTCCTTTATCCTCTGTGACTGAGAAGTAAGGAAGTCATTATGTTCTAATAATTCAATTATCTGTATCAGAAAATTGCTGTGTGCAATGTCAATGGAGTTGTGTTCCGATATTGCCGAATTTTTCAAGTCTGATGAATACTGGTGCAGTATCTTAAGCACAGTATCCCCCGAGAACAGATAATCGTTCAATGATATCATTTTCTTACCTCACTTTATTATCTTGAAGCAAACTGTATTTGAGTTGATAAGAGGAGCGCAGTATTCAAAATATATCGTTCCCGAAACAGTGCTTCTTATCTCCGAAACAATTTCACCATCGAACGGATCGGATATGATACCGAGAACATCGCCTCTTTCAACACGTTTTCCGATGCTGATAAGGCTTTTTAAAACTCCTGCCGCCTCCGAGCGTATCTGACTGGTCTTACTTTCGTCAATGATCTTCGTAACATATGCGGGCGGAGTATTCGCCGTTATAACACCCTGCATGTCAAGGAATCGCAGTATCGCATACACCGCTTCGTCTGCGGCATTCTCATCTATAACATCGGTGGCGTTTGCATAAACGGAGAACGCTTTAGTCTCCCACACCTGCCAGTTATAGTTGAGAGTAGTCGTATCATAAGGTCTCGGCTTGCGGATAATGCCGTATTCAAGTCCAAAGTCTTTCATCAATTCAGAATCGGTGAATCCCGTGTCCATCATCTTTACATGGGGCAGAAAGTTTCCCGGCTGATAAAAGCTGGCAAGCTGTATGCCGTACTCATAGCCCTGTATCTTTGAGAAAAGACCGTCCGCAATGCGCTGAGTAGTCTCACCCTGAACATAACCCGGAAACATACGGTTTATATCCGTATTATCCATAGTCCAGAAACGCTTGCCGATGTTCATTGAATAGAAGTTTACGCATGGTATGACCAGGATCTCTTTGTCTTCGGCGATATGTCCCTTTGCTTCGAGCTTTTTCAGTTCCTGCACAATTCGGGAGCAAACATACATCTGCTGTACTTCGTTTCCGCGCATAGCACCGACTATTGCCGCCGACTTTTTCCCGTGACCGAAACGAAAGCCCGTTACTTCAAGCTGTTCACGATAGGGAGATTTGAGAGAAAACAGTATTTTCTTTTTCAATTTTCTTCACCTCCCGATATCGGCTGTAATATCCTTGCAAGCAGAGAACCGCCGTAAACAACGGGATATTCACGCAGGGTGAATATCAGCCCGTCGCATACAGCCTTCACTTTTTCGACTATCTCGGAAGTCAGAGGATCGACCACATCACCGATATGGTCGCCCTTTTTTACAGTATCTCCAAAGTTTGCACACGGAACAAATATACCTGCCGCATCAGAGTTTACAAAACCTACTTCACGCCCCTGTGAAACTATCGGCTCACGGACGGAAGCGTTATCTCCCTTCCACATTCCAAGCTCTTTCATCAGCCTGAATATTCCGTCGAAAAGCTGATCGCAGTATTCTTTGGTGATACGCATACCCACTCCCATTTCCACTACAAGCGTTTTCGTTCCCCGTGTATTGAGGGTGTGGGCAAGCGTTGATTCAAGCACCGTTGCAGCATCGTGTACCCATATAAAGTCAACATTCATCAGCTTTGCATATGGCAGAAGTGTCTCCGCAGTAGGTACGCTCATTCGTATCTGCGGTATCTCTTTAAGAAAGATATTGCTGGAATGAACGTCGATGCAAACATCGGAACCACTTATATCATCAACTATGGAAGCACAGAGCATTTCCGCCATTGTACCGCTTTTTGAGCCGGGAAATACACGATTCATATCAAGATCGAACATGGGGATTCCTCTTGTAATAGAGTCGATTCCCATAGGATTGAGGGCAGGATAAATATCTACGATACCGTCCAGCATATCTATATTTTTATCAATGAAGCTTCCCACCATATAAGCAAGATACTGACCTTCAAGCTCATCACCGTGAGTACCCGTCACAAGACTGAGACGGATACTGTTTTTTCCATTCTGTATACGACGCTTCTGTATATTCAGGTTTTCATGTACAGCAAGCGCCGCACTTGCTATCGTTTCTATCATTTTTTCTATCCTTTTCTTATGATAATACACTTCTTACAAGCTGTAGCTGTTTTGTGTGACGCCCGAACATTACGCCCCTGTCGATAGAACAGTCACGGAAATCACGGCCCTGCGAAAGTACGATATAATCATCATTGACAGGACAGTTATTCGCAGGATCGATACTTTCCCAGTGGTCGCCCGTCCAGTATTCCACCCATGAATGTGTCTCGCCGTCACAGAAAGCAAGTCCTGCGATATACCTTGCCGCTATGCCGTCCATACGCAGCAGAGCTATAAGTATATGTGAAAAATCCTGACATACGCCCTTGCCTTTCAAAAATGCCTGTGCCGCTGTTGTAGAGGTATCGGTATTTCCCTGCTCATATCTGAAATGATCCGAGAGCATATTGCAGATGTATTCGGCTCTGTCACGGACCGTTCCTGTACATTCAGTCTTTATGTCATTATAGAACGTATACAGCATTTCATCGGGATGTGTGTACTGCGACTGATAAAGATAGCAAGGCAAAAAGTCTATGCGGTGTCTGGTGTTATCCACCTCAGCCGTACCCTTTATCTCAAAGTCGAGAAAACGGTGATCGCCTTTAAGATAGCCTGCCGTTACGTTGTTCCCGAAAGCATCAACGGTCTGCTTTACAGATACATAGGGTGTAATGTTCAGATCGCAGGAAAGTATCTTCTGCGTGTCTGTCCCCAGAGGTATGATACGCAGTGCAAAGCTGTGATCATGTACATAGTCATCAAAGGTCAGTTTGGTAGAATAATAAAAATCCACACGCTTCATATACACACCACCTCCGCATCAAACAGATGACCGAGACTTTCAATTGCTTTATCAGAATGCAGCAGATATTCTTCCTCGCTGCCAAGGATCTCAACGATATGAGAAAGATATCTTGTATTGTAGCGATACGGAGTATCCTTTGGAACACGGCGGAGATTCTTGCACAGCCTTACATATTCTTTATGAACCGCCTCATAAGGATATTGCATTCGCATATAAAGATCAAGCCGTTCAAGCGTCTTGCCGATGTAAATGATATTCCTGATCTCATCGTCATAGATATGTTCATTCACGCTGCCCCAGAAGCTGTAAAGAATATCCTTCAGCGGCAGAAGCGACAGTCTGACATTTGCCTTGTCCTTCGACCGTGAAAGTGTGTCCTTCGCCATCTGTAAGAATGACAGGGATTTTGTTGATATTTCCTCACGCAGAACGATACCGTTATCATATGCTCTTTCAAGACAGTACGCTGCTGAGTTCGGATTGCTTTCGTTATACAGAAAACTGCGGATAAAATCAATACTGTCGGTATAGGTATCCGTCAACCCGAAATATCCGAGATAATCCCTGTAACCGTATCTGTCGTCTATCATTTTATCATACAGCTTGTCAAGCGACCTGAGCGTAGTGAAAAATCTTTCCGTATAGCGTCCCAGCCAGTAAAGGCGTTCGCTGTGTTCTATCGAGATAGTACCCATGTGTCTTTAAAGCCTCCTCCTTGTGATGAGTTTACTACGAATGAATCGGGATTTCGTGAGAAACGTGTAAGTCCCGACGCCCACACCTTTGTTTTTTCGCCCGTCAGCACGAACGCTCTCAGGTCTGCCTTTCGCATTACCGTTTCGCCGTTATCAAGTATCGGCAAATCGAGGAAATCAATCACCTCCTGTGCGATGAAACGTCTCGGCTCTGCTATGATCGTTTTACGGAATTCCTCCAGCTTTTCCTTTGATAAGTCGCTGCCAAACACAACTCCATATCCGCCTGCCTCCGCAACGTCCTTGATGACGAGCCTATCGAGATTGTCCATGACATACTTCATATCCTCCTCATAGAACGGCAGATATGTCGGTGCGTTTTTGAGTATCGGCTCCTCACCGAGATAGTATTTTATCATTTTCGGCACAAAATAGTATATGCCCTTGTCGTCCGCAACACCGTTGCCGGGAGCGTTAACGATACCGACATTGCCGCTGCGGTAGGCTTCCATGAGATTTGGTATGCCGATGAGCGATTCGGGCAGGAATGTCAGCGGGTCGAGGTATTCGTCTGCTATACGCCGATAAAGCACGCCTATCCTTGTTTTGCTTCCCGAATATGTACGCTGATAAAGAATATTGTCCTCAACAAACAGCTCGTCATTCTGTACCAGCACCGAACCTGTATGCTCCGCAAGGTATGAATGCTCAAAATACGCCGCATTGTATCGTCCCGGTGTAAGTATCGCCCTGATACCGCCGCAGTTAGAATACTCCATTGTCTCTTTCAGCAGTTCTGCATATCCTCTGTTGTCAACGATACTGTTTTCCGAGAAAGCCTGCGGTGCGGCGATGCGGGTAAGCTCTCTTGCGATAAGGGGATATGATGCGCCGGAAGGTATCCGCAGGTTATCCTCTAAGATATACCATTCGCCTTCCTTAGCCTGCACGAGATCAATCCCCGAGATATGGCTGTACACTCTGTTCTTTGGTGTTATGCCTTCACATTCCGCAAGATATCCCTTCGAGATGTAGATAAAATCCTCCGGTATGATGCCGTCACGCACGATATTTTTATCGTGATAAATATCAAAAAGGAACTCATTCAGGGCGTTTACACGCTGAACAAGTCCCTTTTCTATACCGCTGAAATCTTCCGAAGATATAACTCTCGGGATAGGATCAAATGGGAAAAACTGTTCATTGAACACGCCGTTTTTGTATATGCCGAACTTTACACCGTATCTGCGCAGAAGCTCGTTTATCTCGTCTGCATTGCCGATAGCCTGCATAAAATTCTCATGGTCAAACTCTGTCATTTCAATCACTCCGTTCCAAATTAGATTTACTATAAGAAAAAGGCGCTTAACTCCATAAGGAGCAAGCGCCTTTGCTTATCTTGTTTACATTCTTATTATATCATATCCTGTCTTGCCTGTCAATGGCTTTTTGACAAATTATCTTTAATTTACTGCCTCATCTGCATTATATGTGATTTATAAAGCATTTTTCAAGTGTTCGTTTATTTCATAAAGAAATGTTTCGGTATCGACTGTCTGCTTATTTTCAAGTGAAGAGATCGAAGCAAGATCGCCTGTCATAATACCATCGCTTATTGTATCGAGAACAGCTTTTTCAAGCTTATCTGCAAATTCGCATAGATCAGTCAAACCGTCAAGCTCACCTCTTTTTCTCAGCGCACCTGTCCACGCATAAATTGTAGCAACAGGATTTGTTGAAGTCTTTTCACCTTTAAGATGCTTGTAATAGTGACGCTGTACCGTTCCGTGAGCAGCTTCATATTCGTATATACCATCAGGTGATACAAGAACGGATGTCATCATCGCAAGGCTTCCGTAGGCTGTAGCTACCATATCGGACATAACGTCACCATCATAGTTTTTGCAAGCCCATATATAACCGCCGTTTGAACGGATAACTCTCGCAACAGCATCATCTATCAGCGTATAGAAATACTCTATTCCTGCGGCTTCAAATTTATCCTTGAAGTCCTTTTCATAAACCTCGGCAAAGATATCCTTGAATCTATGATCATATTTCTTTGAAATAGTATCCTTTGATGCAAACCAAATATCCTGCTTTGTATCCAGAGCATAATTGAAGCATGAACGAGCAAAGCCCTCAATAGAATTGTCTTTATTGTGAAGCCCCTGGATGATGCCTGCACTGTCAGAAAAATCATAGATAAGCTCCAGTGTTTCATTTCCGTCCTTATCGGTTACTTTCAGTTCAGCTTTGCTT
>JAILFN010000080.1 GCA_024697545.1 Ruminococcus sp.
ACGGCTGCGTGAGGTATGCGGCACCTGTTCTGCTATGTTCATGGTGGCAGGCATTCTTTACGGCGAAGGAACGGAAACCGATCACGCTGTTAAAACAGAGCATTACAAGAGGATACAGTATCTTGCAGAGGAATTTCGCAAACAGCACGAAACTATCGTCTGCCGTGATCTTTTGAAAGGACTTGCCGTCACAAGCGAACCAACTCCCGAAAAACGTACCGAGCAATACTATAAAGTAAGACCTTGCGTGAAGTTTGTCAGGACAGCGGCAGAGATACTTGACCGCTATCTTGAAGAAAATCCGCCTGTGAGGTAAGAATCTATGAGGATCGTCACACTTGTAGAAAATTCCTGCGGAGCTGAAAATTGTATCGCAGAGCATGGACTCAGCATCTATATCGAAACGGAAAAGCATAAACTCCTGCTTGACACGGGACAGACTGACGCAGTTGTGAAGAACGCCGAAGTTCTCGGCATTGACCTGTCTGCTGTTGATACTGTGATACTGAGTCACGGTCATTACGATCATTCGGGCGGTATTCTGCCATTTTCCGAGATCAACCATACCGCACAGATCATTATGCAAAGGTCAGCCGCAGAGCCGCATTACAACGGTAAACGCTATATCGGTATTGATACCGATATACTCAAATTGCCGAATGTCCGGCTGATAGACGGCGATATGCAGCTTGACGATGAGTTGTTCCTGTTCAGCGGTATCACAGGCAGGCGGTGCTATCCGCAGGGCAACAAAAAGCTGTCCTGTCTGAAAGACGGCGTAAAAACCGAGGACGATTTCTGCCACGAGCAGTGCCTTGTCATCACTCAAAACGGCAAACGCCGGCTGCTTTCGGGCTGCGCTCACAACGGAATACTCAATATCCTCGACAGATACAAAGAACTGTTTGACAGCTATCCCGACTACGTTATCACAGGATTCCACATGATGAAGCGTGAGGGAGAGCACACCGAGGAAGAAAAAGCTGTTATCATTCAGACAGCGCAGGAGCTTTCACGGCTCGACACTGTGTTTTACAGCGGTCACTGCACGGGCATTCCTGCCTTTGAGCTGATGAAAGAGATCATGGGCGTCAAGCTCATTGCTCTGCACAGCGGCGAAACAGTAGTATAACCAAAAGTCCGTGAGGGAAAAACTCACGGACTTTTTATCATTATAAACCAAGCGCATATCCTGCGATAATGCCGATAACAGCAGATATACCTATGATCGCTATTGGGTGCAGCTTTTTGAAAGCAAGCACAGCACCGAGGGCGAATATGCCAAGAGAAAGCCGGAAGCCCACGCCCGAAAACGCAGCGGTCTGCAAGCCGTTTGGAAAGAAAACCGGCATTCCCACAGACAGAAGTGCTGCACCGATCAGACCGATCACCGCAGGACGCAGACCGTACATCACGCCGTCAACGGCACGGCTCTTGCGGAACTTTTCATAAAACTTCGCTACGATCAGGATAATCACAAAGGACGGCAGGACAACTCCGAGTGTTGCACAGACAGCGCCGAAAATGCCGCCTGTTCGGATACCAACGAAAGTCGCCATATTTATCGCAAGCGGTCCTGGTGTGCTTTCACTAACGGCAATGAAGTCCACCACCTCAGACTGCGTAAGCCAGCCTTGACGCTCGACCTCGCTCTGTATCAGAGGGAGCATCGCATAGCCGCCGCCGAAGGTAAAGGCACCGATCTTCAGGAAGGTAAGGAACAGCTCAATCCATATCATCGCTCTGCTCCTTTCTGAACAGAAGCGACCATATAAGCCCGAAAACCGCACAGCCGATGATAACGAACACTGCATCTATTTTCAAAAAAGCCGTCAGCAACAGTGCCGCTGCCATGATAACATAGGAAACAGCGTGCTTTTTTGCCGCCATGAACATGGTATATACCGCTTTGAGTATCAGAGCAAGAACGCCTGCACGGATCCCCATAAATGCGTACTGTACGGCTCTTGACTCCTGAAAGGCTTTCAGGACAAAAGAAACAAGCGAGATAATAAGAAATGACGGCAGCACCACTCCCAGAGTTGCACAGACAGCACCGAGAGTTCCTGCGGTACGGCTGCCCACAAATGTTGCCGCATTGATCGCCACCGGACCCGGTGTAGACTCTGCGATCGCAACAACTTCAAGTATATCATCCTCATTCAGCCAATGCTTATTATCACAGACCTCGCGCTGTATCAGCGGTATCATCGCATAACCGCCGCCAAATGTAAATGCTCCGATCTTCATAAAGGTCAGGAACAGATCAAGGTTTTTGTTCATAGGATCACCCCATACATTATACCACATTGCTATGGGGTGTGTCAATTTGTAGGGCTTTATTGACTTTGGATTTTATAGAGCGAAAACCATTCTGCGGAATTACAAGTAATATAAAGTCATTCTAAGCCCGTAAAATCGGCACTTTTAAGCTCTGAAAATGAAAAATCCCCGAAATTACGGGGAAAAGAAAAATCATCAAAAATGCTCGTTTTTGGTAGATAATTAGTAGACGGGCATAGGAATAGTAAATTGGTAGACAACCGTATGAACATAAGTTCATACTAAAAAGTTGGTAGATAAAGCTGTTTTTTATAACCGAATATGTACCTTGCTTCTCAGGAATGAGGAACATTTTTATTATCAGGAGGAATTATTATACCTAAGCTGAAAAAGAAACTGACCGGAAATTTTACTATCATCAACAACACCGTTCTGAGAGACAAGAGAATGGGCTGTACCGAGAGAGGTGCTTATGTTACACTGGTATCTATGGCTGATGACCGGAACTTCTCGATCAGAGGTCTGGCAGCGATCATGCCCGACGACGTTACCAAGATCTCAGGTGCGCTCAAAAGGCTGGAAGAGTTAGCTACCTTCGGAGAGAACGTCTTTATGAGAATGGCAAGATAAAAGACTGGGTGTATTATATCTATGACGAGCCGTGCGCCTGTTATACTGCTGATGACACAGATGTTGAAAACTCGGATTTTTTTGACTCACAAGATACTGATTTTTCAGATACGGAAACGGATATTCCCGCAGCTTTTTGCAAAACACAAAACAACATTATGGTTTTAGAAGCGCAGTTTACATAAGTAAATCTTATCATATATCCCCGAAATTAAGATTGATTTATCTGAAATACTGTGCTATACTATAATTACCAAATAAATCACGGAGGTAATCACTATGGCTAACATACTTATAGTTTACTATTCCCGCAAGGGCGAAAACTACTGGAACGGCGGTCTGAAAACTATCGCAAAGGGCAATACCGAGATGGTTGCTGAGTTCATTCAGAACGCAGTAGGCGGTGATCTCTTTGAGGTGGACACCGTCAAGCCCTATTCCGAAAGCTATATGACCTGTATCGAGGAGGCAAAGCAGGAGCTTCGTGCTAAGGCTCGTCCTGAGATCAAGGCTTATCCCGAAAACTTTGAGGACTACGACACGATCTTCGTAGGCTATCCCAACTGGTGGGGCACTATGCCGATGTGTATGTTCACGCTGCTTGAAAAGTATGATCTGTCGGGCAAGACGATCATTCCCTTCTGCACAAACGAGGGTAGCGGTATGGGTTCGAGTGAGCGTGATCTGAAGGCTATCTGCGAGGGTGCGACTGTCAAAGCTGGGCTTTCGGTTCACGGTGCAGAGGCTGAAAACTCCGAGAGCAAGGTCGCTGCGTGGGCGAAGAAAAGCGTATGACCGGCGCTTTGCTTTGGCGAGCGCCTCGACCTACTGAGGTGACAATATGCTAAAACAGATACGCTATTTTCAGTCGGTGGTGCGGCTTGGCAGCTTCACGGCTGCCGCCGAGGAGCATTTTATCTCGCAGTCGGCTATCTCTCAGCAGATCAAGGCGCTGGAGGAAGAACTTGGCGTGACGCTGCTTGAACGAAAAAAGCGCAGCTTTACGCTGACACCCGCAGGCGAGTTTTTCTACAAGAAAAGCCTTGTGCTTGTGGCGGATTGTGATAACATTGTCCGTGAGCTGCAAAAGGTTTCGGGCAACAGTGGAGAACTATTAAAAGTCGGGCTGCTCAAAGGCTACAGCGGCAAGGAGTTCAATTCTGCTGTATCTGAATTTACGGTTCAGTACCCCGATGTGACAGTGGAAGTCACACACGGAAATCATGATGCACTTTACGCACTTCTACGGAATGGTGAGCTTGATATTGTGCTGAACGACCAGCGCAGAGCTTTCTCGGACGAGTATGTGAACATCGTGCTTGACATTCGGGAATATTATGCGGAAATATCTGCAAATTCGCCTCTTGCACAGCTTGACGAGGTTGAAATTTCTGACCTGAAAAACACACCGCTGATACTTCTTTCCTCGCCCGACCAGCAGGAAACGGAGCGCAGTTTTTATGCGAATGACCTCGGATTTACAAGCGAGATATATTTCACAGAATATATTGATGATGCCATGATGCAGGTCATTCAGGGCAAGGGTTTTATGCCCATAGAGGGCAGCAGTGATGCAGTGCAGACCACTTCAAAGGCAGTGCGCCTTCTGCGAAACGGCAAGCCGATCATCAGGCGGTATTGTGCGTTTATGAAAGCTGATAACCCGAAAAAGCACACAAACGAATTTATCGAAATTCTGAAAAATCAATTCTGAGGTGCAATATGAAAAACAGAGTTATAACTGTAATTGCGGCATTTATGATAGGATTGACCTTGACCGCCTGCGGCAGCGGAGAGCCTGCTTCTGCACCCAGCATAGCCGAAACCGACAAGGCAGCCGTTCAGGAAAAGCTGAACAAGCGGGAAAGCAAGTCCGATGAAACACAAGCCGATGATAATGAGTCTGATGAAAGCACCGCTGCAACTCATGCTGAAACAGACACTCCGACAGACAGCGACGGCAATAATATCCTTGTTGCGTACTTTTCCAGAGCCGATGAAAACTACAATGTCGGAACGATAGACAAGGGCAACACGCAGATCGTTGCAGAGTTTATTGCAAGTGAAGTCGGTGCGGACAGCTTTCATATCGAGACAGTCACGCCCTATCCTGCCGATTATGATGACTGCTGCGATGTAGCAAAGCAGGAACTTGCTGACAAAGCCCGTCCCGAAATTCAGGGCGGTGTAGAGAATATGGAGCAGTATGACATTGTGTTCTTAGGCTACCCGATATGGTGGGGCGATATGCCGATGGCGGTGTACACTTTTATGGACAATTACGATTTTTCCGACAAGGTGGTTATTCCGTTCAACACCCACGAAGGCAGCGGTGAATCGGGAACTTATTCTGCGATCGGAAGCTATCTGCCGAATGCACAGGTGCTTGACGGTATGGCGATACAGGGGCAAACGGCGCAGGAGTTCAGCTCCGATACACAGCAGTCTGTTCGTGACTGGCTTGACGGGCTGGGGTTCTGATATGAAAATGAAGATGAAAACAGCCGCTGACATTCTGATGACAGAGGCTCTGCCCGTTCTGATGTGCTATTCTATCGTGGGAGAAACGGCACATGAAGTGATCGGCATTGCAATGTTCGGTCTGTTCATTTTAAATCATATCCTGAACTTTGGCTGGATAATGTCGCTGTTCAAGGGTAAATATGATCTTCGCAGATGCGTAAACACCGCTGTCAATGCGCTTGTGTTCCTGTGTATGATCGGGCTGATGTACAGCGGTATCGTGATCTCAAAACACGTTTTTACTTTTGTGAATATCGGTGGAGTAATGACCGCAAGAACGATACATATACTCTACGCCTACTGGGGACTTGTGCTGATGAGCGTCCATCTCGGTATGCATATTTCGCAGATGGCGGCACGAATGAAGCTGAAAAACAAGGCTGTGGTATGGGCTTTGCGTATCATCTTCGGTGTGATCGGTGGAATTGTCAAGAAATGTGCAGTCGGCGAATACCCAAAATCTTAGATAGGCAGAATTCAGGCGGCGTGATGAGCCAGCCCTGTTGAAGTTCTTAGTGCCACAGGTGGGAGACCGCCTTCGTTGAAGCTGTTGATCCTCTGGGTATTGTAGTAACCGAAGATGTATCGGAAGATAACAGTTTTGACCTCTTCACGCTTCATTCGGTATGTAGGTATCTGATACAGCTTTTCTTTTTTCAGTGTGGCAAAGAAGCTCTCCATACGAGCGTTGTCATAGCAATGAGCAGTGCCGCTGAGGCTCTGAATAATCCCATTTGTTACAAGTTCCCTGCGGAAGGCATAGCTTGTGTACTGGCAGCCACGGTCGCTGTGAAGGACGGTGCCTTCGAGCCTGCCGTACTTTTCACGCAGGTGTTTTACGGGGTCTATGCAGAGTTCTTTCGACAGGTTGTCACGAATTTCAAGAGCGACGATCTCGCCGTTGAAGCAGTCAAGGATCGGTGAAACATAGATCTTTCCGTCAGCACATTGAATCTCTGTGATATCAGTAAGCAGCTTCTTCAGCGGCTTGTCTGTACTGAAATTTCTCTTGATCAGTTTTTCGCTGTTCTGAGTTTCAGTATCAGCCTTTGTGATATCGTGAGGTCTGCGATTCCTGTGGATAAGCCCAGCTTCGCTCATAGTGCGGTATACCGCCCTGAGACTGACATGAGTGCCTTTCCGGGCAAGAGCAGCCGCTCCTTCTGACACCGTAATTCTTGTTGTCAGGATGCTCTGATGGTATTCCTTGTATATTGACCAGAAGAAGCTGCCTTGCACTGGGCTTGCCATGATTTCTGAGCCAGCGCTAATAACCTGATTCGCTGATTTTCAGAAATCTGCATATTGCTTTCGCTCCGTACTTGCTGCGTAACTCATTAACGAACAGGTGACGTTCGCTTGTCTTTACTTCTTCCGGTCTTTTGCGA
>JAILFN010000128.1 GCA_024697545.1 Ruminococcus sp.
CAGAAGTATGAGCATATCACGGAGCTGACACCTGAGATCATGCATGAGCTTATCGAGAAGATCGTTGTTCACGCTCCTGACAAGAGCAGTGGGCATCGTACCCAGGAGATCGAGATCCACTATCGTTTCGACGTTGCCGTAGCGACTGCCGTTGCAGACAGTATGAAGTACGACAAAAAGAGAAAGGCTGCGTAACCACCAAGGTTACGCAACCTTATCTTAAAAGAATTAAAACTTCTTTATTAGTACCTGTCTTTTGGCAGGGGTTTGGGAGTTTTGCGGCGGTCGGGACTGTTTTGGAATTCACCCCTTGCGGATGCAGAACGCTTTGTCTAATACCTTATCGAAAAGGCATAAAATTATCCCCCGTGAGAGATCCTCGCGGGGGATAATTTTATTTATATACCGATAATGTTCCTGACCACGCCGAACACAAGCGTCAGCCCGATGAGAACTGACATCAGCAGGGTCAGCAGGCGGCTGCCCGCTTCAAGCTGCGGGGGCAGGAATATGATCTTTACCGCCAGCAGCAGAATGAGCAGCGGCACTAAAAAGAACAGCAGCGGATTTGCGGTCAGCGCTTCGCGGAACCGAAACTTCGACATATGTATCATCATATGCGAAACGCCGCAGCCGGGACAGCGTAAGCCCGTTACCTTGCGGAAAACACAGGGGATCGCCAGCCCCGTCAGGCGGTTGAACAGGTAGTAGCCCGAAAGCACCGCCGCCCAGACAGCCGTTTGCAGCAGCAGCTTGCGCCGCCGTGTCCTTCGATCCATTACAGTCTTCCGGTAGCGATCTTGTTGAGCTCGTTCTGGAGCAGAGCGTAGGAAACTATGCTGAATCCGAATACCGAGAGCAGCAGGTAGATGATGGCGTTGTTGCCGTCGGGAAGTCCGCGCTGCATATTGAAGCGGTCGATGATCTCACCGCGCTTGTAGATCCAGAACAGCGAGTAGATACCGCAGGTCACGATGCTCAGGAGTATTACCATTCCGCCCGAAGTCGGGTTGGGGTCGCCCGAGATCTTGTTGGAATCCTCGGTCAGGGTGTAGCACCAGTAAAGACCGTAGATGCCGCAGGTTATGATGGTGAGAAGTATAGCCATAGCGAGGTTCCTCTCGGGCAGCATTCCCATGCCAACGCCGTTGAACGCCGCATTCATCGGGGGCGGCTGGAAGCCTGCGTTGTACTGCTGACCGCCAAACTGCTGGTTCTGACCGCCGAACTGGTTGGGGTCGCCATAGGGCTGCTGAGCCTGACCGCCGAACTGGTTGGGGTCGCCGTAAGGCTGCTGAGCCTGATTATCAAAGCCCTGCTGTGCAGTCTCGAGAGCGGGCTGCTCGGGGGCAGCTGCCTCATAATTTACATCTACTGCCTGATCCAGAGGAGCTCCGCATTCCGAGCAGAACTTTACTCCGGGGTTGTTCTGGCTTCCGCAGGTATTACATAACATTTATATCAAGTCCTTTCAGGTTTGTAGTAGCATTGTCATGCTACATACCGAATTATATCATATATGCAGGATGTTGTCAAGCATAAGGCTAACTTATGATGGGGTATCGTTACCTTCTGCGGCAAGTTCAGCCTTGATTATCGGCTTCTTGTGTCTTTTCTGCTCGTAAAGAAGTATGTCGGCATGGCTCAGAAGCTCGCTTATGGCGACGGTCGGCGTGCAGCGGAAGGTGTATACGCCGACGCTTATGTGTACGATGTAAGGCTTGTCGGCACAGTTTTCTTTGTTGTACTCAGCCCCCGTCCTGTCTATGCGATCGCGGATCTCGGGTATCGTGATATCGCTTTCGAGGTATGAGAACATTACGAACTCATCGCCGCCTATCCTCCCGACGATCTCGTTTTCAAATGAGCGGCAGAGTATCTGTGATGCCGAGCGTATGGCGAAGTCGCCCTCTTCGTGCCCGAAGCGGTCGTTTATCGTTTTAAGGCAGTCGAGGTCTGCAAATATCATAACAGCCTCACAGCCGTTCCTCGATTCGTCGCGGAGCCGCTTGCGGACCTCCTCGAAGAATCCGCGGCGGTTGTAGCAGCCCGTCAGCTCGTCCATGCGTGAAAGCTCGCTGAGGAGCTGGTTGTTTTCCTTGATCTCCACAAGGCTCTGCTGCAATTGCAGCTGTACTCTCGCTTCGCGCTTCATGAGCGTCAGTATCTTCAGCGCCGCACAAAGCTGACCTGCTACCGACTGTATGTAGTGGAAATATTCATGCTCAAGCTCGCAAAGAAGTATGCCGTAGTGCTCCTCGTTTGAAAACAGCGCTGATACTACCATTGTATAGCGTCTGTCCTTCGGCAGGTATATGTTTGAGAACAGCCTGTCCGAAGCTATGTCCTGAGTATCCTCGTCGGGTATCATCGGTTCGCCGTTGTTGTGGAATGATTTCAGCTTCAGTGTTTCGGGGAGCTTCCAGCGGTCGTTCTTTCGGTTTATTATCGCAGGCTCAAAGCTCAGCAGATAGCTCGAGGTCATGTGCAGCCGCGTGAGCTTGTCGGTAACGGTAAGGTACGCTCTGTCATCATAAGCCTCGAACACGAGCATATCCTTCGTGATGGAATTTGTCTGCCATGTAAGGAAGTAGTTGTCATCCAGCCTTGCCTTGTTGTAAGCGCTGTTCCTTTCGGCGATTATCTTGTAAAGCTGTATGAACAGCTTGTTTATCATCAGCTGGTCGTCACCGTCATCGTTCTGCCGCACATACATATTGTGTATGTGCTCCATTACGATATATGTGTTATCGAGCGTGATGTATTTAAAGAAATCTCCCGACAGCAGTCCGTCAAGTGTGTTGGCGATCTTCTCGCGGCATTTTGCATTTCTCAGGTCTTCCGAGTTCACATGGTCGTGAATGTCTATAAGCAGCTGCGAGAACTCCGCACGAAGCCGCTTTGTCTCCTCGCTCGCGCGGTATTTGTTCAGCATGAAGTCGCAAAGCTCCTGCGTGGATCTCTCTATATCCTCGTTCTCTGCTGCGAACATTATGTGGTTGAGGCGCGGATTGCCCTTGCAGCCGCAGGAATTCCTGCAAACCATAGATGAGGGTATGCGGTCGTTATCCAGCGTGCCGTTTACTATGTAGTTCACCGCTTCCATCAGCGCCGAGAATCCGAGTTCGGTAGCGTCGGATTTTACGGTGGTGAGGTGCGGTGTCAGCTCCTCCGCAACGGGGTCGTTGTCAAAGCCCGTTACCATTATATCCTGCCCCGGGCGCAGACCTCTCTCTTCAAGCACCTTGTATCCCGCCGAAGCCATCTGGTCGTTTGCGAATACTATCGCATCGAGGTCGGGATTGCGGTCGAGCAGGTCTTCCACCTCCGCGGTGACGTACTTTGAAAAGTTGCCGTACACCACGCGCTCGTCGCTGTATTCGAGCCCGTGCGAATCAAGCACGCTCTTGAACACTTCAAGCCTTTCTATGGCGTCGTCCGAGGTCTCGGGACCGCTCACAAAGCCGAGCTTTCTGCACCCGTGCTTGTCTATAAGATGTTCGATCACCTCAACGAGCCCCGTGGTGTTGTCAACGCTTATGCAGGGATACCCGTCTATCTTCGAGGTTATCGTGATGATCGGGGTGTCGCCGAAGCGGTTCAGGAATTGCTTTTTCTGATCTTTGTTGAGATGGCTGCCTATGGTGCCTATCAGCACCAGAAGCACATCGAATTTATTGTATACAGGCAGATCGAACAGGGTGTTGTACTGATACTCGTATTCGGTGCGTATCTTGTCGGCATACACCCCGTCGATGTAACGCCCGGGGAATATAACAAGATTTACGTCCGCCTGCTGAGCTGCCATCATCGCACCTTCGCAGACCGCACTGTCGAATTCGTCCTCAAGATGGCTCACAAGAAGACCTACCTGCATTCTTCTTCTGTATTCCATTTGTTCGCTCATGGTTTCTCCTTTCAGAATGTTAAACCGATCATCTGTGAAAGTGCATCATTCGTTCAGGCTGATCTTCTGAAGCACATTGCCTATTTTAAGCGTGCCGCAGCCGTTGCCGATGGGCATATTCTCTCCCGAAAGGAAGGTGACGCTCAGCTCGGATTCGTCTATAGTGATATCGCCGCCGCCGACCATGTCTCCGACTCCCGATACTCTTCCGCCCTCTGCGTATAGGTTCAGTGAGGCGTGAGATATGTCAAAGTCCGAAGATGTGCCGTATGATCCTGCACAGATTATATTTCTGCCCTTCATATTGACGTTGAGCTTCATGTTCCTGAATTTAGCAGACGTTTTGCCGCTTTCAAGAGTCCCTATCCCGCAAAGCTTGTTGCCGGAGCCGTCGCAGGATATGGCAACATCGTGGCATTCTGCATCTACGTCGCCGAACATTGAACCTATCCCGACGGCTGTTCCCGCTGCAAAGGTCACCGTCACTTCGCAGTGGTTTATGTCGATATCGCAGTTGCTGTACCAGCTTCCGATGCCGACACAGTTTGCATTCGTGCAGTATATCTCTGTCTTGCCCGATAGTATCTCTATGTGCCCCGAATGCCCCGCACCGATACCGACGGCATTCTCGCCGTTTACGTTGAGCAGAAGATGCCCGTCCAGTTCTATGGTGATGTCTCCGCAGGCAGCATCGGGGGCGTTCCCGATAGCATAGCTCTCGTGCGATTCGGGATTGATCGTCAGCATACCAACGCCCTTCAGTATGAGCTTTGAACTTTCGGGGACGTATATGCCCGAGTGTTCGAGAAGATTCCCGTATTCTGCATATAACGATACTATGCTGTTCTTGCCTATTGTTATCGCAGGCTGATCGTTGGGGGCTTCTATCGAAACGCCCTTCAGTATCACGGTACACTTCGCGCCGTCGCTTATCGTAACGGGTATCTTTGTCATGTTTCCGCCGTTGCCGATGAGCGTTACCTTTCCTCCCGCGATGTGTACGTCGGTAAAGCGTTCGAGTGCAAGCTCCTGCATATATACCTCATCGCCGGCGGCGGCGTGGTATATCTTCTTTACAAGCCCCGCAGCTTCAAGGTTTATCGCTACTATCTGGTTCTTTATCTCCTCGGCTATGCTGTTGACGAAAACAGGCTTCGGCCGCGAAACATAAAATCCCTGCAACAGGTCAACGCTCATGTTTATGAGCGTGCGTATCTCGCCTATCGTTTCAACGCCCTCTCCCAAAGCGAGCATCCCCGAAGAATGAAGGAAATCTATTATCCCCGCAACAAACTTCTGCATACGCGGGTTGCTGTCTATGTTGGTTATCAGCGAACGGTCGATCTTGACCACCTGCGGACGGTATCTGAGCAGGTTCGAGGTGTTTGAATAGCCCGTTCCGAAGTCATCTATCGCCAGCTGCATATTTGCGCTCTGTACACGCTCGATAACGTGGTTCAGGCTGTCATCGTCAAGCTCCGTGCTCTCGGTCATCTCGACCACAACCTTTTCAAGAAGCTCACCGTAGGAATTCTTTATCTCGTTGAAATCCTCGTCTGTCAGCAGCTGTGAGGGGATGGCGTTTATGAAAAGGCTCCTCTCCTCAAAATAGCTCTGGTTCTCGCTCAGCACCGCGAGGGTGTTCCTGACTGTGGCAAGCTCGATGTCGTAAAGTCTGCCGTAGCGCGTAGCCAGATCGAGTATCTCAAGCGGGTTCAGACCAAGCTCGCTGCCTGTACGCATAAGCGCTTCGTAAGCCACGACCTCGCCCGTGCGTGCGCTTACTATCGGCTGGAAGTGGTATGAGAACAGGTTCTGATCCAAAAGCTTTGAAAATTTTACGATCTCCGAATACTCGGTGTTGCCCTGCGCGTAGTGCTCGCTCCGGAAAAGCTCCTCGCCTGCCTTGCCGTTCGCCATCGCCTGATAAAGCGCAAAGGTAGCGGCGTGCATCTTGTATGTCGGCAGAAGCTCCTGATCGCAAACGCCCGTCATGAGCGTCATGAAGTTGTGCCCGCCGACAACGTTGCCGAAGATGTCGTAAAGCTTGCAGTTTTCTACCGAATGGCGAAGCTCCTTCGCAGCTTCAAGGGCATCCTCACAGTCTTCGTTCAGCAGTATCCATATCTCATCGTACTCGTGCTGAGCCATGAGCGAACCCGCGGGAAGCACATTCTGCATAGCGATGATGGCACTTGAAAGCGAAGATTCCTGCTCCGCCTTGCTGCCTTCCATGATCTGTATCTTTGAGAGCAGCAGCGGACGCTTGCAGCCTTCGTCCCCGAGGTGTTTAAAAAGCTCAGACTGAGTCAGCATCATACCGTTTACATATGACTGGTTGAAAGCCCTTTCGTTCAGAGAGACTATGCCCGCGGTCACGCCTTCGTTCAGATCTTCAAGAAAGTTTAGTGAAAGCGGAAGATCCTCGTTGTTGAGCTCGATGAGCCTGTCCAGCACACCGCGTACCGAGGCGTAGTCGGCAGACATATCGTCGCCCGACGGCAGCCCGAGCATTTCAATGGCGTTGCGGTCGCACAAAGCCTGTTTTCCGTTGTCGTCCAGCAAGAAAGCTCCCGCATATAGCCCTGCGGCGCCGACTGTGCGCCAGAGCTTGCCGAACAGCTGTTCCCACAGCTCATTTAAATTGACTATATCCATAACAGCTCCTCTCAGCTCCCCGCAAAAGAGAGCGCGCAGCATTTTTATATTTCTTAAATATGAAACATACTCTGTTTACATTATAACAGTTTTAATAAACAAAGTCAATAGATTTTTAAATGTTATTTATATATTTAGATAAATTTCGTTTGAGCGAGTTTATTACTTTTTTGTAAAAATACTTTACAAAAGCCGCAGGATATGTTATAATATTCTTGACAGCTTTTGAACAAGCGGTCATTTATCAAACGGGCGATCGCCCGCGTGCGAAAAGGAATTGCATAAATGGATTGGGCAGAGATCAATGTATATACCTCAACAGAGGGGATAGAGCCCGTTGTCGGAGAGCTTATTGCACTCGGGATAACGGGTTTTGTTATAAAGGACGCACAGGATTTTGAGGATTTCCTCAACGATAAGACAGGCAACTGGGATTATATCGACGATGACCTGATGGGGCTGCGCGGCTGTGAGACCGTCGTCACCTTCTATTTGCAGCAGGACGCGGCAGGTGCCGAGCTTTTGCAGCACGCAAGGGAATGCGTCGCGGCTCTTAAAGAAAAGCACCCAGAAGGCTTCGGCAGGCTTGAAATGGAGGTAGGCAACGTCCGTGATGAGGACTGGGCGAACAACTGGAAGAAATACTTCAAGCCTATCGAGATCGGCGATAAGCTGCTGATAAAGCCTTCATGGGAACCCGTCCGCGAGGGCGAGACCCGCAGGATACTCGAGATAGACCCCGCGGGCAGCTTCGGCACGGGTCAGCATGATACCACCCGCCTCTGCCTCGAGCTGATAGAAAAGCACGTTCCCGACGGTGCAAAGACGCTCGACCTCGGCTGCGGCAGCGGTATACTTTCGGTGGGCGCCATGATACTCGGTGCCGAAAGCGTGTGCGCCGTGGATATCACTCAGGAAAGCATGAAGTCCACGCGCGAGAATTTTGAAAAGAACGGCTTCTCCGAAGACAAGCTCAGGACATTCTGCGGGGACATAACATCAAGCGCACGGCTCCGCGATGAGATAGGCGGCGGCTTCGACCTCGTCTGTGCTAATATCGTAGCCGACGTACTTGTAGCCATGACCCCGTATTTTGCGGGCTTTATGAAGGATAACGGCACGCTGATAGTCTCGGGCATAATCGACGAACGCCGTGAAGAGGTCATAGAGGGCATAAAGGCGGCAGGCTTTGAGCTCAAAGAACAAAGAAGCTCAAATGACTGGAATGCCGCATACTTCGTCAAAGAATGACCGCAGGCAGACGACACAAAACGTAAAACCAATACAGAAAGGAATGATCTTATGCAGGCGATCTTTTTAGTTATCAAGCAGGTGGATATGGTAGACAGTATAATGGAGGCTCTTGCCGATGCAGGTATACGCGGCGGTACTGCTATCGACTCGGCAGGTATGGCACGCTCCATCACTCACCTTAATCAGAATGTGGCAATGGTGCAGCTGCTTCGCGGTATACTTAACGGCGAGGATGAGTCGCACAAGTCCAAGACCATCTTCGTGATAGTCAAGGATGAAGAGGTCGAAGCTGTAAAGAAAGCTATCACAGACGTTACGGGCGACCTTTCCAAGCCCAACGCAGGCATAATGTTCGGTATCCCCGTAAGCTTTACCGAGGGTATCTCCTGATACGGAAATGTAAACGCAGCAGACCCGTCAGACCGGCTGTCGGTGTTGTATACCATAGTAATAAACGGCGATGCTTTTCGGGTGTTGCCGTTTTTTCATTCTGCCATAAGCCGCTTTTTGTGCGGTGTTAACTAAAATAAACGAATTTTTAATAATTTATGTATTGACAAAACATACACAGGGGTTTACAATTGTATTATGTATGACTATACCGCGCCGTGCGCGGAAGAAAGGCAGTGTTTTTTTATGCTAACACTTGATAAGGTATACAAGGCTTCGCACGTTCTGAAAGAGGTCGTAAGACCTACACAGTGCATACGCGCTCCCAAGATAAACCCCGATGCCGAAGTTTATCTAAAGACCGAGAATCTTCAGGTGACGGGTTCCTTTAAGGTGCGCGGCGCTTATTACAAGATCTCTCAGCTCTCCGAAGAGGAAAAGAGCCACGGCGTTATCGCCTGCTCGGCAGGAAACCACGCTCAGGGCGTTGCTCTCGCGGCTCAGAAAAACGGCATCAAGGCGGTCATCTGCCTGCCCGACGGCGCTCCTATCTCAAAGGTAGAGGCTACCCGCAGCTACGGTGCAGAGATATGCCTCGTGCCGGGCGTTTATGATGACGCTTACAATAAGGCTCTCGAACTCAGAGATGAGAACAACTACACCTTTATCCACCCCTTTGATGATGAGAATGTCATCGCGGGTCAGGGTACCATCGGTCTTGAACTTATCGACGAACTGCCCGATCTTGACGCGGTAGTAGTCCCCGTCGGCGGCGGCGGACTTATCTCGGGCGTGGCTTTCGCACTCAAATCCCTCAATCCGAACATAAAGGTATACGGAGTTCAGGCGGCGGGCGCCCCCTCTATGGTCAACTCGCTGAAGGACGGCAAGATAGAGTGCCTCGACAGCGTGTCTACCATTGCCGACGGTATAAAGGTAAAGGAGCCGGGCGAGCATACCTTCGATTACTGCCGTAAATATGTTGATGATATAGTTACCGTTACCGATGATGAGATATCTTCTGCGATACTCGCACTTATCGAGCAGCACAAGCTGATCTCAGAGGGTGCGGGCGCTGTATCCGTGGCGGCGGTCATGTTCAATAAGATCCCCGTAAAGGGCAAGAAGGTCGTATGCCTCGTTTCGGGCGGCAATATCGACGTTACGATACTCTCGCGAGTTATAAAGCGCGGTCTGCTCAAATCGGGACGCACCGATACTATGGCTATCCAGCTTGAGGACAAGCCGGGTCAGCTCCAGAGCGTTTCGGAGATCCTTGCATCTCACGGCGGAAATGTCGTATCCATACACCATGAGCGTGCCAGCGAGGACAGCGATATCACCGATTGCATACTCCGCATAGTGATAGAGACCCGCGATTTCGATCATATCCGTCAGATACGCACAGCCCTTGCAGAAGCAGGCTTCAAGATAGTTGACAGATAATTTTTACAAATAATGATACAGGAGGACATTCATCATGGAAACCATCTACACCAAAAACGCACCCGATGCTATCGGACCTTACTCTCAGGCAAAGGTAGTTAACGGACTTGTATTCACTTCGGGTCAGATAGCAATAAACCCCGCAAACGGCAGCGTTGAGGCTGATACCATCGAGGGTCAGACCGAGCAGGTTTGTGAGAACCTGAAAAATCTGCTCGAAGCAGCAGGCAGCTCCCTTGACAAGGCTGTAAAGACCGTTTGCTTCCTCGCGGATATGGGCGACTTCGGCGCATTCAATGAGGTTTACGGCAAATACTTTACCTCCAAGCCCGCACGTTCCTGCGTGGCTGTAAAGACTCTCCCCAAGAACGTTCTCGTTGAGGTAGAGGTCATCGCCGAGGTATAAGCTGAGGCTTTAAGAGTGAAAAAAAACGGAGCTGCTGCTGAAATGGCGGCAGCTCTTTTTGGCAGATATCCGAAAGCATACGCGCGGAGGTCGTAAATGACGGAAGAAAACAACTGTATGCCGCAGCAGAAACACGCGGCATCGCAGTCCGGGCGAATACACGGACAAAAAAGAAAAATACGCAGGCGGCTGTACGTCGAATCCCGCTCGGCAGAGAAATATTCGCTGACCTTCATAAAGTGGGTCGCCATCGCGGCTGTCACGGGTCTTGTCGGCGGCATTATCGGCGGATTGTTCCATATGTCGGTAAACGCCGCGAACGAGTTCCGCAGCGAGAACAGGTATGTGCTGTTCTGTATGCCTTTGGCGGGCGTGCTTATCGCATGGCTGTACCACGTCTGCAAGTACGATAAGGACGGCGGCACCAATCTCGTCATAAGCTCAATACGCACAAAGGGACATATCCCGCTCAGAATGGCACCGCTCATTTTCGTATCCACCGTGCTTACCCACCTGACGGGCGGCTCGGCAGGACGTGAGGGCGCGGCGCTCCAGCTCGGCGGCTCGATCGGAAGCTCGATAGGTGAGCTGTTCAGGATAAAGAAGGAGGACGCGGGAGTCGCCGTTCTCTGCGGCATGAGCGCTCTCTTTTCGGCTCTGTTCGGCACACCTCTGACGGCGACCTTCTTCGCTATGGAGGTCGTGAGCGTCGGCGTTATATATTACGCGGCACTCGTGCCCTGCCTTACGGCTTCGCTGACCGCCTTCGGGGTATCTCTCTTCATGAAAGCCGAACCTACGCGCTACGATATCTCCGACCACGTCCCCGATGTCGGCGCGATACCGCTGTTTCAGGTGGCGGGACTGGCTGCCGTCTGCGCGGTAGTCAGCATAATCTTCTGCGTGACGATGAAGTTTTCACATACAAAGCTCGAACAGCTGATAAAGAACAAGTACCTCCGTGCCGCGGCGGGCGGCGCTGTTATCGTCCTGCTGACGCTGCTGCTCCGCACCACCGATTACAACGGCGCGGGAACACAGGTCATCGAACGCGCGATCTATGAGGGAAAGTCGATGCCGTATGACTTTTTAATGAAGATAATATTCACTGCCGTGACGATAGGCGCAGGCTACAAGGGCGGTGAGATCGTGCCTACGATGTTCATAGGCTCTACCCTCGGCTGCACCGTTGCCCCGCTGGTGGGGCTTGACCCCTGCTTCGGTGCGGCTGTCGGTCTGGCAGCACTCTTCTGCTCGGTGGTCAACTGCCCCGTTGCAGCTATCTTCCTGAGCCTTGAGCTTTTCGGCAGCGATGGGATAATACTCTTTGCTGCAGCCTGCGGCGTGAGCTATATGCTCTCCGGCTACTACGGGCTTTATTCCAGCCAGAAGATAGTCTATTCAAAGCTTCACACAAGATATATAAACAGGAGGACAAAATAAAATGAACATCTTTACGGAGCACACCAAAATGACAAATGCCCAGCTGCACGATTACCACAAGCGGGTGCAGGCACGCAGGGATTTCTGGCTCGCAGTGCCGATAGTCGTGGGTGTGGTCGGGATACTTTTTTTCTGCCTGACAGGCTGGTCTACCTACCCGCAGGTCATGTTAAATGCGGGCAGCGGCTACCATGTCGGCACCGAATTCTTTCACATATTCACATGGATACTCTTTGTTGTCCTGACACCTTTCCTGCCGCTTGAACGCACCGAGCGAAAGTTCGCCGCACCGATACTCATGGGTGCATATGTTTTTGTGCTGCTTCTGTTCGGTATTATCGAGATAGCGGGCATGCTGATGGCGCTGTACTATGTGGGCGCGGTGATCGCCCTCGAGCCGATACGCCGCGAACTTGAATTCCTGCGTTCTCACCCCCGATTCCCTTTCCTCGAACGTTTCGGTCACGACGACCTTGTTGAGCAGAAGGTGGCAGAGTATTACACAAGTGAGCTGCCCGAGTATCCCGCAAGACCGCAGAAGAATAAAGATGGCAGACCCGTTCAGACGGGACCGAGAGCCTACGATCCTTCGATGACTGAGGAAGTTCTCGCAACGCTCCCCAAAAAGCATATCGAGGAAGTACACATTACCCGCGGCTATTTCGACGAACCCGAGCAGACCTATACCGATGATCTTGTGAATCAGCCCGAGAATATCGACCGCCTTTCCCGCAAGGAAAACTTTGAAGAGCCCACGCAGGGGTTCAATGATAAGGTCATCTCATGATCCCCGTGAAGCCTGACTTCGGCAGGCTTTGCGAAAGCGGGTCGTGCAGCTTGCCGATCCGCTTTTTTATGTCTCTCAAAACCGTTTGACATACTGTAGGGTCTGTGATATAATTGTCTTATATTTCACGAAAGGACGGGATATTATGGATCATGAAAGGATAATCCATGTGCTCAACTGCCTTACCCGCGAAAGCGATGATAAAAACGGCGTTACTGTCGCGGATATACAGCGCTATCTCCGCGAAAACGCAAATATCGACGGTGTCTCGGCAGTCACCGTGCGGCGCGATATCGACAGGCTGACCCGCGCGGGTCATGATATCCGTAAGACTGTCGGCGCACACAATACCGCCGTTTACAGACTTTACGGCAGAGGCTTTACCTTTAATGAGATCCGATTCCTTGTCGATTCGGTTTCGATAAATAAATTCTTAAAGCCCGCACAGAAACAGCGGCTCATCAAGAAATTCGAGAGTATGTGCTCGGAACAGCAGATCCGTCAGCTGGTCAGCCGCATATCCCTCGACAGCACCGCCTCCCCCTCGCTCGATCTGCTGGGAAACCTGGAGAGGATACACCTGCTCATAGCCGCGCACAAGCGGATAAACTTCAGCTACGGCAAGTTCGATACAAAAAAGCAGGTCAATTATTACGACAAGCGCCGCATGATGCTGCCCGTCAGGGTCATCTTTTTCAACGAGCGCTTTTACCTGCGCTGCTGGAACGAGCAGACGGGCGAGTTTCGTACATACCGCGTTGACCGCATGAAGGATATCACCGACGGTGGGGTATCAAAGGCAAAGCCGCCGAAGGAGACAAGGTATGAAGGGTTCGTGGCTGATATATTCCCGCCCGAAAGGTTTGAGACAGTCTCATTTCGCGTCAGACGATACCTGCTTGATGAGATGCTCGAACAGCTCGGCGAATTTGCCTCCCCGCGTGAGGATTTTGATGACCCCGCCTGCGCGATAGTTCGCGCCCGCTGCGGCATCAACCGCCAGTTCTACCTCTGGGTGATGCGCTACGGCGACGGTATCGAGATCCTTTCGCCCGCCGACGTAAGATCGGGGTTTGCGGATATGCTCGGAGATCTTTTGAAAAAATACTCGGACGACATATCACCTTTGTCGGAAAAATTATGAAAAATATAAAAATTACATCAAAACGCTTGATTTCTTGAAATAAATATGTTACAATTAGATATATCATGACTTAGGGGTGAGTATTTTGAGACAATTCCAGTTCGCGTATATAGATCAGGAACAGCTCAGGGCTGAGCTCATCAAGATAAAAAGGTGGTGTACCTCGAGCGTTTATTCGCACATCGTCTTTCAGATAATGACAGAGACTCTCGATGAAGAGCTTCTGGACGCCGTCTGTCTGGAGATAGCGCAGATGCTGCCCGAAGCGGATTTCTTCGGGTGCTCGTCGAACGGAAATATCATAGCGGGAGAATTCTCCGAGCCCGATATCGGTATCGTTTGTACTATTTTTGAATATCCCACGACAAAGACGGAGTTCTTTCAGTACACCCTTACCGCCGAAACGATGGGCGATGTGATGGAGAATGTTCTTAAAGAAATAGAAAAACGCCCCTGGGTAACTGCTGTGGATTTTGTCACCACCATACGCGGTATGTCCATGACGGCGTTCTGCGAGGGTCTGCAAAAGGCACGCTCGGATATACAGATATTCGGCGGCGGCGCATTCTCCTTTGATCTTTATGATAACCGCGCCTGCGTGTTCTCGAAAAAGGCGGGCATCAGCGATAACAGCGTGGTATTCTGGCTGCTGGGCGGCGAGGATTTCCATGTGACCTCTACCTACATCACGGGCTGGAAGCCTCTCGGCAAGACCTTCCATGTTACCATGTCCGACGGCAATATACTCTATGAGCTTGATAATATGCCCGCGTATGAGATATACAGCAAATACCTCAATATACGCAATAACGAGCATTTCTTCTACAACTCGCTGGAGTTCCCGTTCTTCTATCAGCATAACGGCATAGATATACTCCGCGCTCCGACGGAAAGCAATCCCGACGGTTCGCTTGTCATGACCTCCGATATAGAGGAGGACGTTACCGCAAGGCTCGCATACGGCGATCCCTGGACGATACTCGAAAGCGTTCAGACCGACGGCGCCATAATAAAGAACTTCAATCCCGAAGTGATACAGATATTCTCCTGCGCGGCAAGGCGCACCTTCTGGGGCAATACTGAGGTCTCGAAGGAATCAATGCCGTTCCAGAATATCGCACCAACGTCGGGCTTCTATACTTCAAGCGAATTTCTGAGGACCAACGGTTATGTCAACCAGCATAACGTGACGATGGTGGTCATCGGTATGCGTGAGGGCGATGCCGTCGTGCGTCCCAAGGGCGATCTTGAGATCGACCAGTCGGGCTTCTCGGGAAAGGTATCGCTGATAAACAGGCTCGCGAGCTACATCAATGCCGCATTTGACGAGCTTGAACAGTCTGCGATCACCGATGGTCTTACAAAGCTGCACAACCGCGCCGAGATACAGAAGCGCATAAATGAGCGCCTTGTATCGGGACAGACGCTGTCCCTGCTGATGCTCGATATAGATAACTTCAAGCAGGTCAACGATACATATGGTCATCAGGAGGGCGACAACGTGCTCGTAGGGCTCGCGAATATGCTGAAGGACGGCATCTTTGAGAACAACCGCGACGCTGATGTTGGCAGATGGGGCGGAGAGGAGTTCATGCTTCTCATGCCGTATGATGAGGATTACTCAAAGCTTGCGGCGACTGACATAGTCCGCGACTTCAATTCCCTGAGGTTCCCGAAGGCAGGTAAACAGACTCTCAGCATAGGCGTGACAATGGCAAGACCCGATGATACCCTTGACAGTCTGCTGGTAAGAGTTGATGAAGCGCTCTATCAGGCAAAGCACAACGGCAAGAACCGGTTTGAGGTGCTTTGAAGGTAAGCTTGGAAAAATATCAACGGCTGCTGCATTTTAAAGTGCAGCAGCCGTTTTTTTATTTCTATATATCGTTTTGTTTGCCGTTTGAAGAGCCCTGCCTTATCGGGAAGCTCCCCGCGGGGATTGAGCTTTCATCCGTTTTGTTGTCTTTGTGTTGTCTTAATGTATTTTCTTTATGTATCTGAGGTAAGCGAAGGCGGCGGCGATAAGCGCCAGAGTTCCGCCCAGCAGCCACAGCTTGCTTACTCCTGTACCTTCCGAAAGCGCGAAAAGGTAGAATACCCCCAGCCGCTTTTTCAGGAAGAAGTTTCCGACAAAATATATTAGCGATGCCATGTATCCTATGATGCTGTTACCGCCGATCGCCGAGCCGAATATCCCGAGCCCGCCGAGAAACAGCGCACTGCAAAGACCGCCTGCAAAGAGCGCGGGGGTCACGACGCTCTCTCCCGCCGCAAGCGCCCCGATGATGCAGCAGAAGAATACCGTCGCGAACAGGCACATATAAATCATCCGCATTACACATATCCCGAGGTACGACATCCGCCTTACCCTTATGGTGTCGAGTATATCTTCATTCTGCTCGGGCAGGAAGGTCGGGGTCATGAGTATCGTGCCGACCAGCGGCAGATACATCTCGAGCGGCTGAGCCGACAGGGGAGCGCTGAGTGAGGTCAGCCCGAACACGATCGGCACAGTCGCCGTCAGCACCGCCGCTGCCAGAATGTGCGGCAGCGAGTTGTGTTTAAGATTTACGAGCAAACAGTTTGCGAGGCATTTTATTCCCACCGAGCTTTCCTCCTCTCCTCAGATCCCAGACGAATGAAGCCGCGAACGCACAAACCAGTCCGAGCACAGTGAAGAATACCCTGTTCTCGATAAAGACAGGCAGACTGTCCATGAATTCGCTTCTGCCGTATTCCGTGTTGTGGCGTATGATGATGTCGAACACACCGAAATGTCCCGATAACGGCCCCATCATCGCTAAAAAGAACCATGCCGCAAACTGTATGAGCACCACCGCTATCGGGTGGATAAGGTTCATGAGCAGCATACCTATCCCCGTAACGGCTATGACGGTGGGCAGTATCCATATAAGGCTGTACTTTATCATCGCGAAATGATCGAGCCCCGCAGCGCCGTAGAACTGCATTACTCTGAAGTTGCAGAGGACGGCAGTGAACAGCACAGGCAGCATCATGCAGCTGACCAGTGCCGCAAACCGCGTGAGCGTGAGCCTGACCGAGGATATGCTCGATGTGTAGATGAGCTGCTCCATCTTGCTGCGTTTGTCGGCAGAATGGTAAACGGCTATCAGAAATACGGGGAAGAGCACCATGAAAATGCCGTGGTAGTCGCAGAAAAGCCGCGCATAGCCGTTGGTCACCTTGTCGTCCTCGATAAGCTCGTTGTACCTTTCAAGGGCTTGCTCGTAGCTCATGGGTCCTAGGCAGAACTCCTGGTCGATCCTGTCGGGGGCATAGGAGGAGCCGCCGCCCAGTATATTGTCCGCTTCGGTCATGAGCGCCCTGAAATCCTCGATGCTCATGCGGTCGGTGATGTTAAGCTCGGGTATCTCGTAGTCTGTATACACCTCGTCCGTATCGCCCCAGGTGCCTGCGATCTTGCAGTTAGACTTGACGTAGTTTTCAGGGTCGGGAAATCCCGTCAGCTTCTGGAGTATTATCGAAAGCTTTTCCTTGTCGCTGCCCTTGAGGTGTACAACGTGTATGAAGCCGTAGGGGTAGGTGGTGAATTCGTTGTTGATGAGATCGTTTAGCAGCTGTGCCGTTGACTCCTGAGTGAGCACCTCGGGGTCGTCTATCAGGGTAATGCCGTAGTCATCTCTGCCCGGCTTCGGCTTGATGAAGGAATCCTGGTCGTTGCTCAGATCGCTCCAGATCTGTGTGTAGAATGAGAAGAAGAATACCGCCGCAAAAAACAGCAGGTATATCTTTGAGAAGATTATCCGCTTGCATTCTTTTCCGAAGAGCATCATATGTCACCTCCGTTCTCTATGCAGCCGTTTCGGTAAAGGCAGCAGATGTATGCGTCCTCAAGGTTGGGCTTGACCGCTTCCGCGCCGCTTATATCGGGCGTGCCTTCGCTTATGAACCTCACGATGGTGTCGCGGTCTTTCATGACCATGCCCGTCACGGGGTAGAGCAGCTTTATCTGCGTGAGGAATCTTGTCTCGACAACAGCCGACCATACCATGCCCTCGGCGGCACGCAGCAGATCATCCACCTTGCCGTTATGGAGTATCCTGCCATCGTTCATGACCGCAGCTTTTTCGCAGGCAGCTTCAATGTCGCCGACGATGTGGGTCGAGAGTATCACGATCCTGTCCTCCGCAACTTCTCCCAGCAGATTGCGGAAACGAATGCGCTCCTCGGGGTCGAGTCCCGCCGTCGGCTCGTCTACGATAAGGACCTTGGGATCGTGCAGCAGCGCCTGCGCTATGCCCAGCCTGCGCTTCATACCGCCAGAAAGCTGCTTTACCTTTTTCGTCCTGTGTTCGTCAAGGTTCACGCGGACGAGCATCTCGTCTATGCGTTCGCGCCGCAGACCCTTGCTCATGCCCGAAAGGGTGCCGAGGTAATCAAGGCATTCCTCGCAGGTCATCGAAGGGTACATGGAAAACTCCTGCGGCAGATATCCCGTCATGCTGCGTATCTCCTTTACCTTTGAGATCGGCACGCCGCATACCGTTATGCTGCCGCCCGACATGGGGTGAAGCCCCGCGAGGGTCTTCATGAGCGTGGTCTTGCCCGCGCCGTTGCGTCCCAGCAGTCCGAACATACCCTTCCCGATGCTCAGGCTGACATCATTGAGCGCCTGCTTTTTACCGTAAAACTTGCTCACGTTCTTTATTTCTATCCTATCATCCATTTTGTTGTCTCCTTTCAAAAAAACAGGATCACGGCATCTTTCTCTTGCCATGATCCTATGATAAACCTAAATTCTCAACTTTTTATCTACAAAAATAAATTTTTTTGGAGGTCGCGGTCACGCCTGCCGTCGGGGTGCAGCACCGCGTTTACCGTGCCATGACCTCTGTGTCAAACGTCACCGTTACTTTTCCGCCGCCGCTGCTGCCGTTTGAGAGTGTCAGCCCGCCGCCGCTTTTCATGCAGAGCAGGCGACATATGTACAGCCCGAGCCCGAAATGTCGGTTTGAATCCTTGTCGCCGCGGTAAAAGGGAAGAGCCGCTTTTTTCAGCGCTTCTTCGGAAAACCCGCAGCCGTCGTCCGAAAAGCTCAGCGTCAGAGTGTTCTTGTTAAAGCTTACCTCGGCGCGTACTTCCGACTTCGCAAAACGCTCGGCATTTGATGTAAGGTTCTCGCAGACGCGCAGTATCAGGGCGCTGTCGGCAAGCAGGGTCATGTCCTCATGCGGCGCGGTCATGATAAAGCGCTTCTCCCCGCAGACGATGCTGCCCGCGTCCTTTATCTTATCGCACAGCTCGGAAAGAGTTGTCTCGGTCGGCGCAGGACGAATGTCTTCAAGCTTCTGCACCGCGTTCATCTGCTCGGTGTAGCTTTTCAGCCTCCCGACCTGCTGCTGCATCTTGCTGAGTATCTCCTCACGCTTTTTGGGGGCGAGCCGCTCGCCGTAGTTCTGCATAAGCTCGATATAACCGCCCAGCACCGTCAGCGGCGTGCGGAGGTCGTGGGAAAATGCCGCCGACAGCCGCTTTCGCTCCTCGATCGACTGCCATATCTCCATGTTGCTTGTGACAAGCTCCGCACGCATATCCTCGAACGCCTTGCAGAGCCTGCCCATCTCGTCGTTTTTTTGGTAGTCTATGTTGAATATAAGGTCGTTCTCGGCTATCTTTTTTGAAGCCGCGGTGAGGATCTCGATAGGCTCGCGAAGCTCGCGGGTGTAGAAGAGGTAGCCTGCCGCTGCAACACAAAACAGCACCCAGAGCGGTATCAGCAGATAGTCGATGTTCGAGAGCAGCCACCTGACGGTCATCCTCGAGCCCGTCAGCCATTCCACGCTGCCGTTATTCACCACGACATCTATGACGGGGTGTGAGTCCTCGTATTTTTGCAGCATAAAGTCGGAAAGCCAGGATATCAGCTTCATCCCGATGAGCATCACGATGATGCAGGCGGGGAAATATTTCATAAGTGAGGTCTTCAGTGAGCCTTCGGAAGGTTTTATTTTACCCATTTGTATCCCATTCCCCATACAGTCTCGATGTGTTTTTCTTCGCCTGCCTTGCCGAGCTTTGCGCGTATACGCCTGATATGCTCGGCAACAACGGCGCTGTCGCCCTCGGCATCGTAGCCCCATACGCGCTCATATATGCGCTCCTTGTCATACACCTGCCCCGCGTTTTTTGAAAGCAGCTCGATTATCTGAAATTCCTTTTTCGCAAGGGTGATATCTTTTCCGTCGGCTGTGACCTGCTTTGAGTCGTAGTCTATCGTGAGCCTGCCGCAGACAAGGCGGTTGCCTGACTTTGCCTCACGGTGATCTCTGCGTATATGCGCGGCGACCCTTGCGGCAAGCTCATCGAGCGAGAACGGCTTTATGACGTAATCATCGCCGCCCGCAGCAAAGCCCTCGACCTTGTCGTGATCCTCGATACGCGCGGTGAGAAAGATTATCGGGCATGAGACTTCCTCGCGTATCCTGCGGCAGACCGAAAGCCCGTCAAGCTCAGGCATATTGATGTCGAGCAGGATAAGGTCGGGTGCTTTTGAAACGGCAGCCACCGCCTCAGCCCCGTCCCGCGCCGTCAGCACCAGGTATCCCTCAAGCTCAAAGAAGTCCTTTATAAGGCTGACCACGTCTGGCTCATCATCGGCTATCAGTATTTTGTACATATCATTTCCTCCGCAGCTGGGTATTTGTCTGATAATGATTATACATCAAATGCCGCCTTTTGTCAACGCCGACGGCATTTCCGTTATAATGTGTTTTAACATCTTGATTATCCGCGGGAAATGTGCTATAATATATTAAGAAAACAGGCGCAGGCTTGACGACAAGAAGGAGGTACGATCGGAAATGATCTTATATGTAAACTGCTGCGTTCGCAGCGATTCAAGGACAGACCGTATAGCACGGGCAGTGCTTAGCAAAATGGACGAATATACCGAGCTGTTCCTGTCCGCTGAGGATATCAGACCGCTTGACGAAAAGCTGCTCGCAAAACGCGACGAGCTACTTTCGGCAGGACACTTTGACGACCCCATGCTCCGCTTCGCCGTGCAGTTCGCCGAGGCTGATAAGATCGTCATCGCAGCGCCCTTCTGGGACGGCTCGTTCCCCTCGCTGCTCAAGGTGTATATCGAGAACATCTATGCCGTAGGCATCGTGACACGCTACGGCGCAGACGGTATCCCGCAGGGACTTTGCAGGGCTGACGAGCTTGTATACGTCACAACGGCGGGCGGGAAGTATATCCCCGATTTCAGCTACGGCTACATCAAAGCCCTCGCCGAGAACTGCTTCGGTATCGGCAAGACGCGGCTTGTCAAAGCAGAGATGCTGGATATAGTCGGCAGCGCCCCCGAACAGCTCGTGGCTGAAGCTGTTGCCTCACTGTAACAGAAAGTCGGTCGTGGTGTGCAGGACCGTTTGAACGATCATATAGTAAGTGTCAGCTCTGTTCTGACGCTTACTGTGTAAAAGCTATGAAAGGTGAGATAAATATTATGAGAGTACGATTCCATTTGCCTGACTTTGCAGGTCATTTCAGATTCAACCTTATCTTTTCGGAAATGCTCAAACGCTATCCCGAGTATTTTCGTGAAGGCGTTGAGATCGCTTCGGTATACGGCTGCTTCCCGCCGTCGCTGTGGAACGGAGGCCGTATGTGCGGCGGTTACTGTGACACCTCGTTTATAAAGCAGGTCATAAGCTCCTTTAACGAGAGAGGTATCCCGCTTCGGTTTACTTTTACTAATCCCATGCTTGAGAAAAAGCACCTGAATGACGGCTTCTGCAATATGGTCATGAAGCTTGCGGATAACGGTCTGAATGAGGCTATCGTTTTCTCTGAGCTGCTTGAAGAATACATAAGAAAGAACTATCCGAACTATAAGCTCACAAGCTCTACCTGCAAGCGCATCACCGACCCCGATACGCTGTATGCTGAGGTCGAAAAGGATTATCATATAGTTGTGATAGATTATGACCTTAACAATAAATTCGATATACTCGAAAAGATCCCCGATAAGGAAAAGTGCGAGCTGCTGGTAAACGCCTGCTGCGACCCCGGCTGTAAAATGCGCTCCGAGCATTACAGGACTATCGGCTTGCAGCAGATAGAATACGCCACCTTCGTGAAAAACCACCCGAACACCGACTATCCCATCAGCAGGCTCAATGAGAAGATCCCCGAGGGAAAGAAGTTCGAGCAATGTCCCAGCGTCGGCAGGACCGTTTTTGATATACAGCAGATGAGCACCCACATATCCCCCGATGATATCTGGAACAAATATGTCCCGATGGGATTCTCGCAGTTCAAGATCGAGGGCAGGACTTACGAGACCCTGAATCTGCTCGAACACTATATGTACTACATGATAAAGCCCGAATGTAAGGATATAGCGAGGTTCACCTTCCTCAGACAGCTGCGCGCGAGCAATGTCATCAAATTCAGCGAATAAGAACAGCAAACAGACCATATCATACCGATGCAGGGGGATATGGTCTGTTGTTTATAATGTGACCTACTCGGTTTGCAGCCCCGACAGTCTGTCCCCGCAGCAAAACAAAAAGCACGCTCCGAAGAACGTGCTTTGAAATGACCGCGCTGCGAGGGACTCGAACCTAACCAAACAGCCCCATTTTACAGCGTTATTGCCCGTTTGTGTGACGTTTGTGTGACATTGTCGATAATGCCGTTGAAGTAGCCGTCAATGATCTCCTGATACATCTTTTCCTTTGTAGAGCTGGTGTGAGTGTAGACCGACTTCATCACGTTGTCCGTTGACCAGCCTCCCAGCTTCTGTATATAGTCGGACGGAACGCCCAGGTCGTTTAGCGTGGAAGCGAACTCGTGACGGAGCGTGTGAAAGGTGATGTCAAATCCGTTTTCGGTCATCAGCTTCTTGAACCTTTTTCTTATGACCTCGTAGCTAAGCGTTACGATGTAGTCGGTGTCTTTCTCGTGAGGGACGGCTTGTATCAGCGAATACAAGTATGTCGGGAGCTGATTAGTTCTCGCACTCTCCACCGTCTTTGTGGAATCCCTGACGATGTCCTGCCCGTCGATGTAGAGCTTGACTCTTCTGATGGAGATGTAGCAGCCGTCCGGCGAGATGTCGCCAAACTGCAAGCCCCGCACCTCGCTTATGCGAAGCGACAGCCACATAGCCAGCAGACAGGGAAGCTCGATATCCGACCCGATGATGACCTTCATAAGCTGCTCGGGTGAGGGTATCTCTTTTTTTCTCGTCTTTGCCGGCGGGAGCGTGATGCGTTTCAGATTGATGTCTACCTCCTGCATCATCATAGCACTTTTGAGCAGCGCCAAAGCAGATTTGATAGATTTCCTCGACAGCCTTTTAGCGTCGTTGTTCACAGCCCGCTGAACGTCAGAGATGGTAAGGTCGCAAAGCTTGGTATTTCTGATGAGCTGGAGCCGAGCCTCTTTTATGGTGTTGTATCCCTTGATAGTTGAGGGCGATAAGATGTTATCCCTCGACTCCAGATACTTTTCAAACGCTTCGTGGACAGTCAGCTCACAAGGCTTTTTGTACAGCCCCTTTTTGTAGTCGTCCGCCATCTTCATAGCTTCCCAATCCGTTGCAGCCGTGAATGATCTGACGATCCTCTTTCCGTTCTCGTCATAGCCGTCAATGACCTGTACTCTGTAATTTCCCGAAGGAAGTTGTTTTGCTTTCATATTGTACCGCCTTTCCGGGAAAGAGGCAAAATGAAAGTAGCTTTTTCATACTCTCATTATACCACTTTTCCTTGATTCTGTAAACCCCTTTTTATGAATTTAACAGGTCATTAAGCGACAAATTATTTACATATAAAAAATTATCGAGCCTGCCGATGGTAACGTTCTCTGCATTCTTGTCATATGTACTTAGCGTTCGCACATGAACGCCGAGCTCGTTTGCAAGCGCTTCGTCGCTTATCTCGTGAAGCTGCTGGTAGTATCTTATCTTGCACCAGAGCACACGGTAGAGCGGCAGATCATGTCTGTTTTTTGCTGTTCTTGTCTTTCTTTCCGTTTCTATAATTCTGCTCAAATAATATATCCTCCATAATTTAATAGTTATATGTCGATGGTGAGGATATAATTGATTTTTACTTTTATTGCTTATCATTCCTTTCTGCATTAAGATAGTCGGTCACGCAACCATTGTTTTATTGCTCCATGTATTCGTCCGGAAGATATTCTTTCTTTGACTCGCTCATGTAGTACTATTATTGATTCCACTCTCCGAAGGTTCTTCCATGACGACTTCTCTATCCGAATCAGCCGAATCCTCAGACTTCTTTTCGTTCTTAGCCTTGGCTTTTTCAAGATCTGCGATAAGCTTTGTGTGGCTCGCTTTAAGTGCAACTATACGCTCCGCGTCCTCAGCTTCGAGCTTTCTGACACGTTCTTCTTCCTCGCTCAAAAGCGCAAGAACCGCGTCCATATTGCACTCGGCGTTCATGATGCTCTCAAACTTCTCTTTGAGCTTTTCAGGGCTGATATTGATACCAAAAAACGGCACAGCCGCTTCCCAAAGCGTATCTTTCAGTTCGTTGATACGCTTTTCCTCACGCTTTGCAAGCTCCCTGACAGCAGCTTCATGCTTGGCGTTAGTGTCGCTCATACCATAGCCGTTAAGCTCGATCTTCCACGCGCTGACATCGCGCTTGTTTTTCTAATCGGTTATAGTTATCTTTCTTGGCATATCTTTTCCTTTCATAATTCATAGTTATAGTTTTGTTGTCAATAATCTGTTCCTTTGCATATTTCGGAACAGAAGAAAATAGTGCACAGTAATCACCCCATAAAATGTTTCAAATCCTACCGCCTATGCTTTTTCTTAGGCGGATTTTTCTTCTGCTCGGGCGGTTTTCGCTCCGGCGGATAAATGTCGATGTTGCGCACAGCGGATATAATACGCTCATAATCATCGGCGCGGCGTTCGTATAGCCTGCGCTTGGATTTATCCTGCGCTGTGCTTGCGGAGTTCTTCATTCTCGTCGCAAGCTTTCGAGTATCCTCAATATTCTGAATACCGTCAATGCGCATGACTGCAAGCGCCCGTATCAGCTTTTCGACCTCATAAGGCTCAACATTCATACTCCGCAGCTTGACTATCTTATCCCAAATCTGCTTTTCAAGATGATACATCGGCGGGTTGGTGAGGGTGTCAAGTTCTTGCATGATTTTCTTTCGTTGATCTGAAATCATGCTATCCCAATCGTTCCGAGTAATATTATCCTTAGCCTCGCGCACAAGTCTGTCAACATAGTTTTCGCCGCTGAATATCTGATAGTATTCATCAACGATTACTTTGTATTTGCGAACCTCGCCGCCCGATGATGAGAGTTGTTCGTTTAATTCGGAGAGTTCTGACTGATACTTTTTAAGCTGTTCCGTGAGAATAGAAATATCTTCTTTCTTTTTAAAGCCATGCTCTTTGATTACAGCAGCGGCTGTCTTGTCCTCTGCTTTCTTCGGAAACCGTCGTTGCATGATACCCATGTTGTCAAAGTAATGGTTAGCGCTCCTTATCTCCGATTCAAGCTTGGAGATTTTCTCTTTCAGTTCTTGCACCTGTTGCAGAGTGGCATTATACTTCTTCTCCGCCGCACTCAACTTGTCCTCGGCATTGGAGATGTTTGTAATGTTCTCCTGCACAAGAATTTCATAGAGTCGCATAAATCTTCCGCAGGTGTTTTCAATAGGTGAGGTATTCTTGTATGCGCCTGCCTTGACTCTTATACTGGCAGTGATTTCATAGAACGGCGTAACAAAAACATCAAGTTCTTTTTTCTTATGCTCGGAAATCCTCTTGTTGATTCGTTCGGGCGTGTAATTATCACCCAACGTTTTCAGCCGGACGTTTTTCTGCTGTCCGGGAGCCCTGACGCAGATGTACTTGCCGTCCTTGAAAGTGAAACCTTCCTGCTCCATGCGCCGATGCAAGTCATCAAAGCTGTCGGCAACGGTTATAAGCTCGTCGATACGGTCACGAATCTGCTGTTTCCACGAAGTACCACGCTTCAGATTTATCCACTCGTGATAGCCGCTGATTATCGACTTGCGGACGTAGTTCTCACGATCAAAAGGCTTGATACCATACCTCTGACAAATCTCGTCAGACAGCCGTTTGATTTTTTTAAGCGTAGCCTTGTTAGAATAAAAGTGCCTGCCCTTCAAATCGTAAACGGTGATCTCGATGTGATTATGAATCTTCCCGGTATCGTCATGCGTTGCAATTACCGCCTGCACATCTTCACCGAACATCTCACGAACTAAATCCAAACCTATCTGCTGTGCAGTCTCGATACTGACATTATCTTTCGGGTCGAATGACTGAATATAGTGTATCAGCTTGACTTTCGCATAACCTTTCTTCGGCATCGGCTCGTTGAACTTACGCCCGGCGTAATACTCGTAAATTTGCTTCATGTCAAGATAAGCGTTCCGAGCATCGGGCATACAGTTGACAGAGACTATATTCAGCCCGCCCTGCGTCTTTGCCGGGTCGCATATATATCTTAGGCTGCGGTTCGGCGTAACGTGGATATTTTTCGTTTTAATAAATGGCAAAGGTTGGCGTACTCCTTTCGCATCTTCTCATAATCCTCGGCATAGATGTTGTTGATGGTGTTCGCTTTTCGAGCGAGCTGGTTGATATTTGTACCTATCCTTGAAAGTTGTCGGGTCAATTCTGCAACATCGGAAATATCCTGCGGTGCATAATTATCACTAAGTGACATCTTAACAATGTACCTTGTCGTACTTAAATTCATCTTTGCAGCGTTCGCTTTTACGATCTTCCATTCTTCGTCTTTGAACAGAACTTCTTTCCTCTGACCTTTGCGCTTGTACTGCTTTTTCTGTTTTTGTTCTTGATCTTTCAATAAGCGTTCCTCCTTGCGTTTAAGGGGTCTGGGTGCTCCCAGCGAGCCGCTGTTCGTGGGCTGACGGCAGTCAGCCCTGCGCCGTCCGACGTCCGTCGGGCGGAACAGCGGGAATCTGTACGTACAGATTCTATGGCTCGCTAGTCATAGCTAAAAATTTACCGATTATCAATAGTTATATTTAGCCCGTATGGGCTGCAAAATTTACATTGGAATCCTCTCCTTGTTGGGTTAGGTACATTTTATCGAAAATGTACCTGATGGAACCGGTTCTGAACGAGGGTGAAAAGGAACGAAATCATCATTTTGTTCCTAAGGCATTTTTGCAAAAGAGTTCAAAACCAAATCTTTCTTCCCAGCGTGCGCACATTTGTCTGTAAGATATTTCTGACCACTTCCGAACATGAAGTCCACTAAGTTCACACTCATGTTCCCCTCTGCAAGTAATATCATAACAGATAATTCTTTCAATGTCAATAGAAGTAAGACATACTCTCTATTTATCTTCGTTTTACTTCTATTTTTCTGAAAAACGGAGAAAAAAGGAGAAATTTGAAGAAAAATACTTCTTTTGCGGGTATGCAAAAACAATGTGAACTTCGTCTCCAAAATTTCGGGTTCATCTTTGTATATTTTGACATGAGGTACAAAATCGGATTTTTGGACTTGTGTACTTGAAAGTCGGAATGATTTCGTGTATAATAGGTAGAGGATAAAAACAAAAACGCCGCTGCTTCTACAAACAGCGGTGGGTGCGATTATCGGATTGGAGTGAAAAAAACTCAATGAATTATTTAACTATTATTTCGGACGGCATCTCATATTATGATGACAAATCAATCAACGCCATGCTCATATTTGGAACGATATTTCTTATGACGGGAATAGCTTGTTTAGTCGGACTGAAAAAGATCGGGTTCAAGAAATACAGGGAAACGGAGCAGTACGAAGAACTTGACAACATGGAGTATGACGAAGCTTCCGATGATTATGTTTACGGTGTCGGCATGAGAATTTTGTTTGCCGTGTTCTCCGCTGTATTTGTTTTCGCTGCGGCAGGACTTTTTGTTCGAGCCGCTACTGCTAACACAATGGAAGATTATAACGAGAGATATGGCGATGATCAGATAGTTGTTTATCCCGCTGACAAGGAAAAGGCTGAGAGCAAAATATCTTAACATCTATCTGGTAATAATTCGATCGATTAAGGAGAAAACCATGTTTGGATTAACAGCATACTTTTACAAGAACAGAACGCTGGTCGAGGGCGCGGGACAGTACAAGACTAACGAAATATTGACCGCATATCTGGAGTATGATTTCCCCGATTTGAAGGATACCCTCGACAAGTGCAAGGAGTTTGAGCGCAGGCTGCACTATCCGGAGCGTGGTGACGAAAATATTGAGTTTGATGATGTGATTCAGAAAGCGTTCATGTTTTATGACCGCCTTGACACGATTATCGAGGAACTGCCGCCCTATGATAAGCTGCAAGTCAAGCGCAACCGCCTGTACAATATCATGAACGAGCACAAGTATCTTTTCAATAATGACCAGGAGAATCACGACTCAAATTATTACCCGCCCGACTTTTATGACCACTTTTACACGCCGAGTTATTACGATGATCTTGACGCTGATATGTACGACAGCGCGCTCCAGTTGAACCGCAAGCTGTCTGAGATCACGAGGGATTACCGCACCTTTGTTGAGGACTGCATTCGGGTGAAAAAGGTTTACGCAAGTTTTCTGGAAATGCTCCACAAGGGCAACGAGTACCTCAACGCAAAGGAGACCGCCGACTTTTACCGCTGCTTTCTCTCCGAGCAAGAGGGCAAGCTGATAACCTACATGAAGCTGGAACAGTCCGGCACGATGTCCGAGACTTTCGTTCCGCTGAACCTTGATGATGATTATGTTATGTACGAGAAATACAAATTCAGCACTATCGGCGGATTTCTCTATATCGACTTTTTCAAAGGGCTACACAATCACTTTCTGCCCCGCAAGTGTAATATGTGCGGCAGGTACTTTTTGCTCGAAGCGACTGCGTACTCTGCTTTCTGCACCCGCCGTATCAAGGGACAGCGCAAGAAAACTTGCCGTGACCTCGGCAGCCGGAAAACTTACATGGATAAGGTCAACAGTGACCCGATATTGCTGACGTACACGAAGGCTTACAAGCAGCATTATGCGAGGTATTTGAAGAAGAAAATGACGCAAGCGGAGTTTCGGGAGTGGGCGGATCATGCGTTGGTGCTGAGGCAGAGGGCTTATGACAAGGGGCTGAGTTTTGAGGAGTATGAGATAGAGATACGAAAATAGAACCATTTCAGACATAACCGACCATAGCACTTATTTACAAATAGTTTACATACAAAATGAAAGTTTTTTAACCTTCAACTCGACTGTGTATATTGAAACGTTTCAAAGAATGAGGTCATTTTATGAATGATAATGAACTGCTTGAGCTGCTGAGAAGCGAGCCCGAGCGCGGGCTTGCGCAGATAGTAGCGAACTACAGCGCTTATGTGTATACGATAGCTTATTCAAGGCTGTCAGATGTATGCAGCCGGGAGGATATTGAGGAGGTAGTCAGCGATATTTTTCTGAACTTTTATAACATCGGAAAACAGAACGGATTTGAGATACGCTCTGTCAAAGCGATGCTGTCGGTTATTGCAAAGCGACGTTGTATCGACTCTTTCAGAAGTCAGAGCAACCGCGAACAGATGGCAAGCTACGATGATCTGGAAAACTATATTTCCGATGATTTCGCCGATAATGCGCGTCTGCTTGAAGCGATAAGCAGTCTTGGCGAGCCTGACAGCTCGATATTTGTGCGGAAATACTACTTCGGTCAGAAAAATACCGACATTGCAAAAGACATCGGCATGAATATCAACACGCTCAACACAAGATTGTCGCGGGGACTGAAAAAGCTAAGAAAAATGCTGGAGGAGGGAATGTAATGGAGGAAAGGTTAAAGGCTTTGGAAAAAAGCGTTTCACTAATTGAAGCCGAGATAATCGAGGACGAGCTTTCTGTAATAAGCGGTCAGTCCGAAATACCCGAGGACGCACAGCGGCGTATTCTTTCCTCCGTTATGAAAAAGGCGGGTTATGCGCTGCCGACGATAAGGACGGAAGCTGACGGCTGCTCCGATAATGATACAACTCTCACGGCAGGTATCGTTCGGAGACGGCACGGCGGTGCGGCAGCGGCGTGCATTGCTTTAGCAGCTGCGGGAGTATTGGGCGCAATACTGATACTTGACGGAGACATTCAGACTGACGAAGTAGAGCAGCAGAATTTGTTTGACAACAGCGTGTCCGAGATGAGCATGGTCGAGAACGAGTCTTTGTCCGAAGATGATTCTTTCGGTGACGAAAGCTCTGAGGTGCAGGAGATTGTTTCTCAGGGACCGAATGAAAACCAGGTCAAAATGCCCAACCTTGTAGGATTAGATACTGAGATGGCAATAGGTATTCTCGATGAGAAAGATCTGAACTATGAGATCAAGTATGACGGCAAGAAAGCTCTGACGAGTACAGTCCAGAAGCAGAGCGTTGAGGTCGATGAAGTTGTTGACAAGGGTACAGTGGTCGAGCTGTATGTTTCGGGTGAAGAGCAATATTTGCTGGAAATACCTGTCCCCGTAGGTTTAAGCGGCGACTGCAAGTTTACCGTATGCAAGGTTATGAACGATGATCGTGAGATAACAATATCCTCTTCATATATGAATAGTATCGAGCTTTTTGCAGGTACTTCGATCAAGTTTCTGTTAAACGCAGAACCGGGCGATAGATTTGTACTTTATTATACTCTTTCCGACTTAGGCATCACCGAAGATCAGCTTTATGCAAGATATATTTTTACCGACGACGGCGAGTTTGTCCTTGACGGCGAGCAGGATAATGACGGCTCGGCATCGGGTTGACCGTGCATTTCGCGCCAGATCGCTTGAAATACGATCATGGGTGTGATATAATTATATGATACCTATTAAACAGAAATGAAAAACCAACTAACATCCGCAATAATAAGCCTTGTATTGGCAGCAACAATGACCACTAAACTTGGAGGCATGGAACACGCACATATGCCAGGAACATATTACTTACTTGCTATTGACAACAATAATAAACTAACGTGGTGATTATTATGAAAAACAGAAAATATTTGATATCGCTTGTCATACCGTTCATGCTGACACTTTTTTACTATGTCTTAAAAAGAGGAACTCGCTATTATGTTTTTTCGGTCAGCTTCTGGATAGTATTGGTTTGTTCGATAATATCCACAATACTTATCTTGGTATACAAGGTTGATCTGACAAAGAAGATGACAGGAGAGGCTGTGCTGATATTTGTAGTATCCGGTATGTGGCTTGCAATAGCCGATCTGTTGACATTATTTATGGGCGGTATGGTATTCGGTCCGCTCTGCGCTATAGGCACATCTTTTTACTTGATTTTAAAATCTGAAAAGCCGGTGGAAAAGATAGTTTGTTTTTTGCTGAATCCGTATAATCATTTTGTGTTTTTCTTAGTAGATCACAGCCTGACAGCCAGTCTGGATTTTGACAGGCGTTCTTTACCGTTTGTTGTGATTGATCTGATTGGTGCTGTGTAATCGGGTTTATAAGATTGTAACAGCTTGATAATAATATGCTTACATATTGTTAAGGAGAAATTATGTCTGATTATTTTGGAATGCTCAATGTATTATATGGTTGGATATTCATATTAGTTGTAATAATCATATTGATCTGTGATTATTTCTTCTTTAAAAACTGTGGCAGCAAATATCCGAGATTTCGCAAATTACTAAAGTGTTTTTTAGTCCTATCAGCTATATTGTTTGCTGTTATTCTATTGAGTTTTGTTACATTTGATATGGCAACAGTTATAGTATCAATCATATGTTTGATACTGATTACGATAATTAGCGTACTTCCCTGGGTATTGTTCTTGTTATACAAGTTATTATCTGTCATTTGCCGGAAAAATATAAAACACTAATTATTTATTGGGCTTACAAGATTATAGCAGTTTAAAAACAATATGACAAAGAGGATCAACCATGAAGAACCAACTAACATCCGCAATAATAAGTCTGGTATTGGCAGCAACGATGACCACGCCGACGTATGTGTTCGCAGATGAAGAAACCGTGCGGACATACGAAGGCGAAGGCTATGAGGTAACATATTATGTTGATTGTATAGCGAGTGGGAAAAACAATGATAAATATGATAATAATCTTGATGCCCAAAACTATCGAAACGATATAGAAATACGAGGAGGTTATAATGAAAAAAAGAATCAAAACAAATATTATTCTACTAATAATATCTGTACTTAGTGTATTAGGTGAGTCAATGTATTGGGTTTTAAGAAGTGCTGAGGATCATTTTCCGAATGAAACAGCATTTGAAGAGTTTGTTAGTACAAATCCATTTACAATAATGATTGCAGTTGCGTTTGCAACACCGGTGCTTTCGTTTATTTGTGCTCTGTTCTCTTTTACTGTGGCATTTTATCTTTTACGAATGGCAATAAAACACGAGACTGAAAAGTTGGCAAAAGTCGCTTATTGTGAGTTTTTTGTTTTTAATATAGCTGTCTTAGTCTTGCACATAGCTACTATGTATAATGGTTTTTTTGTCGAATAAAGATTAAAAAAGTTTATTATAAATTCATAATAAATGGAAGAGGACTACAAATGAAGAACCAACTAACATCCGCAATAACAGATATCATGAGAAAAAAGAATTAATACAGGAGGTCTACCATGACTCAATTCACAAAATCATTTATCTGGAGGTTTATCCTCGACATTCTGCTCTTAGGCTTTGTAGTGAGGATAGTCACGAATGTGCTGATGCTCGGGGCTTCGAGGTTTCTGGATAGCTATTCCGCGCCGTATCTTGTCATCAAGGCTGTGATCTCTGCGGCGCTTAGTATGCTGTTTATCTGTTACATAACCAACTGGAATATAGATGTTATCGACAGGAAGGGCTGCATGGAATTTCCGAATGATACCGACAAGTGGTTCAGAAATTTCTCGCTTACTATTATTGGCGTGAATGTGGTTTCGTCTATGATAAACTACTTGCAGTGGAGAAGTCAGGTGAAGGAGAAGTTCAGCGGCGTGATAGACTACGTTGACAGCTATTCAAAATACATAGACACAAGCTCCGTTTCCGACGGTATAAAGGACGGCATCGCCAGCGCCAACAGAACGCTTATCGTCTGCCTGATCCTGCAAAATGTGGTGGGTATTGCGATACTGTATTTTATGCTTCCCAGGCTGAAAAACAAGCTCAGCGGTATATAGCTTTGTAAATCGAAAGGAATGACAAAAATGAAAAAGATAACGGCTTCGGGAGTGCTTATCGCGGTTCTCTCGGCGGCGATAATCGGATCGGTGGGATTTGTGGCTTTCAAAATGCTCTCTGTGGACAGGGATATGCTCGGGAGCACGGAGGACAGGGTCAATGACAACTATGGAGAACAGTACCGGAACAATATAAATGTCATGCTCCAAAGACCCGACGACTGGTATCAGATAGCCAGTGAGAGCTTTCTTACCCACAGCGATTTTGCGGGTATTGACGGCTCGACAGCTACCGTTCCGATAACGGCGGAGCTGGCACGGCAGTTTCTGAATGCGCCGGACGGCGAGGAGATGAACGCATACGTTTCGCACAACAAGACCGACAGAGCCTATGAAAATCTGATACTGGGAGACACCAACAGACTGTTCGACCGAAGCAGCGATACTGAATACGAAAAGCAGGTTCGGCTGGTGTTTGCAACGCCGCCCTCGAAAGACGAATACGCCTTAGCTAAAAGTAATGGTGTTGAGCTTGAGGTGGAGCCGATGGCTATGGACGGCTTTGTGTTCATAACCCACAAGGACAACCCCGTGGACAGCCTGACCGTTCAGCAGATAAAGGACATCTATTCCGGAAAGATCACCAACTGGAAGGAGGTCGGCGGCAGGAATGAGAAGATCCGCGCCTTCCAGCGCACGAAGAACTCCGGCAGTCAGACCGCTATGGAGGAGCTTGTCATGGAGGGCGAGCCGATGGCGGAGGCTCCCATGACGTTTGTTGCCGAGGAAATGGGCGAGCTGGTTGAGCGTGTCGCGGAGTATGAGAACGAGTCGGCGGCTATCGGGTATACATATTACTACTACATAAATAATCTGTACAAAAATTCGGACATCAAAGTTATAAACATAGACGGCGTGTCTCCCGCAAACGAGAACCTTCTGAGCGGCGAGTACCCCTTCACAACGTCATACTACACCGTTATCCGCAGCGATGAGCCGGAGGACAGCGTATACCGCAGGCTCCGGGATTATATGCTCACCGACGAGGGGCAGAAGATGATCAGCCTTGCAGGCTACTGCCCCGTAACCACCCCTTGACAGCGGAGGAAAATAATGAACTACGACCACGAAAAAAGCGTCCGCAGGGCGCGTATATTCAAGCAGGTAGGAGTTATACTCAGACTCGCCGGAAACGCCGCCGCGGCGCTCTACTGGGCTCTTTCATATTTAGACGCACATGAAAATATCCTCAGGATATACAATGGCGGAAGGCGCACGATAATAGTTTCCGCGTTTTTCATAATCGACACGGTGCTGACGATACTTTGGCTTTACAAGCCTAAGGTTTTTAACGTTCATGTAGCGCTGTTCACTCTGACTGGGTGCATAGTAAACGGATACTACCTGTTCGACCTTTTCAACGTAAACGGCGGCGGGATAGGGCTTCTCGGGTTTTTCTTTTTAGCGCTGATAGCCATGATACCGCAGGCTTTGCCGTTTGCTCTGTACAATAAAGGGCTGGAGATAATGAAAAATGCCGAGAGGTGAGCCTATGAACGAACATTATAAACTTATGAAGATAGTGCTGTGGTATCTGATAGCACTCACGCTGATCGCGGCGTTATGCGCGAGCTTTTCCTGGTTTCTGCCGTAGTATTACATACGCCCCGCAGATGAAAACTTCATGCAGACATTAATAAGACTGGATCCGACAGCGAACACGATAGCCGATTTCTTTATTATGCCTCATAATTTCTTTTATTATTTCATTCCCTCTGTCGGGAATTTCCTGCTGGCGCTGCGCCTTGACGATAAAAACGAGTACGAGGGCAACAAGGTCACCTGCAAAATATATGTCATCTTGTCTTTTCTGCTGATACATTTTATGGTGATAACTTTTCTGCACGGGGTGCTGTACATTGCAGGCGGTGTCTGAGAGTAAGCTTTAAATGGGGCTTTGCCTTTAGCGGGTTTTAAAAAATTTGGTATTGTATACGGGAGGAGCTTTAAAATAAAAAAATTGATAGCGATAATACTGGCAGCGATGGTGTTGTGTTCGTGCGTATTATCATCATGCGGCAGCGACTTCAAAACTCAGTCTATGTATGCAAATGATATTCTGAAAGAGCTTATCACCGCTATAGAGAATGATGACAATGAAGCTGTTGAAAAAATGTTTTCCGAAAATGCCCGCAGGTCGTCTGAGCTTGAAGATCAGGTACAGGAAATGCTTGATTATTTCGAGGGCGAAGTAATTGAATATGATAAAATAAAAGACTGCTCCGGCGATGAAGCAAGGAGCGGCGGCGAGACAGAGTATTCGCACATAACCAACGCCTCGTGCGAAAAAATAGTCACGGATAAATGCACATATTCCCTGTCCTTCGCTTACTACCTTGTTGACGCTAACAAGTCCGAGAAGGGTATGCATAGGATTTGGATAGGCAAAAGCGATGATGATTATATGATTGTTGGTGAAAAGAATAGATAAATATTGAAAATTATAAATTAGGTGTTTTAAAATGAAAAAACTAACAGCAAAAATACTGGTGGCGGCGGTGTTGTGTTCGTGCGTATTATCATCATGTGGTAGTGACTTTAAAAGTCAGTCGGAATATGCTGATGAATACATGGAGAGTATAGTCCAGTGTCTAGACAATAATGATGCAGACGAGCTTAGGAAATTGTTTTCAGCGGATACACGGTCTGTAAATCACAAGCTTGATGAAGAAATAGTTGCAATGTTAGATTTTTATGAAGGCACTTCAAAATATTATAAAAGTACAAACAGCATTGCAGGCGGTGAGAGTTTTCGTGATGGCGAGGTTGTTGAGCAGCATATTGGAAATGCCAAGTATGAATTGACTTCGGATAAACAAACTTACACTATATCCTTTGCGGCGGTTACGGTAGATACAGAAACACCTCAACTTGTTGGGCTCAATAGGATATGGCTGGGGACAGATGATGATAATTATGTAATTGTAGATTCCGAATTGGGGGAATGATGAATAAACAACAGTAATAATACTGGCAGTTGCGATGTTACGAGAATAGAAAATGTTTCGTACACAGATTTTTATAAAATCGATGTGCATTTTGATTATTAGTCTAACTTTGCAAGACCAATGGTGGTGCTGCGGTTTCAATCCAGAGTATATCGGTAATGTTGATGTGCATAGGCAGGTTATGGTGGGGAGGTTGGATATGTCTGTATTTAGTGATGATAGTGGAAAAAATATTATGTTTGATTCACTTGAATATCGTATTTCAAGTAATGATGAATTGTCAAAATATATGTATTTTGATAACAACTCTCAAACGATATGGGTAATGTGGGGAGACAACTTATGAAAAATCTGTTCAAATCTGCAGCTTTGGGAATGATAGCTTTTATTTGTTTCGGAGTATTGGTCAGCTGTGGGACTGAAACACAAGAAAGCAAAGACAGAGAATACTGTGAAATTGTTTATAACGCTTTGTGTGATAATAGTACTCAGCCTATTGAATCATTGTTTTGTGAAAAAACAAAACAAACTCATGATCTGGAAGATGAGATAACACAAGCTTTTGGATTTTTGAATGGTAAAATAGTTTCATATGAAAGGTATTCTGTAAGCACTAATGGTGAGAAAGTCAGAAATGGCAAAACAATAGAGAGCCATAGTTCACCTAGAATTGATGGTCTTAAAACAGATAGCGGTAAAATATATGATGTGGTCATAAATAATCGTGAAGTATGCCTTAAAGATTCAAGCATCGTAGGTTTCTCTCAAATTACGATTCTTGAAATTGACCCGAATGACCGTTATGCTAAATTAAATGAATTCAAGATTGGAGAATACATTGAGTTTAAAGAATAGTTGAAATATTGGACTTGATAAGCTTAATTATGGAATTCAGTCGAAGACCAATGGTGGTGCTGCGGGTTCAACCCTGAGTATATTGGAAATGCTGATGGCTACTATTTTGCAGTTCCAAAATAACGGAGGTACAATATGCTTGATGTTGAAATAGCAAAGAAGATCAACTGGTACAAAAATGACGTTGATAGTATATATCATTCATCAATAGAGCCGATCGAACCCAAATGGTTGAATAGCTTGAAAGAGTTTATTGAAAACGAATACCATGTGCGTATTATGACTCTTGCTTATGACGAAAAAAGTGATAAAGTCTATATCATATTTTACGATTTTACGGATTGGTTTTCTTTTTACAAACAATGTAATATTAGTTGGTTGCAAACGCCTGTTGAGGTAAATAAAAAAGCCATTGAACTTTCCGCCAAAAAAACTATACAATGCAGGATCTGTTCGACGGCATTTGTTCCGGCAGCCCGCCATGCCATTCTTTCTTCAGTTGCAAAACAATATGAGCGTGAAATTTTAGAAATCTTTCTAAAAAATAAACCAAAAATTTACTTTTGGCATTATTATGTAATTATTTTTGAAGCCAAAGAGCAGGCTGCTGAGTTTTTAAGATCCGATCATAGGCAGCAAATGCACAAAAGGATATTTGAAATCGCAAAGTCAATTGATAAGTATGGAATCATAAAAGAATCTGATGTATATATTTTTACAGATCATCTAACTCACTTTGATCAAATGAGAGGTCATTATCATCAGTGGGTTGAAGAGTTGAGTTTGGAAGATATAAATAACTACGAAAGTAAGCTTTATTTTATATGATAGTGTTGCTGTTTTACCAATACTTGAATTATATCTAGAAAAGAATTAATTACAACTTAGTGTAAATACTCAGTTGTTAATCAAGCACAGTAGAACCCTTTTAGGTTTTGGCTGTGCTATTCGCTGAAAAAGTTCGCTATAGTGAAACAACACATTACGATTATGCTGGATTTACAGTTCCAATGACACTAAGCTTATATAATTACTATTCATCAAGTATTATTATCTCAATCTACAATTGGGCTCCAAATGAGCCGCAGTGGTGGATAACAGGATTTGACGCATATGAATATCTTCCGGATCCTAATAAGATGGCTTACATTGCTTCAATTGATTTTTCGGATAATGAAGATATGTTTGAGGTAATAAAAAATCCGGATAATAGAATAATCTATGGCAAGTATTTATTTGAAAAGCATTTGATTTTTGACAAGGAAACAAAAACAGTATGGTTTCAATGGTATTTATAAAAATGAGGAATTAACTAATGAAAAAAGTTGTTTTATTGCTAATGGTAATAATGATAATGGTTTTGGCGTCATGTGGATATGGCAATGAAGACTATAAAACACCAGATGAGAGTGCTCAGGAAATGATAACGAACATTGTGGTCTGCTTTGAGAACAAGGATAAGGAGACTTTGACAACATATTTTTGCGAGTCGACGCAAAAAAACGGAAATCTTGACTACGAAATTGACGAGGCGTTTGAGTTTATTGATGGTGATATTGTATCTTACGGAGAGCCTCATTCCGGTTGTATTGGTTCCATAACTGACAAGGCATATGGTGGGTATATTAATGAGGTGAAAACCGAAAAGGGAACGATCTATAAGTTTGATTTTAAGGGGATGTATAGGTATGATGAAGATAAAACTCAGGAAGGTGTTTCAGGACTTAGAATAATTAATATGTCTGATGGTTATGATTATGATAATCCTAAAAGTGATATATCAACACATAGGATTATGGTTGGTAAATATGACGAATGATACATCAGTAAAGATAATACTTCCCGACCTTAAATGCTATGATTCACTGCTGAAAAGTGGTGATACAGTATGAACAGTGTACAGAAGGAAACGATCAAACTTTATTATTTGATGAGAATACAAATACTGTATGGCTCCAATGGTATCTTTAAATGAGGTTTTTTATGAAAAGAATATTATTGTGCATGATGTCAATATTGATAACAGTTTTATCGTCTTGTGGAGTTGGTGATGACGAATATAAAACACCAGACGAAAGCGCATCGGAGATGATAACTAACATAGTTGTCTGCTTTGAGAATGATGACAAGGAGACCTTGAAAACGTATTTCAGCGAGTCGGCGCGGAGAAGCGGAAAGCTTGACACCGAAATTGACGAAGCGCTTGAGTTGATTGACGGGAAGATAGTGTCTTATGGGGAGCCTAATTCAAGTTGTATCGGACCGATAGAAGATAAAGCGTATGGAGCCACTATTAGTGATATAATAACTGATAAGGGAACAGAGTATAAAATTGATTTTAACGGGAAATTCAGATTTGATGAGGACAAATCCAGAGAAGGAGTCAGAGGAATACGCGTTGTAAACATGACCGAGAACGACAAACTGCCTGTAGGCGCTTCTGAAAAAGAACAAGACGAATGTTGCCGTTGTATCGGGAATTACTATGGTTAAATGTTTTTGAAAGGAGACACCATGACCAAAACAGCAAAAATAAATCTGACGCTGGCTATACTGATGATACTTAGTGTGATGTGCGGGAAGATCTACTGGACGTGTAACACAGACTATCCATTAGACTCTCCAAAAGCAAGTGCCTTACTATCAAATCCGATAACTAAATCGATCTTTTATTTTTGGATAACACCGGTTCCATCTTTTTTATGCTCGGTCTTATCTGTCCTTACGATCATCCATTTGATAAAAAAGGCGATACACCAAGAAACGGAAAAGCCGGCAAAGATCGCATACTGGGAGTTTGCGGTATTATCTGCGGGCGTGCTGATATTTCATCTGGTAACGCTTTGGAATACTTTTCTTGTGGAGTGAGAGAGAATGAAATGCAACAAAATTTTAAAAGCGCTTTCACATAGTGTGATTACATATTTACTAACCGTACTATATGTTTTATCATGCAGAAATAATTTGCCAGTCTTTTTTCAATAATCTTTCAGGATCACATTTAGGGGATAGACTGATATTGTTTTTTATTTTGAATACGATCGTATTTCTAAGTATAATTATTATTCCAACACGGCTCTACGCCGCCCCATAAATGCTTTGCTGATCTCTGCTCAGTATTCTCTGATAATACTTGTCACGGCGAAAACGGTGCATATAACAAGACTTTGAGATTTAAAATGGAGCATAGAGTAAAATGTACTTTGATGATTTTATAAGAAAATGCGAGGACATGGGTTATAAGATGTACGGCATGGGTCAGCAGGAGATAGCCGAACTAACGGGCAGAGACCGGCACTTCCCGAAATCTTATGTTGAGCTGATGAGCATACTCGGACACGGAACAACAGTTCCGTTTTGGAACGGGCAGGACTTTTTCTGTTATTCGGTCTCAGCACTACATAATTACGCATTAGACACTTTAAAAGATAATGAAAAAACGATAGCATTAAGAGATACGGATTTTGTGTTCTATATGTCTCAGAGCGTTTTGTTTGCATTCTTTAACACCAATGAAGGTGATGACCCGCCTGTGTATTTATACACAGAGGCTGTCCCGGGAAGATTCATAAAGGTTGCCGATGCTTTGTCCGATTTTATTTGGAATTACTGCTTTGAACCGAGTATTGCTTTTCATGAACTGAACAGTAATAGGGACGACTGAGCATGGGACTGATGCAGTATTTGTTTATTAAAATATAGGAGCACCAAAATGAAAGACAACAAAACTCTGTTTTCAAAGTTGAAAAAGCACCTTTCCGACAACATTGTCGCGGCGTTCGGTGATGGTTATATACCTGATAGCTCCACAGCTTCATACAACAGCACTAGCTCGCAGGAGCCCGACTTCACCTCGCCAGAGGAAAAGCAGATCATTGCAGGGTGGGATTTTCCGTTTGAGCAGCTGCCGCACTGGGAGAATCTTTACAGGATAGCCTATTCATTTAACCGGGCTGTCGAGAATGCCGAGAGTGATACTCTGTGTTTACTGTATGCCATCGCCGAGCCGAGAATGTGTTTCTACGCGGGATTTTTCGCAGTGCTGAGGTGCAAGGAGCACCCGCAGCTTCAAGCGCTTGGGTCGACTGCAATTCAAGCCGACCGCCAGCCGATATTCAGCAGTGACGGCAGGTACATATTCATACGCATGCACAGGGGCGTTTTCGTCTATGATGTTTCCGGGCGGAGGTACACGCTCTTTGTGCCGGAGACCTTTGGATATCACTACAACATTGAAGCCATCACCGAGCTTTCCGCCAGCCGCTTTGAGCTTTTGGAAGAAAAAACAAACAAGACCTGCGTTCTCGACATTGACAGCATTAGCTGGACGGAGCAGGAGGGGACGGAGATAGATACGGAGTTTCTGGGTTGAAAGGAGTAGCGTATGATAGCAAACAAAATAAAAACGCTGATATTTCCGGTGCTGAACCTTTTGGCAGCATTGGCACTGTACACGCTGCCAAACGGACCTTACATGACTATGGAAGAATTTGCGCGTTCGGTAACCGGCTTCCCAATGTTCGGCTTGTTGGGAACACTTTTGTCGGGTGTCCTGCCGCTCCTTCTGATAATAGTTTTCAGGCTCGACACCTCCGAATACTTTTCGGGAGAACTGTTAGTCTACATATTGACGATACCCGTTCTTACGAGCACGGTTTTTTATGCCGTACCTCTTGGAGAATTTCTGGGTGAAATATCTATACTTATCCCGCCTTCGGTGCTGCTGTTCGGTTATTTCATGTACAGACTGCACAGCTGCTTTAAGAATTGGAAGACCTCGCCTAAGGACTTTTTGTCCGTAATAGTCCTCACCCTATCGACCCCGGCGCTGCTGTACATCGGGCTCGTGTATGATTTCATTAAAGGAATGGAAGCCTGGAGTCGCCTGGGTGCTGTGGGTTAAAATGAGAAAGAAAGGAGCACACAATGAAAAAACTACTTATCCCCCTGCTGACAGCAGCAACACTTTTACTTACTTCCTGCGTGGGCGGAGATGATGATTACAAGACGCCTGACGAAAGCGCATCGGAGATGATAACTAACATAGTTGTCTGCTTTGAGAATGATGACAAGGAGACCTTGAAATCCTATTTCAGCGAGTCGGCAAAGAAAAACGGAAAGCTTGACACCGAAATTGACGAAGCGTTTGAGTTTATTGACGGTGATATTGTATCTTACGGAGAGCCTCATTCCGGTTGTATTGGTTCCATAACTGACAAGGCATATGGTGGATATATTAATGAGGTAAAAACCGAAAAGGGAACGATCTATAAGTTTGATTTTAAGGGGATGTATAGATATGATGAAGACAAAACTCAGGAAGGTGTTTCAGGACTTAGAATAATTAATATGTCTGATGGTTATGATTATGATAATCCTAAAAGTGATATATCAACACATAGGATTATGGTTGGTAAATATGACGAATGATATAACAGCGGTTTAAATAGAAAGCAATAGAGTATTCATTTAGTTGATTTACTAACAAATATGGTGTAATAAAAACAAATTGACTAATACAAATTCTACTAGTGAATCATTCACGGTTGAAACCTTTTAGGTTTTGGCTGTGCTATTCGCTGAAAAAGTTCGCTATAGTGAAACAACACATTACGATTATGCTGGATTTACAGTTCCAATGACACTAAGCTTATATAATTACTATTCATCAAATGATATTATCTCAATCTACAATTGGGCTCCGAATGAGCCACAGTGGTGGATAACAGGATTTGATGCATATGAATATCTTCCGGATCCTAATAAGATGGCTTATATTGCTTCAATCGATTTTTCGGATAATGAAGATATGTATAATAGCGTTGAAAAAACAAAAGCGATACAATATTATGGAGATTTAGAAAAACGACATATGATATTTGATGATGATAATATGATTGTATGGATTCAATGGTTTGTATAAAGGAGTTATTATGAAAAAAAGAATAATTAATCTAATGATAGTGATAATTATAATGCTTTCTTCATGTGGGAAAATCAGTGACAACAAAACACCTGATCAGCAAGCATTGGAAGTGCAGAATCAGATCATGGAGTGTTTTGTTAATGAAGATAAAGAAACAATAAAAACTCTTTTTTCAGAGGATATAATTCAAAAAAATGACATTGATTCTCAGATAGAAGATGCTTTTGAATATATTGACAGTGAGATTATTAGTTATGATGAGCCTAAAACAGGAGAGACTGGAAATATTGAAAAAAAGGATTACGGGGCAAGAACAACTAATATAATAACTAAAAATGGAACCAAATATTGTATTGGTTTTAAAGGATGGTATTCCTATAATGAAATACCTGAAAAGGTAGGTGTATATTGTATTGCCGTGTACAATGAGACATTAGAGGATTCACTAAGTAAAGAGCAGAAAAATGATGAAAGTAATTATTCAGTAATTATTGGATCATGGGAAAAATAAAAACGGCTATTAGGCAGTAAAGATATTATACTATCATAAATGGTGATATATATTTTATGCTGACTATTCTTATAATTTGAATTGTTTTTTCAGTATTTATTTGTTATTGTATTTTTAAAGCTTTTAAACGTCTTTAGCTATCTAAAATAATTGCTATACTCAGCTGTTAATCAAGCACAGTAGAACCCTTTTAGGTTTCGGCTGTGATATTCGCTGAAAAAGTTCGCTATAGTGAAACAACACATTACGATTATGCTGGATTTACAGTTCCAATGACAATAAGTCTATATAATTACTATTCATCAAGTAATATTATCTCAATCTACAATTGGGCTCCGAATGAGCCACAGTGGTGGATCACAGGATTTGACGCATATGAATATCTTCCGGATCCTAATAAGATGGCTTATATTGCTTCAATTGATTTTTCGGATAATGAAGATATGTTTGAGGTGATAAATAATCCGGATAATAGAATGATCTATGGCAAGCATTTATTTGAAAAGCATTTGATTTTTGACAAAGAAACAAAAACAGTATGGTTTCAATGGTATTTATAAAAATGAGGAATAAACTAATGAAAAAAGTTGTTTTATTGCTAATGGTAATAATGATAACGGTTTTGGCGTCATGTGGATATGGCAACGATGACTATAAAACACCAGATGAGAGCGCTGCGGAAATGATAACTGACATAGTTGTCTGCTTTGAGAATGATGACAAGGAGACCTTGAAAACGTATTTCAGCGAGTCGGCAAAGAAAAACGGAAAGCTTGACACCGAAATTGACGAAGCGTTTGAGTTTATTGACGGGAAGATAGTGTCTTATGGGGAGCCGATTCCGGGATGTATCGGTCCGATAGAAGATAAAGCCTATGGAGCCACTATTAGTGATATAATAACTGATAAGGGGACAGAATACAAAATTAGTTTTTCAGGGATGGAACGAATGGATTCTGACCCCCAACAAGAAGGTGTTACTTACATTAAAGTAATAAACATGACGTTGGCAGATCCACTACCCAATGATCAGAAAGAGCAATATATAATATATATTGGCGAACATGACTAATTATTATTTCATTCCGACTGTCGGGAATTTCCTGCTGGCTCTGCGCCTTGACGATAAAAACGAGTACGAGGGCAACAAGATCACCTGCAAAATATATGCCATCTTGTCTTTTCTGCTGATACATTTTCTGGTGATCACTTTTCTGCACGGGGTGCTGTATATTGCAAGCGGTATCTGAAAGCTGAAATCGACGAGGTTTCCTTTGGCGGTTTTAAAATACTTGGTATTGTATACGGAAGGTGGTTTAAGATGAAAAAATGACAGCGATAATACCGGCGGCTCTGCTATTATCTCATTCCGCATGATAATACAACGAACAAAGGAGCATAAAAAATGAATCACAACACAAAATGGCATACTCTTAATACAGCCGTACTGACCCACCCCAAAAAGGACAGGGCAACTCTCATATTTTACTGCATATTGACCGCGCTCGGGACTGCCTTACTGTTCGGGTCGGCGTTTGCTTCGGCGCATATTATCAACAGCTTTGGCAGTATGTCTGCTAAGGCTGTAGTCGGCTGGGGATTATGTTACATACTGACAGAGGGCTTAGGCGTGCTGTTTTTAGGCGGTGCGCTTGCGGTGGTGCCGTTCCTTGTTCTGCAAGGCAGAGGTTCAACCACCGCTGTAAATATCATAGGTAATCTGGTCAGGTTCGCTTTGTGCTTGTTTTTTCTGGCTGTGTTTGTTTTCAGCTATAAGCCATTATTCAGATTCGACAACAAGTATAGTGCTTTGTCAGGCGACATGATATTTGTACATGATTGTCTTTCAGATAACAGTGATGATCTTGTTACAGTGAATAATGCAAAAATATACGGTTATGGAAAATACGACAAAAGTACTGTGGAAAAGTGTGAAGCAGCTGTCAGGATACGCTTTGTTGACGAGGCAGGAAAAAGTCATTATGTTCTTTTCTCCCACGACGATTACTACACAATATTCAAGACCAATGCAGGCGAAAATAAGGAGTTCAATATAACATATTTCAAAAATTCCTGTGTGATAAATAGCTGGGCAGAGGTGCAGATCAGCGCTGAGGATTGGAGAACTTCTCATATACAGAGTTTGCTTGATCAGAATATCGAAATAACTCTGTCCGTAGAAGATAAAAAAAGTGGCTACGGCTCGACTGTTTTCATCAACCGTCCTGAGATAGAGTTTTATGATGTTGAGCATAAACATCATCTCATTCCTCCGGAAGACGATATTTATTTCTATTTAAAACGTGACGGTGAAATGTATGAAGTGTTCAGTGCGAGCAGTAAAACCAAATTCAATGACCTGACATCTATAGCACAAAGACGGGAATACGGCGACTACGAAATAACACTCGTTTTCGGAAATGACTACATACCTGTCAGCAACACTATCAGGTACACCCTTGATGATGGTTATCATTTTTCCGCGGAGTATGAGAGTATACCGCTTGCCAAGGGCGTTGTCATAGAGAGCTTAAACAGTCGGGAATAAAGGTTGTATTTTTTGTGTCGCAGCGCACGATCTCTAATATTGACAAACCATAAAAAATAGGATATAATAATAAAAAGAAACGCTATACGGAGGTGTCTGCTATGATGTCGATAAATGTGAATATACCCGATGCGGTATTGTTTGATACTAAAATGAGCCCCGAGCTTGCTGAGTCTTATGCAAGGCAGGCGGTCGCTCTGCGCTATTACACTCAAAAGGGAGTGTCGCTCGGATACTGCGCCGAGATCGCAGGTATGAGCAAGTCCGACTTCATAAAATATCTTGGAGACAACAGCGTGTCGATATTTAGCTATGATGACGAAGCTGAGTTCTTAGAGGAAATGAATAATGCGTAGGGTCATAGTGAATACAACGCCGATAATTGTATTAGCTGAGATCGGCAAACTGGAGCTGCTCAAGGAGCTATACGGCGAGATCACCATTCCCACTGCTGTTTACAATGAAGTGCTTGAAAAGAATGACGCTGCGAGCTTGCAGCTTGAAAAAGCGTCCGGCTGGATACACGTTGAAATAATCAATTCTCCGGAAAGCTACGCTATGTATAAGGCAAAGCTCCATGCTGGCGAGGTCGAGGTCATGATATTAGCTCAGCAAGTTCCCAAAGCCGACCTACTGATAATTGATGATAACGCCGCAAAAAAGACTGCAAAATTCCTCGGCTTGACAGTTACGGGGACGATGGGCTATGTATGCTAAAATAAAACTGAGCCACGTTCCTCCTGTACATAAGCTTCTCTTATTATACAGGATTTTTGTTTTGGTGGCTCACTTTTTTATTATCATTTTGCGCCAAAGTGGCTCAGTTTTATTTTAGCATACATATTTTGGTAAACAAAGATACATTTGCGTAATACTTAACGTGTTTTCGAGAAAAGTTTTTGCGTATAAAATCTCCAAGTTCAATTCTACTCATCTGACCAAAGCAACTATGCTTAAAGCAATAGAGAAACGTAGACCAAGTGAACACTTGATTCTTCACACAGACAATGACGAAAAATATTTTCATACACATTTGAAAAGGGGCTTGGCTGATAACAACTTTGAGCATTTCTGCTTGGGTCTGTATACCTCGTGTGACAACGCAATCTGGGATAATATCTTTTCTCGCTAAAGAGCCAAGAACTTTATCGTCGCAAAAATCACAAAAGAGAAAATGCTTTACAAGCTGATCAATGATTATATGGTGTTTAAAACACTAAGCGTCCGTATGGAACCTTAAAAAACAAAACTCCCGAAACTTTTGAGCGTGAATACTACGCAAAATCGGGAGTTTATTATTAAGATCATTAATTAGACTCTGGAATTAAGATTGGTTTGCTCCTATCGTTTTATACTCTGATTCTCGTCGGAACTCTCGTAGATTCCTTCAACCTCACATTATTTCGCAACTGATTATATAAATCAATATTATCTTCTGATTCATATGAAAAAGATATACATAAAGCATATGGTTGAGGTTGCTCTTGTTGAGCATATTTAAAACGTTCTTTTCCCGATATCAAAATATAAATATAGGGTTCATCATTACCTTCCCATAAAAGGTCGGAGCCACCTCGTGTTGATTTGTGCCAACATCTTTGCTGTAAAGTTGATTTTTGAAGAGCATCATATCCTGGTAAAAAATCCTTTATTTTATATTTATCTGGAAGATTTTTGAAATCCTCCTCCGTATCGGTACCAGTCATTCTCTTAGCTTTGTATTTAATTAGTGTATCTTCGTCAATTCTACGGAATACTTCAATCCATAAATTGTTTGCCAAATATTCTTTCCTGCTTATTTTAGTTATAGGATTGTAAGCCATACTAATGGTAATAGATTTAGCTGCCTTAATTTTGGCAAATTGTTTGGGGATAGGTATCTTGTATAAGTGAAAGTCTCGCAGCGGAAGTTTGTCTTCTGCAAATAATGTTACTGAATTATCTGTAGAAAAAAGCGATCGGTCAGAAATTTTACCATAACCATTTAATCTCATTAACCGTTCTCTCTTTGGATTATCAAGGCCAGTATAATGTGCATCTGTTGAATTCATCCCCCATGCTTCCATTTCAGCTGAACACTCGGCAGAATTGGCAAGCATAGCGCGAATCAAATTAGCAGAAGGCTTTTGACCTAGTTGCTTTTCTAAAGCGCGCTCCAATCTTGCGGCCATATGAGTAACATGTGGCGCAGAAAAACTTGTCCCACAAAAGCCTTTGAATATTTTATCTGTTGTATGATTCAAAGTGGGTTCCATGAGGTTTTGATCCGTCATAAACCAGCGATTGAATCCACCCGCAATCTGACGTAGGGAAAAGTTTCCGCCATAATCAACAAAGTCAGGTTTTATGGATTTATTTACGCCTTTTCCGATTCTTGTGAATACAGAAGGATATTTTTTTTTACCGGCGGACAAAGGATTACTCATCCCAAATCGCGGCAATGCTGGTTCTGCAAAACGAGTTATTGAACCAACTGTAACACTTAATGCGGAAGTGGCTGGGTCAATCAATCGATGCTCAGGATCAAATAACTGATTGCGCGCTTTTTGCATTAACTCATCTCTGGACGAAAAATCATTAATAATTGGATTTATAACATTACCTGCACTTACAACAATAACAATATCCAATTCTCTTGCAAGATCATCCAACATACTTGCCCACGGGAATTGCCTACCTCCTTGATAGAGACTATCGCCATTTCCAGCAGATAGATTAAAAATGCGGCATCCGTATGTATTGTGAAAAAATGTGATAGCATCTTTAACTATCTTTTCTGGACGTACATCTTTAGGAAAAACTGGATCATCATTCTCGTTATGCATTATTTTTCCGTTGCAAATTCTTACACGAGGTGTAAATACTTGACTTTGAATCGAACTATGAAAGTCTCCATAAACAACAATTCCAGCGACCCCTGTTCCATGCCCGTTAAAATCTGTAGTTGAGTGCTCTGTTGTATCGAATTCTTCTTCTGCAACCACTGCGGTTCTGAGTAAAGGGTTACCTGTGAACACACCGGAATCCAAAACAGCTGCCAAAGGTGCATTATCATCAAGTGTATCGTTAACAATTGGAGTAAAGTCATAAGAATACAACTCAAAAGGTTCTTGTTTAATAGGTTCGTAAGGTAATTCTACCATGCAAACGATGTCCAAACTTAGCAAAGCATTTAGCGAGAATTCATTTACTTTAACTCGTCCTAACAAGAGTCCCGGTATTTCAAATAAATCTCCTAAAAGCTGGCTCCCTTGAGTTCCTAACGCTTGGCGTATTTGATGTTCTATTTCAAGTTTCTTTGTCCTGTCGTTGTTAAACCATACATCAACATTAACAATAAAGAAACCTGTATCTGGCATAATGTTCTCTGTAAACAGTTTTAACTTAGGTCCAATTCTATCTTCACGTGTCATACTTCGAATAGTTTCGATACAACGGAATAAATCTCTGCGCTTTGCATAAGTCAATAATTCTGTATCAACTTGCTCGTCTGATTCCCAAAGTGCTCTCTCTGCATTGAACTGGTCGATTGCTGTTTGATTTTCAAATTGCACAACTAACTTAGATTTATCTGTTCCGGCAATAGGGGTTTCCTCAACCAAGTATAATTTAAATCTCCCGAGAATCAATTCTAATATCTCATTCGGTAATGCTTCACTTGATATCTCTAGAACCATTAAACTATCGGTTTCAATACCTATGTCTCTCCGATTTACAAGAATAGAATCAGAGGCCTGTGATAATTCTGATTTAAGTTTCTGACCATGCTGCACATTTGACCGCATTGGAGGTTTTGGCGCCATTGGGTTAGAACGTCCACGATATGTCGGAACTACTTTTTGGCGTTCAATTTGAATATGATCATATTTTTCCATTCAGCAACCTCCTTGTCTAATTAATACCAACTTTTTCTTAGGGAAACCAATAACTTTTGTTTTTGTACTGCCGCTTCAATATCTTTTTTGTTATAGTTTCGCCTTCCATCAAGAATACATTTCCTCATAATCGTCTTACAGATATTCTCTATATCCGCATACGAAAATGCGTCTGTACTTCCTAAAAATGTATTGAATGAATGTACGGGACCATTAAATTGCTTTAATCGCAAAGAAAACAGTTTTGATTTTTCTTCAATTGAAGGTAAATCAAAACGAATTGTATCATCAAATCTACGCCAAATTGCATAATCCAAAGATTGCTCAAAGTTGGTTGCAGCAATAATGATTGAGCGTCCTTTGAAATTATCGATTTGTTGCAAAAAAGTATTTACTACTCGTTTAATTTCCCCATGCTCCGTTGAATCATTTCGGCTTCTGCCAATTGCATCAAATTCATCAAAAAATATAACAAAACTATCATTTTTAGCAAAATTAAATACTTTTTTGATGTTGGTTGCAGTTTCTCCTAAATACGATGATACTAACGCATCATATCTTACATACATCAATGGAATGCCGATTTCTGCGGCTATAACACTTGCACATAATGTTTTTCCGCAACCAGGAGGACCGTAAAATAGTAGTTTGTTTGTCGGAGTAACACCATTACACATTAAAACATCCCAATTTTGAAATTCGTGAATAATTTCCTCTAATTGTGATATTTTTTCTTTAGGAAGAATCATATCTTCGAGAAATTTATCTGGATAATAGATTTCGACTAATTGCGTATCTTTATCTGTAGTTTGAGAAATAATTGTTTTCATGGTTGTCATTGACTTTATATAATTCTTATTTGCTCCATTTAAAACCATTTCTAAGTCATCTGCCAATATTGAGTGATTCTTTTTTCTCTCATCGGCAATGATTTCATGAGCAGTTTTTATAAATAGTTCTCTGTCATCGTTGTTGAAACTACTAAAAAGTTTCTTTAATAGATCGGCACGTGCCATACTTATAATCTCCTTTCTGAATTACAAATTGAATTAAACAGTAGAGTTAGCATTTTGATAGTTCTATCAAAACCTCATCATCAATGCAATTCTTTTTGCAATATTCCAGAAGGCGCATTTTTGCTAAACCGCTTGGTACAGTATGACCATTTTCCCATCGGTTTATCGTTGAGAAGCTCACATTTAATTCTCGGGCGAATTGTTCTTGCGTATAGTTTCGTTTACTTCGAATTTGTTTCACAATCTCAGAAAAAGTCATATATGCATCCCCCTTATTTATTATATTATAGCACATGCTATAGCATATGGCAAGTATATAGCACATATTTTTACACAATATTTTAATTCTTTTGTTTATCAATTCTAGAAGTATACCAACATATTCACATTCGTTTTTATTTAATCATGATAGATATACACTAATACTATGTTTTATCCGGTTGTTCCAAATATGCTCGAACAGCATTTCGAGAGCTTTATTTATCTTCTTACGGGTAGCATTTCTCGTCACCATAAGTATATCAGTAATATCTGATATCAGCATTTTTTATATCCAAAAATACCTAAGTAACAGCCAATAATGTGCTTCTGCTCGGGAGTCGGCTTGCCATTTTTTCTCGTACCATTGGATAGACTACATGCTTGACAGCTCTCATTCCCCTATATCTTTAAGGTTCTTTTCTGTGTTTCTTTATTTTGGGGCTAAATTGGGATCGAAACAGTTTTCAAGAACCCAAAATCCGCGAAATTACAACGTCTTTCATTATATTGACCTCATCGTTAAGAAATAAACTGCCATAAGAAAAGAGACTTAACATTGTATCAGCTTTTATTCGGGAGTAATATTATTCAGCTATCTCACTGAATAATCAGCACGACCAAATGAGTATTATCCACCCTCACTTAGCAAAATACCTCTGCTTCTGACTGGACGCCTTCTTCTCAGTAAGCCCGATCTTTCCGCTGTCGATAAGCGGCTGGACGTAAGTTTTTATCGCATAGGTAACGGACGAGAGTCCGAGAAAATCGGCGATCTCTTTTCTGCTGCGGGGAGTTTTGCAGTATTCCAGCAGCTGTGCAGTGCGGTCATTTCCGGCCGCGTCGGGAACACTCTCCTGTAAGCGGAAAATAACGGTGAACTCACCTCTGAGGTTCACGAATTCGGGATCGGGCAGACCGTGCGCCTTGCACTCTCTCAGTATAGTTGGGATACCCGAATAACGGTTTTCTGTTACGTTCAGTACTTCGAGAGCCGTTGCGATGACGGGGTTTCTTGTGTCAGGCTGTATCTTGCCCAGCGTGTCGATCGAAAGCCTTCCGTAAAGTCCGCCGGGGTTGGTGATCTCCAGTCTGTCGGCAAATATCCTCAGCTGGATAGGCATACCCTCAGTGTGGATACTGTAATCGCGGTGGACGAGGGCATTGAGCACCGCTTCACGCACGGAATTGACCGGGTAATCGCTGCGGTCACGCCGCTTGCCGGTGTCGGGGTCGATTATCGTTTTTGTGCGGGTATTCTTTCTGACAAATGCCAGCGCTCTGTCGAGCATTTCGGGAATTGTTCCCTCAAGACGCTGGTTGTCGATGAATCTCGAACCGTCGATATCAGTTTCACCTATCTCCGTACCCGGCACAGAAACGGCTATAATCCCCAACTGCGGAAAGTATGCCTGCGGATAAAGCCCGAACAGCATTTGCGCTGCAAGTGTTGGCTTGTCCTCCTTTTGCACGCTCATCAACTCAAATATCTTTTCATCCTCCAGCTTAGACAGATTAGCCTTGTTGCGCTTTAGCTTCAGAAGATATTCCGACAGCTTGTTCTCGTCAAGCGAACTCATGGCGGCACGCTCGACGGGGCGTATCTCGTCCTGATACTTTTTTCGATAGGCTTCGTAGCTGTATACCTCGTACTCGCTCATGGGCATATCAGCATCGCCCACACGGATATAAGAGCCCTTTATGCGTCCTTTGCCTTTGTAAAAACACGGGCGTTCTGTAATGTCCACAGGCGGTATTTCAGCCGCAACAACATTCCTGCCACCGATCTCCGCCACGGTAAACACCGCACGAACAGCAGGCTCCATTTGCTCACACTGCTCCATAACACGCTTTTGCAAAAGCTGAACATCGTTAACGCCGGTGATCTCGAAATCGTTCTTCTCATAGATCCCGAATACGATAACACCGCCATCGTCCTGATTGGAAAAGCTGGAAAGTGTATCATACAGCTTTTCGGTCACGCCGTTTTGACTGCGCTTGACTTCAACAGTTTGAAATTCCGCTTTAGCATTTTTAATTTTTTCAATAAGTTTTTTCAAATCTTGCTCGTACATTTCAAATTTCACTTCCTTGCATTTTAATTTTTGGCCTCTTTATTTTAAATTATACACTTAATTTTTAAATTTGTCAAGTGAAATTTTAAGTTTTAATTGTCGGAATTTAAGTTTTTCAGTATTTTTTAAAAAATAAAAGGCGGAGAACCAACATCCTCCGCCTAAGCATTTTTTGCGTCCTAAATAGAAATAATGAAAAAGCCCTTTCATCTTACCACGATCCCTGTGTGATATTCCGTGTGATTTCGTGTGATTTATTGACTGCAAATCTGCATTTTTGATTGTCGGGAGTGCAGTCGTAAAAGTATAAGAAAAGCCCGTAAATGCAACGTTTTTACGCATTTACGGGCGAACTTCTTGTTCCGCGCTGCGAGGGACTCGAACCCCCGACCTACTGGTTCGTAGCCAGTCACTCTATCCAGCTGAGCTAGCAGCGCATTTGTCAACTATAATATTATAACACACTCTGCCGACGTTGTCAAGCGTGATGGGGCGTTTTAACACTTTTTTTACAATTGGCAAAACGTCACTCTATCACAAGATCCGCGGACTGCTTCGGCCGGTACTCGCTGACGTACTTGCGCTCGGCAGGGAAGTAACGGTTCTCGTACTTCGCCCGTATGCTGTCCTCGCCGCCGATATAGGTGTCGCGGTGCAGCACCCGCTCGAGCCTGACAGCCTCGGGAACGTCGATGTAGACCGTAAGGTCGAAAAGCCCGCGCAGCTCCTCGCGCTGAAGAAATACCCCCTCGACGATAATGACACAGCGCCCCGCGGCAGAAAAACTTTGCGTGAAGTAGCTGTCGTTTTCCTTGTCGTAAAGCTCCGCATCAACGGGCTTGCCGCTCAGCAGCCCCTCGATGACGCTGCGGAAATATCCGTACCGCCACTGAAGCTCGTAGTAGCACTGCCACTCGGGATAGGCAGGGTCGTACCTTACCTCGCGCTTGTTGATGAAGTCGTCGATGTGCAGCAGAACGGTGCTGCTGCCGTCTTCACTCAGCCCGCGGCAGAGCTCTTCGGCTATCGTGCTCTTGCCCGCGCCGCCGAGCCCGTCGATGCCGATGACGCAGATGTCCTTGCTGCGGCAAAGCTCGCCGACCGCAGCAAAGAGCTCGCCTTTTGCGTTTTGATGCACTGACCGACTCACCTGCGTCCTCAGACTTCCTCGATAACGAACAGGAAGGTCTTGGGCTTGTCGCCGTCCTGCACCATTACCTGCTTCTCGAGGTTTTTGGTCTTCATGTTCTTTGCCCAGTCCTTCTGGGTGCGCATCTTCATGCCCTGACCCTCGACCCAGCCGCGGACGTAAGCGTTGCTGTCGCGGCGCGCAAAGGGCAGGCTGTCTGCCTCGAATGTGCCGTCGGGGCTTACGTTGTTGCAGGCGATGGGGTCGCCGAAGGCAACGTTGCTGAGCTTCTGTTTTACGGTAAGTCTGAATTTCATAGTTATCACTCCTGTTGTTTCATTATGCTGCATTTTGCAGGTTTCTTTCATATCAGATTATACCACACTCCACAGGTGGTGTCAAGTGTCAGCCGCAGCTTTTCATAAAATAAAAGATCCCGAAGCCTGCTTTAAGCTTCGGGATCGGTGTTTATCTTTCGGCAAAATAAGCCTGCGCGATGCCGTTCGGGATGTGCCTGCTGACAAACCCGCTGCCGCTTGCAGCGTTTACCGCTTCTTCGTAGGACGCGGGGATATCGCCGCTGCCGCCGAAGGTAAGTCCCCGCTTTATGCCGTCGAGCGCCGCGTGCGTCAGCAGCGCTATGAGCAGATAGGGATTAGCCGTGCAGTCGGGGGTGCAGAGCTCTATGCTCCGCCTGCCGCCCGTCTCCGTCAGGCAGACCGCCTGCCGCAGCGTGTCCTTGCGAAGACGCTCGTAAGAGCTGCGCTTTGGGTCGAGGAAAAGCGTTATCTCGTACAGATGCTCCGCTATCCCCGCCGCCGCGCTGCCGAGCATCCCGCCCGAAAGCTCATTGTCGGGGGATATCTCAATGCTCAGCCCGCTGCCCGGCATATCGGCGAGCGGCTTCGGTGAAAAGTCCGCGCACCTGCCCTCAGCGCCCGCAGCAGCCTTGACTGCATTGAAAAACGACATAAGATCGTCAGCCGCTTTTGTGATACCGCTTCTGCCGAGCTTTATGGCGTTCTGCCCCGCTCCGCCCAGATGGCAGGAGCTTTCGGCGCTGATGCCCATCTCTTCAAGGTTCAGGCAGACCTGCCTGCGGACGTTCTCGCCCTTGTCAAGCGGGGCAACGTCCATGCAGCCCGCCTTGTCGAAAGGTCTTGTCGTTCTGCTGCCGTCAGCTTCGATATCGAACAGGTAAAACTCCGCCCTGCTGCCGAAAAGCAGCCCGATGTTTTCTGCCTCGGCTTTCTTCTCGGCATTTATGAGCAGCGCTCTGGTGTCGTTGATAAACGGCTTGCCGTCGGGCGTGCTTATCGTGCAGTACATCTTGACCACCCGCCCGTGCTCGGGACGCCAGGGCAGTACCGAAAGGGTATCGGGGTCGGGGTGCAGAAAAAGATCTGAGAAGACGTTCCCGCCGAAGCCCTTGATGGCAGAAGCATCGAACGCTATGCCGTGTTCAAAAGCCCGTCTGAGTTCCCCGGGCATTATTGAGATGTTTTTCTGTTTCCCGAAAACATCGCAGAACGCAAGCCTTATGAACTTTATGTCTTCGTTTTCGACATAGTCAATGATATCTTCAGCGGTAGCTCTCATACATTTCGACCTCGTAAAATTTATTATGCGTCATCAAACTCGCTGACCAGAGCGGATACGGTATTCTTCGCATCGCCGTAGATCATTACGGTATTGTCGTTTGTAAACAGCGGATTCTCAACGCCCGAGAAGCCTGCGCCCTTACCGCGCTTGAGCACGAATACGGTGCGTGCCTCGAAAGCGTTGATGATCGGCATTCCGTACAGAGGCGAAGTCTCGTCCTCGATAGCGGAGGGGTTGACAACGTCATTCGCACCGATAACGATAGCAACGTCGGTGTTGGCCATCTGAGGATTCATCTCGTCAGCGGTCTTGAGCTGCTCGTAAGGCACGTTCGCCTCGGCGAGAAGCACGTTCATGTGACCGGGCATACGTCCCGCAACGGGGTGTATGGCAAAGCTTACCTCAGCGCCGTTCTCCTCCAGCTTGTCGCAGAGTTCCTTGACAGCGTGCTGAGCCTGAGCAACAGCCATGCCGTAGCCGGGGATGAATACAACGGAGCTTGCAGCTTCGAGGATAAGGTAAGCGTCCTCAACGGACATTGACTTGGGCTCCTTGGCTTCGCCCGCAGCACCCTTCTTCTTGGAAGCAGTGGAAGAAGCGAAGAGCAGGCTGTAAAGGGTACGGTTCATAGCCTTGCACATGATAAGGGTAAGGATAAGACCCGAAGTTCCTACCAGACAGCCCGAAACTACCAGCACGGAGTTTGAGATAGCAAGACCTGCAAATGCCGCAGCCAGACCCGAGAATGCGTTGAGCAGTGAGATGATAACGGGCATATCGCCGCCGCCGATGCAGATGACCATTGTAAAGCCGAGTATCAGATATGCAGCTGTTACGATGATTATACCTATCTCGCCGAGGTTTGCATCAAGCACGCCTGCGATGCTGAGGGTATAAAGTGCCACGCCTGCAAGACCGCCTGCCGCGAGTATTGCGTTTATAACGTTCTTTGCGGGAATGGTCACGTTCTTCTTGAACGCCTTGCCAGAAAGCTTGCCCCATGCAACGACAGAGCCTGTGAATGCGATAGCGCCGATAGCGATGGTAAGACCCAGCGCTATTGCGGAGAATGCGTTGATCTCCTTGTCTGTCATGTACTGAGTGAGAGCCACCAGCAGCGAAGACAGACCGCCGAAGCCGTTGAAGAGCGCAACGAGCTGCGGCATACCCGTCATCTCGACCTTCTTAGCCCAAACGGCACCGATGACGGAACCCAGTGCGATAGCGGCTATCGCCCAGAGGTAGGTGTTGCCCATGACGCCCTCTGTAAGGGTGTCGGTAACTTTCTTTTCAAGCAGTACGGTCACTACTGCGATCATCATGCCGACAGAGGACATGAGGTTGCCCCTGCGGGCGGTGTCTGCCTTACCGAGCAGCTTTATGCCGCGGATAAACAGTACGGAAGATACCATGTATAGAATGGTCGTGATGACCGCGCTTATATTTTCCCAGCTCACTTCTTATCCGCTCCCTTCTTCTTGAACATACCGAGCATCCTGTCGGTAACGAGATATCCGCCCACAACGTTTATGGTCGCGAGAAGGATGGCGGCAAAGCCGCAGATATCGGAAACCAGTCCGTCGGTATGCAGCGCTACTGCCGTAGCGGATATCGCACCAACGATGGTTATGCCCGAGATAGCGTTTGTACCCGACATGAGCGGGGTGTGCAGCTGAGAGGGCACCTTAGAGATAAGCTCAACTCCCAGAAAGCCTGCGATAACAAAAACGAATACGAGCAGAAGAATTTCTCCTATCGCCATAATTTTTCCTCCTGTATCAGTCCGCGAGGTATACGCGGCAGCTGATGTTACTATTATATCTGATGTGTCTTAAAGGCTCACTTGAAGCGCTCGTGGATGATGGCGCCGCCCTGAGTCAGCAGGCAGCCGCGCATGATCTCATCCTCCATGCGGACCTCAAATTCCTTTGTTTCCTTATTATAGAAGTGCGTAAGGAACGCGGTGAAGTTGCCCGAGAGCATCTTTGAAGCGTCAAACGGCACCTGACGCTCAAGCAGGTCGCCCGACATGATGGTGACGCCGTTTTCGGTCACAACGTCCTCAAAGAGCTTTGAGCCTTCAACGTTTCCGCCTGTCGATACAGCCATATCCACAACGATAGAGCCGGGCTGCATCCTGTCAAGAACGTCCTTCTTGATAAGGCGGGGTGCCTTTCTGCCGAATACCTTTGCGGTAGTGATAACGATATTTGAACGCTCGCATACCTTAGCCTGAGCCTCCTGCTGCTTTGCTACCTGCTCGGGGGTGAGCTCCTTGGCGTAGCCCTGATCCGTCTGCCCCATTTCGCCGAGGTCGATCTTCACAAAGGAAGCGCCCAGAGACTTTACCTGCTCCTCAACAACGGGGCGGGTATCGAATGCGTCAACTCTTGCACCGAGTCTCTTTGCTGTCGCGATAGCCTGAAGACCCGCAACGCCTACACCGATGATGAAAACTCGTGCAGGCTGGATAGTACCCGAAGGTGTTACCATCATGGGGAGGATCTTGGGCAGCTTTGCAGCAGCGTTTAGCACCGCAACATAGCCTGCCAGCGAGGTCTGAGAGGACTGAACGTCCATCTTCTGAGCCAGCGTTGTACGGGGGATCATCTCGAGGGATACAGCCTGAACGCCCGACTTCGCGAAATCGTTGAGCAGCTCCTTCTCGTTGAAGGGGTCAAGGTAGCTCAGGTGCATGGTGTCTTTTTTAAGACCCTTTGCGCTTTCGGGCTTCATTATGCGAAGAACGATCTCGCTGTCTGCAAAGCCGTCTTCCTCACGGGCGATGATCTTGGCGCCTGCCTTTTCATAGGCTTCATCGGAAAAGCCGCTCTTAACTCCCGCACCGCTTACGACCTTGAATTCAAAGCCCATAGAAATAAGCCGCTTGATATCATCGGGTATCATTGCGACTCTTGTTTCGCGGGGGTCTGCCTCTTTGCAGACCAGTATTTTTTTCATCAAAAAACTCCTTTCGGTATCGCTTTTTATTAATAACGCCAATACCGCACAAGGGCATAGCTATACCCTGTGCGGTCTGACGCTCATTTCAAACGGTGTTGTTTTATCAGTCCCAACTCTCGGTATTCGCCGAGTATTCCGACTGCTTTGAGTCGGTGCTTACGTCGGGAAGTTCATTTTCGGGAATGCCGATAAGCATTTCCGGATGCTTTATTGTGAACGGGCAGATGTTCACGCTGTTGTTATTTATAACGGTACCTGTCATACTTATCGGCTCCCTTTATATGATATTATTGAGAAGTTCTTATTAAACGATGCCCTGAGCGTTCATGGCGTTGAGCACCTTCTCAAAGCCTGCGATGTTCGCACCTACAACATAGTTGCCCTCAAAGCCGTAACGCTTTGCAGCGTCGTCGATGTTGTGGTAGAGGTTTACCATGATGTCCTTAAGCTTGGAATCAACTTCCTCAAATGTCCAGCTGAGACGCTCACTGTTCTGGCTCATCTCGAGAGCGGAGGTAGCAACGCCGCCTGCGTTTGCAGCCTTGCCGGGAACGAACCATACGCCGTTGTCCTGGAGGTACTTGGTAGCTTCCTCGGTGGTAGGCATATTAGCGCCCTCTGCAACAGCGGTCACGCCGTTAGCAACGAGCTGCTTTGCGTCGTCGAGGTGGAGCTCGTTCTGGGTAGCGCAGGGAAGTGCAACGTCGCACTTGATGCTCCATACGCCGCGTCCCTCATGATACTCTGCGTTGGGTCTGTAGTTCTTATACTCGGTAAGTCTTGCACGCTTAACTTCCTTGATCTCCTTGAGGGCTTCAACGTCGATGCCGTCGGGATCGTATACCCAGCCTGTCGAATCGGAGCAGGTAACTACCTTGGCGCCGAGCTGCTGAGCCTTCTGGATAGCGTAGATAGCAACGTTTCCTGCGCCGGAAACAACTGCGGTCTTGCCTTCAAGGCTGTTGCCGTGGGACTTGAACAGCTCATCTACGAGGTAGAGCAGACCGTAGCCGGTAGCTTCTGTTCTTGCGAGAGAGCCGCCGTAGGTAAGACCCTTGCCTGTCAGAACGCCCTCGAACAGACCGCGGATGCGCTTGTACTGTCCGTACATATAGCCGATCTCTCTTGCACCTGTGCCGATATCGCCTGCGGGAACATCGGTGTCAGCGCCTATATACTTGCAGAGCTCAGTCATGAAGCTCTGGCAGAATGCCATGACTTCACGGTCGGACTTGCCCTTGGGGTCGAAGTCGGAACCGCCCTTGCCGCCGCCGATGGGAAGACCTGTCAGCGAGTTCTTGAAGATCTGCTCGAAGCCTAAGAACTTGATGATGCCGAGATTTACCGAGGGGTGAAGTCTGAGACCGCCCTTGTAAGGTCCGATAGCGGAATTGAACTGTACGCGGTAGCCGGTGTTCACCTGAACGTTGCCCTTGTCGTTCACCCACGGAACTCTGAACTTGATCTGACGCTCGGGGTTTACCAGACGCTCAAGCAGCGCGTCCTTTCTGAACTGCTCCTCGTTTGCGTCAACAACTACTCTGATGGAATCAAGGACCTCTCTGACAGCCTGATGGAACTCAGGCTCGCTGGGGTTCTTTTCGATCACTTGCTCGATGATCTCGTCAACATAAGACATGACAATATACCTCCTAAATAATCATAAAAAAAGCAATGACACAACAAGCTCCCTGAGGAACTTGCAGACATCATTGCCCATCACCTATTATACTTTAAGCGCGCCGTAAAATCAATTGCAATAATCCTATAAAAATCAGACATTGTGCCGCAAATTGCAGACACCTGCCGAATTAACAGATATCCTGCACGGATATCGCGGGGACTGATTCAGTGCTTTTTTAGATCCGAGGGACGCCTGCCCGTGATCTTTTTGAACACCGATGAGAAATAATCCACCGAGGCAAAGCCCAGAAGCTCGCTTACCTCATATATCTTATACCTGCCCGAAACGAGCAGTCTTTCGGCGTATCTCATGCGGAAGCGGTTGTAGAACTCGCTGAACGTCATGCCTGCCTTTGCCTTGAATATCCTGCCGAAGTAATCCTTGTTGTAGCGGAAATGGTCGGCGGCATATTCGGTCGTGGCGGTGACGTTCTCGCAGCTCAGGAAGAATTCTTTAAGCTCTTCCCTGAAAGTCTCGTCGGATATCTCGGCATCGGCGAAGAAATCATCGACAGACCTTGCATATTCGTAGTTTGAAGAAGCCTTGTCAAGCTGCTCCTTAGCCCGCTTCAAAGCATCGCTCAGGCGCTCGTCCGCCATAGGCTCGGTGAGATAGTCGATAGCGCCCTGCAAAAAGCATTCGCGCATATTCTCGGCATCGGCGTAGGGGCTTATCACGATGAACACCGTGGAAGACCTTATGCTTTTGAGTTCCTTTATCACAGCGGCGGCTTCGATCATGGGCGGTTTGTTGCAGCACACCACAAGATCGGGGGCTGTTCTCGTCACGGAGCGTATGCTCTCGCCGAGGCTCGCGGCAGCTGACGATATCTCAAATCCCGCTTCCTGCCAGACGGGCATATTCTTATACCTGACGGACATGGCACGGTCATTGTCGATTATCATCACCCTGTAACGAACACCCATGAAAGCTCACCTCTTTTCAGCGGAATCTCTGTAAAAAACAAAAAGACGCCGTAATATATTACAGCGCCTTTGCTTAATTTGATTATATACAACTATGTGTTCAAAGTCAATGGATTTTGTATTAAAAAAATATTTAAGTATGTAATTTATAGGACAATGTTCGGAATTGTTATGTATTTTTCGCGGCGATAAAATGCCGCTTTCAGCCGCAGACCTTGACCTTGCCGCCTGTCTCGCCGTGGAAAAGGATATACCCTTCGGTCGGCAGAGGTATATCGGCGGGAGCGCCTTCAACGTGGGTGGTGTAGATAAGCTCGCGGTATCTGTTGTATACGCAGATGACGCTCTTTTCGGGGCGCTCTGCATTGATGGAGCTGCCGCCCGCCTGCTTTCCGATGCGGTACCACTTAGGCTCTTCGCTGCAAAGCTTTATCTCGGTGATGTCCTTTGTAAACTCGGGCAGCTCGTCGGCAAAGCGGAATTTCCAGCCGTTGCTTGCACTGATGATCTCTGCCGACCTGCCGTCAGAAAGTTTCTCCTCTGCCGCGGTCAGGTCAAATATATCGCGGCTTGCCGATGATGGCGTGCTGCCGAAGAACAGAGCCTTGCTCTCGTCCTCGAGCCTGAAGGATCTCTCGACAGACTCTGCCGCACCGCTCACGGTCAAGCTGCCCGTAATATAGCCGCGCGGCTGCTCGGGTATGCTGAGCTTTAAGAACGGTGAATCATATTCCGTTGAGGAATACTTTCCGCCGCACATGACGAGCTGCCTGTCAGCCCTTTTCTCCCATGCGGAAAGGACCTTCTCGGGCGGGTCAGTCTCATCTATGCGTTCGCCGAAGTAGGAACAGCTCTCCGATCCGCCGATGCCTGGAACTATCGTAAGCACGCTCCGCCTGATGTACACCTTGCCGTTCCGTTCACAGAATCTCAGCACCTCGCGCTCGGGAGTTATGCCGCCGTTCTCGCCGATCCTGACGAACCCGCCGTCGGAAGTCGGCAGATATTTTTCGGGGGTCGTGTTGCCCGAAGTGCAGGAAGCGCTGTACATGGCGTTTTCATCGGACCATATCTTTTTCAGATCGGAGGTCGAGCCGTCGGATACCGAATAGTACCCCTCATATCTGCCGTGATCTGCGGGAAGGCTGTCGGCGGTCTTTATCTCTGCGGGGGTCCTGTCGATCTCCTTGCCCCGCTCTTCAAGCACGACATCCAGCAGCGATCCTGCCATGAGCCCGTTGAAAAATGAGCTGCCGCCCGCCGATAGCACGGAAATGCTTACCTTTTCATCGGGAGCTACAAGGAGCTGCGCGTGCATTGTTCCGATATCACCGCCCTTGCCGATGACCTTTACGCCCGCCTGCCGATAATACAGGTCTTCGACATAGTCCCAGCCGAGCCCGTTGCCGTCTGAGTATTCGTCCGCGCCGCCGTCCCATCGCTTTGCCATCTCGTCCTTTGCAGCTTCGGGCAGAAGCGACTCATCGCCCGTAAAGAACCTGCTGCCGAATTCGGCGACCTCCGAAGCCGTCGCATATATCCCGCCCGAGCCGAGAGCCATGCAGTATTCATAGTCGTGCGGGATATTCCCGCAGCGGTATATCTGTGCAAGGTCACGGTCTTTGAAAATATCCGCAGGCGTGCCTGTATGTAAAGCGCCTGTCTTCGCTGAGATGTTCTCACGCAGATAGTCGGCATAGGGCATACCGCTGACCCTCTCGACGATCATCTGCAAAAGGCAGAAGCCGTCGTTGCAGTAAGCGGCGTATTCGCCGGGCTCGGCTTTCAGCCTGCGGCGGGAAAGGCTTTCGAGCAGGGCTTCGGAATAGCTTTCATCGGCATCGCCGTAGAGTGCTTCGTTTTTCAAAAACGTCCCCTCCATGCCCGATGTATGATCCATCAGCATCCTTACGGTTATCTTTTTATAGCGCTCGTCCGCCATTTTGAACTCGGGGATATATTCCGTCACGGGGGCTTCCGTGTCTATCCTGCCTTCTGCCGCGAGCTGCATCACGGCGACAGTCACATAGACCTTGCTTATCGAGCCGACCGAATATATCCTCTCCTGCGACACCTCGTCGGCGTGAGCTTCGGCGGGGGCTCTGTCAGCCCGCACGGTCAGTGATGCCGTGCCGATGACGGCGCAAACTGCCGCCGCAATTATCGCTGTACTTTTCTTCATGTCTGTATACCTCACTATTCTGTCATAAGCTCCGTTACGGATATCTTCTTTATGCGGCCCGCGCTTATATAGGATACCAGCAGGCAGAAGATGACCATTGCTGCTGCCGTTGATATCATGACAGGCAGGTCGTCGGGTATCATAACTCCGAATACGGCGAACCAGAAGCACTTGTTCAGATATGTGGTGAGCAGGAGCGCTGCCGCGGCTGAGATCACCGCTGCGGGAAGTATACGCAGCGCTATCTGTATCATCAGATCCTTTGAGGTATACCCCATGCTTTTCATGATCCCGAGATCGCGGCGCTGCCTTTTGACCGCACCCGCGGAGATGATGCTGAGTATCACCGCAACGATGATGCTCACGAATATCACAGCGCCAAGGCAGAACGCCTTTGTGACGCTGCTGATCTGTTCTAGGGAGGAGCTGAGCTCCACTGCCGGCGAGCTCATTTCCTTTATGACAAAGCTGCTGCTGTTTCCCCTGATGACGCTGTCACCTATCTTCACGGCATAATCCACATCGGTAACGCCGTACTGCGATATCAGCACAGCCATCTTTTCATCGGCGGCAGCCTTTATGCGTTCCTCGAGAGTGCCGCCGCTGCCTGCGCTGTATGCGGTGTCCTTTGCGTTGACGCCGTAAAGCGCCGTGAGCTTTTTTTCAAAGTCTTTCCTGCCGCAGCCTTTGTTCAGATATATATCTGCGCTGTTGGGGCGGACGTTCGGGAATGCGCGGATAAAGCCTTGAGTGGTGAAATAAAGATCCATCCTGTTGTTCACCGTGGAGGGCACTATGCCCGTGATGATGTAGCTCTTTTCACCGCCGTCGCACTCTATCACGATCCTGTCGCCGACGCTGCGGTGTTCCGTTACTGACCTTCTTAGGGTTATCATTATCTCATTGTCGTATTTTGCGAACCTGCCGTATTTTGTATGTATGAACTCCGTTTCGTTGTAGTCGTCGTATACGAAAGCTCCGCCGGGTTCCTCGGAATCCTTGACTGTAATGTCGCCGCTGAACGCTGCCGTCAGGTTCACCTTTCTGACTTCGGGCATGGTGAGCAGATCCTCGCGGAACGCTCTGGCGTCAACGCCGTTCATGAGGGTCACCGACTCATCGCTCACCTCCGCGCCTACTATGGCGAATATCGCGCTGCTGTCGGCAAAGAATGAATAGGTCGAAGCGCAGAAGAGTATCGCCGTTCCCGCAAGTATCATACATGAACCCATTCCGATGTTTGAACTCAGGTCGGTGAATATGCCCTTCAGAGCGAGCCTCAGATTTATGCTTTTTTTCAGCCTGTCGAGGGGAAAGACGTTCTTTCCGAAGTGGTGGCTTTTTATGCCCTTGCGGAATGCCGAAACGGGCGGTATCTTCCTTATCTTTGAAGACCTCATGACCGCGAAGGCAGCCGTCAGTACTGCCACTGTCAGGGCGGCTGCAATGATACGCAAAAGGCTCGGCGGGCAGTCGTATCTGCGGCTGATGAAGTATGTGCATATGCCGTTCATGACGGGTGCGAAGAAGACAGCCGCCGCCGCGCCCGTCAGCGAGCCTGCCCCGCCCGAAAGCACATACTCACAGGCGTAGGAGAGTGATATCTCTTTTGAGGTATAGCCCAGCGCTTCCAGCACGCCTATCTGCTGCATCTGATCTTCTATGTCCTTGGTTATCTTGTGTCCTATGAGGAATATGACTGCAGCGATGTTCACCGATGAGAAGAATACGCTGAGGTAGATGAGTGTCATAATGAAGCCGGTCTCATTGTCCATCTGATCTTTTTTCGACCAGTACCTGCATATCTGCGACATATTTTCCGAGGTGGCTTCGCGGCATTTTTCGGTGTATTCGCTATAGTCGAACCTTTCGCCGCCGTTGAATACCAGCACCTCTTCCTCACCGTATACGGCGGAGAGCAGCAGATAGTCGCGGTCTGACAAGACGCATTTTCTGCCGTAGCCCGCGTCGGCAAACAGACCGCACTTGTAAAAGCCCGCTATCTCAAAGGGATAGTCCCTGCCGCCTGCGACTATCGTGAAGGTGTCGCCGGGCTCATAGCCATCATTGAGCATAAAATACTCTGTCAGCCATATCGGGTGTTCGAGCTTTTCTATCTCGCTCTCGCTCAGGCTGCTGCACTTCACAAAGCTTTCAAACTTGCGCTCGGTGCTTTCCGTCACAAAGTTTAGGTTCATCGTGTATGTCTTGTCATCTCTTGTTATCTGCACGCCTGTGGCGTAGAGCATACTTCCGCGCCTGATATCCCCGATCCCGAAGTCATCGGCGAGTATGCCGTAAAAGTCATCGCGGTATTTGTCCGCATTGATCCTCAGCGCCGAATCCGCGCAGCCTGTCTCCTCAAAGCATTTGTCGAACACCTTCGGGATATTCGCCACGGAGGAAAAGAAGGTGCCGAGCAGGAATGAGCTTATGAGCGTCAGGAAGAGTATCGCCGCCGCTTCACGCTTGTTTTTCCTTAAATTGAAAAATGATAGTCTCAGTATCTTCATGCTGTCACCAGCCCATCTCGTCTAAGAATGCCGTAAGTGCGCTGCGGCGTTCTTTTATGTCATCGCTGCCGTATGGGGGCATCCTGTGTTCGCCGACTATGCTTCCGTCACGGAGGTATATCGTCCTTGTGCCGCGCAGGGCGGTCTTTATGTCGTGTGTCACCATCACGATGCTCTGACCGTTCTCATGCACCTGCGTGAATACATCCAGCACTTCCTTGCTCGTCGCGGAGTTGAGCGATCCCGTAGGCTCGTCGGCGAAGAGTATCTTCGGGTCGTTTATCACAGCCCTTGCTATGCCGACCCGCTGCGCCTCGCCGCCCGAGAGCTGGTTGGGGTATTTCTTCTGCATCTGCTCGTCAAGACCAAGGCGGGCAAGGGTGTCCTTTACTTTCTTTATCAGCGCGGGCGAGTTTTTCTGAACGGCATATGCGCCCGTCAGGACGTTATCGAGCACCGTCTGGTTGTCAAGAAGATATATGCTCTGAAAAACGAACCCGCAGTTGCCGCGCCTAAACACCGCAAGCTGATCGTTCGAGCAGTCCTGTATCTCGGTGCCGCCGAAGTATATCTTGCCGAGGGTCGGTCTGTCCATTCCCGAAAGCGCATAGAGCAGGGTCGATTTGCCCGAGCCCGAGGCTCCCATTATGACCGTGAAGTCCCCCTCCATGATCTCAAGGTCTAAGTTTTTGATAACGTGCTGCTGTGTGCCGCCGTTTGAAAATGATTTGCAAAGTTTTTCTGTACGCAAAACAGGGATCATATATAACACTGCCTTTCCGATACTTTTTGTATCCTATGATAGTATTATACATGATCCCCCAAAAAACTTCCTTGTCGGATCCTTGTTAAATTCTTGTCTTTTTCTTAACTGAGCGGGATAAGTATCCTGACGCACAGACCGTTTCGGCTGCTGATATCAAGCCCGCCGCCCATCTTTTCCATAAGCATCTTTGCGATATAAAGCCCGAGTCCGCTGCCTTCCTTGCCGCTCTGTGCCTTGCCGCGGTAGAACTTATTGGTTATAAGCTCTATCTCATCCTCAGCAACGCCGGGACCGCTGTCGGAGACCGCGGCTTCAAGGAAGCCGTCTGTGAGGCGAAAGCTTATATCTATCGGAGTATCGGCGTATTTGTATGAATTGTATATGATGTTGCCGATGACCTGTGAAAGGCGTATCCTGTCGGTGTGTATGATGACTTTTGGGATATCAGCCGCGCGGACGAGCCCGCGGTCGTCGTACTTTTCGATGATCTCGGCTATCACCGCGGAGTTTTCATCGTTAAGTTCGACCTTGAACTCTCCGATGTCTTCGAGGGTAGATGAGAACAGGTCGCTTATCAGAGCATTTATCTCCTCGGCGCGTTTGCCGATGTTGTTCATCTTTGCGGTCATATCGGGAGTTATGGTAAGCTCATGCCCCTCGCTCCCGGAGAAGACCGCCGCCATGAGCTCTGAGGTGAGCTTTATGCCGGTGACAGGTGTCTTGATATCGTGCGACAGCGAAGCTACCAGCTCGCGCTCCTTTTTTTGCAGCTCAAGCTCGCGCGATCTTGAAGCTTTCAGCTCCTCACGCATGATGTCAAAGCTTTCCGAAAAGGCTCCGAACATATTGTCCCTGTCCATCTCAAGAGGCTTGTCGAGGTCGCCCGCCGCGACAAATGCAGCGAAGTCCTTCATTCTGTTGAAGGGCAGTATTATCGTCCTGCGGACATACGCCCCGAATGCGAGCACTGCGGATATCAGCAAAAGGCTGCACCCGATATACGCGGCTATGATCCTTCCGCGGATGCTGTCCGAGAGCTTTTCGGCGTCGGTAAGTATCACGCTGCCGCTGATCTGACCGTTGCGTATGATATAGGTATACGGGAAGCGTTTGCGGACAGCCGTTTCTGCGGTGAGCTTTTCCGAGCGGTCGCGGCGGTTGTCAAACAGCGTACTGCCGTTTGAGTCGAGTATCACGAACTCGCGGGTCTGACTGCCGCTTTCGGTCGGGATATCGCCCTCTGCCGCTTTGTGGGCGATCTCGTTTAAGAAAAGCACATCTTCGCTGCCCGCGGTATCGTTATGCGCGGCTGTCAGCTTCACGACGGCGATCAGCCCCGCCGCGAGCAGCATCAGCAGCAGCACCGCAGCTCTGTAATAGCGCCTCATGATACGTTGTCTTCCATGATATACCCCACGCCCCAGGCGGTCTTTATCAGCTGCGGCTCCTTGGGGTCGGCTTCTATCTTCTCACGCAGGTGGCGGATATGCACCGCGATAGTGCCCTCGTTTATATACTGATCCTCCCATACGTCCCTGAGCAGGTCGTCCTTTGAGACCACTCTGCCCCTGTTTGTGTAAAGGTAATAGAGCAGCTTGTATTCGAGCGCCTTCAGGGTGATCTCGCTGCCGCCTGCGATTATCTTGCGTGTGTTGGTGTTGAGGTAAACATCGCCTATCAGCTTTATATTGCCGTCGGCAGGCTCGCGGGTGGTCCGTGCGGCGTTCTCCCGCGCCCTGTCGTACCTTGCTACGGCAGCCTTTACCTTCGCGAGCAGCACGCTTAGGGTATAAGGCTTTTTGATGTAATCATCCCCGCCTATGTTCAGTGCGATGAGAACATCATCATCGCCTGTGCGGGCGCTTATGAAGAATATCGGCAGATCATAGCTGCTCCTGACTCTTTTGCAAAGCTCGAACCCCGATCTGTCGCCGAGGTTTATATCGAGCAGAAGCAGCGATACATCCTGCTCTTCAAGAAACCGAACAGCCTCTTCATAGCTTGTAACGTAGGCGGTCTTTAATCCGAACATATTAAAATACTCCGAGGTCGCGGCGGCTATCATCTCGTCATCGTCTATCATCAGTACCTTGATCTCGTCCTTATCCATGATCTATCCTGTCCTCCCGCTTCGGGTGAAGTATCACCGTATTATACACTTCATATTATAGCAGACCTTTACATAAAAGTCAAACGAGGCGTTTTCGCGGGGCGGGGTTGCTTTTTTAAGGCGGGTGTGTTATAATTTGTATATAGTACACGTTATGCAAGGGGGACTTGCCGATGATATATCGTATAGTGCTGAATCCCGCGGGAGCTTCGGGCGGGGCGGGGAAGATATGTGATGAGCTTATAGCCGAGTTTGAACGCTGCGGTGCCGAGTTTGAACTCTACTGCTCCGCGCCCGGGCGGGGGATCGAGGAGATCTGCCGCAGCCTGACCTCGCGCGGGGAGGATACGGCGCTTGTCGTGATAGGCGGCGACGGCTCGCTCAATGAGGCTGTAAACGGCATCGCAGACTTTGAGCGCACCGCTCTGGGCTTTATCCCCTGCGGCACGGGCAATGATATGCAGCGTGACATGGGGCTGCCGAAATGCAGGGCGGCTCTTGTAAGACGTATCCTCGGCGGCGTGGTAAGGCGCACCGCCGATATCGGAGAGACCGCCTTCTTCGGCGAGGACGGCAGTGTGAAGCGGCGGCGGTTCAACATAAGCAGCGATATCGGCTTCGGGGCGGCGACCTGCGCCCTTGTGGAAAGATCAAAGCTCAAGCCGCTGCTCAACCGCATAGGACTCGGGCGGGCGGTGTATCTTATCGAAGCGATAAGGGTCTGCTTTACCGCAAAGCCCGCTGCCGTGAAGATCACCTGCGGCGGAAAGACGCGGCTTTACAGGAAATGCCTTTGCGCCGTCGTTATGAACCACTGCTGCGAGGGCGGCGGGTTCAGGTTCTGCCCCCACGCCGAGTTTGATGACGGACTGTTCGATGTATGTATCGGCAACGGACTGGGCAAGCCCGAGTTCCTGAAGATGCTGCCGTTTGCCTATTCGGGCAGACATCTGAAGCTTCGCGGTATATACGAACAGCGCGGCGAAAGCGTTGTCATGACCTCGGACATACCCCTGTGGGTACACACCGACGGCGAGGTGCTGGGCATGGCAAAACGTGTAGAGATCCGTATGCTGAAAGAAAAACTCAGGCTGCTGGTGTGAAAGGCGGCGGCCGCGGTGCTGACAGCGGTGCCGACAGCGATGCTGACAGCAATGCTGACAAAGAAAGGACGTTTTATCATGGGAAAGACAATCATACTGGATCATCCGCTTATAAAGCACAAGATAACCCTTATGAGGGACGAGAACACGGGCACACAGGCATTCCGCAGTCTGGTCGAAGAGATCGCGATGCTCATGGGGTATGAAGCTCTGAGGGATCTTCCCACCGAGCTTATAAAGGTAAAGACACCCGTGGCTGAGACAGAAGCGCCGGTGCTCTCGGGCAAGAAGCCTGTGATAGTTCCCGTGCTTCGCGCGGGGCTAGGTATGGTGGGCGGTCTGCTCGCACTGGTGCCATCGGCTAAGGTCGGGCATATAGGGCTTGCCCGCGATGAGGTCACGCATCTGCCGCACGAATACCTCTGCAAGCTCCCCGCCGATCTCAGTGAGCGCACGGTGATACTGCCCGACCCGATGCTCGCAACGGGCGGCTCGGCTGCGGCTGCGGTGGATATCATAAAGCGCCACGGCTGCCGCGATATCAGGTTCATGTGCGTCATCGCCGCTCCCGAGGGACTTGAAGCGCTGAAAAAAGCCCACCCCGACATCGACATCTACATCGGCTGCCTTGACGAGCGTCTTAATGAGAACGCATATATAGTCCCGGGTCTCGGCGACGCGGGCGACAGGATATTCGGCACCTTGTAAACAGTTTTAAATAACTCACGAATGAACGTAAATCGGTACAAAATAATGTCGGAACTTTCGTGAAAAAACGTGGTTTTTGGGTATTGAAATCCCGTGGTGTATATGGTATAATGTATCTTATGATAAAAATGACCGTTTCTCAGCGGCTTGAAAGGAAGTTTTTCTGATGAGAACAAAAAGTGCAGTATGTATGTTCATCGCGGCGGCTATCGCGGGTGCTATGCTCAGCTCCTGCGGCGCTCCCGAGAACACCGTTCATTCCGTAGATGACCTCAAGGGCAAGACAATCGGCGTGCAGATAGGTACGACGGGCGATACACTTGCGGGTGATATCGAGGACGGCAAGGTGGAGAAATACAACAAGTATTCCGACGCTGTTCAGGCTCTCAAGCAGGGCAAGGTAGATGCCGTTATCATCGACAAGGACACCGCAGATGTTTTCGTCGGCAAGAACAGCGACGTTCAGCTGCTCGACGAGGGCTTTGCGGACGAGTCCTACGCTATTGCGATAAACCTCGACAATGCCGAGCTTCAGACGCAGATAAACGGCGCTCTTGCCGAGCTTGACAAGGAGGGCACGCTGAAAGCCATAAAGGACAGCTATGACGGCGAGGAAAAGGGCGAGCGCTACAAGTCTCCCGAAAACGCCGACAGGAGCAAAGGCACTCTCGTTATGGCGACCAATGCAGAGTTCCCGCCCTACGAGAGCCGCGAGGGCGATGAGTTCGTCGGCATCGACGTTGACATGATGAACGCCGTTTGCGACAAGCTCGGCTATCAGCTGAAAATAGACGATATGGCATTCGATTCGGTGATCCCCGCTGTTCAGTCGCACAAGGCTGATGTGGGCGTTGCGGGTCTTTCGGTCACCGAGGACAGAAAGAAGAACGTTCTCTTCTCCGACGAGTATACCGTTACTCACCTTGTTGTAATGGTACGCAAGGACAAATAAGGTACACTATATCCGAACAACTCTCGGGGGCGGGCAATTTCCGCCCCTGTGTTGTTTGACATCATGAAATAAAGAAATGGGGGGATCTGCGTGGGCTTTTCCGAAAGCTTCAAACAGAATTTTATTGAAGCCGACCGCTGGAAATACTTGGCTGACGGTCTGCTGACTACTCTTGAGATAACCGTGTTCGCCGTGCTGATCGGCATGGCGCTGGGATTTTTGGTGGCGATCGTCCGCTGCACATACAAAAAAACAGGAAAGCTCAGACCGCTTGATATCATCTGCCGTATCTACCTTACTGTGATACGCGGAACGCCCGTAGTCGTGCAGCTGCTTATCATATACTTCGTCATCTTCGCGAGCGTTCCCATATCAAAGACGCTCGTCGCGGTCATAGCCTTCGGCATAAACTCGGGCGCTTACGTTGCCGAGATCGTCCGCGGCGGCATCATGGCTGTTGATAACGGGCAGCTTGAAGCGGGCAGGAGCCTGGGGCTGAGCTACCGCCGCACGATGCTGTACATTGTACTTCCGCAGGCGCTCAGGACGGTGCTGCCCGCGCTTGCAAACGAGTGCATAGTGCTGCTGAAGGAGACTTCGGTGGCGGGCTACATTGCGATAGCCGACCTCACAAAGGGCGGAGACATCATACGCTCCCAGACCTTCTCGCCCTTCCTGCCGCTAATATCGGTAGCGGTGATCTACCTTGTGATAGTTATGTTCCTGACTTACCTTGTAAGCAGGCTTGAAAGGAGGCTCGCTGTCAATGGCAGACGCTAAGACGCTTATAGAGATACGCGGGCTGAAAAAATCATTCGGCAATATCGACGTGCTAAAGGGCATAAACGAAACGATAAAGCAGGGCGAAAAGGTGGTAATCGTCGGACCCTCCGGTTCGGGAAAATCCACGCTGCTGCGCTGCATGAACCTTATGGAGCGCCCGACGGAGGGCGAGGTGATCTTTGACGGCACCGACATCACAAAGCTGAGCGAAAAGGAGCTCAACCACGTCCGCACGCGGCTCGGCATGGTGTTCCAGCACTTCAACCTTTTCCCGCACCTGACGATACGCCGCAACATAACCTTAGCGCCCGTAAAGCTGAAGCTCATGACGCAGGAGCAGGCTGATGCAAAGGCGGAGGAGCTTCTCAAAAGAGTAGGGCTGCCCGACAAGGCGGACGAGTACCCCGCCATGCTTTCGGGCGGTCAGAAGCAGCGCATAGCCATCGCGCGGTCGCTTGCGATGGAGCCGGAGGTGATGCTGTTCGACGAGCCGACATCTGCGCTCGACCCCGAGATGGTGGGCGAGGTGCTGGAGCTTATGAAGCAGCTCGCGGAGGGCGGCATGACCATGGTGGTAGTCACCCACGAGATGGGCTTTGCCCGCGAGGTAGCTTCCCGAGTGATGTTCATGTCTGACGGCGTGATAACCGAGCAGAACACCCCCGAGGAGTTCTTTGCCCACCCCGAAAGTCAGCGCCTGAAGGACTTCCTTTCAAAGGTGCTTTGATAGGATACAAAAATACCCCCGAGGGAGATAGGTCCTTCGGGGGTAAGATATTATCTGTTACATCGCCGTCTTACTTTTTCTTCTTTACGACAGCAAAGCCGATGATGCCGAGTATCACAACGACAGCGGCAACGACACCTGCGATAACGCCTGTGTTGGAGCCCTCTTCCTTTTCGTCGGCTTCCTTCTTGTCTTCGATCTCTGCCTTTTCAGCCTCTGTCTCGGCGGGAGCTTCTTCTCCTGCCGCGGCTTCGGTCTCTGCGGGGGCTTCTTCCGTTTCAGCCTCGGTCTCGGCTTCTGCCTCCTCTTCCTCGCCCTCGGCGGGGTCGTTGTCGATGGAACCGTTGCCGTAAACCTGTTCGATCACCTCATCGGGGTTGTCCGCGATCTTGTCGGTGGGAAGACCCGAGATCGTGAAGGTCACGGTCAGGGGATCGGTGGTCGTCCATGCGAGGGTATCCATCTCAGGCTCGGACTTTATCTGATCGCCGTAGCCGTTCTTTATCTTTATCATCTTCTTGCCGTTCTCGATGATCTCGCTGTCTTCGAGCACCTGTATAGGCTCGCCCTCCTCGTTGAGACCCTTTTCAAACTTATAGGTCTTGCCGTCGATGGTAGCCTCGTCAAGCTCAAAGCCGATATCGGTGTAGGTCTCGAAATCAAGGTTGCAGAGCACGCCGAGGTAGCCTACCTCAACGCCGACATCGAGCCAGTCCTGAGGAGCGTGGTAGCCGCTCATGTCAACGGTATACTGACCGTTGCCCGTGATGTTTACATTGTGATATGTGCTTGAGATGGTATAGGTCTCAAACTCATCGGTAGGATCAAGCTCAAGATCCTTCTTGTGATCCCATTGATCTCTTATCATCCAGATTATGCCTGCGGTGCCGTATACGCCGTTCTCATCGGCTTCGGGAGCATCGGCAGCAGCGGGGAGAGCCGCGAGTGAAGCGGCGATGGCAGCTGCGGAAAATCCTGCTATGAGCTTCTTTAATATCATGATAGTTACCTCCGTAAGTTCAGATCTGTCCGCGGTCGCGAACATATCAAGGCTCAAGCCCATAAACGCCGTGCAGCAGCGGGGCAGCCTTAATAAATCGTTTATATTATACCACACACAGAAGAATTTTTCAATAGCAATTACGCACAAAGGCATATAGTTTCTTTTGTGAGGTATATCAAGGCTTCGGTTTAGTATTTTTATACTTTCTCACTTTGTCGGGGAGTTTTCATCGGGAAGGCACGCGAAAGGTGGGTGTGATAGGCGAAAAACAGTGGGATTTCGGGGGTGTCGGGGCGTTGTACGCCGCTGACGTACAACAGTACGCACATTAGATACACAGAAAATTCACATTTTGTTGTGCGGATTGCATATTGACTATTTTTAGCAATAAGCATATAATAATATAGGTGTGATAAAATACGTCAATATATTGAAACAGGAGAGATCATAATGGTAAAGGTAGTAAAGTTCGGCGGAAGCTCGCTCGCAAGTGCAGAGCAGTTCAGAAAGGTCGCCGACATCATACATTCAGACGAGTCCAGACGCTATGTTGTGCCTTCCGCACCCGGCAAGAGATTTTCGAGCGACACGAAGGTCACCGATATGCTCTACGGCTGCTACGAGCTGGCTGTAAAGGGCAGGAACTTCGACAAGGAGTTCGATGCCATCAAGGAGCGCTACAACAGCATCATCGAAGAGCTTAAAATAGACCTCGACCTCAGCGAGGAATTCAACACCGTAAAGTCCTGCTTTATCGGACGCGCGGGCAGAGACTACGCAGCTTCGAGAGGTGAATACCTCAACGGCAAGGTGCTGGCTGCATACTTAGGCTATGAGTTCATCGACTCTGCCGAGGTAGTTTTCTTCCGCGAGGACGGAAGCTTCGACATCGACCCCACTCTTGCGGCTATATCCGAGAGACTCAAGGGCATCGAGCGTGCCGTTATCCCCGGCTTCTACGGTTCCATGCCCAACGACACCATCAAGACATTCTCCCGCGGCGGTTCGGACATCACGGGTTCCATCGTGGCAGCGGGCGTTAATGCAGATCTTTACGAGAACTGGACCGACGTTTCCGGCTTCCTCATCTGCGACCCCCGCATCGTTGAAGACCCCGAGCCTATCCGCACCATAACATACAAGGAGCTGAGAGAGCTTGCATACATGGGCGCTACCGTTCTTCACGAGGACGCTATCTTCCCTGTACGCAAGGCGGGCATCCCGATAAACATTAAGAACACCAACAAGCCCGGCGACCCCGGCACATTCATCGTAGAGTCCACGAGCTTAAAGCCGCTTTACACCATCACGGGTATCGCGGGCAAGAAGGGCTTTGCGGTAGTAAACATCGAAAAGGACATGATGAACAGCGAGCTGGGCTTCGGCAGAAAGGTGCTGGAGCAGTTCGAGAAGAACGGTGTATCCTTTGAGCATATGCCTTCGGGTATCGACACCATGAGCATCGTAGTTCACCAGAGCGAGTTCGGCGAGAAGGAGCAGGAGATACTTGCAGGCATCCACAGAAACGCTCACCCCGATGTTATCGACATCGAGACAGACCTCGGACTTATCGCGGTAGTAGGACGCGGCATGAAGAGCGAGCGCGGCACAGCGGGACGCATATTCTCGGCGCTGGCTCATGCACACGTTAACGTAAAGATGATCGACCAGGGCTCGAGCGAGCTGAACATCATCATCGGCGTTGCGGAGCGCGATTTCGAGCGTGCCATCTCCGCTATCTACGAGATCTTCGTTCTCCAGAAGCTTTGATAACAAGCGAATAATTTTATGCTGCACCCGTGACGCGGGTGCAGTTTTTATTTTACATCGTTTCGGTAAAACACAAAGATAACGGTGCATAATTGATATTTGTTAAGTGTTGTGATATTGAATATTACAGAGATGAACAGACCTGTTGAAAAACGGGTCTATTTTTGTGGCTATGCGACAAAAATGTGTACTTCAAACTGTGCAAGTATCTGATTTATCTTTTAATTTAGACATATTTCATTCAATGTTGCACGTTTTGATGCAACAAAACGGCTCTGTGAGCCTATTTATGAGAGGACTTGTTCAGAAAAAGAGATCACGGGGACTCTCGGAGAGAGCAAAACGGAGAATGGAGGTAATATATGTCACAGACAGACAAAAATGTGTTCGCGGCAGAATATGCGCGGTGCGGGAATCTTTATGAGGCTGCGGTGCTGGCGGGAGCTTCCAGGGCTGCGGCGGCGCTGGTCGGGCTCAGGCTGATATGCGAGCGTTCGGTCAGGCGGCGGGTGGAGCAGTACAGGCTGACAAACGCCGAGCCTCCCGCGATACAGGGGCTGCGGCGGATAGCCTTCGGCAGGAACAACGACGCGGCAGCACTCGCGTTTGCAGAAACGGTAACGCCCGCGATGATCGCGAAAGCCGACCTTTACGGGGTGCAGGAGATAAAATGCGGCAAGGGTATGGTGGAGATAAAGTTCTTCGACCGATGCAAGGCGCTTGATGCGCTGAGGGAGGCAGAGGGCGAGATAAGTCACACCGACACAGCCGAGAGCTTCCTGAACGCCGTGTTCGGCGGCAGAGAGGGGGAGCAGTATGCCGAAAAGGACCGAGGCTGAAAGCGACACCGAATTCAGGTTTTCGCCCAAGCAGATAAAGCTTCTGCGCTGGTGGACGGAGCCGCCGACCTGCTGCCTTGACGGAGTGATATGCGACGGCGCGGTGCGTTCGGGCAAGACGACGGTCATGACCTATTCATTTATAATGTGGG
>JAILFN010000013.1 GCA_024697545.1 Ruminococcus sp.
ACCTGAATACTGTGTTTTCTCTTTGTTTCACCTTTCAAACTCTGTGTTTCCTTTCTCTTTTTATATTTCGGGGTCTTAGGGGCGGCAGCCCTCTAACAAGCGGTGCATTGGTGGACTCAAATCTGTGATTTGTAGTGCAACTATGCCGAGCTTGCGATTTGACATAGCCCCTGCGGGGCTAATTTTTATATGAGCCTGTCGGCTCTGCTGTTTTCCTCACTTCCGTGTGAGGAATTGGAGCATCAGCGACTATATTTCTCCGTATCGCTTTTTGCTCGATAGACTCTATGCCAATCCCTGAAAACATCATACTGGAAAAATCCAAAATAGTCAAGACAGGCGTTTTTCAGCCTCTGTCAAAATGACTACATTGATTTTTCTGCGAAATAGCGTGATTTCGATTTTTGAAAATCCAAAATTCCCCGGTCTTTTATTAACGAACCGTGAACAAAAGATTGTGCGCAATGCGGATTGTTTTTTCATAGAAGTGTGCGCTATAATGAGATCATAGCAGTATGAATTTCAAAAACTGCTTAGAACAAAAAACAGAAAGGTTGTGATTTTTGAATGGGCTTATATACAGAAAAGAGAGATCAGCTCATTGAGAAAATCAAGGTTTTGGAAAAGCGTATCGCAAGTGATACGGCAAAGAAGAAGTCGCTGGAGGAGAAGCTGAAAGAAGCTACCCGTCTTGCGATGGCGGAGGAATACAACTGCAAGCCCAGGGAGCTTGATGAAATCATCAGCTCGGAGCATCTGCTTTTACAGAAACTGAGGGCAAGCGGTATGTCCGATGCTGAATTGCTTGAACTCTGCGGAGTGAAAACTTCCGACAGCACGGTCGGCAATACCGTTTCCAAAAAACACGGAAACGCTCATGGTAATCCTTACGCTGAAAGTGAGGAGCTTGAGGGGCAGATGTCCTTCTACGGCAACAGCGATTCTAATTAAAAAGTCCTTATGGTCATAAGGCATTTCCCCGTAAGCACGGGAACGATTTTATAGGATACAGACAGCAGGAAGATGTAAAAAATGGAACGAGCTGTCGGAAAGGATAGTGTAGAACGAACGAGATTACATCTGCGAGAAAAGAGAGAAATGTAGTTGAGCTGCACACTGATTCGGGCATCAAGGTAACATATTCCTCGCCCGAAAATATGTCTGAGATTCTCCGCAGACAGAAGCTCAACCAGATGTATGATTTACTTGTTGGTGCAGAGCGCCGCATTAACGAAGAACGCAAAAATGGATAATAGTGCATATCGCTAAAAATTCATAATCACACCGATGATTCGAGGTGTAGGACTTGCAATTTGAGCCGATATGCGCTAAGATATATACAAGCGTAAATATCGGCTTTCATTGCAAAATGGAGGTCGAGATCATGAGAACAACAAAACAGACAAACGGTATCACGGCTATCTATGTTCGCCGTTCCGTAAGTGACAGCTTTAAGGGCAATAATTCGCTGTCTATCAATGCCCAGAAGGAGGAATGTATCAGGTTCGTTGGCGATGCACCGTATCAGGTGTATTGTGACGATGGCAGGTCGGGTAAGGATATTGAACACCGTCCTGCATTTCAGCAGATGATGAGCGATGCCCGTGAGGGCATTATCGGCAGGATCGTTGTTAAGAAGTATGACCGTTTCAGCAGAAACATGAGGGAGTATCTTAACATTACTGACGAGCTTGACCGTTACGGCGTGACCGTTTACTCTCTCTCCGAACCGTTCAATACGGAAACAAAAGAGGGACGTATGATGCGTAACAATCTGCTGAACTTTGCTGAGTTTGAGCGTGAAACCATTGCCGCCAGAGTAGCCGATGCGTACAGCACTAAAGCTCGTGAGACTGGATTTTTTCAGGGTGGCAGAATGTATTACGGCTATGATTCCGAACGCAGGACTATCAACGGTAAGACAGGTTCGGTTCTTGTTCCCTCGGAACAGGCAGAATCGGTGCGTATCGCATTTCGTATGTATCAGAATCCGGAGCATTCACTGAAAGATATTATTCAGTATTTCAAGGAGAATGATATCGTGACGAGACGCACAAGCGGACAGTACAGAGTTCACGGAAGCGTGAGCGAAAGTCATGTTTCTCTGCTTTTGGAGAGTATGCTTTACGTCAAAGCTGATAAAGAGGTCTATGCATATTTTCAGTCGCAGGGCTATGAGATTATTGATGGTGTTGAAGCCTATGACGGCATTCACGGTGTATTCTCTCACAAGGATAATGAGGGCAAGACCTATGTCAAGATCGGGTATCATGAGGGGCTTGTGGATTCGGCGGTATGGCTTGCGGTGCAGGACAGAAAAGCACATAACAAGGCATTCCCGAAAAACGGGAAACCGAAAATTTCTTGGCTGATCGGCTTCATCAAATGCCCTTACTGCGGTTACGGTATTCAGATCAACGCTCAGCACAACAAGACACGGACAAAGACTTGGACGTATCTGATTGACTATGGCTTTTACTCGGTGGGTGGCTGTCATAAGCGTACCCTGAAAACGAGACTGCCCGAAGTCGAAGATGCTGTGTATTCTGCTATGTGCGAAAAAATAAAAAGCCTTGAGGTCGCAAAGCGTGAGGACGAAGCTCCCGACGCTGAGACTGAAACGCTCAAAGCTGAGATACTGAAACTTGATGATGATATTCAGAAGTTGATGGACAAACTCCCTGATGCCGATGAGGTACTGTTCGCATACATTCAGAAGCGTGTCAAGGAATTTCACAAGACTAAGTCGAAGTTGGAAGGCAAATTGCAGTTGAAAGCTCGCAAACAGAAAGCTATCGACTCCAAACCGCTTGCTGATCCGTTAAAGGATTGGGATAAGCTCACCATTGAGGAAAAGCATAATATCGCTTCTATGATGATCGAAGCAGTATACCTCTCTGATGAGGACGGCGTTCATGTGGAGTTCTGCATTTAAGCCGAAAATACGTCAAAATTTCAATTCATAAGGTATTCATCTGGGCAGGCCGGTATAGTTAACGATCACCGCTGCCGGCGTTCACGATGGCAAACTTCGCACCGGGATCGCCCTTGAAGAAGAACAGGCCGGTATCTCTTTTGGCGGGATCAGCGGCCTTTTCCGCGTCGGTGTATATATCGTAAAAAACCGTTTCCCCGGCTTCGGCATGGTTCTTCAGGTAATTCACGATCTCCACCGTCTTATTCGAATCAGTGTTGTTGTACCAAGTAAGGCGTAGGCTTCCCAGCGTATTGCCACTCATATATCCGCTGTTTACAGGAAAGATCAGCCTGCCGTAGTCTCCAAAAACCGGATCATCCACCACGTCTGATATACTTGTATTTGACGTATACTTTTCTGTCGAAGTGTTCTGCCACGTGGTCCCCTCCTTCCTTTGGAGGGGTTAGGGGTGGCGCAGCGCGAGGAGGGAGCGATGAGGGGAGCGCAGCGACGGGGGAAGAGAAAAATACGGTAATAACCTATTATAAATATAAGAAGTCGAACATTAATTGTCTCCACCACCCCTCACCCCTCCGCCCAGGAGGAGGGGACTACAAATTGCCTCCTTTCTCTATATGAATACCCCTTCCCC
>JAILFN010000120.1 GCA_024697545.1 Ruminococcus sp.
TGCATATTCGCACCAGTGGTATATTAATACGCCGAGCCTAATGAATTATATCTGTCTGTATGCTCAGTATCCAATTTTGGAAATGTTGATGAAAGCAGGTCTTGGCAGATACGCCTATGAAGCCGCAGAGTATCCGAGAGGCGGTATGCATAAGCGGTATTTCAACTGGAACGCGAAACGTCCGACCGAGTTCTTTAAAAAGCTGGCTCCTCAGCAGGCGAAAGAAGTCCTAAATCATGACCTGCCACCCGAAAGAGTTATCGAATACTGCAATCTTATAAAAGCGGGCTTGAAGCTGACCGTTCCGCAGTTCAGCAGAGTATACCACGATTTCAGAAACCCTCTGCGATTCTTTGAACTGCTCAAAAAGCCTTACGGCATCACATACAACAAGGCTATCAATTATATCTCAAAGCAGAAGAATAAAGCAGACGCTCTTACACAGTGGTGTGACTATATCCATGATGCCGAAGAGCTTAACTATGATCTTGCCGTTCATGGTGTTCTTTACCCAAAAGATCTCGAAGCAGCGCATATGCAAACGATAAATACCCTGAATGCCGTGCGCACCGAGAAGGAAAAGCAAGAGATGAAGGAAATGACCGAAAAGTATAAAAAAAGATATGCTTTCGCATATGGCGATTATATCATCAAAGTACCCGAGTCTATGACAGAGATCATCACCGAGGGCAAGATACTCAGTCATTGCGTGGGCGGTTATGCGGAACGGTATTCCAAGGGGCAGTGCATTATACTATTTCTGCGTCGCCGATCGGAAGCGGACAAGCCCTACTTCACGATAGAGGTCGGCGGAGAATGGGGTAAACGTCAGCACATCGTTCAGTGTCACGGATACAAGAACGAGGTGGAAACAACGAAGCCCGAGGATATCAAGGAGTTTGAGAAAGAGTTTTCAAGCTTTCTCATGAATCCTAAGGCATATCGGAAAAGCCATAAGAAATCAGAAATAACCCAAAAAGCAGTATAGGAGGAAAGATCATGCCGGAAGTACATGATATCACAGAATACACAGAAGAACAGACCACGATACAGGGAATACCCGTCACAGACACCGCTCTCACTCCGCAGATGCGTGAGGCAGTAAAGATCCATGAAGCGATCATCCATCACGCCGCAGAAGCAGTTACACATCTTTACGAGATGGGTCGCCAGCTCAAAGCCATGAGGGACGGCAAATATTATATTCACCTCGGATATGAGTCGTTCGGGCAGTATGTCGAAGAAAACGGCGATTACAGTTTTAAAGAGCGGCAGGCGTACAAGTACATAAAGATCGTAGAGACATATAGTGACAAGTTTATTGCCGAAAATCAGGGGCTTGGGATCGAGCGCCTTGAAATGCTTACTGCTCTGGGAGAGCGTGATGCAGCGGAGCTAGTCGAGAGCACAGACCTAGCGGGCATGACTACAGCGGATGTCAAGCAGCTTATAAAGGAAAAGCAGGGTCTCGGCGAGCAGCTGAGTCTCCTGGAGTCTGAGCTTGATAACTCTGAGGCAGAGTATAAGTCGGAGATTGCCGACGCGAAGAAGGCAGCAGAAGACCTGAAGAAAAAGCTCGATGCCGAGAAAAAGAAACTGCAAGAGCAGAAAAAGGCTCACGACAGTGAGATCGTGCTCCTCAAAGAGCAGCTTGCCAACGCCAAGCCCACGGACGAGCAGATCGAGAAGATAAAGTCCGAAGCTGCTGCACAAGTCAAGGCAGAGTATGAGAGCAAGATCAAGCTCGCCGAAGACAAGATGGCTGTCCTGGAAAAGAAAATGCAGTCCAAGAACGAGAACGAGAGCCGCGCCGCCCTCAAGGTATATTTCGAGGAAACGCAGAAGAACGTCTCTGCTTTTATCGAGAAAATAAGATCTCTGGAAGACAAGACCGAGCGTGACAAGTACACCTCCGGAGCCGTTAAGTGGCTGGAGAAGATCGTGGAGCAGTTGAAGGAGGAGGTAAAACCATGCCAAAAGTAGGAGATAGATATATAATCGAGATAAAAGAGGAATATAGAGTAGAACTAACAGATGGAACAGCCAAAATAGAAGAGCTTCCGCCTCGAGATCTATACAGAGCACGCGGCATACCCGAAACGTTTTTCTTAAGCGACAACTTTGACAAGCTCGAAAAATATGATCCTGACAATGATAACAGCTACCAGCGCGGGCTTGATGATGCATGGAAAGCATTGAGAACAATAGCAGATAAGGATATGACTTGTGAAACTCTTGACGTGCTGTTTGGCGAGCATATGATCACAAGGATTGCAATGAATTATACCGTTGCGGAGGTCATCGAAAAACTCGCCGCCTACGAAGCCAAGAAAAATGCGGAAGAAAAGGAAATCAAGACCGGGGACGAGGTATTTAGCAAATTTGATGTAGACCACACTAAGGGAATTGTGCTATTGATATCTGGTAGCCGTAATACTTGTAAAGGCGAAGAACTCTATTCAGTCATTGATGAGGGAGGGTTTTGTTATAGAGCTCAAAGGAGCGACATTGTTAAGACGGGTCGTCACTTTCCTGAAGCAGAAGCGCTTTCTAAGATTTTGCAAGGATATGTCCGAAACGAACAGGAGGAGGTAAACAATCTGATATATAAGGACTTGACTGGCAAGAGCGGCGAAGCATTCGACGAAGAAATATTTCGTCCCTTGGTATAAGGAGGTGCGAAATGGCAAAGCACAGCACATATGATCTTGATATGGGACAGCTTGAAGTGATGTGGAACTTCCTGCGGTTCGGGGCACAGCGCCCGAACGTCCCCGCGCTCAAAGACCTCTGCGAGCAGCTCAGACAGGCAATGGTGCAAAAGACGGCAGGTCAGCGCAAGGACGACCCCGAGAATTACGTCGAGTTTACGGACGTCGGAACGATAATCAACAGCATAGTCGTTGAGACAATGGCGCTTTATCTCAGCGGGAGCCTTGACAGAGGGTGATATCAATGAACGAGCTGAGGGAATGGTACAAAGCTAACGGGATCTGCGTATCCTGCGGTCAGGAAAACGCCGTGCAAGGGCAGACGAAGTGCTTCCGATGCCGTGAAAAAGCCCGCGAAGCCAACCGCAGGAACTACGCCAAGCACCGCGAAGAGCGCAGTGAAAAGAACAGGCAGTATGACAAGAAACGCACAGCATCGCTCAGAGCGCAGGGGATTTGCACCAGGTGCGGCAGGCGCAAGCCTGAGACAGGCAGGGCACGGTGCGCCTGGTGCAACGCCAGAAGCCGCAGAGAGCACGACAAGCGGAGAAAGGACACACTCCCGAGGTGTATGTTAGGCGACGGAGAGCATTGCAGCATCTGCGGCAAGCCCGTCAACGGCACAAAGCTCTGCCCGAGATGCCTAGCCAACGCACAGCGTACGATCAAGATAGCACGGCAGCATATACAGACTGGATGGCAGTATGAGCCGTTTGTCTTCGGGGAGAGGTGTGGAAGATGAAAAACCGAGAGAAGCTACTTAATCGTGCGCTGTATGATCTAATGGTCACCATAAGCCGCAGTAAGCACAAGATATGCCCGATCGAGATAGTCGGCGAGCGCAAGCCTGAGTGCGTGCCTACCCCCGAAGGTCTGGCTCAGACCGACTGCGATAGGTGTATACAAGCATGGCTGAATGAGGAGGTAAAGAAATGAGACTGATAGATGCGGACAGCCTTTACAAAGGCATTGAACAGCAGAAGTGCAATGCCTGCGAAAGTTACAATAATGACAAGTGTGCTGCTTGCGATATAGCAGATTGCTTGAGATGGATAGACGATGCTCCTACAGTCGAAGCCAAGCCTGTGAAGCATGGGCGGTGGGACGTACATGATGTTGTAAAAATTCTGAGTTCGGGAAAAACGCTTGATGGATTTTGTCAGTGTGAAAACTGTGGCATTATTATGCCCTATCATTATTCAGAATATGATTTTTGCCCGAACTGCGGCGCAAGAATGGGCGGTGATTAAATGGAACGATTGACAGACAGAAAAACCGTCGCCGATCTGAAAGAGAAAGCTGACGGTTTACGGGCGTTAGGATTTGGTCCTACAATATCAGACTTGCGATATATCAAACTTGCAGAGTATGAGGACATAGAAGACTTATTTTTGAATTTATCGTCCCATTTGGAGAAATGGCAAGTCATACATACGCGCTACGCAATGGTGAAATATATCGGCGACCTGAAAGCCGAAAACAAAGCTTTGAAAGATTTTATCAAGATGGTTTTGGGCGATATAGAAAAACATTTACCTGAGATAAAGGGTGAATACAAAGCCTATTGCGGAATTGATATTCAAGAGTTATTGAATGAGGGTGATTAAATGGAGCGACTGACCGACCGAGCAAGAGCCGCCGAGCTCAAAGCGATCATTGACCGCATGGAAGCAGGCGGCTATGAGGTAGCTGAAGAAAACAAGATATATGTCGCGCTGGCGGAGTATGAGAACGCCGAGGAAGTTGCCGAGGAGTGGGCGGTCAATGCTGAGCCGGTAGAAAGGAGAACTGAATGATCGAAATAATAAGTCGGAAAAGTGACTCTTGCAAGTTCTGTAAGGAGAACGAAAGATCGAAGATCAAAAATGTAAAGATAATATATGAGTACGAAGATCCGAAAGCATACGGCTTTCCGGAGCCTGCCCACTGGTCCGAGGAGATCGACACATTCTTCTGCCCGATGTGCGGCAGAGTGGTTAATGGCTCCAGAATGGCCGAAGTGTTAAAGGATCCGAATGTGAAAAGGATCCTTTCTGAGAGAGGAGTGCTTCAAAGCAATGAAAATTCTTAAACACGGCAAAAAGCCGGAAGATGATTTGTTGTACTACAGCTGCCATCACTGTGGCTGCCAATTTGCCGCCAGCAAAAGCGAAAGCCAATTCTACGACGGCATAAATCAGCACGACAGCGGCTGGGAATGTAGTTGCCCTGAGTGCTGTACTGCCGTAAATGGCAATATAAAAGAAGTATTCGACCGATTTTTCAGAAATTAGGTAAGGAGTCAATAAAAATGTCCGATAATTATATAAACATCTGCCAGAAGTGTGGAGAAATATTCGAGTCGGAATACGAGTATAAGGATCTTTGCGAAAGCTGCGAGGCGAGCAGAGTCTTTCCCGTAGAAAAGAAATGCACCAAATGCAGCATTACATATATAAGTGATGACCCGTTTTCCTTATATTGTCCCGATTGTAAGGCAGACCGTGAGCTAAGATGCAAGATATGCGGGGCGTACATCGAAAAGACTTCGGGCAACCGCAGATACTGCACTTCATGCGCAAAACACATGAGAAACGAAGGAAAGAAAACAGACAGACAGCACTTTCGCGAGCGGCAGGCAGCAATCAAGGCGGCCAAGAAGCGAGAGCAGAAGTGCAAGGCCCGTGGCGCTATCGGTATTACCGAAGCTGTCAAGGCTGCCGAAAAGCTCGGTATCAGCTACGGACAGTATATGGACAAATACAGATAACAGATAAGCCCCTTTATATATTATAATAGTATAGCTCAAAAAAGTGCGCCTTCGGGCGCACCTGAGAGCTCGTAATGGGTATTAGTATATTGCGAATCGGAAGCCAGAGAGGAGACGGAGCAGATGGGTGCAAAGATCAGAGAGCAGAGATTCCGTGCAGGTGATTATCTTGAGCTTAACATCTATCCCGTCTTCGAGTGCCGGCGTTCTGACGGTCACCGCCGCAGGAATCGTCCGAGCAAGGATGCGGTCAAGAAGATCAACCAGAAGAACCGTGAGAACGAGGTCAACAGGATCCTTGTCGCCAATTTCACGGCCAAGGACTACTATGTGACACTGAGCTACAAGTCGGCACCCGATTCGGAAGAGCAGGTCAGACGTGATGTGAGATACTTCATCGACAAGCTCAACCGCCGCAGAGCATCGCAAGGTCTTGACAAGGCTAAGTATGTCAAGATCATAGAGCGCGGCTCCCGCAGCGGAAGATATCACATCCACCTCGTCATCAGCGGCGAGGGCATAACGCCTGCCCTGATAGCCGAGCTGTGGGGCAAGGGCTATGTGGACTGCAAGCCGTTGCAGTTCTCAGCCGACGGGCTCAAAGGTCTGGCTCGGTACTTCACCAAGGACAAGCAGGAGGGCGGAGACAAAGAGGGCAGCTGTCGCCACTCCTGGAGCTGTTCCCGCAACTGCTTTCGCCCGCAGCCGAGGACAAACGACCACAAGTACAGCAAGCGTGCTGTTCGCAGCATGGTCGAGGAGGATGCCGCGGAGAAAGTCCTGCGTGCTATGCATCCCGACTACATACTCGCAAACTGTGAGACTTACTACCGTGACGAAACAGGTCTGTATTATATCTATGCGATCATGTACCGCAAGGATACCAAGCTGAATATCTGAGAGGAGAGATACGATGATTACGAAACAAATGCTCAAAGCCTATCCGTATAGTGCCCAGCGCCTGCGCTCAGGCAGGGGAAACAGCACGGACGAGATCACGGTGACGGAGGTCGAAGCCTTTATCGCCGGTATTGCTGATGCCCTGACACATGATATCTTTGCTTACAGGTACATAGACGGGCTCTCCTGGGTCAGGATCTCCGTTGAGACAAATAATTCTGCCGATAATTGCCGAATGATAGCAGCTAGGTATCTCAATACGCATGGTATACGCTGAAAATTTTGTTCGTTTTGTTCGTTTTGTTCGGTTTTTTTATGATAAAATTAAAGCATGGAGCAATATCCATGCAGAGATCTTCCTTTCGGTCAAGCGAATGAGTCATAGCACGCTCCATAGACGGAACGTGCTTTTCTTGTTCGCAAAGGAGCAATCATGTATTATTCGCCCGAACAGATCAGAGAGCTTTACAAGCGCGGAGAGATCCATCTTTTCTACGGCTCATACGAATGGCAGACGACAGCCCACAAAGCTATCAAAGCAGCACACGGAGAATGTCAGATGTGTAAAGAAAATCACAAGCTTACTAAGGCAACGACTGCACATCACATCAAGTACCTGCGCAATGCGCCTGAGCTCGCATATGAGCAGAGCAATCTGCTTGCACTGTGTCACGATTGTCACGAGCGCATCCATGAGCGCGGAATCTACGCAAAGCCCAAAGGTTACACCAACGACGAGCGATGGTAGTACCCCCGGGTCAAAAAAACGAAAAATTTTCAGACGCTCCCGACCGAGCACCACCTAACCCAAGTTGGCTCGTGCGTGCGCGCGTGAGAATTTTTGCCCAAAAAGGAGGCGGCGGGATGCCATCAGCTAAGTCGGTCAAGGACTCACTACTCGGTCAGCTTCGCGAACGCGGCGCTGACATTGAGCTCAATCGCGGGCTCATAGACGATTATGTTTTTTACTTCCAGCAGGAAAAGAAAATGCAGGCGGATGTCCGGAAGAATGGGATCGTAATAGACTCGGTCTCATCGACAGGCAAGCCTTATAAGCGAGAGAACCCGTCGGTTAAGTTGGCAATGTTGTACAACAAGCAGAAGCTTGCCATCCTCAACAAGCTGGAACTTGCGCCGTCCACGGTCATTGATCCCGACGATTCGGATGTCAACGCTGATCTGTAAGCGGTTTTGCAGTTGACTGCAATGAGGTGACACGATGAATAAGCACATACAGGCATATATCGACATCGTAAGACATGGCGAGTTCCCTGTATGCACTGAGCAGCTTCAGATCTGCGAACTGGTCGAACGAGCTCTTGAAGAAGAAGGAACGTATCTCGACGAGGAGCAGCTTGAACGCTATCTTTCCAACGAAAAGTATTTCCCTTACGAGCTCTTTCCTTGGGAAAGGTTTTGCTTTGCGCTTCATAACTGCCTGTATCGCGCTGATGGCCAGCTCCGCTTCCCGGTGCTTATCATCGTTGTAGGGCGCGGATCCGGCAAGAACGGCTATCTTAGCTTTGAAGATTTCTGTCTTCTCACGCCGATCAATGGCGTGCCTGAATACAACATTGACATTTTCGCCACAAGTGAAGACCAGGCAAAGGCGAGCTGGACAGACGTCTATAATATCCTCGAAAGCAAGCCTAAGTTCTGGAAGAAGTATTTCACCTGGAACAAAGAAGAAATCCGGAATCTAAAAACAGCTTCGGTCTTTCGGTATCGAACTTCCAACGCCGACACCAAGGACGGCGGCAGACAAGGCAAGGTCGACTTCGATGAATACCATGCGTATAAAGACTACAAGCTCATCAACGTTGCTGTAACAGGCCTCGGCAAGAAGAGACTGCCGAGGCGGACGATAATCTCAACGAACGGCGAAGTCCGAGAAGGTCCTTTCGATGACCTCATGGAGATATGTCGTCAGATACTCGATGGTGAGATAGACGACGGAGGTATGTTGCCGTTTATTTGCCGTATCGAGGACGAAAAGCAGATCCACGACAAGCTATGCTGGCATATGGCGAATCCGTCACTCAGATACTTCCCGCATCTCATGTACGAGATGGAAATGGAGTATCAGCAGTATCGGCAGAACCCGATAGTCAACAGCTCTTTCGCGACCAAACGCATGAACTTCCGCCCGAAGCACATCGAGGGCGAAGTGACAAGCTGGGATAATATCGAAGCAACGAACCGCCCGATCGACGAGAGCAGGCTTGAAGGTCTTAACTGTGTAGCGGGCATAGACTACGCTAAGACTACGGACTTTATTTCCGCGGCTCTGGAATTTGAGGTTGATGACGAGCTTATATACTTAAAGCATACATGGGTATGTCGTCGCAGTCCCGATCTTCCGAGGATAAAGGCTCCTTTGGAGCAGTGGGAAGCAGCGGGCTTGCTTACTTTTGTTGACGCACTCGAGATTTCGCCCGATCTGCCCGTGTTCTGGCTCGCCCAGACTGCGGCACGGCTCAGCGCAAGGATAACAGTGCTCGGCATAGATAACTACCGCTACACGCTTTTGCGAAAATCTATCCTCGAATATCTTTACATGAGCGACGAAAAGGGCTACGAGAACGTTATGCTCATACGTCCGTCCGATCAGATGCAGATGATCCCCTCAATAACGAGTGACTTTAACAATCACCGTATGGTCTGGGGTGATGATCCTCTGACAAGATGGGCTGTATGGAACGCCAAGCTCCTTACGTCTAAGAACGGCAACACGACCTATGGCAAGATAGAGCCGAAAAGCCGAAAGACTGACCCGTTTATGGCAATAGTCGCCTGTAAATGCGGCAAGAACAAGGCAATTCGTGCAGGGAAGATGATCGACGGCGGACTTCCGGCGGCAGTCGAGACAAAAGTTTATACTTACTGACACTCAGGAGGTGAGAAAATGGGGATCAAAACGTTTTTCAGGAATTTTTTGGACGAGAAAAAGACTATCGAAGTGAATGTCGGCTTTGACTCCGAACAGCAGAGTGCTATGATAGAGGCATTCGCCCTGAAAACCGTGATCTCTTTTATTGCTCAGCTTCTTGCTTCCTGCGAATATCGCACATATATCGGCGGAAAGCCTGAAAAAAGCTATCTCTGGTACAAGCTTAACGTTTTGCCGAACCGGAATCAGACGAAATCCGAGTTCTGGCGCGAGTTCTGGGAAAGGCTGCTGCTGTTCGGAGAGGTGCTTATAGTTCCCTGGAATGACGATCTGTTCATCGCTGAAAATTTCACAAAGGATGAGTATGTCGTTTTCGGAACCACGTTCAGGCACGTTATCAGGAATGACTTTGACTTTGGATCCTATAACACCAAAGATGCATTTTATATCAAGCGAGAGACTTGTAAAGATCGTGCTGTAGTCACGGGTGTACTTGCTGGATATTCGGAGCTTGTACGGAGCGCGGCAGCAGGAGTGCTGAACGAAGGCGCAAGCAAGGGCACACTGGAAGTGCCTGCAATGGCTCAGAATGACAAGAACTTCGAGCAGAATTTCAAAGCGCTGATGGAAGATTATTTCAGGGACTTTTTTAAGAACAAAAATGCAGTTCTGCCGCTGTTCTCCGGCATGAAGTACAATCCCGTAACAGCGTCGCAGAAGTCCACGAGCCGCGCGAGCGAATATAAAGCGCTCTTTGACGATGCCGTCAAGCGGGCGGCTCAGGCTTACGGCGTATCTCCTGCGCTGATATCGGGAGATATAGCGGGCATTGAGGAAGCAATGAAGCTGACATATACAGCCTGCATAGATCCGCTTGCAAAAGCGGCGGGCGATATGCTCACAGCAAGGAACTACGCTCCCGAACAGATCATCGACGAGCAGAAGTACATCAAGATAGACACCGCAGGGCTCGAACATATCAACGTGTTCGCGCTTGCGGCGAATATAGACAAGCTGATCTCAGACGGTATGTACAGCATAGACGAACTGAGGCTCAAGCTTGGGGACCATGCTCTTGGTGAGGAATGGAGCCAGAAGCACTATATCACCAAGAACTACGAAGAGATTGAAGCGGCAGGAGGTGAGGAAAATGCCTGAATACAAGTTTAAAAACCCGAAGGGTGAACTGATTGGTGAGATAAAGTCCGAAGATCAGAAGCTTTACATCTACGGCGATATCGTCGGCGATCAGTGGTCCAAGTGGATGAAGGACGAGACCTGTCCACAGGATGTAGTTGATATCTTCGCAGGTTTTGACAAGGACAAGCCCGTAGACGTATATATCAACTCGGGCGGAGGTGACGTTTTCGGTGCACTTGCTATATGCAGCATCATCAAGCGTCATGCAGGTGAGACCGTTGCTCATATCGATGGAATTGCAGCGTCAGCAGCAAGTGTCATTGCCTGCGGCTGTGACAAGATCATCATGCCCGAGTACGCTCAGATGATGATCCACAAGCCGTGGACATTGGCTTACGGCAATACCGATGATCTCAAAAAAGCTTGCGATATGCTCGATACAGCCGAGGACAGTATCGTTGAGATATACAAGTCCAAGCTGGTAGAGAGCAAGACGGAAAAGCTGCTCAGGAACGCTCTTGCAGCCGAGACATGGCTTACCGGTAAGGCGGCGGGTGATTATTTCAAAGTCGAGGTCGAAGAGGCAGAGCCCGCGGCAGCGGCAGTCTCCGATTTTTACGCTCGTTATAAGAACCGCCCCGAACCTCAGCCGAAGAAGCCCACCGAAGACAAGGCGGAAGGAACCGATAATACTGCTCTTATGAGCGTGTTTGAAAGCTTTATATCAAATCGAATGAAAAGGAGAGTATGAAAATGGCAATTGATTTTGGAAAGCTTACAGAGCGCAGAAATGAGATACTTAACAAGATCTCGAACTCTGTTAAGGACAATGACCCCAAGGCACTTGAATCAGCTCTTACCGAGTGGCAGACTTACAGCCATGACCTCGTCATGAGTGAAGCCAAGGGGCTTATCAGCAGCATGGACGGCACGATCCTTGCGGCACGCGGTGCTCACGCACTGACTTCGGAAGAGAATCAGTACTACACTACGCTGATCGAGGCAATGAAGTCCTCCAATCCCAAGGCGGCTGTCGCTAACATTGAGCAGGCATTCCCTGAGACCACCATCGACCTTGTCATGTCTGATATGGTGCAGGCTCACCCGCTCCTCGATGCAGTTGACTTTGTCAACACTACCGCGCTCACCAAGTGGGTTGTAAACAAGAAGGGCACTCAGACCGCAGTATGGGGCAAGCTCGGTTCTGCCATCGTCAAGGAGTTGGAAGGTTCTGTCGATGTTCTGACCCTCGGTCTTGCAAAGCTGTCTGCATTCTTCCAGGTCGAGAAGGATATGCTCGATCTCGGACCTATGTGGGTAGACAGATATATCCGTGCAATCCTCACCGATGCGCTTGCTGTTGGCTTTGAAGCCGGTATCACAGCAGGCAACGGCAAGGATATGCCTATCGGTATGGTAATGGATATCGACGGCGGCACTGATGGGGAAGGGAAGTACAGTAAAAAGACTGCTATCCCCGTGGTTGACTTCTCCCCTGCAAGCTACGGCGATCTTATTTCCCGCCTTGCAGTCGTGCCCGTTGACGAGGGAGAGGATCCCAAGTACAGAGCGGTAGACGGTCTTATCATGGTGGTAAATCCCCTCGATTACTACAAGGTCGTAATGCCTGCAACCACGATCCAGACACCCGAAGGCAGGTATGTCAACGATGTACTGCCTTATCCTACCAAGATCATCCAGTCGTCTTCCGTTGATACCGGAGAGGCTGCGCTCGGTATCGGCAAGCGTTACTTTATGGGTGTGGGGACCGGTAAAAACGGCAAGATCGAGTACAGCGACGAGTTCGCCTTCCTCGATGACCTCCGCACTTATAAGATCAAGGCTCACGCGACCGGCAGAGCTAAGGATAATAACGCATTCCTGAGACTTGACATTTCCGGTCTCTCGCCCGCATTCTACACCGTCAACGTAAACAACGGAGGATCGGAAAACCCTTGACCGCGGACCTTTCGGGGCTGACGATAGGTTCGCTGACTCTGGCTCCAGTATTCGATAAGGATACAACGGAGTATACAGCCGCAACGACCAACGCCACAAACACTGTTACAGCAACGGCAGAGGACAGCAATGCAGTAGTTACGATAATGCTCGGCGAAACCGAGATAGAAAACGGCACAGCTGCGACATGGGCAGAGGGCGAAAACACACTCACGATCACAGTTACCAACGGTGATATCGAAAAGACCTACACAGTCGTTGTCACCAAGTCGTAACGGATGAAGGCAGAAAGGAGCAAAGACTGTGACTCTCGACACTGTCAAGAATTATCTTGATATAACGTGGAGCGACCCCGACACCGACAAAAAGGTGCAGGACATACTCTCGCGTGCTGAAAGTACACTTAACAGCTATGCAGGAGAGACGGTAGACTTCACCGACGAAACGACCGCAGAAGCGCAGCTGCTCCTTGACTGCTGCCGTTATATCCGAAACCATAATTTAGCAGAATTCAAGGTAAACTATTCTTCTGAGCTTATAATGCTGAGATCAGGAAGGCAGGCGGCAAGCTATGCAGCAGCGGAAGACACAGACATTTAACGATGGCATCCTGTCGCTTAACACTATAGCGGAGGACGACACTATATCACTTGTGCAAGGTGGGCTAAGGTTTGAAAACCGCACTGTCGGATCTAAACGCTTCTTCGAGGCGTATGAGTTCCAGCGCCGAGCTGATAAGGTCGTGAGAATACCGCCGACAGCCGAACCGCTGTCCAACGACATAGTTATCATCGAGGGCACGCAGTACAACATACTGCAAGTCCAGAAGATCAAAGACACAATGCCGGAGTGTTGGCAGCTAACGCTTGAAGAGATCAGGGAGAGACGCTATCATGACGCTGAATGAACTTCTCGACGAGATCGGCTACAGCTACAGCGAAGGAGACTTCCGCGCAGAAGCGAAGCTCCCCTATATAGCATGGGAAAAGGATGAGGAACAGGTCTACGCTAATAGTATAGTCGCAGCATCGTCCGAGTGGGCAATCTTGCATCTTGTCCACGCCAAGAGCGATTTCGACAAAGAAAGACACGTCGAAGGCATCCTCACATCTCACGGCATAGCTTTTTCAAAATCCTCACAGTGGATAGGCGGCAGGCAGCGTGCGTGGGTCATAACCTACGAGCTTGCGGAAGGAGCTGTCGAGATTGGCTAAGGATTTTGCAGATGAGGTAATGCAAGAGCTCAAACGATATTGCAACGGCATCGGTGAGGAAATGCTTGCGGAAGCGCAAGTCGATGCTGTTGCCGCCCGTGCAGAGCTCAAAAAAGCGTCTCCTAAGCGGACGGGTACTTACGCTAAAAGCTGGCGGCTCACCAAGTTCGGCGGAACGGGGCGGTTTCGCTTCGTTATCTATAACGATGTATACCAGCTCACCTACCTCCTCGAAGAAGGTTTCACCCACCATCCCGATATGGAAAAAGTAGAGGGACAGACGCACATTGAGCCTATACAAGAGGAGTTGAACCTCTCGTTCGAGAAAGAGGTCGAAAGAATAATAAAAAATAAATCATAAAGGAGAGATAAACATGGCTAAATTGAAGAGAGGTATTACAAACGTAGCCTATGCGCCTGCAACCTATAATGCTCAGGCAGGGACTCTGACCTATGGCAATGTAAGATACCTCGAGTCCGATGTTGCAGGCGGCAGAGAGTACAGCGCAGATCCTAGAGGCGAAAGCCAGAAGATCTATGCCGACAGTATCGCTGTGTATGGTGAGACCGTTAATGACGGTTACGATATTAACCTCACCCTGCTGTCTATCTTCGACGAGCAGTTCCGCGAGGACTGGCTCAACGAGGTTCACGACGACAACGGCGTTGCTGAGTACGCGAACGCCGAAGAGTACCCTTACTATGCACTTATAATCCATGAGGATACCGCAGACGGCGTCGGGCTTACATCGGTATACTACTACTGTCAGTCATCCGGCAGACCGTCAGACAGCGGCAAGACCGCGGAGGGCGGCGCGTTCGAGCACGAGTTCCCGCAGTATCCTCTTGTAGCGTCTCCCAGACCTACGGACAAACTCGTAAGATATCAGATCCACGGAAAGGAAAAGCTTACATCCATTCCCGAGCCTTCAGGTGTGATCACGCCGATGATAGAGCTCGAAAAGCACAGAATCGTTATCAAAGACGGTGATCAGGTCACTTTATCAGCTGTAACCGTTCCCGAGGATATAACAAGCCTTAACATGACGGCTACAGCCGCAGACTCAAGCGTTGCTACAGCATTACCTACGATCGATACGGCAGGCTGCACTATAACAGCAGAAGGGGTAGGCAATACCATTGTTACCTTGCAGATCACTGTTGCCGGCGTCACATATAGCGACACTTGTACTGTCATTGTCGAAGAATAAGCGTTCAAGTTCACACTCATATTAAACTTCCTAAAGGGCACGAAACCGCCCCTGCTTCGATGGGGCAGGGGCGGCAAGTGCTTTTATCTGCTAAGATGAAGCTGCTCGACAAGAGCGTCTTGCAGAACTTTGGAAAAGTTCACGCCACGTCGCTCGGCTTCAACATTGATCCATGATGGAATTGAAAGAGTTTTCTTTACATATCGTGTGTGCATTCTTTCGCGGAAAGGCGGCATATACACATCGATCAGAATAATCGACTGATTTTTTTCGGTCGTTATCTTGTCTATCGGAGTAGCTTCGGGGATATCTTCTCCGTCCTCTTCCATGCCGTAGAGATGTAGCTTCATAGCTTCCTTTGCATTTGTAACAGCTTCAGCAACGCTGGTTGCGCACGGCAGGCAGCCGGGAAGATCGGGAAACTCGATAGAAATACCGTCATCTGCATAATCGAAGATCGCAGGAAAAATATAGTTGTCTTTCATATCAATTGACTCCTTTCATCTATTTGATATATCAAGGGCTAAGCCCGGGGCTTACTTGATTTTCAGCCCCGATTGCTTCGCTATACTTTGTACTGTTTTGGTCGGCAGGTCTTTGACCGGGTGAGTTACTGTAACTCTTCCTTTTTTCGTGGGGTGTTTGAATTGATGATGATCTCCCACGCAATTAACTTCGTACCAACCATCTTCTTTGAGAAGTTTTATTATTTCTCTTGAAGAATAGCTTTTCAAATCATCACCTTCTTTCTGTATATATTATAACACGTAATATGTTACGTGTCAAGTGAAAAGCAATAAAATCCTGCACAAACTTTCGTCTTTCAAGTTGTGCAAACCTACAATTGGAGAAAACGATGAAAAAAACATATAATCTAGGCAATAAGACGCTCACACTCAAAGCGTCATTATATACGCAGATAGCATACAAAGCAGAGTTCGGGCATGATATGCTCGGCGATCTGTCAAAAGCTGACGGTCTGCTCAAATCAAAGGATCCCGATGATAACATAGACGGCAGGATCATATATCTGCAAGCGCTCTATGTACTCGCCGAGGAGGGAAGCGGTGAGCTTCCTCCGTTCGCAGACTGGCTCAGTGAGATTGAAGGTGCAGATATGCCCGATATCATAAAAACGGTGTCGAACATCTACCTGTCAACGCTAAAGCCCGACCGAAAAAACGGGTAAAGAGTAGTGTCGATAAATACGAGGGCTCCGTATCCATCGAGGAGCTTGTCGTGATGCTGCTCAGCACGGGTGCGACTATACGGGATCTGCATGATATAACGTATGGTATGGCAATCAATATGCTGATGGAAAAAAGCCGTCTGACTGCGGCGGCGGGTGGTAAGGAAACAGCCGACCCCGAAAAGCAGTACAACATTATGAAAGCCAACCTTCCCGCCCTGGAGCGTATGCACAAGGAGGGAAAGGTATCAGACGAGCGATACAACGCATATATAAGATCGCTCGAAGAATGGGAGAGTGACGGATAATGGCAAAGAAGACAATAAAGGGCATTACCGTCCAGATCGGCGGTGATACAAGCGGGCTTACCAAGGCATTGGACAACGCTGACAAGGCACTTAACGCTACCCGCCGAGAGCTGCGGGAAGTCGAAAAGGGGTTGAAATTCGACCCAGGAAACACTAAGCTGATCGCGCAGCAGCAGGAAGTACTTCAGAAAGCTATTAAGGAGAGTGCCGACAAGCTCCATATGCTCGAAGACGCTCAGGAAAAGGTTGACGAAGCGTTTAAGAAAGGCGAGATCAGCCCCGAGCAGTACCGAGAGTACGAGCGGGAGGTCGAGAAGACCCGAAAGCAGCTTATAGACTTTGAGCATCAGCTGAAAGATACCGGTGACTCTGCCGACAAGAGCGCGGACGGACTCAAAGCAGCCGAAAAAGCCACAAAGGACGTTGGCAATGCCGCCGATGATGCAAGCAAGGAGATCGGAGAGTTTAAAAACGAGCTGAAGAGTGACGTGCAGGACGCCGCCAAGGTAGTAGCCGCGCTTACAGCCGCTATCCTCGCCGTTGGCAAAGCATCCGTAGATGCCGGGATGGAGTTTGACAGCTCCATGAAAAAGGTCATGGCTACCCTCGGCTACACCAAGGAGCAGCTTAATGACAGCAGTTCCGAAGCATCTCGCACTTATCAGGCGCTCCGCGATTACGCTCAGGAGATGGGCGCATCCACGAAGTTCTCGGCCTCGCAGTCCGCCGAAGCTCTTAACTACATGGCAATGGCAGGCTGGAACGATAAGCAGATGCTTGAAGGTCTTGACGGCGTGCTCAATCTCGCAGCCGCAAGCGGTTCAGAGCTGGCGACCACATCGGATATCGTAACAGATGCCCTCACGGCTATGGGATACGGTGCAGAGAGCGCGGGGCGCCTTGCTGACGTTATGGCGGCAGCATCATCAAATGCCAATACCAACGTCGAGAGGATGGGCGAGACCTTTAAGTATGCTGCCCCTGTTGCCGGGGCTCTCGGATACAGCATGGAAGATGTGTCTGTCGCTATCGGGCTGATGGCTAACAGCGGCATCTATGCATCTGCCGCGGGTACAGCTCTAAGGGGTTGGCTGTCTAAGCTCGCAGCGCCTACCGCGCAAAGCAGCAAGGCAATGACCGACCTGGGTATATCTCTTACTGACAGTGCGGGGAATATGAAGTCTTTGCGTGATGTTATGGGAGACACCAGAGCCGCATTTGCTGATCTCACCGAAGCCGAAAAGGCACAGTATGCCAAGATGCTTGCAGGTCAGCAGGGCATGAGCGGTCTTCTTGCGATCGTCAATGCCGCGCCCGCAGACTTTGAGAAGCTATCAAAGGCGATCGACAACTCCGCAGGAGCCGCCGAGAAGATGGCAGAAGTGAGCATAGACAATCTCGCAGGCGATGTCACCATTATGAAGTCCGCCATAGAGGGTGCAGAGATAGCGATATCGGACAAGCTCACGCCCAGCCTCAGGAAGTACGCTCAGATAGGCACCAAGACAATATCCGCCATGTCAGAAACATTCGGTAAGAGCGGACTTGAAGGCGCGGTAGACGCAGCTCACCAGACGCTCCAAAAGGAAATGGGCGCGGACGCCGACAAGATACTTGCCGCAGAGGTCGCTGTCAAGACTCTTACAGCCGCATTTGTCGCATATAAGGGCGCTATGCTGATAAATAAGGGCATCGCAGCCCTCGAAAAAGTGAACGGCTTGCTTGCAGAGGGCAAAACGCTTGCCGAAGCTACGGCGTCGGTGCCGCTTGCAAATCCTTATGTGTTGGCCGCTGCCGCAGTTGCGGCACTTGCATTCGGTCTCAAATCATATATCGACTTACAGACCTCACTCATAGACGAGACATCGGAAAGCTATGCCGAGTTTACCGCCGAGCAGCAGAAAGTCATCGACAATGTTGACGAGCTTGCTCAGAAAATGAGTGAGAGCCGTGCAGATTACGAGGAAAACACCAAGGCAATAGAAGACAACGAGAAGCAGGTGCAGGCACTTGTAGACCGTCTCTACGATCTTGATGATATACAGGGCAAGGATGCGGCGCAGAAATCCGAGATGTCCGCTATCGTAGACGAGCTTAACAGCTCGGTAGAAGGTCTTAATCTCCAGTATGACGAGCAGACAGGCAAGCTCAACAAAACCCGTGAAGCAGTTGACGAGCTTTGCGAAAGCTATTTCGAGGAAGCGAAAGCCGAAGCATATAAGAACAGGCTCGTAAAGCTGATAGAGGAGCAGGCAGAAGCCGAAGAAGCTCATGAGAAAGCTGTAAAGGCTGTCGAAGATGCGGAAGGCAAGCGGGCATCTGCTCAGAACCGTGTCAACTCTCTTACAGCCGCATATAACAGGACCGTCGAAAAGACTACGCAGCTCGAACGAGAAATGTCGGGCGGAAGTTGGTCAGAAGAAAAGCAGGCAGAGTATGATGCACTTTGTCAGGAAGCCGAAAGGCTCAGTACCGACATTCAGGCGCTCAACGTGGACATAGATAACTACGATCTCGGTATGGGAGATCTGTATGCCGCTCAGATATCCGCCAAGGAAGCTATGGACGGCACAGCAGAGTCAATAGATTTCGTCCGTGAGAAAATGGGTGAAGCAGGTACGGAAGTCCCGGAACAGAGTGCTGCTGTATCGGCAGGCATAGCAGGGATCAATGCAGTAATGGACAGTGCCGCCGCAAAGGCGGACACCATGCACAACGCATTGTCAGAGTCTCTGTATATCAGCTCCGACCTTGAGCCTGCACTCGACGAAGTGTATGCTCTGGTAGACGAGTATAACAGTACGCTCGAATCCAAGAAGGGCGCTTTGCAGAACTGGTTTGAGGGCTCAGTGGCGGTCAACAAAGAAGATCTGTCAATGAACGATATGTGGGAAGCACTTAACGGTACCACGACCAGACTTGACGAGTGGCAGGCGAAAATTGACCAGCTCACCAACGAGGGCGTTAATGATAAGTACCTCCAGCACCTGAAAGATGCGGGTCCCGAATCGCTCGCAGAGATCAAAAATCTTTTTACCGTCCCCGAAGAGGAGCGCAAGCGTTATGCTGACGAATGGGCAGACGGTTACGACAAAGCCGCCGAAGTTGCCGAGAAGCAGATGCAGAAAGCGAAGGAAGAGACCAATACAAAGATCGGTGAGATAATTAAGACTGTCAGCGATAACAGCCCGCAGATGAAAGACACTTTTAATCAGCTCGGCATTGACGGCGTGGACGGATACATAGAAGCTTTTTCCGATCCAGACAAGCTGGAAGAGCTCAAAACAGCCGTTCGCGCAATGGTTGAAGCAGCTATGGCAGAGGTCGAGCTTACTCAGGACAGCAACTCGCCGTCCAAAAAGTTTAACCAGCTCGGCGACTACGCCGGCGAAGGCTACGCTCTCGGTTTCAAAGACGAGGAGACAGCGGTACAGAAGGCGGCTCGTCAGATGGCTGAGGACGCGATCAAAGCGGTCGAAGCAGTAAATAAAGCGGGCTTAAAAGCTCCGCAGGGGTTCGCCGAAAGCATCAAGGAGAGCATGGCATCGGCAAGCGCCGCAAAGAGCGGTTTGCAGTCAACTACAAAAAGTTTGCTGACACCGACACCTCCCGCGAAGCAGGAAGTGATCGTAAAAATGCCCGAAACTATCATAACCAAATCGTACCTTGACGGACGGCAGATAGCCGAAAATCAGGCATCCTATCTTGATAGCATCTTCGGGAACCAGGCAGTCGGAGAAGCAAGGGGGCACGCATGATAAGATACAATTCTTGCAGACAGATAAAGTTCGGCGGCAAATGGTCGCTCGAAGATTTCGGGGTGCTGATAGGGCAGGGAACAGATACCAACACCGCAGTGGAACTTGCCAAGCCTCGTATACTTCGCGAGGTAGTGCCGTTTATGGACGGCTCATACGACTACTCGCGCATGAGAGGTAAACTTATCTACGATGACAGAACGCTCAGATATACGTTTATAATCAGCGGGCATACAAGAGCTGACGTCGAAGAAAAGGCAAGACAGCTCGATAACTGGCTCGGTGACAGCAATGACACCGAGCTCTATGATACAGATTTTCAGCTATGGAAGTTCACAGGCGTATCATATCTTGGTATGGGAGACTTAACCTACTACTCCTCTAACGAAAACAGAGCGCAGATCACCGCGGAATTCACCGCCGCCCCCACGACCTGCTGAAGATAATACTCAACATCTCAACTCCTCAACGTCTCAACTTCTCAACGTCTCAACTCCTCAACCTCTCAACCTCTCCAATGAACATCCTACAACGCAATTTCTTCCGGCTTCTGCGCTCAGGCGCCCTCAACGAATATGAGAGCCTCGAGCCCATGTCGCTCTACAAATGGCAACAGTTGGCCAAGCTGGTAGAGCGACAGGGGGTGGCAGAGATTGCGGTGAAGGGACTGCGCAACCACACGTTCGACGAGAACGCCAACTTCCCAAAGACACTCATCGACGACCTGCAGACAATCGTCTCCGAAACTGAGAAGACCAACACGCTGCCACGACTGAGCAACCGTTTTTTGAACCGCCGATTGCGCAAGATTCAGAAGGGCGAGCGCCACGAGCTGGATGCATCGATGCCCACCCTCGACCTGCTTAATATCATCGTGAGGAACATCGGCCTCATCTTGAATAGCGGCATCTCGCTAAG
>JAILFN010000010.1 GCA_024697545.1 Ruminococcus sp.
TGACTTGCCGTTACCGTTTGAGTCAATCCACAACAATAAGTTGTCAAATGCTTCATCTCTGCTGTCAATAAGCTTATTGCCGGTAGTATCTAACGATGAAAGGGCTTCAAAGCCGTTTTTAGCTTTTTCACCGTTTTCAAGAATAAACGAATCACCGAACACTTCATTTCCGTCGTCTATTTTACCATTGCTGTTCTTGTCAATGGCAAGTATCGCATCAGACGTTGTCCAATTGATCTTCTCAGCAAAACCGTCGCAATTCAAATCAAAATATGCGCCTGTGCTCTTGGTATTTATCTCATACCCGTTGTTGTTCAGATCAAGGATCAGCGGGTCGTAGACTGTGGCTTCGGCAGTTTGATATTTTTTGTCTTCACCTTCAAATATCCTTCTAAACAAATCACTATGTTCACTCCAATAATCAAAGAAGCTGTCTACATAATCTTCCAGTTCTTCTTCTACTGAAAAAGAATCTTCTTCTGTCTCATCGGTAGTCAAATCTGAACTTCCGTTTGAAGGTGTGTCGTAAGTTGGATCATCGGTTTCACTTTCAGATAACATAGCCATTATGTCTTCAACAGTTTTTCTCTCATAAAAGCCATCTAATTCGTATTTTTCTATGTCTTCGTCGGTTGGGTCAACCATTGATTCATTAAGTATCAGGTCAAAATCTGCACCTGCATGGTAAAAATACGCGAAAGCGTTAGTCACTAATCCAGCATTTTTAACAGTTTTCTCAGATTCATATATCTTGATAGCAGCCTCAAGATTAGAAGCTAATCCTTCTGTTACTTCCGCTACATCGGTATTCAATTCAGCACACGAGACTTTATTCCTTAGAAAAATCTGAGACGCAATTACAAAGAAAGCTGTTTTTTTATACATTTCAACAACCTTATATTCTGACAATAACGCAATTAATCTATCTACGTCTTTGATTTGTTCACTAAAGCCTTCCGCATATTCCGGATTAAGACCAGAATATGGATTTGTTTTATTTGAATAATCAGCGGCAAATAACTCGACAATTGATAAAAATGTTTTTGCAAACCATTCAGGGTCAAATTCTAGCGCACGGCTTTCAGACTCTTTTTCAGATAGTTTTTTAAACCAGTACAAAACTATGCCATTTCCAAAATAACCGTATAAAACGCAATATCCATTTTCTGTAAAGTAATTGAATTTTACGTCTTGATGAATCACACTATCATAATCCATACCATAAAGGATTTTCTTTAATGACGTTCCATTTTCAATAACTGAATCATTTCCATATTCCATTTCTGTGATTCTTATTTCATCAGGTGTAGAATGTTTATATCCATATAGTTGAGAGAATGCCCTACTATATTTTTTTAACTGTAAAAAAGATCCTGGTTTAACTTCCCATATTTCTGCAACGCCACCTTTTTCTCTCCATAAATCCACTCTTCCTTTTCTACCACTTCGCTTTGTGACCGATAATTCCGTTTTTTCTAAACTTCTATTGTTTTTCCTAATGTGGTCTTGTACTTTATTATGAAAATAATTCCAAGGCAACCCCTCATCTCTCGGAATATTCCAGTCACCTGCTTTCATTTTTTCATTTAACAAATACTCTGTATACGCATCTTCTGAGGCTTCATCCATTTCAGACTCTTCGGAATATGCTTGCGCTGAAATATCGCATAAACTAAATATCTCACCGCCAGTTGGTAATAAAATAACCATAACCAAAAGCAATGCAATAATTCTTCTAAATTTCATACTCATAAACTATTGTCTCCCCTCACTTTTTATTCTTACTAAGTAACTCCGCCAGCCACTCATTACTCTCCCCCTTAATCCTGTCAAGATTCTCCGATATCTCTTGACACAGCTTTTCATCGGCGAATATCTTATCCCGCAGTTCTATCTGCTTTAATCGAAGTTTGTTTTGATCTTCATATACCTTTTTCATTTTTTCATCGTATTCTTTATACTCTTCTTCCATCAGCTCCTTTGGATATATGGCTTTGTTACGTTCCAAAGCACTTTTTAATCCCTTTGACATTGCTTCGCATTCTTCTAGAACATTCCACATATCATCATCTTTATACTTCGATTTGATTATTATAAATGAATCATGTTCCTTGCTGTTCAACTCTCCTGTTTGTTTATCAAACGCCAATGAAATATTAGTTGTTATACTTGAGAAAATATATGTATACTTTACAAAGCTATGCATATCAGTGATCTTATTTATCTCCGCAAGCAACCATTGCTTGGTAATATCCAATGAATACCTCATAGATTCCAGCAATGAAGACTCATCGTTCTTAATATAATGGAACTCAGTGATCTTATCCATAAAATCAAAATCCAGCTCTACATCTTTCTTGCGGTACATGAGCTGACGACAAATGTTAAAATTATTTTCAGTTAAATATGGATCATTTTTTTCAATAATTCGTATCAGTGAATCTTTCCAATATGTAGTCATAGGATTGCCAACGATATCAAATCCGGGATTGCCACGATAATCAGGGCGCTCTTTGCGTATGCTTATGATATGCACGATCTCATCGGAGATTACCCTGACATACACAGGATACTTTTTGCCCTTGATAAACCTGTATCCCAGCGGTTCAAGATACTCGCCGAACACCTGCTTGAAAGCGGCGTTGAGGGACAGCGACTTTGTCCTTGCTCCTGCTTTCTTGAAATAGACCATTGTCCCCCTGATGTCTTCGGGATCGGCTTCGCAGTCCAGCAGGATATTTTCCCCGTCCATGCCGATGATCGGCGCAAACTCCGCCAGTGCATCCTCCGCAAAGGTGTAGCTGCCGTTCTGTATCGCCTCGACCTGCTCCCAGCTGCCGACCATCAGCGGCTGCCATGCGGACGGCTCGCCCATAGGTGCAGCGTCCTCGAGGTATGACTCGCCCAGAGTCAGGGTGTCGATGTGTGCGCCTGTATCATCGAAGAGAGAAAGCTCGGCAAAGTCGCTGTCTACCAGCTCCACCATTACTGCATAGGCTTTGAGAGCCTTTGCAACCTCAGCGGCGGAGCAGCGGGTGTCGGCTTCGTCCTCCGAGAGCACTGTCACCCATTTGCGATCTTTAGAAAATACGAGGATGTATGTCAGCTCGGCGCTGTCCTCGGTGGCTGTCGTGTAGCCCTTGGATTTCATATATTCACAAAATGCCTTCTTGAACTGCGCCTTTGTCAGCGCTTCGGGGTTGTGGATATGCTGTGTTGTTGATGATAGTCCCATGTTGTCCTCCGATCAAATTTATCAAAATTAAAAAAGATATTACATTAATATAATATCATATTTATTTACCATATGTCAATTGGATAAGATAATGAACATATGTATTTTTCTCGCTATGGATTGTATATTATGTCAAAAAGTAGCATTATAATAACTTATATGATCTACTTGATGGGTAATTGTATGTGAGAGATTCTCAAACAAAAGGCTAGCTGCATTATTAAACTTAAACTGGTTTGTGTATTACGATGACGACGTTATAGATTATTTTAGCCCGCCGTATTATCTGCAAAAAGAGAACATCCGGAGCCTCGAAGTGGATCTCTTTTCGTTCGGGCATGATAAAGAATATTTTTAATTCCGAAGATATTGTTTTCTACGATTATGATGCTGAGGTGATTGAATACAGAGTGTTTTGTCCCATATTTCTTATCTCCGAGTGTGATGATGACGGTGAATACAAGTAGATATCTGTGGAGTCCGAGCCAATCAAGATCAAAAGAGGATTCCTGCGTGATGTTCGGATAAAAAAAGTCAGCCGAAGCAGAACAGCCGTCTGTCTGAACTGGGTAAGACAGAGGTTGACGCCTACAATGCAAAGATCACAGGACTTACTCCAAGAAAGAGCTATAAGTTCAGAATCAGGTTCTACAAAAAGACCGCTGGTAAGAAGTATCCCTGTTTTAAAAAATACAACAAAGACGGAACCGCTTATTATTCTAATGTGTTCTGGAGCTATGCTTCTAACAGCGTTACGGTAAAGACTAAAAAATTAAACCATAACCCTGCCCGCCGATGTGACTCGGCAGGCGGGGGTGATATGTCGTTTGACTAATCGAGTCTCGACTAAAAATCGTTTTTCATATTATCGTTTCGAAATTAAAAGATATGAAAGTTATTTCACATTCTAGATTATTCTTTTATAGTTAAGTATTGACTTTTTCTTGTTATAGTAGTATAATAATATTGTGATTTATTGAGTGCCTAAAATGAAACAGGAGGGTAAGATATGAAAATATTTAAAAGGCTTATATCCGGGGCTATCGCGCTTTCAATGCTGCTGACTATGAGCAGCGTTTCTACGTTTGCTGCTGATAGCTATGATGATGAAGCATTTGACGATGTTGTTACTGGTGACAACTACTGGGAATCCACGAATTTTGTTGTTCAGGATTTTTTGGAGGGAATGGACAAGAGCAGTACCATTTATGAAATAAACTGGAGTAGCAAAACAGGTCATTCAGATATAGCAAAATATGTTAATGAGATGCTTTCGGGGAAATATCCGCCTGATGAAAAGAAAGATCTTTGTGAGTGCCTTGTTTATGGTTCGTATATTGCTGATCATCCGGATATGCACCATGATTCATTTGAAATTAAGGATAATGGGGAAATTATAGGAAAAAAGGTTCCTAGTAATTCATTTTATTCTGCTACAAAGGTAACAAAATATGGTGGCAATTATTATTTCACCGATTCTGCATCACAGTTACACGCGATATCAAAAATAACATACGATAACTCGGAAGACAGACCGGAAGAATGCGGGAATTATCTGCTATATTTGGAATGTTTATGGCTTTATGCCAAATATGCCGGAATTGACGGATATGTTAAATATACATATAATAATAGTTTTAATTATGTTGGCACAAATCTGTACTTCACGTATAATGTTGATAAGGTCAATAACAAGATAAAAAGTGATATCGGATACAGCGTATTCAGCAAATACAAGCAAATGGATATAGATCAGCTTCTTAATACAATACCGTATGTTTTCTATCACTATTCCGATATCTGTATAAAAAGAGATAGGTTAAAAAAACTGGGGGCGAAATTTGATTATAATAAAGGTCTTAGTAATAATCAAAAGAGATTTCTTGTTTTGGGACTCGGACTTCATCTGATAGGGGATAGCTATGCTCATAAGGGCATTATCCCAAGCCATTATGGGGAGAAGGATGATGAGTTTGATAAATACTTTAAAAATAGAAAAGTGAATGGTGAAAAATTAATTATTGAAAATAAGCTTCCTAAATTGAAAAAGGAACTTATAGGTGGAAGGATAGTTGGTATATCGTTCAAAAACTATATAGCTAGTGATTTTCAGAATAAAGCAAACACTTATTATGAAGATAATCCCAGCTTTGTTCCCGATCGCTTTAGTCTTTCAAAAAAAGTTTCAAAAAGATATATAGATGAGTTCTTAAAAAATAAAACCGATTTTAAGACAGCGTTAAACAATAATAAGATATATAGAATAGACGAAAAAGGCTCTCATGGTGAATCAATTAAAGTATTAAAATACAGTTACTATAAAAATGAATTATAAAGAGAGGCGGTAAGACCATGAAAAAAATAGTTTCATTAATACTAAGTTTCATAATTACGATCAGCTCTACTTCAATATCCGCAACCGCATACACCAAAGATATTCCCGTAGAATATACTTACACCGAGGAAGACTTGGTCAAAAATGACAAGCAGTATATTAGTGGTTATTATGTTAGAGACACAAAAGTATGGCTTATGGAGTATGAGCTTCTATATCCCGAATGTTGGTATTATATCGACGAAAATGGCGAAGTCCATGCAAGAGATGAATATGATTATGATGCGTATGACGAGGATTTTCTTCACGATGACAGAGTCGAGATATATACCATAAAAAATGGTGAGAAAGAATTAGTAAATGTGTATGGTACAGATTGGGACGATATCCCATGGTGTACCGACCTGAAACCTTATACAACCTACAAATTCCAGTTGAAGATAAGATACTTTATCGGACCATACACCGATAAAGACGGAAACAGATATGGTGTATACAAGTACCTATGGTCAGACCCCATAAAGATCCGCACCTGCCCGAAGAAGACGGGGATAACCTATACTAAGGCAGCGCGGCACACCGTAAGGATCCGCTGGAAGGCTGTCAAGTGCGAGGGGTACAAGCTACAACAATACAATGCCAAGAAAAAGAAGTGGGTGTCGATAAGGACGCTGCCTAAGAGCAAAACTTCGGCAAAGATAGAGGGGCTGAAAGCGAATTCAAAGTATAAGTTCCGAGTTGTTCCTTACGGTCATGTTGCGGATAAGAAGTACCCGAGAAAGTTAAGTATAAAAAATAAGGGATTTTTCTATTCGAGTGCGCTGTTTGCCAAGCCTTCTAAGGCTGTTACTGTTAAGACTAAGAAATAAAACCATAACCCCGCCTGCCGAATGTGTGACTCAGCAGGCGGGGTTATCCGAATGCATTTTTCTCAGTAATAAACAATAAATCCGCTGTCTTGTCTGTTAAAAAATGTTAATTGTCTGAATACTTCTTTATCACTACCGCGCTATTCCAAGGTTTTTGCGGTTCAGAGCAAAATATTTTCTATCCTGCCCCGACGTGCATACCAGCCGATCTTCAGAGCCTCCTCGCGGGCAGTTGTTCTGCCCTTTTCGGTCAGCTTCCAGCCTGCTGCGGTGCAGCTTCCCGATGCTGCTGCTGCGGGTATGATGATGTATCCGTCCATGATCCGCTGTGCCATAAGCAAAGCCCGCCGCATATGGTGATCGGCAGTTACGAGAATGATCTTTTTGCAGTCGGGGTAGTTCTCGCGCAGAAGCTCGCGGCTGTTGAAGAGGTTCTCTTCGGTGGTGAGTGAGCACTGCTCGGTGATGATATTCTCACGCGGTACGCCGAGAGCTTCGGCTGCTTTCTGCATGGCGAGATACTCAGCCATTCTCCCGAGCGGGGTGTCCTGCACCTTGCCGCCGCTCAACAGCATGAGCGGTGCCCCGCCCGAGAAGAATATCTCAGCCGCAGCGGGTACGCGGTGCTTGCATCCCTTTCTGCTGCCGAGCACCAGTATGATATCGGCAGTCTCGCCGCTGTAGCGGAAGGCGCTGTCAAACAGCAGCCTTTCGATGATCTCATCGGTCAGAAGGCTTTCGTTTATATCCGTAAGACGCAAGCAGATGCCCTCCATTCTTCACAAAAAAAGCCGCCCCACGAAGAGACGGCTCCGATCGTTTTTTTATCAGGAAATACCCGGATTGACGATGTTTCTCCAGTCGAGGTCGCCGCGGTCGAGAGCGTGTATCAGCGCTTCGGCGGTAGCGATGTTTGTAGCCACAGGGATATTGTGGACATCACAAAGCCTGAGCAGTGTTGCGTCATTCGGTTCCTGCGGCTTGGCGGAGATAGGGTCGCGGAAGAGGAGCAGCAGGTCTATCTCGTTGCAGGAGATGCGTGCCGCTATCTGCTGAGCGCCGCCCTGAACGCCGCTCATGTAGCGCTGTATCCTGAGTCCGGTAGCTTCGGAAACAAGCTTTCCGGTAGTTCCCGTAGCACAAAGGTCATGACGGCTGAGCACGCCGCAGTATGCTATGCAGAACTGCACCATCAGTTCCTTCTTGGTATCGTGTGCTATAAGCGCAATATTCAAATTTATCACCCCAAATACGTTGTCAGCTTGTTGGTCAGCCCGCACAAAATGCGGTGCTGATGAAAGATCCTTATGATACCCCCGCGCAGAGCCTTGCCATGCCGCCCGCCGCGGAGGGGTTTGTTCGTCGTATTACTTTGTTTTGATAGACAGCGGGATATGCTCGCCCTTTATTCTTCTGGAAATATTGGAAAATGCAATGAAGCCCTGAGAGCTGGAAGAAAGCGGAGCGCCCTTGCCGGTAGCCAGCGGGATAGCGCTGTCCTCGGGGATAACGCCGAGCAGCTGTACGCCGACGGTATCAATGATAGCGTCAAGGTCGTCCATCTCTTCATATTCAAAGATGCGGGTGCTTGCCTTATTGATTATAAGTCTCTGCTTCTGGTTGCCTCTCTTATAGAATTCATCGGACATCATTCTGCCGTCACGCACACACACGGGATCGGGGGTGGTCACGATAAGAATGAGGTCGGAATTAGTAACGATATCGAATACCGAGCCGTTTATGCCTGCGGAAGTGTCTATGATGATATACTCAAAGTATTTTCTCATTTCAGAGGTGATCCTTTCGATATCCTCAGCCTTGAGCTGAACGAAGGGATCTGAAGGCGCACAGAGCACCGAAAGGTTGTTAGCGAGCTTTACGGTGGTCGTAGCCTTATTTACATCGCAGGTGCCTTCAAGTACATCGCCGAGGTCATAAGTGATGTTTCCCTGCATACCGAGCATGATATCCATGCAGCGCAGACCGAAGTCGAGCTCTATTATCAGAGTTCTGTTGCCCTGCTTTGCGAGTGCATAGCCGAGGCAGGCGCTGATAGAGGACTTGCCAGTACCTCCCTTACCCGAGGTTACCGCAATGATCTTAGACATAAAATAAATTGCCCCTTTCGTACTATATGCAAGGCCATCGTCAGACCTCACAAGCCGCGGCGGGACATACCTGCCCTCACAGCGGTCATATCTGAATCAAGTGTTACCTAATATATATTGTACCACAAAATCTGAAATTGTCAAAGAGAATTTAATCAAAAAAATCAAAATCGTAACTTTATATCAATTCAACAGGTGCTTTTTGTTTAAATTATACAAATGTTTATAATAGCTTTATTGTGAATTGAAAAAAGCCCGTTGAAAACTATTGCATTTGTTGTTAAAGTATGCTATAATAGAGCTTGATACCATATAGTTATATATTAAAGAAAAGACCGCCTGTATGCTGCGGCGGAATGAAAGGAAAGTATTCGACTTATGTCATCTGAAAATAACGCAGGCAGCACGGGGTACAAAAAGCTTGTTTCAAACACGCTGCTGTTTGCGCTCGGGTCGTTCAGCTCCAAGATGCTCATAATCCTTCTTGTCAGCGTATACACAAACTACCTGACCAGGGCAGAGCTTGGTGTGAACGACGTTATCCAGCAGATAGCCAACTGGCTGATACCTATCGTCACCCTGACGATAAGCGAGTCGGTGGTGAGGTTCGGGCTTGACAAGACCTATGATAAAAAGCAGGTCTTTTCTATAGCGAACATTGCCTGCGCGGCGGGTCTGGCGCTTCTGGCGGTCGTGCTGCCGATAGTCGCCGTCACGGGCGCTGCGGACAAGTATCTGCACAATTATTCTCTGCTCATATTCGTTTATATATTCTGCGCTTCGATAAAGCTTGTCTATTCAAACTTCCTTCGGGCGCTTGACAAGGTGCTGCTGTTTGCGGTAACGGCGATAGTCAATTCGGCTCTCACGCTTATCGGCACGATACTCTTCATAGTAGTGCTCAGGATGGGCAACGCGGGCTACCTCTGGTCGATAATCGCTGCCGATGCTTTGTCTACCGTGTTCATGATGTTTTCGGCACGGCTGTGGAGATATATCGACTTTAAGCATATCGACAGAAAGATGCTGAAGCTCATGATAAGCTACTCGCTGCCGCTGATACCCGCGCAGATAATGTGGCTCATCACCAACAGCTCCGACTCATTCATGACCACCCACTATCTGGGTCCCGACAGGAACGGCGTGCTTTCCGCTTCCTACAAGATAGCGAACCTTGTCTCTACCGTGTACATGATGTTCGGTCAGGCATGGAATATGTCGGCTATCATGGAGGATAAATCGAAGGACAGGGACAGGTTTTACGGCAATGTTTTCCACCTGAACCAGTGCCTGCTCTATATACTCTCGGCAGGCTGCCTTATGATATGCACCCCGCTGACGCAGATCTGGATGGGAAAGGACGTATGGGAAAGCGCGATGTATGCGCCGATACTCATATACTCCTGCATATTCTCATGCTGCACCACCTTTATGGGCTCGATATACCTCGCTTCAAACAAGACGGGACGCTCGCTTGCGACAAGCCTTGTGGCGGGTGCTATAAACATCACGCTCAACGTGATACTTATACCTAGGATAGGTCTGTTCGGACCGCCTATCACCACCGTTGTTTCCTATGTTGCGGTGTTCGCGGTCAGGGCTTACGATTCGCGCACGATAGTGCCTTTTGACCTGCGGCTGAAAAAGCTTCTGCTCAACTGCTCGCTGCTGTTCGTTATGATGATAGTGAGCGTGACGCAGCACACGAGCGAGCTTATGCACACGGTGGCGCTGTTCATACTACCCGCCATGTTCGCCGTGATACTTGCGCTGAACATTCAGCCTGTGTGGAAAGCAGTGCTGACGATAGCCCCCGCGAAGATATCCGATATCCTTATGCGTATAGGCGAGAAGAAGCTGATAGCGGCGGGAGTCGCGGCGGCGGCTTTTGCGGTGGTATGCTGGTATTTCCATATGGTGCTCACCGTTACCTGCCTGCTCGTGTTCGCGCTTGCGGCGGCGTTCGGGGCGATGTTCGGCAAGGATCTTGTAAAGCTGGGCGGTGCTGCGGGGATATTCCTGACGCTCTGGGCATCGTGGGGTGCGGCATACGGCTGCCTCTCACTGCTGGTGCTTTTGTCGCTCGATTACCTCAGAAGACCCGATGCGCTGACATCATTTCTGGGCTGCCTTTGCTTTATCGGCACGGCATGGAAGATAGGCGGCGTAAGGGTGGGTGTTTTCTCGGGATCAGTGATACTTCTGATAGCTGCGGCTGCAAATTTTTCAAAGGTGGTCGGGCTTTGCGAGAGGGCTTACGTCAGGATAAAAAACAGATAATTACAATTATACTATTTATAAAGCATACAAAGGAGTTTAGAAGATCATGGCAGAATTGAAGTTTGAGATCACCGAGCATTTCGGCGTGCTCTCGCAGAACGCGAGGGGCTGGACAAAGGAGCTTAACAAGATAAGCTGGAACGAAAGGGAGCCTAAGTGGGATATACGCGAATGGAACCCCGATCACACCCGCATGGGCAAGGGCGTTACCCTTTCCGAAGAAGAGGTAGACGCTCTCAGAAAGCTTCTCAACGGCGAGGAGCTTGAGGACGATATCGACGAGGACGCATTTGTCTGAAAGGAGTACACGCTATGAAAACAGCGGTCAAGGTTTTTGCGGTCATAGGCGTTGTAACGGCGCTGCTTGCAGGCGCGGCTGTTCTCACACACTTCTTCTTTGCGGAAAACAGAAGATACTTCCCTGTTGACAGGAAGGTAGTCGAGGTGTGAGCTTTGGCGCAGTGCGATGATTGTGCGTATTACGCATATGACGAAGAGTACGAGGAATACTACTGCACCGCCGATATGGACGAGGACGATGTTTACGAGATGGAGCTGCGCGGGAGCTTTTCACGCGGCAGCGGCTCGTGCAGGTTCTACCGCAGCGGCGATGAATATGCAGTGGTGAGGAAGCAGAACTAAACCAAACAAGAATAGGAGAGAGCAAAATGGCTTTATTCGGTAAGAAAAAACAGGATTTTGATGTTAACGATCCCGAGAACAAGGAACTTGAGGATATGCTCAACGCCGCTCAGGAAGAGCAGGATAAGCTTGAGGCGGCAATGGCGGGCGGTGAATCGCTGTCTGCTGAAAGCGGCATAGACACCGAGCCCTCCGCGGATAACGGCGAAAAGACCCCCGAGGAGCTTTTTCAGGACAGGGTGCTTCTTCTGGCACAGCGCGTAAGAATGATGTTCCCGCAGCAGATGCTCATCGGCTTTTACTATGCAGAGCTTCAGAGCGAGGGCTATATCGACGACCTCTGCTGCTACACCACAAAGGCAGAGCTTCTTGAAAAATCGGATATCCCCGCAAGAACGGGCATGACACTTCCCGATGTAGTTTCGAGAGAGGAAAAACTTCAGCAGGCATTCTTCCTCTTCCGCAAGGCGGCAGAGCTGTTCACAAAGAAGGCCTGTAACGCAGTATCCCTCACCATGCTCGGCGATGGTCAGGTGAAGGTGGATATCACCTCCGAACCGCTCGTTGAGGGCGAAGAGGACATCCGCTACGGCAAATGGCGTGAGATGGTCGAGAAGACCGAACTCAGACCCGCAGCAGCCGCTCCGAGACAGATCCCCAAGGAAAAGCTCGACCAGATACAGAAGCAGGCTGAGTCTACCTACGAAGCCCTCGGAACAGAGTTCTTCAGCTTCCTGCCCGACGATGTGGATTATAAGGTTGCTTACTTCTATGCCGAGAACAATGAGAACGGCATATTCTATTTCAACCGCATGATAATGAATGACGGTGAGATAATAGACGGCGATGATATGTTCGACCGCTTTGAGATGGACAAGGAAGAGGCTCAGGCAAACAGGCTCGAGATCATAAACAAGATAATGGATCTCAGCAAGGTATTTGCCGACAACGGCGAGCCCCCCTTCACCAACATAACCCTGACAGTTACCCCGAACGGCGAGTTCAGCAGCAATATGGAGTTCAACCCCGTAAGCGCCCAGACCGAGCAGAAGAGACTCGAGCACTGGAAGGAAGATCACAAGGAATAACAGACATAAAAGGGGCGGACGGCTGTCCGTCCTTTTTTAATAGGAGTACAGATGAGACTTGATAAGTATATTTCATCGCAGAGGACCGACCTTTCGCGGGCAGATGTTAAGAAGCTGATACGCGCGGGAAGAGTAGCCGTCGGCGGAAAGACGGCTTCTGACGCGGGTGCTCAGGTAGCCGAGGAGGATGAAGTCACCCTCGACGGCGAGGCGATAGCGTACAAGGAGCATATCTATATCATGCTCAATAAGCCGGCGGGATATGTCTGCTCGGCAAGAGAGGGCAGCAGCCCTACGGTATATGACCTTGTCCCGCCAGAGCTTAAAAGACGCGGGCTTTTCCCCGCGGGAAGGCTTGATAAGGACACCGAAGGCTTTGTGCTGATGACCGACGACGGACAGCTCGCGCATGATATGCTCGCCCCCGGGAAGCACGTTCCGAAGAGGTACTTCGTGCGGCTCGCGGGACCTTACAAAGATGAATATGCCAAGCGGTTCGCGGCGGGGATCGAGATAGACGGAGGAGAGGTCTGCCTGCCCGCCGAGGCTTTTCCCGACCCGAACGACCCCTGTGCGTTTACGCTTATCCTGCATGAGGGGAAGTTCCATCAGGTCAAAAGAATGGCTCGGGCGGTCGGGAATGAAGTGGTATATCTGAGGCGCGAAGCCATCGGAAACCTTGTGATTCCGCCCGATCTGGCACTCGGGGAGTGTTTGGAAATTATGCACAAAGATGTTGAAAAACTTTTGACGAAGTGAAGTGCTGAATGGTAAAATTTGGAAATGAGTTGTTAAATTTCGTCATTGTTGATAAAGTAATCATGTAAAGTTTAGTTAAAAAAACTCTTGATACTGTATTAAAAATTTGCTATGATATTACTATAGCAAAACAGAGCGGATTAGCAGGACCCCTGTGAAAGCCCGCCTGTGGTCTATCAATTGCAAAAATAAAATCAGGGAGGTCCTATTTAAATGGCAAGTGTTTCATTGAGAGAGATCTATAAGAAGTATCCGGGCGGCGTTATCGCTGTTTCCGACTTTAACATTGAGATCAAGGATAAGGAGTTCATAATCCTTGTTGGTCCTTCGGGTTGTGGTAAGTCCACCACTCTGCGTATGATCGCAGGCCTCGAGGAGATCTCCGAGGGCGAGCTTTACATCGGCGACCGTCTTGTAAACGACATCGCTCCTAAGGACAGAGATATCGCAATGGTTTTCCAGAACTACGCTCTGTATCCTCACATGACTGTATTTGAGAACATGGCATTCGGTCTGAAGCTCCGCAAGGTGCCCAAGGACGAGATCGCAAAGAAGGTAGAAGAGGCTGCTAAGGTACTCGACATCGCTCATCTGCTCGACAGAAAGCCTAAGGCTCTTTCGGGTGGTCAGAGACAGCGTGTTGCGCTGGGTCGTGCTATCGTTCGTGAGCCTAAGGTATTCCTTCTCGACGAGCCTCTTTCCAACCTCGACGCTAAGCTGAGAGCACAGATGAGAACCGAGATATCCAAGCTCCACAAGAGACTGGGTACCACCTTCATCTACGTTACTCATGACCAGACTGAGGCTATGACGATGGGTGACCGTATCGTTGTTATGAAGGACGGTTACATCCAGCAGATAGATACTCCTCAGAACCTTTACAACTATCCTGTAAACCAGTTCGTTGCAGGCTTCATCGGTTCTCCTCAGATGAACTTCATCGACGCTAAGCTCCTCAAGCAGGGCAGCAAGTATGTCGTAGAGTTCGGTTCCGAGGACACCAAGACCTCCCGCGGCGTTAAGTATACCATCGAAGTACCCGAGGCTAAGGCTGATCCCGAGGCACTCGAGCCGCTGGTAGACCACGAGATCGTTCTCGGCATTCGTCCCGAGTGCATCCACGATGAGGAGATGTTCATTTCCGCAGCTAAGACCGGTATCATCAACGCTAACGTTGAAGTAACCGAAATGATGGGTGCTGAGACCTATCTGTACCTCAACTGCGAGGGCATCCCGCTGACTGCTCGTGTATCGCCCAGATCTACCGCTCGTCCTCAGGACGTTATCCAGGTAGCTCTCGATCCCAACAGAATGCACATCTTCGATAAGGAGACTGAAAAGTCCGTTATTAACTAAATCGGATTTTAGATGTTCTCTTGACGTTGGGGCTTGACAAAGCTAATTAAATTATGGGGCTGTTACTTTTGTGGCAGCCTCATTTTTTACAGGCACTCCCGATCGTGTCGGATCAAATAGTGCAGGAAAGAGAGTACCGTAATGTATTTCGGGAAGATATATAGGGTGATTAATATGAAATTGAAGAAACTGTTTGCCGTTTGCACGGCGTTTGTTATGATAAGCTCGATGTTCGCGGGCTGTGGGAGCAGGACGGATAACAGCTCGGGAGAAAAGAAAGCTGCTGCAGCGGCGGCTGAGGAAAAGCCCGAAAAGACGCCCGAGACCGATGAGGAGTGGCACGAAGCGATGATAGACAAGTCGCTGACCTCATACGGCAACGTCAGCAAGATGCAGGAAAAGCTGAAAGCCGCGCAGAACGGCGAGGCGCTTAATATAAGCTATCTCGGCGGGTCTATCACCGAGGGCATGACGGTCGCACCCGCATATCCCGAAAAGTGCTGGGCGTATCTGACGTATGAGCATATCAAGGAGAAGTTCGGCGCGGGGGACGGCTCTAATGTTACCTACAACAACGCGGGCATTGCGGGAACGCCCTCAAAGCTCGGGGTGCTGCGCCTCGACCGCGATGTTCTGCCGACCGACCCCGATATATGCTTTGTTGAGTTTGCCGTAAACGACGGCGGCGACGGTGAGTATCAGCAGGCTTACGAGTCAATAATAAGAAGGCTGGTGGAAAATGATGTCGCAGTTGTGCTCGTCTTTTCCGTTACCGAGGCAGGGCACAGCTGTCAGGAGTATATGCAGGCGCAGGGCGAGTATTACGGTCTTCCGATGATATCCTACCGCGATGCTCTGACCTATATGTTCGACAACGAAAAGATGACATGGCAGGATTTCTCCGACGATCAGTCTCACCCCAACGAAGCGGGGCATGAGCTGGTGGCTGAGATGATCGACCGCTATTTCGATACGGTCATGGAGCAGACGGCTGAGGAGTACACATATCCCGCCGAGCCGCTGACCGAGATACGCCCCTACGGCGCACACCTCTATGACAACACCAATTTGGAGCCTGTTGACAAGGGCACATGGTACAACGGCAGCGAGACCGCCCACTTTACCGATGGCTGGACATACAATCAGTACAAGGACGGCAACGAGCCGATAAAGTTTAAGTTCACGGGCAAGTTCGTGTATATGCTCTACCATGAGGTTGCAGCGGGCGCGTGGGGCAAGGCGCATATCGTCGTTAAGCAGAACGGCGAGGTCTATGATGACATTGAGTTCAGCCCCGTAGCTCCCGAAGGCTGGGGCAACTGTCAGGTCAAGTGCATAGGCATGAGCCCCGTAAACTGCGAGTATGAGATAGAGATCAGTATGTGCGAGGGTGACGAGAACAACGCCTTCTCGATACTCGGCTTCGGATACACGATAGACGAATGACCTGCCCCGTTATCCTATATAATGAATCACAAATAATTACCGTGCGAAAATAATTATATACGATATTAACAAATTACGCAAAAGTTTACCGTGCAAAACGCCTAAATGTTCATTTTATGAAGTATTTTACTATTTTGCTATTGCATTTTCCGGCATATTGGGTTAAAATATATATAATGCCAAGCATAGATAAAGGTTTCGGCTTTGAGAATATGTTAATATTTTAATCTTTTAATCTTTACAAAGAGCAGAACGCTGACGGCGGGCTGCTCGGAAAATGGAGGACTGATCTATGAAATTTGCAGACGGATTCTGGCTCAATCAGCGAGGCTATGAAGTAAACTACGCAAATCAGGCGTATGAGATCACACCTATCGAGAACGGTTTTTTGGTGCTTGCGACACCTACGGTCATCTACAACCGCGCCATGACTTTAGGCGGTGCGAACCTTGAGATCGCCTATACCTCTACTCAGGAAAACTGCATAAAGGTGAGCATAGTACACCACAAGGGCTATGCGGACAACGGTCCTCACTTTGTGCTCAGCGAGGGCAGCTACAAGCCGAGCGTTGAGATAAACGATAAGGAAGCCGTGCTCATCTCGGGCGATACAAAGCTCGTGGTATCCAAGGAAAACTGGAGCTTTACCTATTACTACAAGGATAAGAAGCTGACGGGCGGTGCATGGAGATCCACAGGCGTTATCATGGAGAGCGCCTACAAAAAGCAGGCTGCATTGCAGACCCAGCTTGACGATTCCTTCTGGAGCTATCCCGAAGAGCCCGCAAGGACATACATCCGCGAGCAGCTGGATACCACCGTCGGTGAGTATTTCTACGGCTTCGGTGAAAAGTTCACGACATTCACAAAGAACGGTCAGAACGTTGAGATATGGAACGCCGACGGCGGCACCTGCTCCGACCAGTCGTATAAGTCTATACCGTTCTATGTCTCCAGCAGAGGCTACGGCGTGTTCGTAAACAGCTCGGACAAGGTATCCTATGAGGTATGCTCGGATACCGTGTCGAAGGTATCAATGACCGTTCCGGGTGAGAGCCTTGAATACTTCGTGTTCGGCGGTGAAAACATCACCGGCGTTCTGGACGGCTATACCACCCTTACAGGCAAGCCCGCACTCCCGCCCGCATTCTCCTTCGGTCTGTGGCTGACTACCTCCTTTACCACCTCCTATGACGAGGATACCATCAACAGCTTTATCGACGGCATGGCAGAGCGTGAGATACCGCTTCAGGTGTTCCACTTCGACTGCTTCTGGATGAAGGGCTACGAATGGTGCAACTTTGAATGGGACAAGACCCAGTTCCCCGATCCCCCCGCAATGCTCAAGAGGCTGCACGAGGACAAGAACCTGCACACCTGCGTTTGGATAAACCCCTATATCGGTCAGCGCTCCAAGCTGTTTGACGAGGGCATGGAGAACGGCTACTTCATCAAGCGCGAGGACGGCAGCGTGTTCCAGTGCGATGAGTGGCAGCCGGGTATGGCTATCGTTGACTTTACAAACCCCGCAGCCTGCGAGTGGTATGCTTCAAAGCTCCGCGCTCTCTGCGAAATGGGCGTTGATACCTTCAAGACCGACTTCGGCGAGAGGATACCGACCAAGGGCATCAGGTATTTCAACGGCGCAGACCCCATCAAGATGCACAACTATTACACCTACCTTTACAACGAATGCACATTCAACGTGCTGAAAGAATACTACGGCGAGAACAAGGCTTGCCTGTTCGCACGTTCCGCGACGGCGGGCGGTCAGAAGTTCCCCGTTCACTGGGGCGGCGACTGCTCGGGCAACTATAACTCTATGGCTGAGGTAGTAAGAGGCTGCCTGTCGCTCTGCATCTCGGGCTTCGGCTATACCTCTCACGACATGGCGGGCTTTGAGGCTACCGCTACTGCCGATATCTACAAGAGATGGGCGGCGTTCGGTATGTTCAGCTCCCACAGCCGCCTGCACGGCAACCAGAGCTACCGCGTGCCGTGGCTGTTCGACGATGATTCGAGAGAGCCCGAGGGCTGCTCCAACGTGCTCAAGTTCTTCGCGAACCTGAAGGGCAGACTTATGCCTTACATCTGGGCGCAGGCTATCAAGACCCACGAGGTCGGCGTGCCTGTTATGAGAGCTATGGTGATAGACTATGCCGATGACCCTGCCTGCCTGACTCTTGACAGACAGTATATGTTCGGCGACAATATCCTTGTAGCGCCTATACTCAATGATGAGAGCATCGCACAGTATTACCTCCCCGAGGGAAGATGGACGGATATCATCACCGGCAAGGTATTCGAGGGCGGCAAGTGGTACACCCACAAGTGCAGCTACCTTGAGATTCCCGCGCTTGCAAAGCCCAACAGCATCATCGCTTACGGCGACTTCAAGGGCGATATAGAGTATGATTACCTGAACGGCACCGAGTTCGTGATCTATGAGCTTGAAGACGGCAAGACCGCTTCTGCAAAGATATACGATACCGAAGCGAACAAGGTATTCGAGCTTACAGCTTCCCGCAGCGGAAACATAATCGTATGCGAGTACTCCGACACCGACAGGAGCTTTACCATAAAGGTCGCAAACACCGACAAGTCGGTAAAGGTATCGCCCAGCTATGCAGGCAAGGTGATAATAGATATTTAACAGCTGCTTTATAACGCTCAATACCGCACCTCGGTGCGGTATTGCTGTATGGAGGAGAATATGTCAGATATAAATAAAAGCATAAAAAAGCTTATTTGCTACGGTATAGAAAAAGGGCTCATCGATCCGTTGGACGTTACCTACTGCACCAACAGGGTGCTTGAGGTGCTGGGTGCAGATGATTATGAAGAGCCTTCGGAAAGCTTTGAAAATGTTCAGCTTGACGAGACCCTTGACGAGCTTCTCGGCTATGCCGTTGAAAAAGGACTTTGCGAGGACAGCATAGTTTACCGCGATCTTTTTGACACAAAGCTCATGGGCTGCATCACGCCGCCGCCGAGCGTTGTGGCTAAGGAAATATGGGGGGACTACAAAAATTCCCCCGAAAGGGCTACCGACAGCTTCTATAAATTCAGCTGCGACACCAACTATATAAGAAGAGGACGCATAGCCCGCGATGTAAGATGGAAGACCGATACCGAATACGGCGAGCTTGATATCACGATAAATCTTTCAAAGCCCGAAAAGGACCCGAAGGCTATCGCGGCGGCAAAGAACGCCAAGCAGTCGGGTTATCCCAAGTGTATGCTCTGCCGCGAGTGCGAGGGCTACGCGGGGCGGGTAAACTACCCCGCAAGGCAGAACCACCGCATAGCGCCGATAACCATATGCGGCGAGGACTGGGGATTCCAGTATTCACCTTATGTTTACTACAACGAGCACTGCATAGTGTTCAACAAAAAGCACACCCCGATGGTGATAGACAAGAGCGCGTTTGAAAAGCTGCTGGAGATAGTCGGCGTGCTGCCGCACTACTTCGTCGGCTCAAATGCAGACCTGCCCATCGTTGGCGGCTCGATACTGGCGCACGAGCATTTTCAGGGCGGACGCTACGTCTTCCCGATGGAACGCGCCGAGGTCGAGACTCCGCTCGTTTTCAGGGGATATGAGGATATTGAAGCGGGCATCGTAAAGTGGGCGATGTCGGTCATACGAATAAAGGGCAAAGACCCCGCAAGGCTAACTGAGCTTGCGGACAAGATACTCCGCAGCTGGCGCGTCTACACCGATGAGCAGGCTTTCATCTATGCCGAGACGGAGGGCGAGCCGCACAACACGATAACGCCGATAGCCCGCAGACGCGGCGGCGACTACGAGCTGGACCTGGTGCTTCGCAACAACATCACCACCGCCGAGCACCCGCTCGGAGTATACCATCCCCATGCCGAGCTGCACCATATCAAGAAAGAGAACATCGGGCTTATCGAGGTCATGGGTCTGGCGGTGCTGCCCAGCAGGCTGAAGCAGGAGCTTGAACAGCTGGCGGAAGCTATGGTGAGCGGCAGAGATATCCGTAAAGACGAAGTGCTTTCAAAGCACGCCGACTGGGCTGAGGATATACTCGCCCGCCGCAGCGTGAATAAAGAGAACGTTCGCGATATACTCCGCGAGGAAACAGGCAGGGTATTCGCAACGGTGCTGGAGCACGCGGGCGTTTACAAGCGTGACGATGACGGAAGACGCGCCTTCATCAGGTTTATCGACGCTGTGAATGATATTGACTAGGGTGTGTTGACACTAAACTAATATGCGGATTTTTGAGATGATTTTGTTCCGTTCAAGGCAAAAATCCGCAGTTGGGCTGACGCCCTGCAAGGATTTTTAACGACGAACGGGGCAAAAACAGCCAAAAAGACGTATG
>JAILFN010000011.1 GCA_024697545.1 Ruminococcus sp.
TTCTCAGCGTCATCGCAATGAACATCGACCGCCTGGCGGCGATGCTTTTGCGCTTCTTACAAATAGTGATAAATATTCGCTTCTCATATCGCCAGCCGGTATGCCGTGGATTTTAGAGGCTTGTTGAGGAGAGACTAAATAATTGAACTACTAATGGTTTTCATAAATGCACCTCATACTTCAAATACGAATAAAACTTTCTGTGCAGCTCCCTCATCTCGTCCGGTGCTTTCATCGAATGCCTGTACATGAATTTGTCCCCGAAGCGGCTTTTGAAGGTGACTGACAGCCCGAGCGTGAGCAGACCTGTCGGCAGCAGCCGGAACAGCTCCATTTTTGTCGGCGTGAGCCTTACTCCGTGCCTTTTCAGCAGACCGAAATTCCGTTTGATACGCCGCGCGGTCTTTCGCATTAGCTTCATATCACAGCCTGCTTTTTCGGGGTGCGGAGTCTCGTAATAAGCGTCTGCTATCGGCACCACCATCGCAAGATGGCAGACCTGCCATGCGTGCATATCCTTAACTATCTGATACGGGATTTTCGCGCGGCGGAACAGGCTCGCGAGCTCCGAGGTTCGCCGTGTTTTTTTGCCGCTTATCTCCCCAAAGGTGGTGGGCTGAATGATACGCGGCGTGAGAGCGGCATTCAGCACATCGCCATCAAATCCGCCACCCGCACCGGGAAACGCCGGAATTATCCTGCCCCTGCCGCAGAGGCGCTCCCACTTGTCGTAGGTGTCAAGTGAATTGACCATAGTGACGATGCTCGGGCTGACATTGTCGCGGAGCTTCGCAAGCACGTCATAAAGCTGATGCTCTCTGACCGTTACGAAAATGAAGTCGTAGCGGTCGTTCCTATCAAGCTCTCCGATTATCTCAACATCTGCACGCTTGGTCTTTTTACCTGCTTTGTACTTCAAGCCGCTGTTTTGCAGCATTTCAAGCCGGCTGCCTCTGGCAAGGACAGTAACGTCCTCACCCGCCTCTGCAAACAGCGCGGCGTACAGGCAGCCGATGACGCCTGCACCGTAGATAAGTATTTTCATTTTATTCTCCGATTCGGGCACTCAGTCGCTGCCGCCCGTACACCGCCTTACCTCCTCCGCCCACCTTTCAGGGTAGAAGAACAGCAGCTCCTCATGGCCGTAGTCCTGCTCGATAATGTCGGGGTCTGCAAAGTGCTGCAAATAGCGCTTACGGTATTTCTCGCCCATCTTCATGGCATAGAAAACGTGTATCTGCGTACCCTCCGCCGAGATGTTATCGCCGAGCGGCGTGATGAGGTCGGAATAGAACTCCCGCTCCATGCTGAGCTTCGAGACGCTTTCCATAGCAGCACTCATTCCGTCAAGCATCGAGAGGTATTTGTCGCTTGCCTCGGAACCCATTTTATCCCTCATGACTTTCTTCATCCAGCCTGGAATATGCCCCGATTTGAGTGTTCCGAACAGCGCCCTGCCGATAAGCTCGGTCTGCAAAAGTGCGCTGAGCCTGCCGCTCTGGTCGAGGTCGGAGCTGCCGATTATGCCGTGCTCAATGTGGATATTCCTGCGCTCGATAAGCAGCCCCACAAAGCTGCCGCCCAACGATGAGCCATAGGCTGCAAACAGTTTGCCGTCAAAATTCCGCCTGATATGTTTCTCTATCTTCGAGGTGATGTTTGTCATGCTTGTGAACTCGCTGCCTGTGCCGTCAAATCCGTCGTAATCCACCCCGATAACGTGAAAGTCCTCTGCCAGCAGCGGTATCACCTTGCCGAAATTCACCTCGGTATTGCAGAATGTCCCCGGCAGCAGCAGTATAGTCTTTTCGTTCTCTTTTCCGTATTCGTGAAACCTCATTTTGCGCTCCTATCCTACCGTGTTCACAAGCCTGCCGATGCGCTCGATCTCGCACTCCACTGCGTCTCCGCTTTTGAGATAAACAGGCGGCTTCATACCCAGTGCCACTCCACCGGGAGTGCCTGTTGCTATGACTGTTCCCGCTTCAAGAGTCAAGCCCTGTGACAGCTCGACTATCGCGTCAACGACCGGCTGTATCATCAGGCTTGTGTTGCTGTTCTGCCGAAGCTCACCGTTTACCTTGCAGGTGATGCTTAGCGACTGCACATCGTTGATCTCATCAGCAGTAACGATACACGGTCCTATAGGCGTATAGCCGTCAAGGCTCTTTCCTCTGAACCACTGCTTATGCTTAAATTGCAGATCTCTTGCGCTGACGTCATTTATCACCGTGTAACCGAATATCGCAGACTGTGCCTCTTCAAGGCTGCAATTCTTTACCGTCCTGCCGATGATAACGCCCAGCTCCGCCTCATAGTCAAGGCTATCAACAAAATCATAATTCGGTATCATGTCACCGCTGCCGCTTGCATGACTTACCCGCTTTGAAAAATACACCGCAGCTTCCTTATGCTGAAAATCCTCAACGTGGGTGGTCTCGTCGATATGCTCCTTGTAGTTCACACCGAGACAGATAACGTCGCGCTTAGGCTGAATGGGCGAGAGCAGCTTAACATCGCTCAGCGAGAACGAAGCTGCATTGGCGGTTTCAAAGCGCTCTGTTGCCGCTTTTAGATGCGTGAGGTCTGTTTTTTCTATAAGCTCATTCATATCCGAATAATCAAGCCCAAGCTCCGATAGCTTATACAGTTTTCCGTCGGCATGCTCAAAGCAGAGCGCTTCTGCGGTTTTATCTTTTATCATGTATAGCTTCATGTTTTGTCCTCCATTTCTGCTTTTTTCCAATATATCATCGCCGTCAGATACATAAGCCCCTCGCCTAGGCTTTCGCAGGAGCCCCATGCGCCCGAAATGACGCTGCCTAAGAATATCATTTTCCAAACCACGCCGAGCGCTATTGCACCTATCGGACCAAGCAGAAAATACCAACGTGACATTTTTGCTTTGCCGCTGAGTATCATATACGAAATAACGATAAACTGCACATACAGCAGTATTATCAGCAGTATATCCAACGGCGTGACCCACTTTGCGATCATTTTGCAGGCGCTCTCGGCAAGCTGAGCGCTTCCGCCGCTGTCAAGTATGCCCTTATACGCAAGGGGCAGCAGCGTTCCCAAATTGAAATGTGCAAGCGCTGTGCCCGCCGCACCGACTCCTCCGAGCAGGCCAAAGACCTGCATTTTTCTTCCGCAGACGGATTTTGTCATGGCGTACAGACTCTGAAAGCCAAACAACATAAAGCCCATCCCTATAACGCCCAGCAGAGCCGAGGCGGTAAATCTCCAAACCGGCATTTCGGCAAACACGGGGTCAATATCGAGCGATGTGTCACGGCTTGGGTAAACATAAAGCAGGCAGTCGCCTATCATGAAGAATACTCCGCCTACCAGTCCCAACAAGCCAAATAATTGATTTTTCTTACTCTGCGGCATTTTTATCACCCTTATTCCTTGTCAGCAGATATGCTTGCACAGCGTAGGCTATCGGGTCAAGCATCAGCCCCATAAGTGCTCTGACTGTGAGTGAGCGTTTTACCGTTCTTTTCATCTTCTGTCCCCCGCTTTATGCAGATACTTTTTCATCATTATCATCAACCCGCCGAACGTCCAGAGATTGTCCACTCTAATCCAGCCCGTGGCAATAGCGTTGGTGAGGGCATGATCTCCCGTCAGCTTCATTATCATTGTCGAGATAACTCCGAACAACGGCGTGAACGCCCAGCACCATTTCGGCAGCGGGGTTTTCTCTTTTGCGAATGCGCTTATCTGCACGCCGATGAGTATCCCGAAAACACAAGCGTCGCCGACCAGAATATCCGCCAGCCCGGTACGGTCATGTAAAAGCTATCCGATCAGCATTATGACAAGCCCCACAAGTGCCGCAGGGATAAGCCCGAACACTACACCTGGGAACAGAATACCTTTGAGGTGGAACCATTTTTGGTGATATTCCTTGTCCATGTGCTCCGTACCCTCTAATCGAAAGCGTTTCATATTTGCAAACAGTACCCAGTCCATGAAGAACGTGTCGTAAGCGCCTATCCAGACCATCATTCCGAATGAGAACCCAAAGCCCTGCAAAAAGCTTTCGGCACCTGCAAGCTTTGCCATAAAGACTAAAATTGCAGCGAAAACGATCAGTGCTATACCTTTTCTTATGGCGGCAGCTCTGGTAAATTCCGCAGGGGCGGGCTTATCGTGGGTCTTGAAGTATTCCTCTTGTATATCCGGCGGGTAGTTGTCTATCTGAAGATTATTTTTGCCGCTTGTTGTCGCAAAGCACGCTGCCGTAAAGATCGCCGTAAATATAAGCGTTTCGATGATTATTATTGTAACATTCATTTTAGGTTCACTCCGCACCGTACATCATAGTATGAACAGGTAAGCCTCACCATTTAAACACCGCCAGCCTGTTGTTCATATTCTTACCGATTATCGCAAAAAGCTTGCCCCTGACGGTATATTTCTTCATTTCCTCGTTGTAGCTGCGCTCCAGCACCAGCTTCATTCTCGGCTCGAGATCGAGGTATTCCCTGCCCGACTTCGTCCCCCAGCCGAAGGTGGCGTTGGTGTGCTTGACTGCATCGTGGTGCTTGCTGTTCTTTTCGAGGAAGGGCGAGTGCAGCTCCGCCAGCAGATAGCCATGCTCAAAGCAGTCGCAGAGCATATTAAGACAGGTCTTCACCTGCTCCTTCGAGAAATATTCCAGCACGCCCTCCATGACAATGATGCTCATATCCTTCTTGGGGAGCTGCGCCGTCCATTCGCCTTCAAGGGCGCTGCCGTCAAGCATTGTGCAGCGCTCCTTGTCCTCATACACCTTGCGGCGGACGGCAATCTGGTCGGGCAGGTCAACGTCGAACCATGTCAGCCTGCCGTTGTCCACCTGTGAGAATTTGTCGTCAAACCCGCAGCCGAGATTTATGCACAGCGCATCGGGATACTTTTTCAGCAGCTTGATGAGCACATCTCTGAACATTATCGTCCTTGCCACCACGCCCTCATGCGACATGAACGGGTCGTATTTGCTGACGTCCACGCCAAGCGCGCTGATTATCTCGCTTGCCTTTTCGTCCTTTATCCTTGCATCGGGGCGCGCCGTTTCGCTCGCCTTAATTGCCAGCGGGATAAGCGCTGTCTCCTGAATGTCTCCGAATTTTAAATCCATGGTAAACCTCTTTCTACTCTAGTGATCTTATTTTTCTCTTGTCAATTTCCTTTCAAAATACGCTTACGCTTTCCCGGTATATTCCTTATTTGATGACATTATTTCAAAGGCAGACTTCATAGTATCCTCTCCTTGTCCGGCCTGATTAGCAACCGCTAACTCTAATATAATTATACCACACTCCCGCCCAAACGTCAATACCAAAAAATCAAAAGAAGCCGGTCGCCCGACTTCTTCCGCTTACTCCTTTATCGTCTTGACCCCGAACACGAAATACACGATATGGCAAATCCACACCACCGCAAGAATGATGCAGGGCACCCAGATGCCCTTTCGCGCCATCATGAAAAATCCGAAGCCCATCAGCAGCGTGACGGTGGCGATTATGCTCACCTTCGTTTTCAGAAGCATACCACGCTTTTCGACGTAGCTTTGCAGGTGCTTTTTGTAAAGACCGGTGTTAATGAACCATTCGTGCAGCTGCTCGGAGCTGTTGGCAAAGCAGAACGCCGTTGCCAGATAAAACGGCACCGTCGGCAGTATCGGCAGCACCACTCCCACCGTTCCAAGGGCAAGGCAGATACAGCCGACGATAATGAAAATTACTTTTTTGATAGACATTTATACTCCTGTTCTATGCTGAAATCAGCTCATGCGCCCGTTCTCCACACTGTAAGCCACATCGCATATCCGCATAGTCGAGGGTCTGTGTGACACAAGCACCACCGTCTTGTCCTCGTCCTTATCCAGCAGCGATTTGAGAATGACCGCTTCATTCAGGCTGTCGAGATTGCTGGTAGGCTCGTCGAGGAGCATGAGCGGCGCATTGTGCAGGAACGCTCTCGCAAGTCCGATGCGCTGTCTCTCGCCGCCGGAGAGGGTGTCGCCAAGCTCTCCCACCTGCGTGTCGTAGCCGTCGGGCAGCGTCATGATAAAGTCGTGAATGCTCGCCTTTTTGCAGGCTTCGACCACCTCGTCGTGAGTTGCGCCAAGCTTTGCTATCTTCACATTGTACTCGATGGTCTCGTGGAAAAGCTGGGTGTCCTGCGTGACGAAGCTTTCGTTGTTGCGGAGCGACTTCGTGTTAATGCTGTTAATGTTCTCTCCGCTGATTTTGATTGCGCCTTGATTAGTCTCCCAGAAGCGCATAAGCAGCTTTAAGAATGTGGATTTTCCGCTTCCCGATTTGCCGACAATACCCGTGATCTTGCCCTGCTCGATACCAAGCGTGAAGTCGTCGAGTATCGTCGCCTCACCGTAAGTAAAGGTAACATTTTGTGCATTTGCGCCGGTGAACGAAACGTCCCTGCCGTCGGTAATCTCGTCGGTGACGGGCTGCTCGTCGAGAATGTCGAGCACGCGGTTTCCCGAAGCGAGCGTGTTCTGCAAAACGCTGCCGAGATTCGCCAGCGCCACTACCGGCCCGAAGCCGGACATCATGGCGATAACGCTTATCACCAGCTGCGAAAAACCGATGGAGTCGGCGTTGTAAAGGGCAATGCCTGCGAACAGCATAACGAGGTCGAAAATGAGTATCACGCTGTTGGTAATTGCGGCGTTTAAGCCCATATTGCGGCTTATTTTCTCCTGCTTGACTGCAAGGCTGTCAGCACGGAGCTTCAGGTCGTTAATGCGGCTCTCGCTGGCGTTATACTGGATAGTCTCGTCGAGCCCACGCAGGTTCTCCAGCACGAACGCCGAGAGCTGCCCCGACTGGGCACGGTACTCGTCGGCGGTGCTGCCGCTGAGCCTGAAAATGACTATCGGCACCACCACGCCAACGCAGATGTACGCCGCCAGAGCGATAAGCCCAAGGGTCACATTTTGTGAAGCGATGAAGATCGTCATTATGACCGTCATGACCGCCGCAATGCAGATAGGGCTGATGGTGTGTGCGTAGAAAACTTCAAGCAGCTCGATATCGGAAGTTATCACCGAGATGAGGTCGCCCTTGTCGCGCCCTTCGAGCTTTGCCGGGCAAAGTCGGCGCAGCGCCTTGAACACTCTGTCCCTGATGAGGGCGAGCAGCGTGAAGGCGATGTAGTGGTTGAGGTACTGCTCGGTGCAGCGGAACGCAGCTCTGAAAACGGCGAGCAGCAGCACGCAGACGAAAACGGCTTTGAGAGAAAATGGCGTTTCAAATTTCAACACATCAAGCATAGCGTAGCCGCCCATGATGGTGATGAACTCGGCGCAGAGAAAGCCGCAGACTCCGAGAAAAACCGCAAGGCACATAAATCCTGCCAGCGGCTTGACGAGCCTTATCATTCGTGCCATAATGCCGATAGCTGAACGTTTTTTCATCATTTCTCCGCCCCCTTCCCGATGTTTTCAAGCGCCTGCTGGGTCTGCCACATTTTAGCGTAAATGCCGCCGTCTGCGAGCAAATCCTCATGTGTTCCACACTCGGCGAGGCTGCCTTTTTCCAAGGCGAATATTTTCATAGCGCCTACAGAATTCGCAAGCCTGTGAGAGATCATAATGACCGTCTTTGTCTGCGCAAGCTCATAGATCATATCGATGATGTCCGTCTCGCTATCGGCGTCCACGGAGCTTGTGGCTTCGTCGAAGATGTAGATGGGCGTATCGTGGAGCAGCGCCCTCGCGAGGGCAAGCCGCTGCCGCTGACCACCGGAGAGGTTGCCGCCGTTTTCGGTGAGGAGGGTGTCAAGACCGCTCTCCGAACGCAGGAAGTCAGCAAGCTTTGTGCGCTCCAGCGCCGCCCACATCTCGTCATCGTCCGCACGGAAATTGCCTGTCTGCAAATTCTCACGCACCGTGCCTTTAAACAGATAGCTGTTGTGGGAGATGTAGGTAATGCTCTCCATAAGGCTCGAATCACTTATGTCCGACAGTTCGTTTTCTCCGATTTTCACGCTGCCCGAGTAGCCCTTGTTGCGACCCATGAGGATACCCGCGACGGTTGATTTTCCGCAGCCCGACTCGCCGCAAATTGCCGTGAGACCGTGCATGGGAATGTCGATGTCAACGCCGTGAAGGACCTCGCGGCTCTCATCGTAGGAGTAGCGTAGATCGGATATTTTAATTGTACGGTTTTCCGCACTGATGGTCTCGATTTTCTGCTCCGGCTCCGGCAGATCGAGTATCTTGAAAAGCCTGTCGCTTGCCGCCATGCCGTTCATCGCAACGTGGAAAAAGCTGCCCAGCTTTCGCATGGGAATGAAGAAATCCGCCGAGAGCAGGATTATCGCAAAGCAACCCGCAAAGCCGATATGCCCCTTGTTGTACTCGCCTGCTGCCAGCACAACGCCCAGGGCTGCACCGCCGTAGGCTATCAAATCCATGATCGTGACGGAGTTGAGCTGCATAGTGAGCACCTTCATCGTGATGCGTCTGAAATGCTCGCTTTCTTGCTGCATTTTCTTGGTGGTGTGCTCGTCCGCCTGATAGATCTTCAGAGTGGTCAGACCTTGGAGATTCTCTAAAAAGGTATCGCCCAGTGCAGCATACTGTCCCCAGTATTTGCCGAGCAGCTTCTTTGCAATCTTCTGCACCATCATGATAGCGCCCGGTATAAGGGGCACGCATATCAGCAGCACTACTGCCGACTTCACGCTCACGAATGACAGCACGGCGAAGAGCGTCAAGGGTGCTAAAAATGCGTAGAAAAACTGCGACAGGAATTGCCCGTAGTATGTCTCCAGCTGGTCTACGCCCTCGACGGAGAGCTGAACTATCTCGCTGGTAGGCACGCTCTCGCGGTAGCTTGTGCCGAGCCGCAGCAGCTTGCGGAAGATAAGCTCCCGCAGCTTTTTCTTCACCGACTTGCTGGATAGATAGCTGCACTTTTCCTGCAAGCGTGAGCAGACAAAGCGTATCACTAGCGAACATACCGCCGCAGTTATCGCAAAGGCATAGTCGCTATTGCCTGCGGACTTGTTTATCATTTTATCCAGCAGGTTTGCAATGCCGAATATCATCACGATATTGGAAGCAAGGCTCACCCACTGGGCGGCAACGTTTCCGAAGATGTATTTTTTGCTGTCGCCCATCTCCTGTATCAGTCTCTTTTTTATCATGAAATCCCCCCTATACCGGCAGCACAAAGGGCTTGCCGTCCACCTCTGTCAAGCGCAGGTCAACATCGTACACGTCCTTGATCAGCTGCTCCGAGATGACCTGCTCAGGCTCGCCCTGAGCGATGATGGCGCCGTCCTTCATGGCGATTATCTCGTCCGAATAGTAAAGCGACTGGTTGATGTCGTGCAGCACCATCACCACAGTTATATTATACTCTGTTTTCAGCCGCTTGACAAGTCTTAAAATATCGAGCTGATAGCGAATATCGAGGTATGTGGTAGGCTCGTCGAGAAACAGTATCTTCGTGTCCTGCGCCAAAGCCATAGCTATCCAAACGCGCTGCTTTTGTCCGCCCGACAGCTGCGAGACGGCTCTGTCCCTGAACTTTTCGATGTTGGTTATCTGCATGGCGAGGGCTATTTTTCCCTCGTCCTCCTCGCTGTTTCCCGGCAGCCCGAAGCCTCGGTGCGGCGTTCTGCCGTAACCCACCAGCTTTTCCACCGAAATATCGTCGGGAGCAGTGTTGTACTGGTGAACGATAGCCACCTGCTTGGCGTAGTCTCTGAGCTTTATTGCAGAAATGTCGGTGCCGCCCAGCTTTATCCTGCCGCTCCGTGGCTTGAGATTTTTCGTAATGAGGTTGAACAGCGTGGATTTTCCGCAGCCGTTTGCGCCGATGAGGGTCGTTATCTTGCCCTCCGAAATGTTCACCGAGAGGTCGCGGATAACGTGGTTGTCTCCGTAGCTGAAATTTAAGTCCGCTATCTCAAATACGTCACCCATTTTTCTTCACCGACCTTCTCAAAAGAATGATAAAGAACGGTCCGCCCACCACAGACATGATGACCGCCGCACTTATCTCATAAGGATACGCCACCGTTCTGCCGATGGTGTCCGCAAGCAGGAACGTGAAAGCTCCCAGCAGCATTGTGTAGGGGATAAGTATGCGGTGTCCGCTGCCCACCAGCAGCCTTGCGATGTGGGGAACGATAAGCCCCAAAAAGCTTATAGGTCCGATAACGGCGGTGGATATGGACGCCAGCAAGCAGGCGGCAAAGCTGATGAACAGCCGTGAGCCGTTGACGTTCACGCCCAGGGAGCGGACGGTCTTGTCCTCTAATGACAGCAGGTCGCACCTCTTTGAAGCGCAGGCGGAAAGCACAAGCCCCACCACAGCATAGCACACCAGCGTCTTGAAGTCGTCCCATGTTTTCATGGTGATGTTTGCGTTGACGATACTCGCCGCACCCGTGTATGCAGAGCCTGTTGCCGAATTAAAGCAGCTCATAAGCCCGGTGAACATTGCGTTTATCGCTACGCCCACAAGTATCAGCCGCAGCGGATTCAGCCCGCCCTTCCAGCTGAGTCGGAACACGAGAAAGCAGGCAAACCCGCCGCCTAAGAATGCGAACACGGGGGTCACAAAAAACAGCCGGGGATAGAACGCCGTGATAAGCACAGCCGTAAAGCTGGCGCCGCTGCTTATGCCGATTATCCCGGGGTCTGCGAGGGGGTTCTTCATCACCGCCTGAAACAGCACCCCCGACACCGCCATTGCCGCGCCCCCCAGCATCGCTATGAATATCCTCGGAAAGCGCAGGTCGTATATCGTGGCAACGGTCTTGTCGTACTCCACGAACAGACCTCTGAAAAGCTGCTGCGGCGTGACTTTCAGGCTGCCTGTATTCACAGCCACAAGAAACAGCCCGAAGCACATCACGGCGGTGATCGTGTAAACTGCGGCTATCCTTGCCTTACTTTTCATCTGCGCCCTCCGGATAAAGCAGCGGCTGCAGCTCTTCGAGCGCCTGTGGGTAGCTGAAATTTGCGCTCATGCCGAAGTATTCGTAGGACAGGTCGTAAACTCTGCCATTCTCCACCGCCTCGAAGTGCTTCCATATATCGTTGGTAGCGAACTCCTCGTTGAACATCTCCACCACGTCCTCAGGCAGAGCGTGGGCGCAGCGGAGTATCACGTCTGGTTCTTTCAGCTTCATGTCCTCGGTGTTGACGTTCAGAAACTCCTTCCCGTCGCCGTCACCGTAGACATTCTCGCCGCCCGCCAGCTTTACAAGGCTGCCCACATAGCTCGACTCGGTGGCGATTATATACGATCCCGGCAGACCCATCAGCACCAGCACCTTCGGGCTGTCCTTGCCCTCGTTCTCGCTTTCATATTCTTTCATGAAGTCGTTGTATTCGGCAATGAGCTTACCCGCCTGCTCCTGCCTGCCGAACAGCTCGCCTAAGTCGTCTATCGACTGATACATACCGTCCACGGATTTGAGGTTCAGAAAAGCCGACTTCACGCCTATCCCCGCATACTTCGGCTGCAGGTCGCCTTGCAGAGTAGAGGGACTCAGCACCCAGTCGGGGTCGAGGGACTTGACGATCTCCACATCGGGGGACATCGCCATGCCTATCTGCGTAGCGTCGTCATAGCGGCTGGGTATCGTGCTGACATTAGATTGGCACACCCCCACAAGGTCAAGCTCCAGCTTGTCGCATATGGCTGCGACTGCGGGAGAAGTGGCGACCAGCCGCTGCTCCTCGGTGACAGACCGGGTGCTGTCTGCTGCTTTCGACTTTGTCTCCTCCGGGTGCTGGTCAACGCAGCCGGACATTGACAGGGCAATTACCGCCGCCGAAAGCCCCGCGATAATTCTCCTTTTCATCACAGCCGCCTCCTTCTGTATGCCGCAAAGCCGCCTACACCGCCGATAACTACAACTCCGCAGGCTATGCCTATCGGGAGTGCGGCGTTGTTCTTGCCATTCTTCGTCTCGTCTGATTTGCCGCTCTTTTCGGTTTCATTTTTTGACAGAGGAAATATCTCGTTGCCCCGCTCGTCAAAGAACGCAACGCCCTTTGCACCGTTCTCGACGGTATCGGGAATGGTGTAGTCCTCGGACGGATCGGTCATGGAACTGCTGTCCGCTGTGCTGCTGTCATCACTTAGGGGCGTTACCGCAGAGGGTGCAGCAGTGGTGGTAGTGGTCGCCTTCGAGCTGCTGTCGGTCTTGATGGTGGTCTCGGGAGCCTTCGTGGTAGCGGGGGTAGTAGTGGTCTGAGGCTCTGTCCGGGGCGGCTCGGTCTCGGGGGGCTGGGTCTCCGTCTCCGGCTCCTTTATCTCCACCGTAACGATAAAATCAGAGCTGCCTTCCCTGATGTCCGAAAAATCAATGTAATAGATAACATCTCTGCCCATCGGGACAACGTAGAATGTCGCACGGACAATGCAGTTTTCGTTGGGGATAGGAAACCGGAAATCGCTCTCGTTCTTGTCGAAATCCTCCTTCATTATGTCATGGCTTACGTCCCAGAATCCGTTGTCTCCACGGTTCTGCACCTTGAATGTCGGGTCCTGGATATTATCCATCAGCTTCAAACGGACGGTGGCGAACATATTGCCGTCGGGGTCTACCTCGATAAGCGCTTCGGTATGGGTAGCGCCCTCGGTCATCGACTGACCCAGCGTCTCGTTTTCCTCTCCACCGCTGTCCTCTATCTCACCCGTGACGGGGTGGCGGTAGTGTGGCGAGCATTTTGCCGTGTAGGCGCCGTTGTCAAGCGCACTTGCGGAAATACAAGTAATGCTTGCCGCCAAGACAAGCATTACCGCAAAGCCGCAAAGCGTTTTCAAAGATCGTTTTGCGAACATATTTTATTTATCCTTTCTCTTTTTTGAAACTGCTATCACACCCGCCGCAAGGGTCAGGAGCGCACCGCCTGCCGCAGCGCCTGTCTCGGGGTTTTTGTCTCCGGACGCTGCCGAGCCGCTGCTGCCGCCATTTCCGCTAGATGACGAGCTTGACGACGAACTGCTCGATGACGACGAACTGCTATTATCTGCGGACTGAATTACTGCGAACACTCCGGCTTCTTTAGCCTTTACGGTGTAGAAGCCGTCCTTGTTCTCACCGCTGACCAAGGTGCGCTTGCCGTCCTTTATGCGGTAAACGGCGGGAGAAGTGTAGTCAGCGGGAACGGGCAGCGAAAGGGTGTATGCACCGTTGGGAACGACTTCCTTTCCGTCCTTGTCGGTAAACTCTATCAGGAACGCCGAGGACTTTTCCTCCGCCGCACCTGCCACCGTGTAGGTGTTATCGTCGTTCAGCGTTACCGCCGTCACCTTGACGGTGGTACCCTCGGGGAACACGCCCTTATCGCCGTGTACCGAAACCTTTGTTTTGCCGTCGGTGAAATCAAGCTCGGGGGACTGCTCCTCGGGGGCTTCGGGGATAAACTCCTCGTCGTCCGCCACCTTTTCGAGCTTCGACCAGTCTACCTTCATGTACACGTCCTGCGTGCCTGTGCCCTCGGAGATAGCCTCCATTATCGGCACGAACACCTGAAGGGGAATGTAGTCCGCAGCACCGCCGTCCACCACCTTGAAGCGCAGAAGCTCGGGGTAGAGGTGGTCGGCGTCGTTATACTGATCGATCACATCGGTGCCGTCGCTGTTTTTTTGTGTGGATAGGACTTCGGCGGGCAGGAGAGTCCCCTGCGGCACGCCCATATCGTTGAAGGTGTAGCCCTTATCGTAGTAGCTGAGGTTCATCAGGTAGCCGTACTGGTTGAATATCGCCAGCCCCTTGAACTGCACGGTGATGAAATACTCACCGTTTTCCACTTCCAGCTGAATGTTGTGGTTTATGGCGTTGTTGGACATGGAATACTCCGCCTTGTTTAGCTTTATCATCTCGGCGGTGAGGGTGTACTTACCGTCCTCTAAGTTGTCCTTGTCGAGGTCGGAATTGTCGGGGGCAGAGGAATCATCGGGAACAGAGGAGCTGTCGGCAGCCGATGAGTTATCGGGAACAGATGAATTGTCAACGGCTGATGATGTGTCGGAGTTGGTTGTGTCGGGGGCTGAGGAGCTGTCGTCAAGCTCTGCCATGTAGTCGGCTTCGCCCTCTTTGAGGGTTGACCAGTCGGGCTTCATGAACACCTGCTGGGTGCCGCTGCCGGTGTTTATCGCCTCCATTATCGGGACGAACACCTGCAATGGAATGTAGTCCGCAGAGCCGCCGTCCACCACCTTGAAGCGCAGCAGCTCGGGGTAGGGGTGGTCTGCATCGTTGTATTGGTCGGTGATGTCGTAGCTTTTAAGCACTTGGGCGGGGATAACGGTGCCCTCGGGGACGCCGTATTTGTTGAAGCTGTAGCCCGAATCGAAATATTCGAGGTTCAGCAGATAGCCGAATTGGCTGAATATCGCCATTCCCTTGAACCGAACGGTGATGTAGTATTCGCCGTTTACCACCTCCAGCTGGACGGTGTGGTCGATGGCGTTGTTTGCCATGGAGTAGTCCACCTTGTCGAGCTTTATCATCTCAGCCGAGAGGGTGTACTTGCCGTCGGCTAAGTTCTCTTTGTCGAGAGCGGTCTGACTCAGCGAGGGAGTGCTGTTCTCCGCTGCCGAGGTGCCGAGGGCTGCCGCTGAGGACAGCGCTAAAACTGCCGCGCAGAGCATTGCCAGTGTCTTTTTCTGTTCCATTATTATTCCTCCTTACATGGAAAGAGGAAGGCAGCGTAACTGCCTTCGCTCAATTCCTGATATTTGTTCCGGTGGAGTGTTCTTACTTTACCTTGACGGTCTTTATTGCCGAGTACTTGCCGTAGTATGTCTTCTTGCCGACAGTCTTGTAGGCGCGGACTCTGACAAAGTACTTCTTGCCGCTTTTCAGCTTGGTGATCGTCTTGGAAGCAGCCGAGGCTTTCTTCACAGTGTAGGTCTTTTTGCTCTTGGTGAACTTCTTGTTGAGCGCTATCTGCACCTTGTAGCCCGTAACGCCGCCCTTTGCCTTTGTCCATGTTACCTTGATCTTATTCTTGGCGGTGGACTTGGCTGCCTTGATCTTCATCTTGGCGGGCTTGATAATGAACGCCTTGGACTTAGTGCCGGTGTAGCTGCCCTTGCCCGTAACGGTCACGGTCGCCTTGCCGACCTTCTTGTTGTTCTTGTAGGAAACGGTATAGTCAGTACCCTTCTTGAGTGTCTTGCCGCCCAGCGTTACCGTTACCGCAGGCTTCAGCGCCTTGCCTGTGTAGGTCTTGTTGCTTACCTTCACCGTCGCCTTGGCGATGCTCTGCTTTGCGGGAGCAGGGTCATCGGGGGTGCTGGGGGTTTCGTCTGTGGCTGCTGCGAGGCTAGACCAGTCAATGGACATCAGAACGTCCTGTGTGCCTGTGCCCTCGGCAATGGCTTCCATTATGGGAACGAAAACCTGCAGGGGAACGAAATCTGCGCTTGCCTTGTCAACGAGCTTGAATCTCAGCTTTTCGGGATAGAGGTCGTCCTTGCTGTTGTACTGATCGACTACATCGTAATAGCTCAGAACCTCGGCAGGAATAACGGTGCCCTGCGGAATGCCGTAATCGTTGTAGGTATAGCCTGCATCGTAATAGCCCAGGTCTTTGAGGTAGCCGAACTGATCGTAGACAGCAAGCCCCTTGAACTGCATAGTCACGAAGTATTCGCCGTCAACAACTTCAAGCTGAACTGTGTGGTTTATCGCATTGTTTGACATTGACTTCGACTTGCGGTCGGTCTTTATCATCTCGGCGGTGATGGTGTATTTGCCGTCAGCGAGGTTGTCCTTGTCGAGGGCAGTCTCGGGCTTCTTTTCGAGAGCGTCGATAGCCGCCTGCAAAGCCTTCACCTGCTCGTCAAGTCTCGACTGCTTAACAGCGTCCTTAGCAAGCACCTTTTCGGCGGCTTCTATCGCCTCGGTGAGTGCGGCATAGCTTGAATTGGTGTATTCATCAGCCTTGATCGCCTTTGCCTTTGCAACGAGAGCTTCAAGTTCGGTCTTGTCGCCTATTGCGGATTCGTCAAGCACCAGTGCGTCGATAGCCGCCTGCACAAGGTTTATCTGCTCCTCGTAGGCGTTGCTTGCGGTGACTTTATCGGAGAATGTTCCCTCATAAATTGTTGTAGCATAATCAACTACTGTTTTAAGTTCATTTACACTTTCAATAGTGTAATCAAGTTCATCTTCAAGGTATCTCTTTGCAAGGTCGATTTTTCTGCGAAGTGCCGATTTGTCGTAGCCGTACTCCGCAAGAACATCTTCCTCGGTTGCTTCATTAAGTTTTACAACATTAGATATTGTAAGTTTTACTGCTAAATCGTCAGCAGCTACTTCTTCATACTTTAAGCCACCCATAGCCGCCATAGGAGGTGCACATATTGCTAATTTGTAATAAGCGCCTGTCAGACTGTCAGAACCGTCAAAGTAAGATTCATCTTTAAGTGTGATAATACCGCCTTCTAAGCAAGCCCATTCGGTAATTGGGTCATATCCGGAATTGCTTATTAACGAACCATCATCAAATGTTGCAAATTTTGTGTACGATACTGAATCATAATATGCAGACCCTTTTTCTTCATCATCACACATTAAATCTCCGATATGACCTAAGCCGCCAATATCTCCCGCTTTAAAATACAGTTTCTTTACTCCGTCTTTAACTACAATTCGTACATCAGGATCAAATCCGGGATTCGCCATTGATTTTGTAATAGCAGCATCTGAAAATTTGTAAAGCACCGCCGAAGCTTTATATACACCATCTTCTATATTTCCCTTGATGTACTGAGTAGCATTTGAAGATAATTTAAGGATAGCAATATAGTTTCCGTTAAAGCCGTGAAAATCTTTTCCGATTTCAGAATACTTAAATGACATAGTTGCTGAATCGATTGTATTTTTTACAGTATCCTTGCTCTTACCTGACGGGTATTTATTATCATACATATATGTACCCTCTGTATCAGTCAGCATTGCTTCAGGGATAGGAACGAACACATCAGCACCACCAATAGGATTAACAGCTTCACCGGTAATTGAATTGTACAAGTAGAGTTTATACCAAGTACTACCTTGTAAATCATAAGCTCCGCTTTCCCATTCCTTGGTGTTCTCATCGGATACATTCTTTTCAACTTTTAATATCACATTATCAGGATCAGCTACCTGTCTGTTGTTAAAAACTACTCTCACACCCGTAGCATCATCAGATAATGTAATATCGTATGATTTAGGAGTCAATACATACTGTGAACCATAATAATTATTTGGATATTTGCTTAATGAAAAAAATACATATTTGCCAAATATCAAATCTTCAATATTATCATAGTCATATTCTATTGTAACATATCCGTCTGATATTTCTAAATCATTTGAGAATTCACTTCTTCTATATATATTCCAAGGGTCTACATCATTGTCATCTGCTTCTCTGATAGATGTGATTTCCCTAAATGCATTAGCATCTTTAACCTTTTTATTACCAGAAAGATGATATTTTGCAATTACTTTATTGCCTCCATCACCAGTTGGAACAATTTCAGTATCTATGCCATCAAATACTATTCTAGTCCAAGCTTTTTCGGTTAAATAAGTAACGGGATTTGAGCCGCTACTAACGCTTTTAAATCCGCTTGAACTTGTTAAGCATTGGTAATCTAAATCATTATTATCAATGGCGTTTTGCAGGTCATTTATATTAAACATAGATGCAGTATCTAACATAAAATTCATTATATCTACATATCCGACGTTTTCAATTAAATGATTAGTTACTGCAAAGATTGCAAATTCTTCTGTATAATCATCAATGGTAAATGAAATATATGCTGAATCATTTATATTTTTTGTATTCTGATCTACGGATATATCACCATATTTTGTATCGCCATATTTAAAGAAGTTATCCGTCTGACTTGTATAGCTTGCAAAATCCATATATTCAGTAGGATTATTAAGGAAGTGAGTTGCATATTCATTTCCTGCTTGACTCATCATTAATAAAGGCTTTTCAGGAATTCCGTGATAGAAAGTGTTATATTTTGCTGTTTCGTAACGTCCATATTCTGCCGTACCAAAGAACTGATTGTATTGCTGTGACATAGGAATAAAAGCCTCATAATAGTCCCAGTTTTCAACACCAATAGTCACAGTTTGTGTTCCATTTTCATCAACAACTAATTTTGCTCTGCTATTAAAGTGCTCGTCTTTATTGGCATTTGTTGAATATACTCCAGCTCCGGGACGGACTTGATAAAGTGGTACAACGTATGTACCCGGTTCAAGCTGCGAGGATTCCTGGGCGACATCATCAGCCGCCGCCGAAATTTGGGCATTAAAAAAAGCGCCCCCCGAGCCGCCTATAAGCCCGACGGCACACGCCGCCGCTGTCAGAAACGCCGACAGACGCTTGAACAAACCTTTACTATTCATAAAATTATCCTCACTTTCCAAAATGTTATTAGCCTTTGCTAACTGCATTTTAATTGTAGCACATCGCGCCGCAAAAATCAACAGCCTTGACTTTGCAAAGTCTGCAAAGTGAAGGCTGTTTTGGGCATATTTTCACATTGGTTAGCGGCGGACAACTTGTATTTTTCGCAGGTTTTGAACTTTGCAGATTTTGCAAAGTGAAATCGGATTTTCTAAAATTTTGTATACTTGCACAAATTCAGCGGCAGATCATGTGCATTTTTACAACTCTATATCGAGCACACAAAAGCTGTGCGGCATATGCCCTATCCCTGTTGTACACTCAACACCCAGCATCAACGTTCCGTGGAGTCTCGCCTGCCGCTTATCGCTGCCGCTGATATTCGTAAACTCAAACGCTGCCAATGGCAGCTTAACATAACTTTCGCCGTCATCGTCAAAGGCGCTGACAAAGCCCTTTGCGGTATGGTATTCAAGCTTTTTGAGCCTGCCCCGCATTAGCTTGCCTGTGCTTTGCGAGCGCTCGTCCATATCTCTCAAGGTCAGCACCACATAAGCCTGATCCACCGCAATAACGAGCTTAGCGGGGTGTTCAAAGCCCTTGTTCGCCATTGAGAATATATTTTTTTCATTCAGCTCCATTGGCTGTGCTGCATCGCTCTTTTTCTTTTTTGCAAGCTTGTAGAGTGTAAAATCCAGCGGATATTCGCCCACCGCCATATCCTTTTCAAGCAGCTTGCCCGAGAAGCGCGTCCTGTTCGCCACAACGTCCTTTATCCTTGCGATCTCGATAAGGTCTTTAAGATAGCCAAATATCCCAAACAGCTTATCATCAAATGTTACCGCTATTTTCAAGGCATGATCGTATGCTTCGGCCTTCTCCAGACCGTGTGACATAAGTATTTTTGCAGCGCACTCGACTCTGTCATTCAGCTTTCGGGCTGTTCTTATCCCCGTATCTGTGAGCTTAGGCTTTCGCTGGTGCTCTCTGTCCACAAGCCCGGCATCTGCCAATACCTTCAGCCGCCTGCTTATGTCATAGTCCTTGATCTGCAAGGCCTCCGCTATCTTGTTAGGGCGCTTGTCCTCGTCCTTTCTCGACATCAGCTCTAACAGTATCTGTACATCTACTACATCTAATTCCATATTATCAGCCTTCCATCTATAAAACAATATTTTACATTGTTACTGTCTCAATTGTGAATTCTATGGCGATAACGTGCAGCTTTGCCGTCCTTGAACACCACTCTGCATTTAGGTTTGAAAGCGTAGGTTTTGTATATATTGAAACCGCCTTTTTCATTTTTCAATCTTTCTTCACAGGATCAAAATAAAAGCGCACTTTCTAATTTGATCCATTAAAAAGCGCGTTTCACACAAATATAATCTCAAATGGGTATAAAAACACATGGCAAATATGCGGCACACTTTGCGCACGTTTGTCTGAGTTAACGTTCAGATATGTTATGCAGAATACTTTTCAACGCTTTATTCTGCAATTAGCAGAGACTAACTTGTTTATATTATATCACATCAAATTCAAAAATGTCAATAAGCCGAATCCGGGATTTTATAGCGTTAAAAAAATATTCAGATTTGTTTTTCAAAATCAAGTGCTATCGAGCGACTCCACAAATGAAATTTTTTCTCCTAAGGCAAGAAAAAATTCTGTTTTTGGAACATACGGCAAAGCGGTATTATTTCTGCTATACTTAGAATAGAGGAGAGTTATCAGCGCTATTCAAGGCATTATCGCTGTTGATAAGCGCTCAACACTTTACACAGAAATCCGAAGCTCAGATTGTATAAGGTTACAGTAAGAATGAACAGTCTGTAAATCCCGAAAAAAGTGCCTTAAAATAATGCCAGATTTTGTAGGTACTTATGAAGGGTAGTGACGTTCAGCAGGATTTTCAACCATCTCTGCGAGATAAAAAATGTTGTTATTCCGAACACAGTAAGGCACTCGTCAGCGCATACCAAAAGTTGAAAATCGCTCAACATGATAAACAGAAATATCACACCCCATCTGTGCAAGACGGAGATTTGAGTAACCACTTTCTCGAAACCGCTTATATTTTTCCAAGAATTTGTCGTTACTTATGAGAAGACCTTTCACTCGACGGAGTTTTCAACATTTTTATAGACGTAAAAAAGCTCCGCCATGAGAACTTGAACGACAATAATAAATCTTAATAATTTGTAAAATGTTCAAAACAGGGTTGGAAAAATGCCGTTGCCAGACCTTTCCTTATGAGAGGAGTTTTTATCATGCAGTCAGCAACAGTAGTCAGTAGTCAAAATAGATATATTCGTTCTCGCTGAATAGAGCCATGCCAGACAGTTTTAACGAAAATTATTACAATCACAAATTTGGGTTTGTCAAAATGGCTTCTAAGTGTGCTGACTTATGGAGAGATGTTTCAGCTGACAGCTTTTCCGATAGAGCGACGAAGAATTATTGAACCTATCTAATGTCATGCAAAACAGCTTTAAATCTTAATAATTTGTAAACAGTCGCAAATAACTCGAAATCTGCCTTAACATTTTGGGTTAAATCCTAGGTATATATAGAGAGCTTTATAATTCCTGAGAATAATTCTTTTGATGCTTTTCTCCAAAGCCATGCCTTCCTTTATCTTCTGATGGATCGGTTCCTCATACGGCAGCGGCTTCGGGCGGTCGGCAATGATGTCGGGAAAAGTGTGATATGCCCTCAGCAGGAACTGCGGCAGGCAGTGGAGGATTCTCTGCTTGAGGTCATTGATGTTGTATCCATCGTGCATCTCAATAGCGTCTATGCAGAAGATGGCGAGGTACGGCTCGAACGTCAGCGGACCGTCACCCTCGCTCAGATCAGATGGTATGTTCATAACCATTATCAGCTCTCCCGAAACGTCGCGTGAAATTATTTAATCCTACAAACTTTTCAGAGTCGGTTAAGTTTTTGCCCGATTCTTCCCCTATCCTTATAGAGAGGTCAGCCAGCAGTCTCCCCGAATTAAATAATGAATAAAAATGCACCGTACCATTTTACATATCTCACAAGAATTATTACAAATGCCGAGATTACTACTAAATAATCGCTGAGAAGTGACCTGTATATCGAAAGGGGTGCTCACAAACCCCATGCACGAATCCATCAATAATGCGCCGGCCCCAGCACTCGCCTCATGTGCAGTCCTACAATCTTTTCGCTACCCGGTTAACTTTTTCAAGACTTTTTCTCAATTATCTTATGGAAGGGGTCGATTTTAGCGATGATAAATAATTATAAAAATTTTCGTATGTCATAGCTAACCGACATCAATATCACGGAGATGATTCCCATAGGTAGATAATATCGTAAAAAACTAATCAAGCATAAGTTAAGATACCATCATTCATTTGCGCCAAAATCTTTGTCGCTCAAAAGTGAGCCCAACGAATTATTCGGAGAAAAAACCGTCAGCTTCTCCGAGCGACCTGCTCAAATATCCTTCGCCATATTTGAGCAGAATAATTGTCAGAGCCTTATGCTGAATGGTTAGCTATATTTTTGCCATAATGCCGCAGGCGCAACACAAGGTGTAATCGGAATTTTTGCAATAATCGCTTACCCCTGCCGAGGACGGCAGGGGCGGATAGGTATTCAGATTTTTTCTCGCAAGCATTGACAGAGCATATGCTCTGTCGCCTGAAATTTTCCAATTCTGCTTTCCCGCAGAATTGGGCTAAAAGAGAGCCCTGACCCTTTTAGAACCGCACAACCGTAATACATACAACAAGGAGGTCGATAATATCAAGGTAGAAAACAGGAAGTATAAACATCTATCGTTCACCACAGACGAGTGGAAAATAATTGAAGATAAAGCGGCGGAGTGCCGCATGAGAACCGCTACATATATAAAGTACATGGCGCTGCACGGTAAGATCGTGAATGTTGACGCTAAGGTATCGAATGAGGTGTTGGCTGCGCTTGGACGTATCGGAGGGAACGTGAACCAAATAGCTAAGGTCGCAAATATCCGTGAGTTCATTACACAAGAGGAATACCAGCAGTTGTTGAAATGGAGGGACGAGCTACGCCGTATATCGAGAGCATATCTATCCACAATTCAGTCCGCACTTGCCTGCGATACATAACGAACCCCGACAAGACCGAGAAGTGCGAGCTTGTCACGGGGCTGAATCTCGAGACCGACGTGAACACAGCTATGCAGCAGTTGACCTTGACCTACGAGCGATACTCACGAAAGAAGATGAACGCCAAGCCGCCAGCCGAGGGTGATAAGCCCATCAAGGCGTTCCACCTCATTCAGTCCTTTGCGCCCGGGGAGTGTTCTGCGGAGGAGGCTCACGCTATCGGGATAGAGTGGGTGCGCCGAGCTTTCGGTGATGATTTTCAGGCAATGATATGCACCCACACCGATCATGACCATATCCACAACCACGTCCTGCTATGCCCCTACAGCCTGTCGGGGAAAAAGTTCAACAGCAATTGGCACACCCTCTGGGATATTCGCCATGTGTCGGACGGCATTTGTCGGGAGCATGGTATCGGCGTTATGGAAAAACTCCGAGCCGGAAAAGATCATGAGCCTAACTCAATGTCATACGGCGAGTGGAAGCACCGCAAGCTGGGGGATTCGTGGAAAGAACGGATACGATTGCGCATTGATATGCTGGTGGAGTCGGTCGGCTCGCTTAATGAATTGCTATCGACACTTGAGGGGCAGGGCTTTACTATCAAGCAAGGCAAACACATCTCGGTAAAAGCCCCAGACCAAGGCAGAGCCGTGCGGCTGAAAACGCTGGGTAAGAGGTATGAGGAATCCCGCCTTGCTCGCCGTATTGAGAAGAGTGTGGCTAACCGCCAGCCTCCCAAAACGCTTGATGAAATAATCGACGATGTCATGCAGGAGTACAGCTATAAGACCCGCAAGCTGAAATTTGCTAAGAGCGTGCAGAATGATTTGGAGAATCTGAATCATCAGCTTCACATCATCAACTCTGAGCAAATCAATTCTATCGGTGAGGTCGAGGGCAAGCTGACCGCCGTCCGAAAAAAGATAGCGGATATTGAGAGCAAAATCAAAAGCGGAGAAATTGAGCCGTTCCAAATGGAGCGCTACTCGGAGCTGCTGTCGCAGCTTCGTCAGCAGGAGCGTGACTATCAGAATATTGTGGATACCTACAATGGTTCATCGTCAGGTGATTACATCAGCCGCATGGTCAGCGAGGTCAAGTCGAGAATGTCGGAGCAGGAGAAGGACAAGCTGCGGCATTTGCAGGAGCAGACCTACGAAATATATCTGCCTAATGACAACAACTTTGTCCCGCTTGCCGAGGTCAAGCAAAGCCCTACCATTACGAATTATTCAAAAGTATACGAGGGCAGTTGGTTCGATACCGAGGGCGAGAGCGTTTCTCAGCGGCTCGAGAATATTTGCAGCACGCACAAGGGAATCGCTGTGGGAATGATAATCAAGGGCGGTGGGGTAGCATACTTTGTTGACGAGATTGGGTTCAAGGCGTTGCCTGACTTTGACAAGGCTGCACATGAGCAGGAGCAGAGAAAGGGCGAGGTCAAGAAAAGGAAACATCATCGCTGATAAAAAAATATCGGAAAGGTCGTGATAGCCATGCACTAAATAAGTGGTTCAAAATTATTGAATAAGTGTTTCTAAATTGTAAAACTATATTTTGAATTTGAAAGGGGAACTATATGTCATTAAACAAACAGGATTTTTCAAGACTTGTCAAGGAGATTTCCAACAGCAAGAAAAGTATCGAGAGAGCGCAGACCACCATCGAGACTAAGCGCAGTGAACTCAATTCAAAGATGAACGATGTCGAGAAAAAGCTGGAGATCAGCACCGACACTCTGATCGAGATTGGCAGGATAGCTGTGAGAAGATTCGGCTACACCATCTCGCCGGAAAAGTTTGCCGAGGAGTTGGACTTTATTTTTTCGGACAACATCATTGCAGAGTATGTCGCATGCGAGATGGAGTCGCTGCCCTATGCGGAGCAGCTTGCCGAACTTTACAAGGCTCTCAACGGGAAGGTGGATAAGGCAGCAAAAAGTGAGAGCGATAATGCTGCTGCGACTGATGAAAATACAGAAGTGGCAGATGATAACAAGGTTGCTGATACTAAGGTGGGATGATTGTGTCGGATTTGTAAACGGTGTTTTGTGCGTTTTTTTACTTTGCAATATAATTATATCATATCCCGCCCGCACCATCAACCGACTTGATATATTTTTTGCTATGAAAGGACAGAGAAAAGAATGAAAGTACGCGTATATTTTATCCTCACAGAAGATTAACTATATAGAAAATGGAGGATAAATATTTGAGTAGAATTTTGGAATCAAAAGAAAGCGACAACAAACAGTTATACCATAACAACATTCCTGTGTGGAAACGCTACACTCTGACCGTCACCGAAGCTGCCGAGTATTACCACATCGGTGAGGGCAAGCTGCGCCGTATCGCAGAGGAGCATCCCGAGGCGGATTTTATCATACAGAACGGAAACCGCTTATTGTTCAAGAGACAGAGATTTGAGAGATTTTTGGACAATTCGACAGTTATTTGATAAGGATATTGAAAAAGACCCGGATTTGTGGTACAATATAAATGCAAGTTCGGGTCTCTTTCTTGGAAAGGAGAGATTTTTAATGAACGATAACAGAAGAGACCAGAAGAACAGAAGATTAAGATTCGGAGAAAGTCAGAACTCCGACGGAAGATACCGTTATACCTATATCGATGTTTCAGGAAAGAGGAAGGACGTATACAGCTGGCGGCTCGATGCGACCGACCCGTATCCCGACGGCAGGCGACGCGATCTGTCATTGAGAGAAAAGGAGAAGAAGGTAGAAAGAAACCTGCTTGACCAGATCCTTGCTGACGGCGGAAATTACACCGTCCTGCATCTTGTAGAAAGATACATTTCGCTGAAAACAGGTGTCAGGGACAGCACGAGAACCGGCTACAAGACCGTTGTCAATCTTTTGAAAAAAGACCCCTTCGGGAAGATGCGTATCGACAAGGTCAAGCTTTCCGACGCCAAGCTCTGGCTGATAAAGCTGCAAAGAGAGGACGGTAAGGGTTACAGCTCGATACATTCCATTCGCGGAGTGTTGAGACCTGCGTTCCAGATGGCGGAAGACGATGACCTGATACGCAAGAATCCTTTTGGCTTTGAGCTTTCAACCATCATCGAGAATGACAGCGAGCCCCGTGAGGCACTCACCGAAAAGCAAATGGAGGAATACCTCGATTTCGTCAGGAACGATCCGTATTACAGCCGATACTATGACGTTTTATTTATTCTTTTCAATACCGGACTTCGCATTTCGGAATTTTGCGGGCTTACTGTTTCTGACGTTGACTTTGATAATATGCGTCTGAATGTCGAGCGTCAGCTTATCCGCACACACGAGGGCAAGTACATTATTGAAAAGCCGAAAACTCAAAGCGGCGTAAGGTCGATACCTATGACAAAAGAGGTGGCTGACAGCTTTGGCAGGATAATCCTGAACCGCAAGCGTATCAAGCGAGAGCCAACGATAGGCGGCTGTGTTGGCTTCCTGTTTCTCGACAAGAATGGTATGCCCCGTATCGCAATGCACTGGGAAAAGACCATGCAGCGCATGAGGGAAAAGTTCGTGAACGAACGGCTGAGACCTTTTCCAAAGGTAACGCCCCACGTTTGCCGGCACACCTTTTGCTCCAATATGGCAAAGCGTGGAATGAATCCCAAAATGCTTCAATACTTAATGGGACACGCCGACGTAGGGGTAACTTTAAATACTTATACTCATATCCATTTCGAGGACGCAGAGCGTGAAATGAAGCGTGTTATCGGGAAAGAAACAGCCTGAAACCGTGACATACAAACCAAAATGTATTAAAATTTCGTGAACAAATCGCCTGCAATTTGCCTGAAATGCTGTAAAATCAACGGCTTCACAGCTTCAAATTTACCACAATTTTACCACCGATGAGGGCAAAAACTTGAGAAAATATGAGAAGATATGAGAAAATACGATCAAAATGACATTTTCATAAAAACGCCTCAAACGCTGTAAAATCAAGGGTTTGCGGGCTTTTGAGAGGAGGCAAGCTTATGATAAAAATCTGCTTCATTTGCCACGGCAACATCTGCCGCAGCCCTATGGCGGAGTTTATAATGAAAAGACTGGTCGGTGACGCGGGACTCGATGACAGGATCGAGATATGCTCGCGCGCCATCTCGAACGAGGAGCTCGGCAATCCCGTCTACCCGCCCGCCAAGGAAGAACTCGCCCGGCACGGGCTTTCCTGCAATGGCAAATATGCCGTTCAGCTCAAGCCCGACGACGCCGACAGATACGATATGTTCATCATCATGGACGAGTGGAACGAGATGCGTATCGGCGGCATCCTCGGCAGATCGGTGAGCGGCAAGGTTCACAAGCTGCTTGATTTCGCAGGCGGCGGTGACGTTGAAGACCCCTGGTATACCCGCAAATTCGATATTGCTTACAATGACATTGAGCGCGGCTGCCGCGGGCTGCTGGAGTATCTGAAAAAGGAACTATTATAAGATATATACTTTTACTCAGTGAATAAATGTGATCACTGTAAATACAGGATCTGTTTTAGTCAACCATAAATATCGACAGGAGGTCAAAGATCATGAAAAGGATCATTTCGGCAGCACTGGCTGTCACAATTCTTTCGGGTGCGGCACTTTCCGCTTCTGCGGAGACCCCGAATATGCCCGCTTCTGCCTCAGCAGAGACAACCGTGCTCGGCAAATTAGCAAAACCCGCTCTCAAAGTTGAAGCCAAAGGCAGCGACTATATCACTCTCTGTTGGAGCAAGGTAAACGGCGCTTCGGGCTACAAGATATACAAAAAGGTCGGCAGCAGCTATAAGACCGTCGGCACCGTCCGCAGTGGCAGCACCGTAAAGTTCAAGGTGAAAAATCTGAAAGCGGGCAAGCGCTATACATTCAAGGCAAGAGCCTTCAAAAAGACTTCTTCGGGAACAAAATTCAGTCCTTACAGCAAGGCACTCTATGCTTCCACAAAGCCTGAATCTTCGACATACAAAAAGATCATAGCAAAATACAAAAAGGAACACGGAAATTCCGAAGCGTTCAGCCGCTACTTCATCGTCGATCTTGACAAAAACGGCATAAAGGAACTTATGATAGAAAGCGATGCCTGCAACTTCGATTTCTATACCATAAGCGGCGGCAGGACTCTCTTCATAGGCAGCGAGTACTTCTTTGAATTCTCGGGGCTGTACAAGAACAGCGGTCACTATGACGCAATTACATTTTGCTCCGCCGTACACAGAGTAAACCGCCTTTCAGTCAAGAACGGTAAGCTCACCCGAAAGACGGTATACGAATGGAATGGCGACAGCAGCACAGACCCCGACACCAAAATAGATAAGTACGTCAAGGATCCTGTGGGACCGAAATACTACAACAAATAAAAGTTCGTAAGATAAAAAAGAGACAAGTTGCAGCCTGTCTCTTTTTTTGCTTGACATTACCACCATTAAGTAGTATAATTAAAAACGGAAAATACACAGCCGAAAGGAGACTTACTTTATGCCGAGCCAGTTCGGTGCGGTGCATCTGGCACACGAGTTTTTGTCGGCGCACGTTAAAAGCGGCGACCTATGTATAGATTGTACAGCGGGCAGGGGAAACGATACTGCGTTCCTCTGCTCGCTTGTCGGCGATGGCGGACGGGTGCTCGCTTTTGATATACAGCCCGAAGCTGTCGAAAGCACAAAAGCGCTCCTCGAAGAACGCGGATACGCCGATGTGGGTGAGGTATACCTCGAAAGCCACGCAAATGTGGACAGGTACGCCGAAGAGGGTACCGTCAAGGCTGCGGTGTTCAACTTCGGATGGCTGCCGGGCGGCGATCACAGCATCAACACCCGCGCCGACAGCTCTGTTGAGGCGCTGAAAAAGTGCCTCAAGCTGCTCACGCCCGATGGTATCATGAGCCTTTCCGTCTACTACGGACGGGATACTGGCACCGAGGAACGCGACGCTGTCCTCGGATTCCTGCGCGGACTGCCGCTTCGGGAATATACCGTCATAGTCAGCGAGTTTGCAAACCGCCCCAACGACCCGCCCATAAGCATCAGGGTCTATAAAGGAAGGTAACGATGACGAGAGAAGAACACAAGCTCGCACTGCTGAAAAAATACTTCGGACATGAAAGCTTCCGCAAGGGTCAGGCAGGCATTACCGATGCCATACTCGACGGGCGCGATGTTGCGGCGATAATGCCGACGGGCGCGGGCAAGTCGATATGCTATCAGCTGCCGTCGCTCATGCTGGGCGGTGTCACCGTCGTGGTCTCGCCGCTCATATCGCTCATGAAGGATCAGGTCAACGCCCTATTGCAGGCGGGCATACCCGCGGCTTACATCAACAGCTCGCTGACCCCGCCGCAGATGGATATGGCTATATCCCGCGCAAGGCAGGGCGCTTATAAGATAATCTACGTCGCCCCCGAGCGGCTTGAAACGCAGAGCTTCCGCGACCTCGGCAGCTTCATCGACATCACGATGATAGCCGTTGACGAGGCTCACTGCGTTTCTCAGTGGGGGCAGGATTTCCGCCCTTCCTATTTAAATATACGGGAGTACGCCGCTTCCCTCCCCCGCCGACCGATCATCGCCGCTTTCACAGCGACGGCTACCGATGCGGTAAAGCGGGATATCATCACGATGCTGGGGCTGCGCGACCCTTACTGCATAACCACGGGCTTTGACCGCGATAACCTTTACTATGCCGTAAGCGAACCGAAGGACAAGCTTGCCGAAACGGTGCGGCTCATCAAAAGCTACGACGGACAGTCGGGCATCGTCTACTGCTCCACCCGCAAGAACGTCGAGCTGGTATGCGATGAGCTGAACGCACAAGGCATACCCTGCACTCGCTATCACGCGGGTCTGCCCGACGAGGAGCGCCGCCGTAATCAGGACGACTTCATCTACGACCGCGTTCGCGTCATGGCAGCCACCAACGCTTTCGGCATGGGCATCGACAAGTCGAACATAAGCTTTGTTATACATTACAATATGCCGAAAAATATAGAGAGCTACTATCAGGAGGCGGGACGCGCGGGGCGTGACGGCAGCGAGGCTGTTTGCACCCTGCTCTTCGCCCGAAAGGACGTTCAGACCTGCAAGTTCTTCATAGAAAACTCAAACGACGAGAACGAACAGTCGGAGGAGTTCAAGCGGCGAGAATACCGCCGGCTTGACGCTATGGTGCGCTACTGCACCTCTCCCGACTGCCTGCGCCACAGCATACTCACCTACTTCGGCGAGCAGTCGGCGGATATGTGCGCCAAGTGCTCAAACTGCGCTTCGGGGTTCGTGTCCGAGGACGTGACCGTTGCCGCGCAGAAGATACTCTCATGCGTTTACCGCCTTGCACAGAAGGACCTGCGCATGGGCGAGGTGTTCGTCACCGATGTGCTGACAGGCTCAAAGGCGAAGAAGATAAAGGACTTCGGGGCGGACAAGCTCTCCACATACGGCATCATGGCGGACACGGGAAGACTTAAAGTAAGAGCCATCATCAACGGGCTTTGCGACAGAGGCTACCTGCGTCGCGGAGACTTTGAAGTGCTGATACTCACCGCAAAGGCGCGGGAGCTGCTGTTTGAGGGCAAACAGCTCTCAATGACCTTCAAGAAGTCCACCGCCGAGGACAAGCCGCAGGCGGCAAAGCTGACATCACGGCAGGAAAGGATAGCCGAAGACCCCGAGCTTTTCGATAAGCTGCGTGCGCTGAGAACAGAGCTTGCGTCCGAAGCGGGAGTTCCCGCCTACATCATATTCTCGGACGCCGCGCTGATAGATATGTGCCGCGTGAAACCGCGCGATATGGACGATTTCCTGACGGTATCGGGGGTCGGCAGCGTCAAGGCGGAGCGTTACGGCGAAAAGTTCACCGCCGCCATAAGGGGATATCTTGCCGACAAGGCTTCCGAACCCGCGGTATAGCGGGAAACAGGTCGTAAACAAATGTTTTCCCGTGCTATTTTGTTTAAAAAAGCCCTTGACATCAATGGGGAATTGTTGTATAATTAAATGTGGCAGACATATAATAAAGAAAGGATCTGCACAGACATAAGACCGAAAGGAAACGCGAAAATGAAAAAGTCATTGGCAGCTATCTGCTTCATGACAGCGCTGACTGTACTTGCAGCTTCGGGCTGCGGGAACTCAGGCAGCACAGATAAGGAAAGATCAAAGGATGTCGGCAGTTCTGTCTCGGCTGAGACCGAGGAACAGGCTGCTGCCGAAGATACTCAGACGGAAACGGCTGCCGAACAGCCGCCCGAAACGAAAACGGCAGAGACCGTTATCGGCGAGGGGCTTGAAAATACGTGCGAGCTTTTCAGCGGTGACTATACCTATAAGGTAAAGACAACATTCTCCGATACTCCCGATGAGGAGGTCGAAACCGTTATGAAAAAGCAGGGCGATAAGGTATATATAACCTATACCGAAAAGGGCTCGAAAAAGCCCGACAGAGCTTATTACTTCGACGGAACGACGGCTTATGATATCGACTTCGGACTGAAGATATATTCCAAACGCGAGGTGTGGGACGATTATAACCTTATACTCTCGCTCATCAGCAAAGACCCCGAAAATACCGAGGCTCACCCCGCCGAGGACGATGAATATTCTACCGAGCAGTATACATATCCGGGTGACACCTATATCACGGTGTTCGATTTCAGGTTCGATAAGAAGGACAACACGCTTAAAGATTACACCGTGACCTATACCGTTGAGGGCGAGGATGATATCGTTCAGAGCTGTAAGGTGGAAAAGCTTCAGACAGGTGCTGAGATCAAGAGCGAGCCTTTGGAAAAGCTTGAAGATTTCGGCAGCTTCTCCGAGGACAGAAGGCTCAGCTTCTGTCTCGGGATATGCTCCGACTACGGTATCAGCACCGATAATATGTATGAAATGGACATCACGACCGACGACCTGAAGCATATAGACTACGATAAATTTACCGAACTGGTATATACATACGGCAAGTGATATGCTTCACTTCCTGATTACACTATGAACAATAACATACTTTCCATATTAAAGCCTAAGGCAATGATCTCATATATAAACGAGGAAACTACTGTCAGACAGGCGGTAGAGAAGATGCGAAGGCATAAATTCACGGCGGTGCCCGTCATCAACAGCCGCGGCGAGTTCGTCAAGGCTCTCGCGGAGGGCGACTTCCTGTGGTTCATGCTGCAAAATGAGATCTATGATCTCTCGGGGCTGGAGCATTACGTTGTTTCGGATATCCCGAAGAGAGTATTCTGCGAGCCTGTTTCGGTAAGCTCCACTATGGGCGATCTGTTCAGGCTGTCGATGAATCAGAACTTCGTGCCCGTCACGGACGACCGCGGCGTGTTCATCGGCATCGTTACAAGGCGCGATATATTGCAGATATGCTACGATGAGCTGCAAAGCAGCGGAAAGCTTGACACCCGTCCCGAATATGAGCGGACGGAAAAGGGCGAATAAATAATAGACCGGGACGCGGCAGAAATAAGGCGTGCCCGTTATTCTAGGAGGATAGAAATGAAAAGGAAAACGGAGATAATGAAAAGCATAGCGGCAAACCACACGGGAAACGCTGCGCTTTGCGCTATCCTTATTATGATAATGCTGCTTGCCATCGGCACGGCGGCACTGGTAGTCACAGGGCGCTCACAGATAGATGAGAACAAGCGTATGCCCGAGAAGAACATCGTCATCGAGACTTCGGACGCGGGCAATGTTCAGCAGGAGCCCGAGGAGCCCGAGGAAGTACAGCCCCTCATGATATACCCCGAGAAGGACTTCGACTTCATGAAGATGGAGCTTCCCGATGTTACCGCGAAGTATTCGGTACTGCTTGACGTTGCAAACAACAAGCTTTACACCGCGCGCAACTACACCAAAAAGGCTTACCCCGCTTCTCTGACAAAGCTCATGACCATTATCGTGGCTATCGAGCACACAGATAACCTGAAGGACACATACAAATTCACAAAGCAGGACATACAGTCGCTTGAGGACGAGAACGCTTCCGTTGCGGGATTCAAGGCGGGCGAGAAGGTCACAGTCGAGGATCTGCTGTACGGAGCCATGCTCCCCAGCGGTGCGGACGCGACCCTCGGACTTGCGAATTACGTTGCAGGCTCTGAAGAGGCTTTCGTAAAGCTCATGAACGACAAGGTCGAGGAGCTGGGACTTACAGGCACGCACTTCACCAACGCGAGCGGTCTGCACGACGAGGACCACTACTCCACCGCTATGGACATGGCGATGATCGTGAAGTACGGGCTTGAGACCGAGGGCGTGAGCAAGGTGTTCACCAAGATAATCTCGGCAGAGAGCTACACCACCAAGAAGTCCAACAAGAACAAGGAAGGCATACTGCTCAGCAGCATATTCTTCCAGAGATACGAAGGATTTTTCATCGACCGTGACGAGGACGGCAGGCCTGATGCAAAGATCGTCGGCGGCAAGACGGGCTTCACCGATGAGTCGAAGTATTCCCTCGCTTCCGTTTACGAGGTCGATGGCGAGTATTACGTCTGCGTGACCCTGAAGAGTGCGGATTCGGGCAAGGCGACGATGGATAACGTTGCCATCGCCGAGAGATATCTGCCGACCTATGACCTTATCGAGCCGACCAACAAAAGCGACAGCTCCATAGCGGAGAGCAAGACCGACAGCGGCGTAGTTGACGCTACCCCCGAGCCCATCGACCAGACCGACAGCACCGAGGGCACAGAATCGGGTCCCGAAGACCAGACCGAGAGCACCGACGCTGAAGCTGCGGGCGTATAATATACAAAGAATGAATGAGCCGGACCCAAAAAGTCCGGCTCATTTTTTGTCTCATTTTCTCAGGACTATATATTAACGATCGTGACAAACGAACAATGCTGCGGTATGATGTTTACTATAGTCGCAGACCGTTAAACTCACGTTGAAAAACTATCCGAAGATCCGCAGCCTCGTGAAAATGGGGGTTGTCGGGTTTTGGTGTTTGTATCATTCAAGCTCATCGTAGGTGCTGAAAACCATGTCGGCGGCGAGAGCCAGCGCCTCCGCGTCGTTGGGAACGTCCTCGATGCAGGCTGCCGTGAAAAAGCCCGCACGCCCCGCGCTGCGAACGCCCTCAAGCAGATCCTCGAACACCGCGCAGTGCCGCACCTCGCAGCCGAGCCTGCCCGCGGCGTAAATGTAAACGTCGGGATGCTCCTTGCCGCGCGATATCTCCTCGGTCGAGGTGAAGCTGTCGAAAAGCTCCAGCACGCCGTTGTTTTGCAGCACGGGTCGGTAGAGCGCAGGGCTCGAAGCGGTCGCGAGCGCCAGCCGCAGCCCCTTTGCTTTCAGCATTTTAAGGTAGCTCTCCGCGCCTGATTTCAGCCGAAGATTGTGCGAATACTCCCACTGAGCCATGCTCCGCCACTCCTCGATGATGTCCTCGGGGCGCTCTTTCAGCCCAAACCGCTCGATGGTGTAAGCCGCACCCTCGGGAAAATTCATAAGCGTTATCCGCTTGACGTAATCGTCGGGCACCTCAAACCCGCGTTTCGCGAGGAATTTTTTGTCAATGTCCGACCAGACGTGCGCCGAGCTTATCAGCGTCCCGTCAAGGTCAAAGATCACGCCCGCAATATGCTCGGGCAGCCGTTTTTTGTCCATCTTCCGACAGTCTCCTCTCTGTATTTTCGGAAAGTAAAAGACCGCTTAGTTGTATAAGCGGTCTCTCAAAAAGGAAAGTATGAAAAAGAAAAAATTCGGGAATGCTTAATCAGAATTCGATATTGTCAACAGCGTCGGCAACATTCTCCGCAATAGTTTCAGCCTTATCCTTTATGGAGTCGGCAATATCCTCGGCGGTGTCCGAAACGTTCTCTGCAATATCCTCTGCCTTGTCAGCAGCTGCCTCTGCCGCGTTCTCAACAGTCTCGGCAGCTTCCTCGGCTACCTCTTCAGCCTTATCGGCTACGGTCTCCTCAGCATCGCAGTCAAAGCAATCGTCAAAATCGTCGTCTAATTCCTCATAATCGTAATCTTCAAGCTCCTTGCGCTTCTTATAAGCCATAGCCGCAGCAGCGCCGGCAGCCGCAATACCAAGTGCAGCAACTACCTTAAATACAGCTCCCATTGTTAACAACTCCTTACTTTTTTTATTTACTTCACGCCCCGCGGTGGGAACGCTCAGTTCTGTTTCTTACAAGTATTATTATACCACAACTTCATTGTAAAATCAAGTATTTTTCAAAAAAATAAAATTTTAAACTAATATTTTGTGCAAATCATACATTTTAATCATCGGTTTAATGACACTTTGACTGAATAGTTTTCTAAAGCAAACTCACATATTCCCGGTTAGGTTCATAATGATCGCCGCAGCCGCCAGCGGAGCTGTCTCGCACCTCAGTATCCTGCTGCCCATCGACACGGGATTGAAGCCCTTTTCTTTCAGCATATTCGCTTCCGTATCTGAAAAACCGCCCTCGCTGCCGATCAGAAGCGCTATCGAACTTCCCGCCGAAAGTCCCATCGAGGCAAAGGAACAGCCGCCCTTTTCGTAGCACCATACCACGCTGTCAAAGCCCGCTGCCTGCTCGGCTGCCTGCGTCAGACTCAGCATACCGCTGACCTGCGGCACCATGCTCCTGCCCGATTGCTTCGCCGCTTCAAGTGCGATGCGGTTGTAGCGGCTCAGCTTTTTCGCAAAGCTTTTGCCGTCGGGACGCGATATGCAGCGCTCGGTCAGCATGAACGTGATCTCGCTGACACCAAGCTCCACCGCCTTCTGAACTATTATTTCTGCCTTCTCCCCTTTCGGGACAGCCTGAAACAGCCTTAGCCTGACATCGGGCTCGCTCGATGACGGCACCGTCTCTATCACGCGGCAGACTACAGCCTCGGGCGTTATGCTTTCAAGCTCGCAAAGGGCATCCTTTCCGCCCCCGCAAAGCGTGACCTGCTCCCCTACCCGCATACGAAGACTGAGCGCGATATGCGAAGCATCCGCGCCCCTAACGGTTATCCTCTCACTGTCCGTATCCTCAACAAAAAACCTAGGCATCCTCTATCTCCTCCAATATTTCATAGGCTTGAGGTTCTTGGGGACGCTGTCCCCAAACCCCTGCCGGGGGACCCTTTGGAAAGGGTCTCCCCGGACCCCTCCTAAACTTTTTCTATTCTTTTTTTCAGTCAAGGTGCAGCCCCTGCCTGAAAAAGAACAAAGAGGTTTAGGGAGAGTCCAGAGAACCCCTTCTCCAAAAGGGGTTCTCTGGCGGGAGTCTGAGGGCAGAGCCCTCAGGAAACTCACACGCCGATAAGTTTGTGCGGCGATATGACGTAGATGGTCTCGCCGTTTTTGGTGTAGACTCCTTTAAGGTAGCGGGAGTAGCTTTCGGCGTTGACTGCGGGCGGGGGGAGAAGTTCATCGACCTTATCCGAGCCGCTCACCTCATCAACAAGCGCCGCGCACCTGTCGTAGCGCTCGAACTGTTCGGCTTTTTCCGCGCCATCAAGATCCACGCGGGTGAGGATAAAACAACTCCTGAGACCCGTGATACCGTTCCCCAGACCGAAGCGAAGTGAGGTATCTATCACGGGAGCGACGCTTCCCTCCAGCTCTACCGTCCCCGGCATATAAGCGGGGAACCCCGGTGCGGGGGTAAGCCTGCGGCCGACGGCGGGTTCTATTTTCAGCACATCGGAAAACTCGCAGGCAAAGCTTATGCCGCCCGTCTTGAAGAGAAGCAGCGAGTGCTGCTCCGCATTTTCATTCGTGTTACTGCTCATTGCTGCTTCCACTCCTCCAGCTTTTTAACTATCTCGGGTGCGATGAGCATCATGCCGCGCTGCTTTGTTACAGCACCGAGCTCGTTCGCCACCTTCGGCATACCGTATACCATGCTGGTCTTTTCGTCCTGACCTATCGTGTAAGCGCCTGCCCTCTTTAGCCTGAGCAAGCCGTCTGCGCCGTCGTAGCCCATGCCCGTGAGTATCACGCCTATCATTCGGATATTGCGATCCTGCTCGGCTATCTCAGCCGCCGAGTTGAAAAGTGCATCGACCGAGGGACAGTGACCCGATATCCTCTCTCCCGTCATCGAGCTTGCGGCAAAGCCGTCGGGCTTTCTGACCACCCTGAGATGCTTTGCGCCCTTTGCTATCACCGCGGTACCCGCTTCTATCCTCGTGCCTTCCTCGGCAGGGATCATCCTCAGCCTGCACCCGGGGTCGTCGTTCAGGCGCTTTACAAAAAGCTCGGTGTAACCCTCGGGCATATGAAGCGTCACCGCAACGGGCGGACAGTCGGCAGGAAGTCCGCGGAGTATATGCGGCAGAACATCTGTCGAGCCCGCCGAGCCGCCTATGAGTATCAGCTTGTCGTCGGACACCTTAACGGTGCTCATCCTCCTGAGCCTGTATCGCGTGCCCATACAGACTACCTCACGCAGATTCATGGCGTTTCGCATTGAATCTTCAAGTGCTGCGCGGAATACATCAAGCTCGCCGTTTCCGGGCTTTGGCACAAAATCGGCAGCGCCCGCCGCGAGCATATCCTTTGCGGCGCGTTTATCCGAAGTGCAGGCGATTATCGGCACGGGGTACTGCGGGATTATCCGACGCAGAAAATGCGGTCCCTCTATCCCCGGCATATGCCCGTCGAGTATGATAAGATCGGGCTCGAATTTTGTGATGTTCGCGGCGGCTGATCTTGCGTCCTCTGCGGTACAGCATACAGTAAACCCGCTCATGCCGTTTATCGTGTTTGAAAGGAGCTGCACGAAGAAACGGGCATCGTCAACTATCATCACTCTGACATCAGCCATTCTTCATCACTCCTTTCTGTATATCGCCGACTGCACCCGCTTGTAGGGGCATTCGGCAGGTATAGCCTCAGCATGACCTATGTAAAGATACCCGCCTTCATTGGTGGCATCGTAAAAACGCTGTATCAGCTGAACTATCGTTTCCTTCTCGAAGTATATCATAACGTTGCGGCATATTATAAGGTCAAACTTTTTCTTGAAGTTGATAGGATCCATCAGGTTGTGGTACTTGAACACCACCTGCGAGCGCAGCCTTTCGTTGACGGTATATATACCGTTGTGTTCTATAAAGAACTGCTTTTTCCACCTGCGCGGCAGCGGCTCTACCGCCGCCTTGGCGTAGCTCCCGCGCTTTGCGGCAAGCAGGGCGTTGCGGGAGATATCGGTGGCAAGTATCTTTCTGTCCCAGTTGTTTGGACGGTCGGCAAAATAGTCCTCCATGCAGGCTGCAAATGAATAAGCCTCATTGCCGAAGGAACAGCCCGCGCTCCATATGCAAAGCTCATCGCCCGTGATCTTTTGCTCCATCTCGGGCAGGAACACCTTTGTGAAATGCTCAAAATGCTCCTGCTCGCGCAGGAAGTAGGTGTAGTTGGTGGTAAGGCGGTTTATGATATTCGCCATCTCACCCTCGCCCTCTTCGCAGAAAAGCGCGTTCATATATTCGGTATAGCTGTTGAATCCCCGATCGGAGACATAGTTAAAAAGCCTGCTCTCGACCATAGTCTGCCTGCCCTCGAGATTCAGACCGTATTTCTCCTTTATGTAGAGCGACAACCTGAGGAACTCATCATCTGTCATTCGTTCCAGCCGCCGTTTGAAATAACTCCCGTTGGGCACGTTGTTCGTCATGGTCATTCCTTTCGTCTGAAAGCAGGTCTATACTATCTTCACATCAAGGTCGATAAGCTTGCCGACGTTGAACAGCGATATTCGGCTGCCGTCGGGACGGTTTATGAAGCCCCTGAGCACGCTCTCATCGTCAAGCTGCATGAAATTGCTCTCGCTATCATATTCGAGCGAAGTCACCGCTTCGTCTATCCTGAGTGCCAGAATGTCTTCATCGTTCTGAATTATCATAAGGCAGGTCTTGTCAAGCTCGTTCCCGTCACTCTCGGCGGGCGGCTTGCCCATACGCCGACGCAGATCCATAACGGGTATGACATCGCCCTTGTGGTTTATCACCCCCGTGATGCAGTCGGGAAGCCCCGGCAGAAGCTTTTCGCCGCCGCGGTTTTTTATCTCTATGATATTTTCGATATCAACGGCAAACATCTCTCCGCCAAGAAGGAAGGAAACTGCCCTCCCGCTTATATCGCCCATGGTCATCTGCCCCCTCTCAGCACTTCATTGACATCTATTACGGGTATGATGCTGCCGTCACCCAGAACGCTGGTGCCGAACAGACCCTTTTCTTTCAGCCCGAACCGCGCGAGGTAGTGGGAAAACGGCTTTATAACTATCTGCATCTCCTCGGTCAGAGCGTCGGCGAAAAGTGCCTCGTGCTCGTCCTCATCGCCCGATGTGTTGCAGAGGAGTATTATCCCCTCGGTAAGAGGCAGCTCCTCACGCTCGGTCCCGAAATGCCTGCCGAGCCTTATGACGTTGAACAGCTTGTTCTCGCCCTGTCGGCAGACGGCTTCCCTGCCCTCGGGCGTTCTGACGGTCTGATCCTTTTGGGGTCTGAACGCTTCGCGCAGGGCGGTCATAGGTATGGCGTACTCCTGTCCGCCTACCATAACGCCCATGCAGGTGCTGACCGACAGCGACATCGGAACACGGATCGTAAAGGTAGAGCCCTGCCCGAGCTTTGAGTCAACGCTCAGCGAGCCGCCTATCTTCTCTAAGTTCTTCTTTACAACGTCCATGCCGACACCGCGTCCCGAATACTCGGTGACCTGCGTGTTGGTGGAAAATCCCGCCGCCATTATGAGGGCAAAGCAATCCTGCTCGGTGTATTCGCTCTCGGGCTTTGTGAGTATGCCCTTCTGCCTGCCCTTTTCGAGCAGCTTCTTTGGGTCCATGCCCGCACCGTTGTCGGCAACGGTTATGACCACGTCGTTTGAATCATAGAAAGCCGAAAGGGTAACGGTGGGCTCTTCCGTCTTGCCCGCAGCCTTTCGCTCCTCGGGGCTCTCGATACCGTGGTCTACGGCATTGCGGACAAGGTGCATCAGCGGGTCGCCGAGCATATCGTTTACCGACTTGTCCACCTCGGTCTCTTCGCCGACGAACACAAGCTTTACGCCCTTGCCGAGCGTCTTGTTCATATCCCGCACTACACGGTTCATCTTTGAGAACGCGCCGCTTACAGGCACCATCCTCACGCTCATGACCATATCCTGAAGCTCGTCTATAAGCTTTTTCAGCTCACGCGCCGATCTCTCAAAGCCCGGCATCGAGCTGCGGTATGGTGCAAGCTCGGAGTTATGCAAGACCCCCGACTGCGCGATAACTATCTCCTGCGCCAGACTCACAAGCCTGTCGAGCTTTTCGAGCCGCACGGAGATAACTCCGCCGCCCTTGTCCTCGTGCTTTTTCGCGGGGGGAGCCGCCGTCGGCGCGGGCGCTGCCTCTGCGGGCTGCCCTTGTTCCGAAGGCACCGGTGCGGGAACCTCCTCTGCCGCAGCTTCCGCCTTAGTCTCACGCATGAGCGGAGTGACGCAGCTTACATTTATGCCCGCCTGAAGATGTGCGAAAGCGCTGTCGGGGTCGGCGGTCCTGACCTTTATCGTCAGACCTCCCGCGGTTATCGCCTCACCCGCGTCATCGGCATCAAGGTCGGGCGGTAGAGTTGCAAGGACCTCGCCCACAGCCGCCAGCTGATTGAGCAGCACCATAGCGCGTATCTCGGGCATCATGCAGCTTTCGTCATAGCGGACGTTGAAGCAGAAAACGTCATCGGGATCGTCGGGTGCGTAAAGTGAAACATCGCCGACCGCCGCCGGGGTGCCGCTGCCGACGGCCGCTTCGGGTGCCGCACCGCCGTTTTTCATAGCCTCCGCAAACGCGCGCACCTGGGCTATCTGATCGGTAAAATCAGATAGCGGTACGCTTTCATCGGATATGTTCTCGGTCTCGTATTTAAGGCTGTCAGAGCCTGCATAGAGCATCTCATACAGCGCAGGCTTGTCGTATTTTATCGACGGATCCTCACGAATGAGCGAGAAAAGATCCTCCAGCGCGTGTGCGAGGTGGGACATATTCTGAAGCCCCATCATCGCCGCCGAGCCCTTTACGGTGTGCATTATCCTGAATATCTCGCCGATATCATCGGGCGTGAGCTCCTCCTGCTCCGTCCGCATCAGGATATCGTCAAGCTTTGCCAGCAGATCGCTCGTTTCAAATACGAACATATCAAGCATAGCTTCCATTCCCGCTTCAAACTTAGCCATAGGTACGCTCCTTTCGAGTGTCGGCGGAGGTATCTCGTCCGCCGCCCGAAAATTTATCTGTATCAGTCCTTCTCAAAGGGACAGTACTCTCTCAGCTCGCACTCGTTGCAGCGCGGCGCTCTCGCCTTGCAGGTCTCTCTGCCGAACAGCACGAGCCTGTGGCAGAAGTCTGAAGACTTCTCGGGTGCTATGATCTCTTTAAGCTCACGCTCCGTCCTTGCGGGGTCCTTCGAGGTCGCAAAGCCCAGCCTTCCGCTGATGCGTATGCAATGGGTGTCGGCGACTATCGCGGGCTTTCCGTATATGTCGCCCATGAGGAGGTTCGCCGTCTTCCTGCCGATGCCCGGAAGCGTCGTCAGCTCATCAAGCGTGTGCGGGAGCTCCCCGCCGAAGCGGTCCCGCACCTCGCGGCACATATCTATTATCGACTTCGCCTTTGTCTTGTAAAGCCCGCAGGGCTTGACTATCTCCTCGATATCCGAAAGCTCGGCTTCGGCGAAGTCGTCTATCGTTCTGTACTTTTCAAAAAGCACGGGTGTCACAAGGTTCACCCTCGCATCGGTACACTGTGCAGAGAGCCGTGCGGCGATCATAAGCTCGTGCGGCTTTTGGTATGTAAGAGAGCAGAGCGCGTCGGGGTATTTTTTCTCAAGAGCCTCGACGACCGCAGCTGCGCGTTTGCGCTTTTTTTCAAGTGTTTCGGCTTCTTTCATGAAAATCGCTCCTTGCCTGCCCGATTTTTGTTATATATAACTATTTTACCATATTACAAGCTATATGTCAATGCTTTCGGGCAGAAAAAAAGCCCCGCTGCTTTTATTCGGGCAGCGGGGAGTTATTCAGCTGTCAGATGTGACCTCAGGCACCGCCTGCAAATAGGTCTTGAAGAACCACAGGGCGGCGGCGTAAAGGGCAGGCTCAGTCATCGAGCGCAGAGCTATGGTATAGACCACCTCGCCGTAAATGCCGGTGAAGCCGTTGTTGAACAGCCCGACCTCGTGCAGTCCCATAAGGTTGAACCACAGCGAAGCTGTGAGCAGCAGCACCATAGCCGCGTTGAGCATACGCCTGTTGCGTCGTGTGTTCAGCTCGCCCTTCGAGATGTTCAGCATCAACCGGAGGAAGCACACCGCCGCCGCTGCACATATCACGAACACCGGTATATCCTTCACAAAACGGTAAACCACCACGCTGTTGTACGCCGAGTCGCTCTTTGCCAGCTCACGCGGCAGCTCGATAAGCTTTGAATCGGCGAAGTTCTCCATGAGCGTAAAGGGCAGCTTTACCGAGTAGCTGCTGTCGGTGAGGGTCTTTATCAGCTCGTATATCCGCATCGGCAGGCGATAGAGGATAAAGCCCGCTGCCGCGGCAAGGATAGTCCCACAGGTCAGCTTTATCGCGAGCGTGTTCTTTGCGGTGTCGGCGTTTGCAAGTTTGAGCTCATGCCGCCTTATCATAAGCCCCATACAGAGGGCAATGAACGGCAGTCCCAACAGATTGTAGAGCTGAACGTAAAACACGGGGCGGGAGAATATGCCCGTCATGAAATCCGTCTGGGGCTTGTACGTTATCGCCAATATGATGTTTCCCGCAAGCCACACCGCGCCGCAGGTAAAGAAATACTCCGACGACTTGTTTGAGAATATGGTCTTTTTGTCTCCGCTCCTGAGCGCCAGCACAAGGCTCAGGACAAGCACCATGGACATGGGCGTGCTTATGTCAAATCTGCCCGAAAGTATCAGCGCAAGCAGGAACACCACCGCAAAGCTCAGGTAGGTGTTTTTGAATATCTTCAAAGTTTTGTTCATGAAGAATCTCACGATGATAAACGCAAGCAGTACCAGTGAAAAGACGGCGTTCAAGATATCGCCCGCCTTGCTTTTCTGCGCCGTATCCTGTTTTACTTCTTCCTGTGGCTCCGACCAGTACTTTGCCACATAAGCGTCGTAATCCGCCTTAGAGTCAAAGCTGTTCTCTTCGTTTATCTCGACGAAAAACGTCCCGCAGTACTGGTGCATCAGGAACGGCGAATCCTCGTCGTCAGGCTTCGGCGCATCTAAAAATATATTGCAGAGCGTGTTCCAGAACATCAGGAACACCGCTGCCGCCATTACGCAGAAGAGTATGAAATAAATAGTATGCAGCCGCCTGTGTATGCGCTCGGGGATATCGTCGCAGATGGCTGACTGTTTATTTTCAAAAAGTCTCATCGCTCGCTCCTATAGTTAGTCATCCGAGGATATAAGTTCGACCTCAACGGTGGGCTTGTTCTGCTCGCTGCTGCCGCCGTCTATCGCAGGCAGGGTGATGAGCACGGTAGTTCCTACCCCCTCTTCACTGTTGATGTTGAGCGTGCCGCCATGTCGGGTGATGATCTCATTCGCCACCGCAAGACCTATGCCCGAACCGCGGCGGGTGTGGTTCGCCTTGAAGAACTTGTTCTTGACCTTCGGCAGGTCTTCCTTTGAGATGCCGATGCCCGTGTCCGAAACGGATATGCAGATGTCGCCGTTCTGCTCGTAAGCTTCAACGGATACCTTGCCGCCCTTGTCGGAATATTTTATCGCGTTGTCAACTATATTGATGAACACCTGACGCAGCCTGTTCTTGTCGCCGTAGACGAATGGCAGCATGGTCGGCTCGTAGTAATTGAGGGTTATGCCGAGCGCACGCGCACGTTCGCTGTATATCAGCACAGTCTCGCCAAGCTCTGCGAGTATGTCTATCTTGTCCATTATCAGCGTCAGGCGGTTGTCCTGTATGCGTGAGAAGTCGAGAAGCTCCTCCACCATCTGCGAAAGACGCTCTGTCTCCGAGGTTATCACCCTCATGCCCTTGACGAATGTGTCGCGGTCGTCCACCGCCATCATAGTCTCGCTCCAGCCCTTTATGGCGGTAAGCGGTGTCCTCAGCTCGTGCGATACCGAGGATATGAACTCGTTCTTCATCGACTCGGTGTTTGAAAGCTCCTGCGCCATGTAGTTTATCGAATCGCACAGGTCGCCCAGCTCGTCGTTGCCCGCCTTTTCGATACGCGCCGAAAAATCTCCCTTTGCGATCTGCCGCGTGATGTCCCCGATCTTCAGCACGGGGAATACTATCGAGCGTATGAAATACCGCCCCGAAAGATACATCAGCAGTATTATCAGCAGGAAAATAAAGCTGATGGCAAGCATAAGTATCACAAGCTGGTGGTCGATGCTCTTCATGGAAGACACCATGCGGAGCGCCTTGAAGCGGCAGCCGCGCAGCGATATCATCGCGGTGACGGCTATGACCTTTTCGCCGCTCGGCAGACGGAATATGGAATACGCCATGCCGCCGTCGGCGGTCTCGGCTTTCTTGTAGTCCTCCATGCTCATGTCCGCGGCGGGCGAGAATCCCGATGAGGTTATCACCGCCTTGTCGTCGTAACCGAATGCGATGAGCTCTATCTTGTCCTTGTCCTCATAGCCCTCCACCATCGAGCGTATCTGTGCCGAATAGTTGACGTTGTCGCCGCCGCTGCCGTCCAGCGAGCCTGTGATTATATTCATGTGCGAGGTAAGGTACTGCCTCGCGGAGCTGTAATAGTAGTTTTTCAGCAGTCCCGCAAGCAGTATGCCGATAACTATGAGCGCCGCCGTCACCATGCCGAGACTCGTGGTCTGCCAGTATGTGACGATGCTCCGCCGACCCGTTCTCGGCTTTTTGTTTTTTATTTTCTCTTTCATATATTCTCTCCGAAGATCTGTTTTTTGCATAGCGATCCATTTTATATTATACCGCATTTGGAAGGCGTTGTCAACATCGCGTCGAGTGAGTATACGGAACACAAAAACACCCCCGACCCTAAGAACTGTACGCATAAAGAAGTACTATGGCTTTTTTATTGACAATGCAACGATGTTGTGCTATAATTGTTGCAAGCATAAATCGGAATTTAGGAGATCAGATTAATGGAATTTGAATACAAAAAAGCGACCATTGATGATTTGAATATCTTGACAAAAACTCGAATTGAAGTGTTAAGAGCTGCAAATGGTCTTGATGACAGTATTGATATGACGAGA
>JAILFN010000028.1 GCA_024697545.1 Ruminococcus sp.
TACCGTCTGTCGTTTCGATCAGCTCAACGACTTCATAGCCCTCGTTATACAGCTCATTGACAAACTGCATCATATCGCCGTAGCGAGCCTTTGACATAATATCGTGAATAGCGAACGTGCCGCCTTTTTTCAGAACACGCAGCGTTTCGCGCAGAAGATCCTGTTTGTTTACACCTGCGATATTGTGATAAACATAATTGCTTGTAACTGCGTCAAAATACTCATCAGGATAATCGAGCTTGCAGGCATCGCCCTGATGGAATTCCGTATTCTGAACGCCCTCTGCAGCTGAATTATCCTCGCAGAGCTGCTGACTGAACGAAGTATATTCCTTTCCCCAGCGGTCAATTCCCACCATTCTGCCCTGCGGATTCCGCTTTGCACACGCAATGGTCAGCGCACCGCTTCCGCAGCCGACATCAAGTCCGATACCGCCTTCGGGCAGCGTGACATATTTCGCAGTACCTTCAACGATCTCCTTTGAAAGCTGACGTTTGCCGTCATAAGAAAACTTTCCGTGTGCATAGATGCTCCACGCTGCCATAGCGCTGCAGACAAGTGTACCTGCGCCAACCGTTCCGATAGCCGCTCTTTTCAGCGTCGGATTCATATCAGCAAACATCAGTGCTGCGGTTCCTGCGCCAAGAATAGCCGTCCCTGCGGTCAATGCCGTAATCATTCCGTTTGGAACCCAGTTCTTATAATTTGCACTCATATCTTACACTCCTTTATTTTTTGTATCCCATAACTAAAAACAGGTTTCCTTTTTTATTTATTGAGATATCTGTAAATCCGATTGTTTTGAACATATCAGAGATCTGCTCTGCTGTATATCTCGTCATGCAGGGAACTTTCTTTTCCCGATCTACATTCGGATCTTTCCGGAAAAACACTGTCTCGAATGCAGTTATCAGGTCGATACTATTTTCTTTGAATGGCAGTTTTTCTGCGATGCCGTAATAGAAATGCGTCATGGGAGCACCCCGATAGTCGCCGTGTTCGGTTGCAAGATATTTTTCCGGTATTTCCCTGCATTATCTTTCATCGCTTTTCCTTCTGTGCCGGTCTCATTGTCAGCAGCAGTCCGCCGAACATCCAGATATTGCCGATGCTGATCCATGCAGCGGTCAGACCGTTTACAACAGCGTGATTGCCTGCGAATTTCAGCAGCATTGTCGCACCCATACCGACAGGCAACGAAAATATCCAGCACCATTTCGGATACGGAGTCAGTCCCTTGGCAAAAGCACTGATCTGTGCCGCACTCATAACAAAGAAGAATATCAGGAACAGTATCAGCGCAGGCAGTAAAAAGTACAAACCGAATTTTACAGTCAGATCATATGCGTTCTCAGGCGATGCAAGCATCATATGGTTATAGAAAAACACTGTCGAGAGGCAAGGGACGTGAACGCCGCAGGCCGCAAACAGCATATATCCGAACACACCGCTGCGGAATACATGGGCGTGTTTCATACTGCCGCTTGCGATTATTCTGTAAATACCAAAATAGCAAAGCCCCTCCAGTGAAATGCCGATCAGTCCGAGAAATGCGGACAGGAACAATGTTCCATCCGATAAGATCAGATACTGCGAAAGCTTCTTTTCCAGTCCCGACAGGCTTTCATCATACACACCGTATCCGAGGAGCCAGTCGCCCACAAATGTCATAATACCGCCGAGCAGTCCGATGAGAAACAGCTTGCGAATACGGTTCCAATCAAGACTGCTGTCAATGCCGATGTCATTATATTTCATTCTATCACTTCCTTTATATTACCTTTGCAAGCAGAATAACAAGTCCTGCAACGATAGCCGCACCGAACACCCATATCAATGCAAGGAATGAACGCTTTTTCACTACCTGCGCCCATGTCTGCACGAAAGGAATATCCTCCGTGCCTTTCAGGATCCGGAATTTACTGTGTCCCACCCACAGCTTGTCGATCACAACACCATCATAGATATTCATGACCTCCAGAAACAGAAGTGCCTGCAAATAAGCAGTCTTGAAATCACTGACATGATTCCACACGGCAATGATAAGTACAAGTGCAGACAGCATTACGATATAGAACAGCGTCATAAAGCGTTTGCGCTGCTTTTTCACAGTCTCCCTGTCAGTCAGACCGATCTCATACGCCCGTTCCTGCACCGCTTTCGGATAGAAATACAGTCCGTTTATCGCCCCGTCTCTGACAGAGTATCTGACCATTGCCGTGAACAGCAGACAAAATAATATCAGTTGTAACCACAATATCATTCTCTTTGCTCCTTTTGAATTGATATAACGAAGACTTTCTGTTTAAAGCCGCAGGATCTTTGACTCAGGACTTTCATGTCTGCATTTTCGCACAGTTTTATTATCGCGGCATCGTTATACATTTTGCAATCCGAATTTGTACGATGTACAAAAGCAGCATAAAGAAGATTATAGGCAATGATCAACCTTCCGCCCGGTTTTGTGATACGTTTTATCTCATTTAACGCTTTTACTGCGTCAGTCCAGAAATAACAGGTATCCGTTGTGATAACGGTATCAAAAAAACCATCAGGATAATCTGTTTTCTCGATCCTGCCTGATGACAGGACAGCTCTTGTTTCAAGCCGTTTCTTTGCACAGCACAGCATATCTTTTGAAATATCTATGCCGTAAAGTGTGGTTCCTGGATAACGCTTGCTTATCATTTCAAGCTGTGAACCCGCACCGAAGCCGATCTCAAGAAGTGTCACGGGAGAACAGAGTTCTTTCAGAACGGCTCTGTGCATTTTTCTGTTTGATAAAGACATGAGTTTTCCAAGCATCCTGCCTGTAATGCCTTCCGGATCACCGAATTGTCTGATAAAATAACTCATTTGAGTAATGCTCCAATTCCCGCAACGATCAATCCTGTCAGCGGACAAAACAGAAACGTCCAGAAAATGCCGTGTTCGGGTACAGCGAGCTTCTTCCATTCCTTCCATTCCCAGCCCGGATTATCCTCTGCCCCCTTGATCAGTCCCTTGTCCCTGACATAGATGCGTGCGAGAACATCAAGCAGGAAGAAATCGCTCACGCTGACAAACATCATTTCAATGTACCCCGTCCAGAAAAGGGTTCGGAAACCGCTGACATCGGCAAAATGAGCGCTGACCGCCATATATATAAACATCAGCAGATACATAGGATACAGAACAAGGTGCATAACACGGAGTTCTTTCCGTGTAACATACGGCTTTGCAGCTTCTTTGATGCCTTTCGGAAACATCATTGCATAAGCCTGCGGTACGACAAAGAAAAACACTCCGACCACCGCATTAAACATGATACTCAGGACAATACCGTCCAGAATCGTTCTTGACCAGTTCATAGCAGCCTCCTACTTTTTCGAAAATAAAAACGCCAATAGTAAACAGCATATCAGCATAAAAATACTTTGTCCGAGGTGCTGTTTTCTGTTAAATCCAAATTGCTGCCAGCCTTCACATCCTTTGGTTTCGGGGAAGAAATGGGGGAAAAAGTATGTTTTAGTCAGAAGGAAATAATCAAGAGCGATAATATCAAACGCCTTTGTGCCGAAAGAAATGATAAGAAACCGCAGCAGATACTGACTGTATGTATAATCATGATGCATTCCGTCAAAACCGCCGAAAATGAATACACCGACAAACATCAGAAACAAAATAATGGTAAGGATACCGCCCAATATTCTCGGTGCTTTTGGCTGTCTGTCGATTTCATCAAGCCGAGATTTCAGCGCCTCCTGCACATCTTTCGGAAAGTTCTTTGCAAGTCCACGATACGGCATGAATACGGTTGCTGTCAGTATCATCAGACACAGGAGAACGATATTACAAAATGTTAATATCAGTGTCATTTTCATGGTTTTCATTCCTATCATTTATAGAACAGTACGATCATATCGCTTATTTACTGTACATCAGATCATAGATCTTGCAGCCTGCCGCCGTTCGTGTCTGAACGAGGTTCATGCCGAGATGCACATAACGGTCGCATTTTCCCTTTGCATCGGTGATGAGGATGTATCCTTCGCCATGATCTGTACTGTAAAAAGTTCCGCTTTCCATGCCTGCGATGACAAATGACTTCATGTATTCCGTCATTGCAGCTTTGGACGGAAAGAACGGCTTTGATCCACCTTCTCCGGGTCCATAGGGATAATTCCCGGAATGACGCACCGATCAGGGCAGAGATCTCATCTATTTTCTTTTTTTGATAACGAACGTACCTTTTTCAATACTATGACCTCCGGTCACAATACAGTTAGCATATACAAACTCATAATCATATTATAGCATATGCTAACTCAAATTGCAAGATGCTGCAAGAAAAAAGCCGTCCAATTATGAACGGATTTTTTGGAACGCTTCTGTATGAAATAGATATGGTGATGTGTTTTAACTCTCATTTTTGAAAAATTGACGCAGCCTGATATCTGTATCTTTATTCAGCTCGTAATTATCGACCACCTGTCCTTGTTCCAGTCTTACAATGTGATCGCAGCAGGAAAGTATAAATTCAAGGTCATGTGTTACTATAATGACCGTCTTGCCCATGTCACGCAATTTTAATATCTCGCCTGCGACCTGTTTCATATGTGCAAGGTCAAGACCGCTGGTCGGTTCGTCAAATATAATAACAGGCTTGCTCGAAGCGATACCCGACGCTATAGCCGTTCGCTGTTTCTGACCGCCGGAAAGTGCCATCGGGTGTGTATCTGCATATTTCAACAGGTCAAGCTGTGTGAGGATCTCATCGGCTTTCGCTGATTTCTGCTCATCGGTAAGTGACTTGTCAGTCATGCTCAGCATGACTTCATCACGCACGCTTTCGGTGAAGAGCTGATGATTTACGTCCTGCATTATCATGTAGCAGTTCTTTAAGCGGTCTTTCGCTTTGAGTGCTTTGCCGCCAAGCGTGAGCGTGCCTTTACATTTCTTTTCAAGTCCGCAGATATTTCGCGCAAGCGTGCTTTTGCCCGCACCATTATGACCTATGACCGCAATGACACCGCCTGACGGCAGCTCCAGTTTCGGGATATTTATTCCGTGCTTGCCGTCCTTGTAGGTAAATACGAAGTTTTCAAGCGTAAGCGTTTCTTT
>JAILFN010000046.1 GCA_024697545.1 Ruminococcus sp.
AACATACGTCTTTTTGGCTGTTTTTGCCCCGTTCGTCGTTAAAAATCCTTGCAGGGCGTCAGCCCAACTGCGGATTTTTGCCTTGAACGGAACAAAAACATCTCAAAAATCCGCATATTAGTTTAGTGTCAACACACCCTAGAATAATGATAAAACATTTCCAGTAAACCTGCCAAACAAAAAAGACCCGCCAATGCGAGTCTTTAACGTGCAGGTAAGAGGACTTGAACCTCCACGGGGTTGCCCCCACTAGCACCTGAAGCTAGCGCGTCTGCCGATTCCGCCATACCTGCATATATCCTGCTGCCTGATTAGGCAACACAAATATTATACCACATCACATCGTGTTTGTCAAGCGTATATTCAAAAAAAATATCAACAAATTGTAAATTTAATCCCGGAAGAAAAACCCATAATTTTTTCGGTATACTTCCCGCATAGCGGCAGATAATAATCTCAGCCATGAAAAAGGCACTCCAAAGAAAGGAACGGAAAAGAATGAAGAAAGTTACTATGCTGACCGCTGCGGCTCTTGCGGCAGGTATCATGCTGACCGCCTGCTCGGCTTCCGACGGCAGGATATCCGACAAGCAGGACTCCCGCGCCGACAACGCCGTGACCACGGAGCAGAAGGACCACGCCCGCGGGGACAGCTCCTCCGAGCGCCGCGCCGCAACAACGACCCGCCGTGCCGAGACCACGACCTCCGCGACCGACAGGCGCGACAGCGAGGATCTGCGTGAGTCCGCCGACAGCGAGGCGGACAAGATGAAGGACAAGGCCGAGTCGCTCGCCGATGACGCAAAGGACAAAGCCGACGAGATAAGCGATGACGTTGCCGACGGCATCAACGGCGGTCTTGACGCTGCCGAAAGTCTGGTGGACGACGTTCTCCGCTGACAGCTGCACAAAGTCCGATCCCGCGCGGTCGGGCTTTTTCTTTGTTTGCGTAAGCTTGTCAATAGCGGGCTTGAAGGAACTAAAAAAAAGACAGTCCGGAGAGACTGCCTTCAAACTTGTGTAAAAATTTTGGAGAGGATGAAACGAGCTAAGAGTATTTCACTTAGATTTCATTCTTTTTTCTTTCTTTGTTCTACAAAATATATTATACACCATAAATCGGGGTCTATCAAGAACAATTGCATTACATATCGTTACAGTTTGGTTACAAACCAAAATATTGCCGTTACCGAAATGATACAATTCTATATATTGTGGTTTGTGGGCGAGTGTGTTTGACAAGTGTTTTTGCTTGATAATAAAGCTGAACAGCTTGACGCGGATATCGTGAGCATCTGCTGTCTGAAAAAAAACGGCTCTTTCACCTGCGAACGAAAAAAGCAGCCTTTACGACTGCTTTTTGCCATATTTCAGGCGGCGGATCAATACTTTACGCCGTACTGCTCTCTGTAAGCGAGCATTTTATCGAGGTATTCGCTGCCGCCGATAATGCCGTTTCTGATCGCTTCGATGATATCGTCGATGGTGACGATGGAGTATACCTTGACGCCGAACTGCTTATAGGCATCCTGAACTGCGGAAAGGTCGCTGTCGAGAGCTTTTTCCATACGGTCAACGGTGATTATCATTCCCGTGACCTCTACCTTTGCAGCGCCCTGAAGCTTGGGAAGCACTTCACGCAGAGCCTTGCCCGAGGTCATAACGTCCTCGATGATAACGACCTTATCGCCGTCCTCAAGCTTCTTGCCGACGAACATTCCGCCCTCGCCGTGATCCTTGACCTCCTTGCGGTCGAAGCAGTAGGGCAGATCCTTGCCATAGCGGTTGAACAGCGCAACGGTCGCCGAAACGCTCAGGGGGATACCCTTATAGGCGGGTCCGAAAAGAACGTCAGCCTCAACGCCGTTATCCTGCATACACTGTGCATAGAAATCGCCGAGCTTTGCGAGCTGTGCGCCTGTGCGGTAGTTGCCCGCATTGATGAAATAGGGCGCTTTTCTGCCGCTCTTGAGGGTGAAGTCTCCGAAGGTCAGCACCCCGCTGTCTTCCATGAACTTGATAAACTCTTCCTTGTAGGTCATTTTAAACACTCCTGTCCTGTCCGCAAGGGCGGACGTTTCTGACTTTAATTATACCACATTCTCACGCAGATTGTCAACAACATAAAAAAATGAACTTTTTTTGGTGAAAGCTATTGATTTTCTGTAGGTAATGTGATATAATATAAACATGGTGTTAAACTTTTATTCAGTCTGCACAAATTTAATGTATAAGGAGTTGTTTACAATGAAAAAAGTCGGATCACTAATGAGCATTTACATGGCTGTCGCTCTAAGCTTCTGTATGTCTCTGACGGGCAATCTCAGCTCGGGGCACTTCACCGTTCCCGCATTCCTGATAAGCTTCGCCGTGAGCTTTGTCATCAGCCTTATCATAGGGCTTATCGTTCCGATGAAGCCGCTTACCGACAGGCTCTCCGCAAAGGCGGGGCTTAAAGAAGGCAGCAATAAAAGACGTTTGTTCGACGCACTGGTCGGCGACATTGTATACACCCCGATAATGACACTGATAATGGTGACGCTGGCTTACAGGCAGGCAGCGGCGCACGGCGGGAAAACTCCGCCCTACGGCATAATGCTCGGCAGATCCATGCTGCTGTGTCTTATCGTCGGCTATGTGATAATATTTATCGTAACGCCCGTATTCATGAAGCTTTCAATGAAGCAGGCGGGGATACAGCCACACGCAGGCGGCAGACCGCCGCAAAGCGATAACGAATAACTGCCGCGAGCCGCCCGATCTTTCGGGCGGTTTTTTTGATGTGAAAATTCCCCGCTATCATCTTGAAATTTGTGAGCGTTTGTGATATAATCAAAATGTATGTTTTTAACAGCATAATGGCAGGGATATGCCGCAGCTGCGGCAGCTTTTGTCACGACAACGGAGATAAACAGAAAGCAGGTAAACAGGTTTTGATAAAGAAAAAGAAAGACAGCAACAAACTTTTTGACACCGCAAAGAGATACTGCCCGATAATACTTTCGCCGTTACTGACGGCAGCGGCGGTGCTTTACGTTTTCAGACTAAAGGGGCTTTACCCATTCGGCAGCCGCACCGCTTCATGGTGCGACATGAATCAGCAGGTGGTGCCGCTGCTCTGTCAGTTCAAAGACATACTCGACGGCAAGAGCGGTATGTTCCTCAGCATGAAGAACGCTTCGGGAATGAATTTCTGGGGTGTGTTCTTCTTCTTCCTCGCAAGCCCGTTCACGCTTATCGTGAAGTTTGTCGAGAAGGATATGATGCTTCGGTTCATGGACATACTCATAGTTCTGAAAATGGCGGTATGCGCGGCTTCGGCTTCGCTTTACTTTACCGTCAGTGCCGAGCACCGAAAGCTTGACAACACATCAAGGACGATGATGGGATTCATATACGCACTTAGCGGCTACACGATGCTCTTCTATCAGAACATCATATGGCTTGATATGATGTACCTCTTCCCGCTCATGATGCTCTCGCTCGAGCGCATGAAGCGGCGCGGCTCGCCCGTTATGTACACCGTCATGCTGACGCTCATGATGATCGTCAACTATTACTTAGGCTATATGCTGGTGCTGTTCCTGCTGCTTACGATGGGGGCGTGTGCAATTTACAGCCTGCGCGGCGGGGATATGCCGCCGCGGTTCTTCCGCAGCTTCATCACGGGCTCGGTAACGGCAGCGATGCTCTCGGCGGCGGTATGGCTGCCCTGCTTTATACAGTACCTCTCATCGGGCAGGCGCGGCGAGCTTATAAAGAACCTCCGCAAGGGGCACTTCATCACCGACTACGACACCGTGCTGCCCGTGCTTATGTGCTGCTCAACGCTGATACTGCTCGTGCTTGCGGACATATGGCGCAGGGATGCAAAGCGCACCCCGCAGCACCGCCTTACGCTCATAATGGCGGCTCTGACCGTGATACCCGTATTCATCGAGCCGATAAACAAGATGTGGCACACGGGAAGCTACATGGCTTTCCCCGCGCGGTACGCTTTCATGACGATATTCATGCTCATGAAGCTTGCGGCTTACGAGCTTGAGACAGAGACTCCATTCGGCAAGAGCATGAAGAAATACTTAGCGGGCGGGATCGCGGTCGCGGTGCTAATGCTGGCATATATGCTCAGTGCCGCAGGGTATGTTGAAAAATTCGGTCAGACGCTTTCAGACTACACCCGTGCTCTCGGCGGCACGGAGGGCTCATTCAAGGGGCTCGGAAAGCTGTTTGTCATGTCGCTCATCTGCGCGGCTGTGATACTTTTCTTTTACAGGAACGGCTGGCTGTTCAAAGAGATCGCAATGCTGTTCCTTGCGGGACTTGTGATACTCGAAGGCGTAAACAACACAAAGATATACATGACCTACTCCGCCGAGCGCAACGAAGCCACCAACAAGGTCCAGGGGCAGGTGATGGACCTCGGCGGGCACATAAGCGACGACAGCTTCTACCGCATAAAGACGACGAGCAAGATATTCGATTACAACACGATAGGCGCTATGGGCTACAACTCTATATCCCACTACACCTCACTCACCTCGCAGGACTATATGTTCACCATGAAGCGCATGGGCTATACCTCCGTTTGGATGGAGATAGGCAGCTGCGGCGGCACGGAGATCACCGATTCACTGCTCAGCATAGGCTACCGCATATCAAACTCATATCAGAAGCGCAGCTTTTACAAGGATATGGGATATCAGATAGCGCCGCTTGACAACAAGCTCCCGATGGGCTTTGTATCTGTGCAGCACCCCGACGCCGATATACCCGAGGGACTCGACCGCGCTTCGGTGCAGCGATACCTTGCGGAGAAGATCTTCGGCAACGCGGACATCGTCAAGACCTATGAGCCGAAGAGCGGCAACATCTACCGCGCCGCGGGGCGCTCCACCGTAAAGGTCAAGGAAAAGCTCATTTACAGCATACCCGTTTCGGGGCACAAGACGCTTTACTTCGACTGCTTTGACAAGCTTAGCAACAGCCTTACCGAGCCCGACTACAACAGCTTTTCGGTAAAGACCAACGGCATGATAACCACCCTCAGCTATCCCCACAGCAAGGACAACGGCGTACTGAAGCTGGGCGAATTCTGCAACGAGACAGTCATCATTGAGGCAGAAGCGCTAAAGACGATCGAAGCGGCTTCCATCGGAGTATTCTCGGTAGACACCGACCTGCTGACCGAGTCTGCGGCAAAGATTGAAGGCATCGGCTTCAAGGAAGTCAAGAACGGCTTGCGCGGCAGCTACACCGCTCCCGAGCCGCAAACAATATCGCTCTCGCTGCCATATGACAGCGGTCTGACGATCAAGTCGAACGGCAAGAAGCTAAACACCCGCCGCACGCTGAGCGCATTCACAGAGTTCGACCTGCCTGCGGGCGACAACGAGATAGAGATATCCTTCCGCCCTACGGGTCTTATTGCGGGAACAGCAATGAGTGCAGCAGGGGCGATACTTCTGGGCTGGCTGATCGCATGGCAGAGGATACGCAAAAAGCGTGCCGTTCCCGCGGAACGTCCCCGCACCGACAAGCTTTGTCAGGTATTGCTGGCAGCTGCGGGCGGGATGGTGGTACTTATGGTATACATTTTCCCGACTGTGCTGAACATTGCTTTCTGGACGGAGAATTGACGATCTCGGCTCTCGTTCTGATGGTCGGTGCTGCCTGTTTAACGATCACTGATGCGGTCAGATCTGCCGCACTGCCTGCGGACGTTATGGAAAATTAAAAAGAAAAGCCTGAAAACGACAAATTCGTTTTCAGGCTTTATTTTTCATAAGAGAAATGCGATCAATCCTCAGAAACGGTGCTCTCGATGTAAGCTACGATGTCACCTACGGACTTGATGCCCTCAACCTTCTCGTCGGGTATCTCTACGTCGAACTCATCTTCTACGGAGCTGATCAGGTCAACTACGTCGAGAGAATCTGCACCGAGATCGTCAATGATCGAAGCCTCTGCGGTTACCTCGTCAGCGTCAACGTCGAGCTGGTCTACGATAATATCACGAATCTTTTCAAATACCACTGCAACTACCTCCTTCTTGATTACTTTAGTGGGCGGGTCAGGGCTCAGCCCTCGGCTGTGCCCTCATGGAACTCGCCGATCGCCCTGAATCTATTATAACGCCCATTTAGCAATTCGTCAAGCCCTTTTTGCAAATTTCTTTGCAAAGCGGCATAAATAAATTCAGAAATATTCTCAGCGGTCTGTTCGGGGTCGGTATGAGCGCCGCCTTCAGACTCTTCTATCACAGCATCACAAACATGAAGCTGCTCAAGATCGTGGGCTGTTATGTGCATTATATCAGCCGCCTCACGCTCGCGGGAAGCATCTTTCCAAAGGATCGACGCGAAGCCTCTCGGCGATATGACGGAGTATATAGCGTTCTCAAGCATAGCAAGCTCATCGCACACGCACATAGCAAGTGCGCCGCCCGAGCCGCCTTCGCCGAGTATCACCGATATAACGGGGGTCTTTATCTCCATAAACTCCATGATGGAGCGTGCTATCGCCTCGCCCTGTCCGCGCTCCTCCGCGCCGATACCGCAGTATGCGCCCGCCGTATCAACAAGGCATATTATCGGGCGGTGGAACTTTTCCGCCTGATGTGCGAGCCTCAGTGCCTTGCGGTAGCCCTCGGGATGCGGCATACCGAAATTGCACTGCTGATTTTCCTCAAGCGTCCTGCCCTTTACCTGAGCTATAACGGTAACGGGCATACCCTTAAAGTAAGCCACGCCGCCCATGATAGCGCCGTCGTCGCCGAAAAGGCGGTCGCCGTGCATCTCAAAGAAATCATCGAACAGCATAGGGATATAATCACGGACGGTAGGTCTGCCCTTGGTGCGGACTATGTCCATGCGCTGACTTGCTGTAAGTTCGCTCACTTGAACGCGCCCCCTTCCTGCGGCTTATGGAGTTTCAGCAGGTGCGCTATTGTGCGGCGCACGCGCTTTCTCTCGACTATCATATCTACGAATCCGTTTTTGAGCATGAACTCTGCCGACTGGAAATCATCGGGGAGCCTTTGCTTTATCGTACCCTCGATAACGCGCCTTCCCGCGAAGCCTATGAGCACCTTAGGCTCTGCGATGATTATATCGCCGAGGCTTGCGAATGAAGCGGTAACGCCGCCCGTTGTGGGGTCGGTCATGACGGTTATGTAAAGAAGCCCCGCTGCGGAATGTCTGCCCACAGCGCCCGAGGTCTTAGCCATCTGCATGAGCGAGACTATACCCTCCTGCATCCTTGCGCCGCCCGATGCGGTGAAAGCGACGACAGGCAGTCCCGCTTCGGTAGCATACTCAAAAGCGCGGGAGATCTTCTCGCCGACAACGCTTCCCATAGAAGCCATCATATAATTTGAATCCATAACGATGATGACGATCTCTTCTCCGCGTATCTTTGCCCTGCCTGTCAGCACGGCGTCCTTGAGTCCTGTCTTTTCGCGGAGAGCCGCCTGTTTTTCCTCATAATCGGGGAAATCTATCGGGTTCTTCGACACCATATCCCTGTCGAACTCCTCAAAGCTTTCCTTGTCGATGGTTATATCAAGACGCTCACGCGCAGAAAGGCGGGAGTGATAATTGCAGCGGGGGCAGACCTTGCCGTTGGCGACAAAATCTTCCATGAATGTATTGTTCGAGCAGCGGGGGCACTTGAACAGCAGACCCTTCGGGATATTGGTCTTGCTCCTCTTGGGCTCGTCACCGCTGTCGCTGTTGAATCGGGTCTTGACGACAGAGAATAAGTCCTCTAATTGCATGGTCGTTCTTCTCCTTTATCTGTTAAGCAATGTAAGTACGAGAAATGGCACCCACAGCACCACTGTCGCACCAACTGCTATATTTCTTGCAAATACAGCCTTCTTTATCTGCGCTTCGTCCTTAGGATCTCTTCCGTTGAGCACCTTCAGAACCCTGATGATCCTGAATGCTCTTACCGGCACCAAAAGCAGTGCCACAACATAGATAGTGCCTATCGGAAAAAGCAGAAAGAGGTATAAAAGCATTGTAATTATTGACATGAAAGCTCCTCTGTCATATCAGCTTTGTCCTGTTCAGAAAACCGTTGTCGTAATCGCCGCGCTCAAATTCATCGGTGCGTATAAGTTTGAGCTGGAAGTCGATATTCGTATACACGCCGTCCACGATGAACTCAGAAAGCGCCCACTTCATCTTGGCTATAGCTTCGGCTCTGTCCTTGCCGTATACGATGAGCTTTGCTATCATCGAGTCATAGTAGGGGGTGATCTCATAGCCCTGATAAACGGCGGTATCTATGCGTATACCGGGGCCTCCGGGGATAAACAGACCGTCGATGACACCGGGGCTCGGCATGAAGTTCATGGCGGGGTTCTCTGCATTTATGCGGCATTCTATCGCGTGACCCGAAAGCTTTATATCCTCCTGAGTGAAGGAAAGCTTTTCGCCCGCAGCTATTTTCAGCTGCTCCTTTACGATATCAATGCCCGTGACTTCCTCAGTAATGGGGTGCTCTACCTGGATACGGGTGTTCATCTCCATGAAGTAGAAATTCTTATCCTTATCCACGAGGAACTCGATAGTGCCCGCGTTTTTATAGCCGCAGACCTTAGCCGCCGCACAGGCAGCCCTGCCCATCGCCGCGCGGGTATCCTCGTCTATTATGGTAGAGGGAGCTTCTTCCAGCACCTTCTGATTGCGGCGCTGCATGGAGCAGTCGCGCTCGCCCAGCGACACCACGTTGCCGTAAGCATCGGCGAGTATCTGTATCTCGATATGCTTCGGATTCAGCACGAGCTTTTCTATGTATATCTCATCGTTGCCGAAAGCGGTCAGAGCCTCCTGCTTTGCAGCAGCTATCTGCGAAGCCAGCTCCTCACGGCTGTTGACTATGCGAATACCGCGTCCGCCGCCGCCTGCCGAAGCCTTTACCATTACGGGATAACCCATCTCCTCGGAGATGCGTATCGCTTCGGGCATATCCTTAACAGCGCCGTCGCTCCCGGGGATAACGGGAACGCCCGCGTCCTTCATGGACTGCTTTGCAGCCGCCTTGTCGCCGAGCATCTCAATGCTGTGCGAATCGGGGCCTATGAAGGTTATGCCGCACTTTTCACAGGTGCGGGCAAAGCTCGCGTTTTCGGAAAGAAAACCGAAGCCTGGGTGTATAGCATCAGCGCCCGTCACTTCGCAGGCTGCGATTATCGCGCGTACATTAAGGTAGCTGTCAGCCGTCTTTGCAGGACCTATGCAGACCGCTTCATCGGCGATCTTGGCGTGAAGAGCGCTCCTGTCAGCTTCGGAATATACCGCAACGGTATGAAGCCCCAGCTCACGGCAGGCGCGTATAATGCGTACCGCGATCTCGCCGCGGTTAGCTATAAGTACTTTTTTCATCAAAAGAACTCCTAATTAAAGTTATAAAAGCAAAAAAGTTTAGGGGGGTTCCAAAGGTGACCCTTTACAAAGGGTCCCTTTGGCGTGGGTCCGGGAGCAGAGCTCCCGGGTGTGCCGAAGGCACACAGAAGCGCAAAGCGCTGCGAGGAAAATACCCGAATTTCGCCATCAGGCGAAACCAAACGAACTTACTTGATAGCAAAGGATATCTCAGCCGAAACAGCCTTCTTGCCTTCGACCGTAGCGACACCCTTGCCGTAGCCTACGGGGCCCTTTACCTTTGTGATCTCGACCTCAAGGGTGAGCACGTCGCCGGGGACTACCTGACGGCGGAACTTTGCGTTCTGTATGCCGCCGAAGAAGCCTATCTTGCCCTTGTTTTCGGGCATGGCGAGGAGTGCGACAGCGCCCGCCTGTGCCAGCATCTCTATCATTAGAACGCCGGGGGTGACGGGGTATTCGGGGAAGTGTCCCTTGAACCAGAAGTCCTCAGCCTTGATGTACTTGGTGGCTACCACCCTCTTGCCTACCTCAAGCTCATTTATCTCATCTATCAGCAGAAAGGGATCGCGGTGGGGGATGATCTCCATTATCTGCTCTTTGTTCATTACAACTGCCATCGTTATCGTCCTTTCGTCAGCCGATTATCATTACAGTCTGACCGTATTCGAGAGCGTCGCCGTCTGCTGCGAGTATCTTGCTCACAACGCCGTCGCACTCTGCGCTTATCTCGTTCATGACCTTCATGGTCTCAAGGATATAGAGTATATCGCCCTTCTTGACCTTGCTGCCGACGGTAACGAACGGCGAAGCATCGGGGCGTGGCTTGGAATAGAATGTGCCCACGATAGGTGCCTTGACAGCAGTTCCCTTGATAGTCTCGGGAACGGGGGTGTCGATGGGCGCTGTCATCGTCTGATTCACAGCGGGGGACACCATAGGCATACCCGCGGGGAGCATCGGTGCGCCCTGAACGGGAGGCGGACACTTCTTGCCCTTTATCGTAATGCTCTGACCGTCCTTTACCTCAAGGGAGATCTCTTCAAGATCGTTCTCTTTTACGAGGGCGGCGAGCTTTTCAATATCTTCAAATTCGATCATATTAAGGATCTTGCTCATTTATCTTACCTCCGAAATCAGTCGGTGACTTTCTTGATACAAATAGTAGCGTTATGTCCGCCGAAGCCCAGCGAGTTGGAAAGGGCTGCGTTTACCGTCATGTTCCTCGGTCCCTCGGTGCAGTAGTCAAGGTCGCACTCGGGGTCGGGGGTGGTGTAGCCGATAGTCTGATGCACGAAATCGTTCTTCACCGACAGCGCGGTGACGATAGCCTCAACAGCGCCCGCAGCGCCGAGCAGGTGGCCTGTCATGGACTTTGTGGAATTGATGACCACCTTGCGTGCAGCCTCCTCACCGAGGGCGAGCTTTATAGCGATGGTCTCATAAGCGTCATTAAGATGAGTAGAGGTGCCGTGAGCGTTTATGTAATCCACCTGATCTGCGGTAAGACCCGCTTCGGTGTAAGCGTGCTTCATTGCAGCGGCAGCAGCCTCGCCTGTGGGAGAGGGGCTTGTCATATGGTACGCATCACCTGTTGCGCCGTAGCCTGCGATCTCGGCATATATCTCAGCGCCGCGTGCCTTTGCGTGCTCATACTCTTCAAGCACCAGCATACCGCAGCCTTCACCGAGAACGAATCCCGAACGGTTGAGGTCGAAGGGCTTTGAAGCCTTTGCGGGGTCTTCCTCACGGGTAAGAGCCTTCATGTTATTGAAGCCTGCCAGCGAGAACCTTGATATACAAGCCTCGGAGCCGCCTGCAAGGGCAACGTCCATATAGCCGTCCTTTATCTTTCTGAAAGCTTCGCCGATGGCGTGGGTGCCTGAAGCGCAGGCGGTAACGGTAGCGAAGTTATCACCCTTGAAGCCCGTCTTCATGGCAACGGTGCCCGCCGCCATGTTAGCTATCATCATGGGGATGAAGAAAACGCTTACCTTGTCCTTTTTCTCGAGGAAGTGGCTGTGCTCCTGCTCGGTAAGGTTGAGTCCGCCGACACCGACACCGATTATAACACCTGCGCGGTAAGGGTCAACGTCCTTGAAATCGCTGCCCGCATCGGTCATAGCCTCATTGGCGGCAACCACCGCGAACTGTGTGAAGCGGTCGAGCCTGCGGCACTCCTTCTTCTCAATAATGCCCGAGGGGTCAAAATCCTTTACCTCTCCTGCCACCTTGACTTCAAAATCGGAGGCATCGAAGCGGCTTATCGGGCAAACGCCCAGCTTGCCTGCCTTAATATTTTCAAAAAACTCGGGCACGTTCTTGCCGATGGGGTTTACCGTGCCCATGCCGGTTATAACTACTCTTCTCATTTTTGCTCTCCTTTTGGCGGCTTACATGGAAAGTCCGCCGGATATTTCTATGACCTGTCCGGTAACATAGCTTGCGTCCTTCGATGCAAGGAAGGACACAACGCCCGCTATCTCCTCAACGGTGCCGTAGCGGCGCATAGCGATGACCTGAAGTATCTTTTCCTTCTGTGCGTCGGTGAGCTTGTCGGTCATGGGGGTCTTTATAAATCCGGGTGCTACCGCGTTGCAGGTGATACCCCTCGAACCCAGCTCCTTTGCAACCGTCTTGGTCATGCCGATGATAGCAGCCTTTGAAGCGGAGTAGTTGAACTGACCGGGGTTGCCGTGCAGACCCGCAACGCTCGAAAGGTTCACGATCCTGCCCGACTTCTGCTTCATCATCACAGAGCCCGCGTGCTTTGTCATATTGAACACGCTCTTCTGGTTGACAGCGATAACGGTATCAAAGTTTTCCTCGCTCATACGCGCAAGCAGACCGTCGCGGGTGATGCCCGCGTTGTTTACCAGAACGTCGATGGTACCGAACTTTGCCTTGACTTCCTTTACGAATCTTTCGCAGTCGGCGTAATTGGAAACATCGGCGATGAAATACTCGCACATAACGCCCTCTGCCTTTATCTGCTCTACTATGTCATTGTTCTCGAACATTGCCTCGCTGATGTCATTGAGGGCGATGTCGAAGCCGTCCTTTGCAAGTCTCAGCGCGATAGCCGCACCGATACCTCTTGCCGAACCCGTGATTATTGCTGTTGCCATGATTTTTCCCTCCTGATGATCTTACTTATTTAGCAGGCTCTCCGCCTGAGAGAACATTTCTTCAACTATATCCTTGCAGGGCTTGACATCGTTTATCATACCCGCGATAGCGCCGCAGAGGAAAGAACCTTCATCGAGGTTTCCGTCCTGAACAGCCTTTCTGAGCGAACCCAAAGTCAGCTCCTCGAACTCATCGGGAGTGATGGAGCCGTTGGACTCTCCGCTTGCAAGCTTCTTTGAGAACTTGGTCTTCACGTTGCGGCAGGGGTGACCCGTGTATCTTCCCGTAACTACCGAATCGGTGTCCTTTGCCTTAACTACCAGCTCCTTGTAGGTGGGGTGGATAACGCATTCTTCGCTTGCCAGGAAGCGTGTTCCCACCTGAACGCCCTCAGCGCCGAGCATAAAGCTTGCCGCGATGCCGCGTCCGTCGGCGATACCGCCTGCTGCGAGCACGGGTATCTCTACCGCATCGACCACCTGCGGAACAAGGCACATGGTGGTATTCTCACCGATATGTCCGCCCGATTCGGTGCCCTCCGCGATAACGGCATCGGCACCCGAGCGCTCCATTCTCTTTGCAAGAGCAACGCTGGGCACAACGGGGATGACTTTAACGCCCGCTTCCTTCCATGCCGCCATGAACTTGCCGGGGTTGCCGGCACCCGTTGTAACGACAGGCACGCCCTCGTCGATGACGAGCTGTGCGAGTTCCTCGGCGTTGGGGGACATGAGCATTATATTCACGCCGAAGGGCTTATCTGTCAGCGATTTGCATTTTCTTATCTGATCCCTGAGATAATCTATGGGAGCAGAGCCGCCCGCGATTATTCCCAGACCGCCCGCATTGGAAACAGCCGCCGCGAGCTGAGCCTCGGCTATCCATGCCATGCCGCCCTGAAATATCGGGTATCTTATCCCCAAAAGTTCTGTGATCCTTGTCTTTGCAGTAGTCATAATCTGTCACTCCTTATCAAAAGTGTCATATCAATATTCGATGATCGTAGCGCCGTAGGTAAGTCCGCCGCCGAAGCCCACGAAGCATACCTTATCGCCGCGCTTTATCCTGCCCGACTTTACGCCGTCATAGAAAGCGTTCGGTATGGAAGCCGAGGAGGTATTGCCGTAATCGGCGATATTGAGCACCATCTTGTCCATAGATACCTTGAGCTTTTTCGCCGCAGTCTCGATAATGCGGACGTTTGCCTGATGAGGTATGATAGCGTCCAGCTCGTCGGGGGTGATGCCCGCTTTATCGCAGGCTTCCTTGCAGGCTGTCGGCAGGGCGTTGGTCGCGAACTTGTATACTTCCTTGCCGTCCTGGAGCAGATAATGCTTGTGCGGCTCGGGCATATCCATATCATATGTAAAGTCCTGATCGCGGAAGGGGTTTATGGTGAGCATTGCGCGGGACGCGAGGTATGCCGCACCGCTTCCGTCCGCTGCGAGGTAGCTGGAGAAGAGGGTATCCTCTGCCTTTTCGAGAACAACGGCTGCTGCCGCGTCGCCGAAGAGTATGCAGGTAGATCTGTCCTCATAGTCAACGAACTTTGAAAGCTCCTCGGCAGCTACCACGAGGGCATATTTTATATCGCCGCAGGCAAGGTAACGCCTTGCCATATCGACCGCGTAAACGAAGCCCGAACAGGCGGCGTTCACATCAAAAGCGGGGCAGCCCGATACGCCGAGCTCACGCTGGATAAGGCAGGCGGTCGAAGGTGTATAATAATCGGGAGTAACGGTAGTTGCGATGATGAGCCCGATATCCGAAGGCTCAAGCCCTGCATCGGCGACAGCCTCCTTCGCCGCCTTTGCGCCGAAGTAATATGTAGGCTCGCCGTTTGAGATATGGCGGGTCTTTATACCCGTGCGCTGGGTTATCCATTCATCATTGGTATCGACGATCTTTGCAAAATCATCGTTGGAGGCTATGACCTCGGGCACTGCCCTGCCGATGCCCTTTACCTTGACTCCCACAGTTTTTATCATTATATATATCCTTCCTTTCGGAGTTTTGCGGCAGAGTGTAAAAAATACATCTGTGATATTGAAATCTGCCGCATTATGTGCTATAATAAATGAGTTGAGCCGTGAAGATACAGTCAAACTCACACGAACTAATTATAAACCCGTAATGTTACAGAATATAATGATTAAAATTTCACAAATATTAACAACCTAAGTTTTATCACAAATTCTATCTATCGTCCAAATTTAAGCCCGTTAAAAACTTAACAATTATCGTATCTCACATACTTAATAGTGTTAAATATCTACAAAGGAGAGGTATTATGTCAAAAAATGTTATATTATTTTCAGGTCAGGGTTCGCAGTACGCGGGCATGGGAAAAAGCTTTTATGAAAGCTTTGATAGCGCAAAGCGCGTTTTTGCAGCCGCAGACAAGGCTCTCGGCTACAGTCTTGAGGAGATAATGTTTGCAGAGGACCCCGCCGAGCTCAACAAGACCGTGCATTCACAGCCCGCCATCATGGCTTGCTCGCTCTGCGCGGTCGAGGCGCTGAAAGAAAAGGGCGTGACCTTTGAAGCCGTTGCGGGACATTCCCTCGGCGAGTATGCGGCTATGGCGGCTTCGGGTATGCTTTCATACGAGGACGCATTCAGGCTCATAAAGATACGCGCCGAAGCGATGCAGAAGGCTGCGGAATCGGGCGAGGGCGTGATGTACGCCATCATAGGACCCACACCCGCCGAGGTAGAGTCAGCCTGCGGGCAGACGGAAGGATATGTCGTTCCCGTAAACTACAACTCCCCCGTGCAGACGGTCATAGCGGGTGAAGCCGCAGCCGCCGAAGCCGCGGCAGAGCTTATCAAGAACACCAGCACCGCAAAGCGCGTCAAGGCTGTAAAGCTGAACGTTGCATCGGCATTCCACAGCGAGATCATGCGTCCCGCGGCAGAGGAATTCCTCTCACGCACCGAAGGCTTCGCATTCGCAAAGCCCTCCTGCACATTTTACAGCAACGTTCTCGGCGGCAGGCTCGACGATTTCTCGGATATGCGTTCGCTGCTGGCAAGGCACATTGTTTCCCCCGTCCGCTTCACCGACGAGCTTGCGGCGATGCAGGCAGCGGGCTTCGACCGCTTTATCGAATGCGGCCCCGGAAAGGTACTGACAGGGCTTGTAAAGAAGACCCTCGACGGAGTTGAAGCCTTCAACTGCGAAGACATCGAATCACTCGAAAAGATATGCGGATAAAAAGGCGGCGGATATGAAAAGATTCAAAGGCAGGGGGGCATACGGAGCGGTGGCGATAGGTGCCGCCTCGGTATTCTCGCGGCAGAAAAAAGAGATAACTCCCGCCCGCACCGATGACCCCGAAGCCGAGCTGCAGCGCCTCGAACAGGCAAAGGCGGAGGCTGTCGGGCAGCTTTCGGAGATATACGAAAAGGCTCTGAAAGAGGCGGGCGAGAGCAGCGCACAGATCTTTGAGATACACATTATGATGCTGGAGGACGACGACTACAACGATTCTATCAAGGGCATCATCACGGGGAAGTCGGTCTGCGCGGAATATGCTGTGGCTGAGACTGCGGAGAATTTCGCCCGAATGTTTTCCGCGCTGGACGACCCGTATATGCAGGCGCGTGCGGCGGACGTCAGGGATATCTCGGACAGGCTCATCGCCTGCCTTTGCGGCAAAGCCGAGGTGCGGGCAGAGCTTTCGGGCAAAAGAGTGATATGCGCCGACGACCTCACCCCCAGCGAAACGGTGACTCTCGACAAGGACAAGGTGCTGGCATTCGTCACAGCACACGGCTCTTCAAATTCCCACACAGCCATACTTGCGCGGACGATGAACATTCCCGCCGTTATCGGCGCGGGCAGGGAGTTTCTGTCGGCGGTGACGGACGGCTGTAAAATGATAGTTGACGGTCACACGGGCGAGATCATCATCGACCCCGACGAAGCGACCGAGCGGAGCTTCCTCGAAAAGCAGCGTGCCGATGCCGAAAACAAAGCGCTGCTCGAAAAATTAAAGGGCAAGCCGAATGTCACGAAGGACGGCAGGGAGATAAAGATATACGCCAACATAGGAAGCGTTGACGAAGCAGCCGCGGCACTTGAAAACGACGCGGGCGGCATCGGGCTTTTCCGCAGCGAGTTCCTATACCTCGAAAGCAAAGACTACCCCACCGAGGAGCAGCAGTTCTCGGCATACAAAGCAGTGCTGCAAATGATGGAGGGAAAGAGGGTCATCATACGCACGCTGGACATCGGCGCCGACAAGCAGGCGGACTATTTCGGTCTGAGCAGGGAGGAGAACCCCGCCCTCGGGCTGCGGGCTCTGCGTATCTGCCTTACCCGCCCCGAGATATTCCGCACCCAGCTGAGGGCGCTCTACCGCGCTTCGGTATACGGCAGGCTAGGGATAATGTTCCCGATGGTGACGAGCGTTTCGGAGGTCGAGGAGTGTATGGCTATATGCGGCAGCGTCAGGGAAGAGCTTGCAGCCGAGGGGATACCCTTCTCCGATGATATCGAGCTGGGCATCATGATAGAGACCCCCGCGGCGGCTGTCATAAGCGACAGGCTCGCGCCGCTTGTTGACTTTTTCTCGGTCGGCACCAACGACCTGACCCAGTACACCCTTGCCTGCGACAGACAGAACCCGAAGCTGGAGCGTTTTGCCGACCCGCATCACGAGGCGGTGCTGCGGCTGATAGAGCTGTCGGCGAAGAACGCGCACGCCCACGGCGCATGGATAGGCATATGCGGCGAGCTTGCCGCCGACACCACCCTCACCGAGACATTCCTGAGAATGGGCATAGACGAGCTGAGCGTTTCGGCACCGTTCGTGCTGCCCGTAAGGCAGGCGGTAAGGAACGCCGATCTGTCGTAAAAACACCCGCCGACATTGATACAAAAGCTTTTTTATTGACAGCGCAGCGTTACTGTGCTATAATCATCACTAACATAAATCGGGCTCTGACCTTGAAAGAGGTGTTGCGTATGAAAACGATAATAATGCAAATGAATCAAAAAGTAAAGCATATACCATAAGGAGGTTTATCATTTGATTAAAATTGAATTATTATCAGAAGCAAATTTCTGTATAGAATCATTGGATTTATATAACAGAAAACAGGATGTAAATAAGGTATATCGCAGAATAGACGGAAACTTTTCATTGGTCGAATGCAAATATACCGAGGATTGGGATCTGAACAAAAAGCGATCTGTAGCAAAGCAAATAAGCAGCGATGATCATATTACATACATAGCATTAGAAAATGATAGGGTTGTTGGTTTTATAAGTCTGTTAAAGCAACTAAATGGTCCGTACATGATCCTTGATATGATGCAGGTATCTTCTGAATACAGAGGACAGGGCATTGGCAGACGAATATTTGAAGCAGGGAAAGATGAAGCGAGAAAAAACGGTGCAGAAGCTTTGTACATATCTGCTTGTTCTTCAGAGGAGACGATCGCATTTTACAGAGCAATGGGGAGTAACCTGGCAAGTGACCCTATAAAAGAAATTGCTGAAGAGGAACCGTTTGACCTTCAGATGATATGCCCTGTGAGAGATTAAATTTTTCATAAATTGGAATTTCTATCGCTTTTTTGTTGTGGCCGCAAATTCTGATCAGCTTAGCTACTGTATATAATGCGAATGCCCCGAAGCGCTTTTGAACGCTTCGGGGCAAAACTACTATATGGGAATCTGCCTAACGCTTCGGGGGCGTTTATTATTTATGCATCAAAGCCGCCACGGTTGAAGAAAAGCTCTCTTATCGCTAAGGCGCAGCCGGAAAGGAAGCGGTGCTTGTCCTCAATGATCGAAAGCTCGATCTTTGAGGCAACGCTTTCGCCTGCAACGCTCTTGACAGCGTCGATAAGGTGTGCAAACTCTTCTTCGCCGATATTGAACTTGTGAAGCACGAGCTTCTGCGGGTTGGTCGAGAAGAAGAGGTTGTTTAAGAGCACTGCGGTCAGGTGGTTTACCGCCTCGTAGACCTCTGCTATGCCCTTGTCGCCCTTGTTTTTAGCCTCAATCACCCCTGCAAGGGTTATCCTTGCGGGGTCGCCCTCACACATTTCATAAAGTGCGGGGGTCGCCTCTCTTGAAAATACCTTTCTTACCTTTGCTATGATAGCGTGCGGGGTGATCTCGTTCTCGGCACAGCCACGCCTGCCGCATTTGCAAAGCTCGTCAGACTGGGGGTCGATGATGATCTTATCAACGAAATCCGTTCTGTTATCGTAGGAAATGATAGGGTCGTTTAAGTTAGTAACTACGAAGTTCAGGTTTGAGCCGTACTGAAGGAAGGCTATGTTGTGCCTGTCGGGATCCTTCGACTTCTGGAAGTCGATATTAGCCATAGATGTTCCCTTTACCGAGTTATCGAACACCAGCGGGAGCGTGGTGTAGCTGCGAACATATTCCTCTGCCTTAGCGTAATCGGGCTCGCCGTTCTTGACCTCGATGCCGAGGCGCTGATACATGGTCGGGAATATGCCGAAGCCTATCCCCAGGATATTTTCCTTCTTCAGGCAGTTATCTGCCAATACCTCCTTGACAGATGCCCTGATGTAGTCAAAAATCGTATCCCTCGGGGTCTTTGAGTCTATGGGGAGGTTTCTCTTATCGAGCACAGCGCCCGAAAGGGTCGAGAGCCCGACGCTTACGATATCCTCCTCGATAGTTACGCCGAGGGCGAACTTATAGTGGTGATTTATGTCGATAAGTATTTTCTTTCTGCCACGGGGCGCCTTTTCGGTGGTGTGCTTATACTCACCTATCTCGGCGATGATTCCCTGCTCTATCATTTCATTTGTTATTATCGTTACAGCCGCCCTTGTGAGCTCTAGGGTGCCTGCAATATCTATTCTTGATGTAGGCCCTTTCTGCTTTAGAATCTTGAGTACCTGCATCCTGTTTCTTCGCTTAAGATCAAGCTTGCTTATTCCGTGCTGCTCCATTTGCCCGTTAACCTCCACAAAATGTATTTATATATGCGCTATGCACATTAAAGGCGTGCCTGCAACACGCCTTAAAAATTCTTTACGTAAAAAGTATAACAATTAAATGTGACGCTGTTATGAACAAATAGCAATAATTATAATTGTTTAACTATTTTTTACCTTCTGTTTACATATTGGGGGTCAGACAAAATTGCTCTCGTCTATATCGTCCTCGATCTCCTCGCCGTTTAGGATCTTGGTGAGTATAGCGACCTCATCCTCGGTGAGGGTTATGCCCTTGCCCATACGAGTGTGGTCGGGGCTCCATTCTCTGAGGTCGTACTTAGGCTCACGCTCGTTCCAGCTCACCATATTGAGCTCCTTAGTCCAGCCCTTTGCATTCTCGGAGAGAACGCCGAGTGTTTTTGTGATCTCAAACTTTAATTCTGCCATAATGATTAACTCCTTTTTTATATAAAGATTATAGATGATTGTTTTATTGCCCGCTTTGCTGCGGCTTTCTTTTGAGCCTGCCGAGCACTGCGCCCAGGATCCTTTCAAGCATACCCTTTATCGCCTTGTAGTTTATAAGGATAAGCACAAGGTATAGCCCGAAAAGGGTAATGTAGCGAAGCCCTGTCCTTGAAATATAGTTTGCAAGCACCATAAGCACAAGGACAATGTTTGAGCCGAAGAATATCACCTTATTGAACCTAAAGCCCACAAGCTTTTTAGCGTCGATCGCACGCACTATGAATACTGCACCGTAGCCGCAGACTGTGGAGACTGCCGTGGCATAAAGCCCAAAGCGCTTAAGGAAGATGATGTTTATACCTATATTTATAATGCCCGCAAGAAGGCTTGTGTACATGGTTTTCTTGGTCTTTTTGGTGGCGACGTAAACGCTGCCCAAAAATGTAGTAAAGCAAATATAGATCATCGAGTAGATCAGGATAGGCGAGTAGAGCTTGGCGTCCTGAAAATCTGCACCGATCCATAGCTTGGTGATCAACCTTACAAAGATAAGGCAGCCGCCCGCCAGACAGTACATAAGCGTCTGGTTAGCGTCGAATACGTTTTGGTAAAACTCGCTCCTGTCCTCCGAGTCGTTCTCGGTTATTGCCGACATATTCCACGCCTGCCCGAACATAAGGTAGATAGAGGAGACGATGTTGGGTATCTTATATGCCGCCGAGAGTATTCCCGTAGAGCCCTTGCCGAGGTAGCTTGCCGACATAAAGCTGTCGCAGGTGTTTGTAAGCAGCCACAGCACCTGTGCGGGTATCATGGGTATAGAGTAGCGCAGGATAGAGTTTAAAAGCTCCCTATCCACCCGCTTAAACTCGATATACCGCCATAGCCTTGCCGCAAAGGTCAAAAACAGGAATGAGCAAAGGTCTGAAAGGATTATCGCTAAAATATAGCCCTTTACGTCCATTTTAAAGCCTATGATCAGCAGGGCTGTCCACAGAAGGGTCATAAAGGTAGCAAGCAGCCCGTCTAAGGCGAAGAGCCTTACCATTTCGAGCGAGCGCACGAAGGAGGAATAGACCCACCGTAGCGAAGCCGTACAGACATATATACACAAAAGCAGCGTGTATTCGCCGATATACTTATCTAAAATGCCCGTAAGCTTTACGAGCGGCATTATCAGGCACATAGCCGCAAGCCCCGAGAAGACCACGAGGTTGCCTATAGAGAAGACCTGCCGCTTGTCGGTAGCCTTATCAAGGCCGAAGCGTATCATAGCCTCATACACGGTCAGCGAAAATATAGGTATCAGCCAGTTTGCAACCTGCACGACAAGGTCTGTCTGCCCGAGCTGCTCGGTGGTGAGGTAGTTGGTGTAGATAGGCACCAAAAACAGCACCAGAACCTTTGAGCTGAATGACCCGAGCGCAAATATTATAGTATTGGAGACAAGCTTTTTATAGCTGCCCGTCTTGTTTTTATCTGCCATATTTATCTCCGAAATCGTTACATTTGATCAAACGCTTAAAAATAATTATAGCACAACGTTTTCCAAAATGCAACATTATTTAAACTTTTTTTAGAAACGGCGAGGAAATTTTCAAAAAGCTATTGAAAAATATTGCAAAATAAGTTATACTATAGTATAAGGAATATAAGTGAAAATTTATGTACGGCAGGAGGGCGGTAGTTATGGCAAAGGCGATAAAGATAATATGCGGGGTAACGCTTTCGGCGTTGTTCGCTTACGGGGTATTCAAGGTGGTATATCTCATAATCTCGGAGAAGAGGGATTACTTTGAGGCGCCGCTGTAAGGAGAAAAGCTATGGAGACTGTTGCGAGCGAGAGGCTTGAGGAAATATTTGAAATGCATAAAAGAGCCGAGGAGGCTCTTGAAAAAGAGGAAAGGCCGAGGCTCTCGGAGGAAGAATATGACAGCAGACTCAGGGAGGCGGCTGTTATGTTTGCAGAGAAATGCGGTATGAATGAAGAGGAGTATAAGCTTCACAGGCGTGAGTATCTGAGGATAAAAAATGATAAGCGCTGGCCTTGGGAAAAATATGATTACGAGAGAAGCCATAAGGAATATGAGAGCATAGTCGAGGAAAGAGAGAAAAACAAGGAGGCTCTCGGCAAGGCCTGCGAAAAATATGCGCAGAGGCTTCTTGAAAGATCAAAGGCATCCGGCAGATATGACCTTGGAGAAGAATATGACAAGGCTTTTGCGGAAGGGGCAAAGGCTGCCTTTATGAGTGAATATGTCGGAAGATGGATCGATGATGAGTTTTATCGCTATGGGATATCCCATGATGTGTCAGATGAGCGCTTGGCAGAAGCTGCCGCAGATATCGGAATGACGACCGAGGAATATGCAAGGCAGCGTGAAAGCTATTATAAATGTGAGGATAATGGCGAGAAATGGATATATATCCCCGAAAATGAAAAGGAATAACAATAAATAAGGAATGCCGCCTTTTACAAGGGCGGCATTTTTGTCACATACAAAACCTATGGTCGCCTATAACGGTTATCACCGGGCGTGACCAGATGAATTTGTTTGAGGTCTTTTTGGGATTATAATAGTATATGCAGCCGCCTGTCGGGTCCCAGCCGTTTAAGGCGTCACGGGCGGCGCTGTAGGCCGAGTCGGAGACAGGCTGATCGAACTGCCCGTCGGTAACGGCGGTAAAAGCGCCCTTTTGGAATATGACCCCCGATAGCGTGTCGGGGAATGAGGGGTGCTCTATCCTATTTAATATAACAGCACCCACGGCGACCTGCCCTTCATATGGCTCGCCCCTTGCCTCGGCCGAGATTATGCGGGCGAGCAGCGAGATATTAGCCTCTGTCGCAGCGGGGAGCGAGCCAACGGATATTCCTAAGGCCTTAAGAGTTGCGGGGCCTGCTATGCCCGTCTGGGAAATGCCCTGCTGCTTTTGGAACCTTTTGACAGCGGCCTCGGTGAGCGGCCCGTAATAGCCCGTAACGTCATCATAGAACAGCCCACGGGCTTTTAGCTCCTGCTGTATGGCTGTCACCTCCTTGCCACGTGAGCCGTATTGGGAGATAGCGGGGGCGGCCTCGGGCGAGAGGTTTGCGGCGACTGCTGCCACGGTAGTGCCCAAAAGGACAAAGGTTATTGCAAAAGATTTGAAAAATAGCTTTATTTGCACTTTGCGTGTCATTTTTAATACCTTCCTTTTATGAGTATTTTATGAAGATATTTTTGCCTTTTTTAGCTGAAATATGCGTGCTTTGGGGAGAATGAAGGATTTTGTCTTGCATTTTGTCTATTGGAAGATGATGAGAAGCGAAAGTTTTTGTGCAAAACATAGAACGTCAAAAAAAGGCTTGACAAGCGGGAGAAAAAGTGGTAAGATAAGTAAGTCGCCTGACGGGGACAGCGAGAGAGTGAAAAAAGAAATCGAATAAATTTCAAAAAACCTCTTGACAAACCGAAAAAAGTGTGATATAATAGATGAGCACTTTAAAAAAGGCGCAACGGTATCTTGAAAATTGAACAATAACGAGAAACACAAAACCCTTGTAAATTGCTTTGAGGAATTAAAGT
>JAILFN010000065.1 GCA_024697545.1 Ruminococcus sp.
GTATGGTCTTTTCTGTTACTCTTTAGATGAAAATCAATTTTTACTATGGTCATATAACCAAAAATAATAGCCCGTCACTAAGTGATGTATTTTATTTTGTTAACAAATCAATATATGGTTTTGCCGTGCCAAAAAGTATTACGGCGGAGACAACCTGCGTTGAAACACAGGCTTTCTCTTTTCACTTCGCCACCGCCGCATTTACCTCAAATCCTCCTTTGAAGATGATCTGAATCTCTGTCTTTGACAGCACCCGTATGCACTCAATGACCTTTCTGACCGCTATGTCATCGTATTCCTCCTTGTGCATCTGATACTGACCAAGTTCCTCGACCGCCGATATGATAGAATATCTGACCTCATCACGCTTGACAGCCTGTCCTTCTATTGATTCAAGCTGCGTTTTCAGGTAGCCTTCCTCGTCATTGAGGGTTTCAAACTCCTTATCCAGCGAATCTTCCTCTACCGAACCGCTTGTCACAAGATGGATCAGGTCGTCACGGGCTTTGTCTATCTCGGCAAGTCGCTTTTCGATCTTCAGCTTTTCAACGCCGTTCTTGTCCTCATCATTCATCACAACAGAGATATTTTCACCCATTCTTTGCAGGAATGCGGTGTTCTGCATATAGACATCGTTCATAGCGCTGATTATTGTCTGATGCAGCTTTTCCTCGTTTATAGACGGCGAGCATTTGCAGTACTTAGTGCCGTGATCGATACGGTTGATACAGCGCCACACCGGCAGCTTTTTCCCGTGAGAGTTCCACACCACCCTACGGTAGGGCGTTCCGCACTCTCCGCATATCATTATATCGCTGAGCGCGTACTTGCTGGCGTACCTTCCTTGCTCTGTAACTGCCTTGTCACTGCGCTTCTTTATTGCGTTCCGCTTTGCGAGCTCCTGCTGGGTGCGGTTGTAGGTATCTCGGTCGATTATAGCGGGATGGCAGTCGTGCAAAATGTATTTGTTTTTCTCGCCGTTGTTCTTGACGCGCTTGTGGGTTATGCAGTCGAGAGTATAGCTTTTTTGCAGGATCGCGTCACCCACATATTTCTCGTTTTTGAGGATATAATTGACGTTGCTGCGGTTCCAGGTGGTGCTGCCGCTGCGCCTTGCCGCACCATGTGCCTGCATGACTTCCGCTATCCTTTCCATGCTCAGACCGTCAAGAAACATACGATACACCCGACGAACGATCTCTGCTTCCTCTTCGATAATATAAGGCTTGCCGTCATCGCCCATACGGTAGCCCAGCGTCTGGTGCATGACATACTTGACTTTGCCCTCTTTGAACGACTTCTCGATGCCCCATGAAACGTTTTTGCTTATGGATTCCGACTCCGCCTGCGCAAACGAGCCGTACAGAGACACAATGAATTCGCTGTTCATCACAAGGGTGTTGATGTTTTCTTTCTCGAACATAACACCGATACCGAGCTGGCGCAGCTGCCTTATGTATTCAAGACAGTCCACCGTATTTCTCGCAAAACGGCTTATGGATTTGCAAAGCACCAGGTCTATCTTTTTCTGCTGGCACTTGCGTATCATCTTGTTGAATTCTTTTCGGTTTTTGGTCTGAGTACCGCTGATGCCCTCGTCTGCAAATATCCCTGCCATTGTCCAGTCGGGATTTGAATTTATCAGGTTGGTGTAATAATCTATCTGAACATTGTAGCTGTTCTGCTGTTCCTCGTTGTCGGTAGACACACGGCAGTAAGCAGCTACTCTCAGCTGTTTGTATTTGGTATTCTTCAGCTCCGCCTGCGTTTTTGCGGGTATCACTTTTACGTTTGATGCTGTCCTTATCGTTGCTGACATATAGTTGCCCCCTTACTTCGATGTTATTGCTTTCCCGTTTTTGAAAATGACGGATATTCTTTTGTCTTTGTCAAATGTTATCTTTTCTACTGTCTTTGTAAGTAATTCCTTGTTTATCTCCTGAGAGGGCTCATAGCCTTTCAGAATCTCGGTCAGTTCCTTTGTGATGTGCGGCGCACGGCTGTATGTGCAGAGGTCATATTTTGCCGTTACAATCTCCAGCAGCTTGGACTTTATCTTTTCATTGTCTATCGGAACAGCGTTAAACAGACCGGCTGCTTCTTTTTCAAGCTGTTTTATCCTTTTATCAGGGGTGTATTTTGTAAGCTTCTCGCCTGTGTTTAGCTTTGAAGGATTTTCAATGACCTTGTTCAGAATATCCGCAACAGCCCCTGTGAAATCGGCGTCGGTTATCCTCGGTTTGGAATTGATACAGCCTTTTTTAGTACATCTCCAGCGAACTTCTTTCGTCTGGTCGGAAAAATGAACCATATTTCTGCCACACTCAGAACAGAATGACAGCTTCCGGAGTACGGTGTAGGTGTCCTGTTCTTTCCCGAACACCTTTTTGTTCATGCTGCCCTTTGCGGCTTGGAATGTTTCTTCGCTGATTATAGTCGGGTAGTCGTCCGCTCCGCAGTAGCGTTCATCGTTCAGTATGACATACACCCTGTCGGCAGCCTTTTTTTCGCTTTCCGTAAAGGGTTCGATATGCTCGGCATACAACGTGGAACCTATCTTCACACCCGAAAGTCCGCTGATACGGTCAGCGAAGATCCTCTTGATAACCTCCGCTTCGTCAGTATTTACAGCTATACTTCCGTTTGCCAGGTCATAGCCATACGGCGTTTTCTTCGTTGCCATAATTCACACCCCTTCCGTCAGTTCTAATCCTCCCACCAGTCTGAATGTCAGCGTATCTCCCGCGAGAGTGATCCTTTCCACCGCTGTTTCGAGTATTTCGCGCCCGTCGCTGTCCGTGCCGTCGTAGTCCTCAAAAAGCTCAGCGAGCATATTTATATCTGTCAATAATCCGTCGCTTACTTCCGATGATCTTAGTTTTTCCTTTGACAGCTGTTGTATCTTAGTTTCTATCTCCGATATCTGCAACTGGTATTTTTCTTCCGAGATGAAGTGCTTGTCAAACAGACTTCTGAACCGATGTTTCTGGTCTTTCAGCTCTGCCAGTTCTTTCATACGCTTCACGCCCTCAGCAGTGCCAAACTGTTCCAACCGATTCAACTCCGCAAGCTGTTCTACGCATTTGCCGAGTATCTCGCCGCCGTGAAAATGGAGCTTATCGCACATGGCCGTGAAAGCGGCTTCAAGCTCGTCGTTATACAGCACTCTGTTATCGCAGGGCTTGTCTATCGCATAGCGGCAGCCGCATTGCCAGTAAGGGCGGCGTTTGGAATTGATGAATGCGTAAGTGTGTCCGCACTTGCCGCAGTACAGCTTCTTTCTGAACGGAGTATCATTCTTTTCAAAACTTTTTGGTGCGGCTTTCTTTTTTATCTCCTTTGCGAGCGCGAACGTTTCTTTGCTGATTATCGCTTCGTGACTGCCCTCGATATAGTATTTCGCCGCCTGTCCGAGATTTGGCTTGAACTTTTCCCCCATGAACTCTGAGTATGTTTTCTGCCATAATGTGTCCCCGGTGTACTTTTCGTTGTCAAGTATTTTCAGTATCGTTTTCTGATTCCACGCCTTGCCGGTCGGTGACGGGATTCCTTCTTCGGTGAGAGTGACAGCGATCTTTCTCGCACCCGTACCGTTGACATACATTCCGAATATCCTTCGAATGACTTCTGCCTGTTCGGGAGCGACTATAAGGTTACCGCTTTCGTCGTCTTTCGCATATCCGTAAGGAACTCTTGCGTGTCTGAAAGTTCCCGCCGCCATCTTTCTCTGTATGCTCCAGCGGACGTTATTGGAAATCGACTGCGATTCCTCCTGCGCCAGACCGCCCATGACTGTTATCATCATTTCATCCGAGAGGCGGGCAGTGTCGATATTCTCCTTTTCAAACATCACTGTCACGCCGAGCAGTTTCAGTTCACGCAGACATTCAAGACAGTCTTTGGTGTTCCTCGCAAATCTGCTGACCGACTTTGTTACGATGCGGTCTATCTTTCCCGCGCGGCAGTCATCAAGCAGCCGCTGGAAATCTGCTCGCTTGTCAAGACTTGTTCCCGAGATGCCCTCGTCTGCATAGACACCGACAAGCGTTTCCGTCTGTGAGTTGCGATAGAGTGCCGTAAAGTATCTCACCTGTGCATCATACGAATGCTCCTGATCCTCGTTGTTGGTGGACACTCTGCAATAGGCGGCAACCCTTACAAGACCTTTGCGGACTTTTTGTGCGGCGGGTATCACGATCATATTATTCATTTCATCACTGCTCCTTTCTTTTTCCTGTGACTCCAAGATCATTTTTTCTGCAAAACAGATAACCTGTATATTTTTGACACGAAGCAGGTGCCGAGCCTGCTCCGCATCGGTAAATATGTTATCTTTTTATAAAGCTATGTTTTTATTCTCATCGACTGCGGTATCGTCAGTGTTCTTCGTTTCGATGCTGTCATTTTCCATATCATCTATCGACGGATACATCTCGTAGATAGACTCGCGGTCAAGCTCGTCGATACGTCTGCGCTGGTCGGCGGTGATAAGACCTTTCGCTTCAAGCTTCCTTGTCATCTCACAGCTGAGCGAGTAATAATACTCCGCCTGTCCGTAAAGCTTCATCGCCATTCACACCGCCTCCTCTCTCGAAAGGAGCGCGGCAGTAACTGCACCGCAGTCGCTTTTCACATAATTATCACATTTATATTTTCCGATTGCTCGGCATTTAGCCGCCATTATTGTCTTTCTATACATTAAACCTCCTGACTTTGTACGGGATAAAGATCACCCTTTGTAATTTTGATTTTAAACTTTAAAGTGCTAAAAGTCAATCCCTAAACCTTAGAATTTTCGAATTTTACAATTTGTTCACACTCATTCAAGGTCATCGGGTGTCTATATATTACAGGAAAGGCGGAACGGTGACAGCCCCTTCTACTGTCATGCCGATCATATTATCCCGGACGTTCTTTTTTCCGTTTCATAATTCTACTTATGTATTCACAGTATTGTCACATCAGTTCTGAGCGTTCGCAGTGTTGCTTTCGTCGCTGTTGT
>JAILFN010000082.1 GCA_024697545.1 Ruminococcus sp.
GACTTCCGTATGAAAGCTCTGGATTATAGCCTGCCCTTGTTTCTTCGACCTCACATATAACAGAAAAACTGCTGATATCCGAAAACGCAGTCGGAACGCCAAGCTCCGGAGATGAAGTTCCTACACGTCCCGGAACTATCAACATCATTTGCTTGTTTTTATCACGGTAATACCAGTTGATCTGACCTATCAGACTTGCAATAGAATTTTTCTTATTATAAGGCATCTCATAATATTTAACAGAATCGACATAAACGATAAGATCGAGCTTTGAGGATTTGGATATCCCCATTGATGTACCTTTGCTTTGCAGCATAATATGTTCCTCGTCCACATTTTCAGGGATAGCTGTTGATGATGTGTTCTTACATACCTGAAGTGGTCTGCACTGCAAAAGATCAATAGAATAGTCTCCGTTATCAGATATGTTTATCGTAAACTCGGTATCAACGGGATAATCGTACTCACTTTGTATGGTTCTGAGCATTCTCTGCATTTGCTCCATTAGTGTTTTGTTTGAGACAAGCCCTTTGCAGGATATGAATTTAACCTCTCTGTTTCTTCCTGTTTCACGCAGACGGCTTTCAGCATCATAGTCATGTTCAAGCAAAAGCTTGTCAAGGTATTTTGGAAGTACAGGTTCAATCTTTTCAAACGGAAGCTGTTCAAGGTGAAGAGAAGCTGTATTTATAACTTCGGTCTTGCCTTGCGAGAATTTGTGTTTGTCAGCAGATGAAGAATACAGTGATTTTTCAGTCATATCAAGATTAACGATGCGGGGATAGGAGCCTTCCGTCCTGTCTACCGCTGATGTTCCGAGCCCCATGACAAGCCTGAGCATTCCCGATGTGGGATCAGATTCCTTCATTATGCGGTACGGGCTGTATGAATAGCCGACACCTGCCGCACATGGCATATAATATGTTCCGTAATAAGAACCTGAAACACGCTGAACAAGAAGCGCCATCTGCTCATCACGTTTATCAAGTCCACGTCGTTTTCTGTAATCAAGAGCCGACATTCCCATCGTGCTTGCATAAACAACCTTGACGGCGTTTTCAAATTCAAGCAGTCTTTCCTCGACAGTACCTCTGTTGGCACAGAAGACCGATTCATACTTCCCTGCAAAGGCGTTGCCGAATCCGTCCTCCAGTATACTGCTCGAACGGACAATATACGGGTCATGTCCATAGTATTCGATTATACGCACGAACTGTTCACGGATATCCTCCGAGAATACACCGTTTTTCAGCCTGTCTGCAAATTCATCGGCAAGGGAAAAATACTCCTCCTCAGTGCGCTGACGTATACGCATATCCCAGAAATTGTTATCAACGATATATGTGTAATATACATCTGAACCGACATAGAACGAATCATGCGGTTCAAGCACTTCGCTGATATCAGGCTCTTTATTGCGTATGATAGCCCGTGCAAGAAGCATTCCGCAGGATTTTCCGCCTATCATACCTGTGCCTATCATATGGTCACGAACTGCAAAATAATCCTCTGGGGTAAAATTACTTTTCACCATTTCACGCATCTTTGAATCCCGTGTCATCATGATATTGCACATTTTTCCGCATTCTTCCGTAATATCCATTCCGTTTTCACGAAGTACCTTTGCTTTGCTGAAAAACCTGTCCCACGAATCTGCATACTGTTCCTCGGCGGAACGCTGTGCCAGTCCGAGTGCCTGATAGAACCTGCTTGACTTAACACCGTCAAGTATCGGTCTGAACTCTCCGCTGCCGGGATCGTAGGTGTGAGGCAGAAACATAGTATCGGAGTTTCTGTTCCACACCTTTTCGGGGCGTACATATATCGTTTTCTTATCGGAATATACATCAAGGAAAAGCTGTGTGGTATCAAGTATCTTGTTTATTGCCTGAACTGAGTGCTTTCCGCGGATTATAGGAAAGAATGCTACGGTATCAAGTATAAACAGAAACGGACAGGTCACACGAAAGAAATTTCCCATCATAAGATCGGTAGCCCACGCTGCCTGTAATTCGGAAAGGCAGTCAAATATGTAAAATGCGTCCTTGCCTGCCTTTTCGATCTCATTATGGATATCAACTGTAAACGTCTCAAAACGGTGTGACAGCGGAACGTGGATAGTCTTTACATCAGGATTATTCTCTACAAGCGGTTCGTGGCTTGCAAAGCGGAAATAAATTATGTTTCTTTTATCTTTTATTGCCTGTTCAATATATGGCTTCATAAAAAGCCGGAATTCAGAAAGCTCCGATACACGCCACACAACGTTATCTCCAAGTCTGATATTATCAAGAGACGTATCCATTTCGGGAATGCCCGAACATATCCTGTCAAAAGCAGCCATAGCGATACCTCCTTTGGCTTACAAGTTTTTCGCATAGCATATCGCACCATCAAGCTTGTCATACGGTGGATAATTGCTGATACGATAATACCCCAGTTTTTTATATAGTGATACAGCTTCGGTCATTGCTGCCCTTGTCTGAAGTACAGTCCTCTGAAAAAGCATACACTTTGCTGTATCTTCTATCATTTTCATCATTTCAACAGCAATATGATGTCTGCGATACTGCGGCTCAACCCATACACGCTTTATTTCCGCATCGATATCAGAATAAGGTTTCAGTCCGGCACATCCAACAGGGTTATTCTCAATATACGCTATAAATAACTGTTTTTACGCTTTCAGAAATGTTATATGGTATAAAGCCTTTTCTGTTGCCTACTCCGCCGACGATACTGCTGTAATATTCTTCGGTAGAAAGATAGAATTTCTGAAAATCAATGTCATTTCCATCTGTCCGCTTATATCTAACATTTTCCATTTATATCACCACTTCAAAAGACAAAAAAAGGCGCTCTCTGAAAACGAGAAGCGCCGTTGCTCTTGCGATTATTATAACACAGAATAAGTATGTTGTTAATATATTACAAACATATTCCGTTATTCATTCTCGAAAAGACTATCGACGATGCTTCATAATATATATTCACAAACTTATTGGAGAAAACTCTTTGTATCCTTATTCTTGAACTTCCTTCATCAGCGTCACACCGTCCTTGAATCCTGCCTTATAAGCGGCTCTCATCTCATCAGCGGCAGTCTCGCTTTGCAGATCACAGAGCTTATGGAAAATGTCCTGCTGTTCCTCAGTCAGCGACTTCTCAAATTCGATAGCAGTCTGCTCCCACTCGTCAGAGGAGTGATAGGTCTTGATAGCACTAATTCTGCTGTTGTAAATCTCATCAATCATTGTAAGCACCCTTTCGGTAATAATTTAGCTTGCTGTACCTGTCTTACAATGATTTCTGAAAACTTCTCTATGCCTACTGTCGTAAATGAGAGGGTATGTTCGGAACCCAAAAAATATTTTTAATCAACTATGCGAGAGGCAGCAGGATATGCCTTCAACCATTACCACCCCTGTGAAATATAACCCCAAGCCAGCCGGCAGCTTGTCGAAAGTTTTACACATCACCAAACTTGCAAAATTCGGTCAATTAAAACGGAGCTAAGTGTGCTTACATACGCTTTCGGTGACGACGCGCAGGCGGTCATCGCAACTCATGTGGATAAGGGTCATATCCATTCGCATATCGTGCTGAATTCTTACTCGCTGAGCGGGCAGAAATTTTATGCGAACAAGGCATCTTTGAGGCGGCTGCGTGAGATCTCGGACGGTGTAAGCAAGGCGTTTGGCATTGAAATTCACCCAAACCTCAAGAGCGAGGGGCGGTCAATGCAGTACAACGAATGGCAGCACAAGAAGAACGGTACTTCATGGAAACAGCAAATCAGAGATGAGATAGACAAGCTGATAGGAGAGGTCAATTCGCTCGATGAACTGTTGCAGCTGCTTGAAGAACGTGGCTACGAAGTCAAGCGTGGCAAGTACATTTCTATAAAAGCACCCGGACAGGAACGGTTTGTCAGAACGAAAACGCTGGGCAAGGAGTACACCGAAGAAAGTCTGAAAATCCGCATAACATATCGTGACATGGGTCCTGGAATGACACCCACACAAGATGAACAGAACAATCTAAGCCAAGCCTACGTCGCTGTCTTACATGATGTCCGCATTCTTGCGACGCAACATAAGAAAGTCCCTCGCAAGCAAATCATTACGGCGGAGTATTCAGTTGATAATGATCTTGATATTTATCGGCTTTCAGCGCAGATGTCGGTTATGAACAAGTACAATATCCACTCACTCGGTGAGTTGGAGGGTTGGATAAACGAGCAGAAAAAGCAGTATGAAAAATATCGGGTTGAGGTCAACAGCTACATCGAAGAATACAATAAACTTGCCGGGGTGCTTGAACAAGCAGAGCAATATTACGAGCTTGCAAAGAAGTCGGAACTGTCCGAATCTGAACAGCTTAAAATGAAAATATGTTGGCAGACCATGCTTGCGAATCATATCATGACGGCTGCCGATGTTGATGATCTGCGTAGTAGTGCCGCAGGTCTGAACAAGAAGATCGGAGGGCTTCGGGAAAAGATGAGCGAGTGCAGGCAGAGGTATGATGTGTTCACGGACATTCAAAAGACTTATTCGGAGATCTCGCAGGAGGACTATGTTGCTAAACTTGTTGAGGAGGAACGTCAGCGGCAGGAGCAGATGAAGAAGAAAAAGCGGAGCAGATGATTTAGGTATTTGGGAAGAGGGTGATAATAATGCATTATATATCCAAATGTATTATAATCGAATAACAACGCTAAGAATTATGAGAGGAGTAACCATTTGAACAGAAAAACACAAAACACAGACCACCGCCTTCCTCTTTACCGGCTGCTTTGGTGCAGGGTGAGGTATTATCAGCAGCTTCACGAGATCAGCGATGAGGCGCTTGCGAACTCGCTGGGTGTGCATATCAGGACGCTGAAAGAATATGACAAGTCTGCCGAGAATGTTACCTTCGGCAGGCTGGACAGCTTTTTGTATGTAAACGAGATGTCACTTGAAGATCTTTTAAGCTGCTGAAAAAGGGGTTTACAAATAGAACAGAAAGTGGTATAATGAAGGTATGAAAAAAGACCTTTCATTGTGCCGCTTTCTCAGAAAGGGGTAATAAATGAAAGCAACACTGCTTCCTTCGGGAAAATACAGAGTCCAGGTATTAGCCGGGCATGATGAAAACGGCAAAAGGATAGTTAAGTCATTTACAGCCGCAAGAGAGTGGGAGGCTCTCAGAATGGCTGGGGAGTTTTTGAACGACGGTAAAGGTTATCATTCCGAAATAAGAGACGCAATGACGGTGTTCGACGCATTTGAGGATTATATCCTGTCACGGGACAATCTGCTTTCCCCCTCTACCATTCAGGGGTACAGGGTGATACAGCGGTCAAGACTTCAAAGCATAATGAATATCCGTAACTAATAACTTTCTTTCAGGGATATTTAGACCGCTGTCAACTTCGACAGCAGAAGACTGAGCAGAAAATCCATAAAATCGGCATTGGCACTGTTAAAGAGCGCACTTGCTTTGCAGGATATTGACATTGATCTGAAAAGGGTCACACTTCCGCCCGCAAAGAAAAAAAGAGTTGATCTGCCGAATGCGGAAGATGTTGTCAAAGCGATAGTCGGTACGGACATCGAGCTTCCCTGTCTGCTTGCCATGTGGCTGAGTCTCCGTATCAGCGAGGTACTCGGATTGCAGTTTGGGGATATTTCAAAAGACGGCAGGTACATAACGGTCAATCGGGTGATATTGACGATCAACGGTCACGGCGTGCTCAGCGACAGGACAAAGACCGAGGACAGCGCACGGACTAATTCTCTCCCTGTGTATCTGAGGGATATGATCTCAAAGATACCGCACAAGAAGGATTCCGATTTTATCGTCACCATGTCCTACAAACAGATCAGCGCAAGATTCAACAAGATCATGTCGGCGAACGGTTATAGCATCACGTTCCACAAGCTGCGTCACGAATTTGCGACTACGCTCAACGATCTTGGCGTGCCTTCGGATTACATTCAGAAGATAGGCGGCTGGTCTACCGACAACATCATGAAATCGGTGTACACTCACACCACGAAAAACAAGGAGACCGAATATCAAAATATGATAGACGGATTCTTCAACAAAGCGATAAGTTCGGTCACATAAGGTCACAAGAATCACACGGCAGAAACCGAAAAACGCTGTAACTACGCGGTTTTAAGAGGCTTCGGGGCGGTTTCGACTCCCCTCGCCTCCAGAATCGTCTTATTGCTTACGCAGACGACAAATAAAGCTCGTGACTGCCGCACAGGTGCGGGTCGCGGGCTTTTTCATTACAGAGCAAAACTCCCGACAGCTTTTACAGCCGTCGGGAGTTTTATTCAGCTTCTGTATGTTACTTCACGGTGACGGTCACTGCATTTTTTACAGCATTTGCAATGTCCCAGCTGCCGCCTACTCTTGCGGCGACAGCGACCTTATAGGTCTTGCCGGGTGTCATGTTTTTGGGAGTGGTGTAGGTCGGGGAGGTAAGAGACTGGGTCTGTATCCTCCACTTTCCCGCGAGGTAGACCGCGATGCCGTACCTGTCGGCACCCTCTACCTTATCCCATGTGAATCTTACCTGATGATACTTCTCGCTGTACTCTGTACTGATATTTTCGGGATAGGTCTTTGCAGGGGGCTGGACCTGCGGCTCACCCTCGACATATACAGCCCGGACGGAGACATTCGAGGAAGTCGGCTTGATGACGGCTTCTGCCGACGCGGCATCGCCCGAAACGAATTCCGCACCGCTCACTTCCCACTTTTCAAAGCGGAAGCCCTCCTCGGGCTTTGCTTCGAGAGTCAGCTTGCAGTCCTTCGGGTATACGCCGCTCCAGCTGCCGTCATTGCAGTAAAGCTTCAGGGTGTTGAATTTGATATGTCCCTGCGAAGCATTGTTGTTCACGGTGACATTCACGGTCTCGCTCATCCTGAAATAATCAAGCATCTGCTTTTCGCAGTTGGATATGCGGTTTGTCCAGAAATTGCGTATAGTCTTGACCTCGCCCGAGAATTTTTCCTCGCCTGTCTTCTGCTGATCTGCGGGCTGAGCCCCCGGGCGGCCGCCGAATCCCCAGCCGTTTCCGTTCCAGCCGTATCTGACATAGGTCTTGCCCATAGAAGCCTTGTATGCCTGCTCCAGCTCATTCAGACGCGCGAGCACCTTTTCGGAAGAAAAGTTCTCATTGCACTGATCGAAATAAGCCGCAAGGAAAAGATCGCGGAAATCCCCGTTCTCGCATAGACCGAAGAACAGCTGTGTTATCCACTTGTTCTTGTTTTTCAGAGTAGTTATCGCATTGGTGCCCGCATTGCTCTGACCGTAAAGACCCTGACCGTATTCGGTATCAAAAAGCAGGAAACGCCACTTGCCGTCGGCATACTTTTTATCGGGATCTATCGTCTCTGTTTTCCAGAGCGAATAGTTATTATCGCCGAAGTCGGAGTTCCCGACGATAAGCTCTGTCGCCATATATTCCGCAAAGCTCTTCAGATCCACGAGTTCGGATATCTTTGCATATCCTGCGCTGTCGGAAAGATCGGTGTTTGCAAGGCTCTTGAGCTGTTCAAACTCTGCCATTCCCTGATCTGTGCCGTCCGAAAGCTCGCCGTTCTTTATCATGCAGACGCTGCCTTCCTTGACCTTATAGTGATCTGCGATATACTCCTTACCGAGTTTTTCGACTATATTATATGTACCCCAGAATTCACCGTCAAGGAAAACTACGCATTCCGTCTGTGCCTGCGTGCCGTAATGGCGGTCGCCCACCATCTCCTGATTAAGGCGGTCGCGTATCTTGGTCTTGTTATCGTTGCCGCCGTTGCGGAGGGTAAGCTTATCAAAGGAATCTATGACCTCACCCTTGTGGTTGGTGAGCTTTCCGTCAAAGAAATCGTATTTCAGCTTTTTGGTGCCGTAATCTGAACGCGCGTAAAGGTTGAAGCTTTTCTGTGCATCGGAGCGTGTTGCGGCACCGTGTATGCGGATGCCGACATTTGCGCTGTAAGCGGCAGTTCCCTTTTCAAACACGGTGATGTGAGCGGGACGCTCCCATTCTTTTCCGTCCTGAGTATAGTTTGCGGGGTGAGCCCACGGCTTTGAGGGGTCGCCTGCTGACTGATCGTATATCTTACCCTTTACATAGATACCTTTTTCGTAATCAAAAAGGTTGTAGGGGTCGGTAACGAGCGAGATAACGCGCATATTCATCTCGCAGTCGGAGGAGGTGTAGCCGACAAAATAGGTCTTTGTAACGATATCGCTCACATTGCCGTTTTGATCCACAGCGACAGCGCGGACTATCGTTGCCTTATCAACAGGCGACGAGGGTGCCGAATAGCCATCGGCGATATCCGTCTTTGCGGAATACACATTTTTCTCGGACGATCTGTCATATATCCTGATATTACCGTCGGCGCACTGCGAAGCCGTAGTCGGGTCGCTGCCATCCAGCGTATAGTACACGGTGCAGCCTTTGGGCGCGGAGATGGTAAGATCAAAATTATCAGAATAGAATCCGCTCTCTTTCGAGAAATCGGGTTCTTCAATATCCGTCTGAACATTTTCATCGGCAGGGTTTGAGCTGCCGGGTGTCAGTGACGTAAGCACGGCAAACTGATCGCCGCCGTCGGGAGCCCTGCCGTATGAGGTATTATCATTCAGCGCGGGGACATTCACAGTCTCGACCGCATTACCGCCCGCATCGGAAAGCACAACAGTCTCGCCGCTTTTGGAAAGACCGAATGACGCGCCCTGTACACCGCTTGCCGTGCCAACACCGCAGTAGATGATATAATAGCCGTGTGCGGGGACGGAAGCATCTGCGGGAAGGGTATACCTCATGGGTACGGCAGCGTCATCGGAAAGCCCGTAGCCGGATACTGAGATCGGACTGCCCGTTGGATTATACAGCTCGACAAAATCATAAAACTGACCATCGGGCGCGGGAACAGTTGTGTTTTTTGTACAAACCTCATTGATCCTGACACCTGAAGCCGCACCAGCAGTCATAACCGACTGCGGAAGTGCCGCAGCACATATCAAAGCAGCAACGCCCGCCGAAACGCAGCGTCCGAACGCTCTTCTCTTCATAATAAAACTCCTCTCATGGTCTGATACATATGCCAAAGCATACGCAGGAAATATAACCATTTTCTGCAAGTTCGGGACTTACACGTCGCAAGTATAACACACAAACCATCTGTCTGTCAAGCAAATTGATATATTTTTCACATCTAACGAAAGAAAACAAACGCGGAGCTGTCAGGCGGTCAGGGTGGGAGTATGAGCCATCGCCCGATAAGCTTAGGCAGCTCAAAGCAGCACAGCACGCAGAAAAAAGCCCGAAGCATATGACTTCGGGCAGGGGGAGGCTGTTCGGCGCACAAATAAAAAACCCCGCGGCTTGCACGGGGTCATAGCTATCAGATAATATCATCTTCCTGAGAGGGTATCTCCAGCTGCTTCTTGGGGATACGCTTGATGGGATCGTATATCCACTTCTTGCAGCTGTAATCAGCATCTACAAGACCCTGTCTCTCGCAAAGTACCTTGTTGCCTTCCTTGGAACGGTTACCGTAGAGACAATACGAACATGATGGAGAGATATTGTTTCCAAAATAATTCTTCTTCTTTGCCATTTAAAAACATCTCCTTGAATTGACCTATGATTTTTAACCTTTTATATTATACCACACCTTATCGGAAAATGCTAGTCTTTTATGAAAAAATGTTAAAAAAATCATCATTATCAAGCAAAGCGAGGGGGTGAAATTGTGGAAATTGACTATAAACTCAGGCTTGACAGAGACTGTCACCGCTTCGGGGAGCATCAGCGGGCAGAGCAGGCGGCATATCGCCCACGACAAAAGCGCAGAGAAGGCTCTTACTGCCGTGAACGGGATAAGCGAAAACCGTCCGCCGACGAGGGCGTGTACCTGCACCATGACGCACAGACCTCCGAACGCTCCCGCCGCAGCAGCGTAAGGGAGAAGCCGATAAGGGGTGCCGCAGAGTGATGAAAGGTTCGATATCTCAAGCAGCGAGGATAGCAGGCAGCCCGTGTTGCCTTCGGGGAGAAAGCCTTCGGCGAACGGGGTGATCGCTGCGAAGATCAGTATCATACCGCATATCATGAAAAGCGACTTCCCTGCCGCGCAGACGCTTTCGGGGAGCATTTCACTCACGAAGCCGACGCGGTTTGCGGGGCGTTCGCTTTTGATCGGGAACAGCCTTGTGATAACGGCGCACAGCAGGCAGTTTGAGATGACTACCGAAAGGTAAACGACAAGTCCCGTTTTCGCCGAGCCGTAGACCGCGAGCCCCAGCGCACCGCTGAAAAATGCGGGACCGCTGTTATAGCATACGCAGACAAGGCGGGCCGCCGAGCGTTTGTCAAGTCCGCCCCTGTCGTACATCGATGATATCATCGAAGCGCCGATGGGATAGCCGCCGATATTTGACATAACGAACACGCCCCCGCAGCCGCGCGGCAGTCCGAGCAGCCGTGATATCGGAGCGAAGATGTAAGAAAGATATATGTAGCCGCCGCTTCTTACAAGCAGGTCGGTGAGGGCGATAAATGCAAAAAGCGACGGTATCATAACGTTTATGCACCTGAAAACTGCCGTCCTGAGGCTTTCCGACACAGCCGCGGAGTTTGTGGTCAGCCCGAATGCTGCGGCTATCAGCGCGGCGGCGGCAAGGCTGTCGCGGGCTTTTCTGTACAACATACTTTTCATGCTTCTATCTGTCTCCTTAAATTCATTATAGCGCTTTTTTCAAGGCGCGAGACCTGTGCCTGCGAAATGCCGATCTCACCCGCGACCTCTACCTGAGTCCTGCCGCGCATATATCTCAGGTCGAGAATGCGGCGTTCACGCTCGGGGAGGTTTTTTAAGGCATCGCGGACGAGCAGTTCATTGAGGGAAGCCGTCGCGTCGGTGTTATCGGTCATCTGGTCGAGCAGATACAGGGTGTCGCCCGATTCGGAATAGACAGGCTCATAAAGCGACACGGGTTCGCTCACCGCTTCGAGGGCAATGACCACCTCCGTCTGTCCAACGCCTAACTCGGCGGCTATCTCATCTATCGAGGGCTCACGCATATTTTTGGCAGTAAGGCTCTCGCGGATCTGCATGGCTTTGTAGGCGAGATCGCGCACCGAGCGGCTGACGCGGACATGGCGGTGGTCGCGCAGATAGCGTTTTATCTCGCCGAGTATCATAGGCACGGCGTAGGTCGAAAGTTTCACGCCGAACTCGGGCTTAAAGTTATCTATCGCCTTTATCAGCCCGATAACGCCCACCTGAAAGAGGTCATCGGAGGATTCTCCCCTGCCGATGAACCGCTGCATAACACTCAGAACAAGTCTGAGGTTGCCGCGTATGAGCCTATCGCGTGCCGCCCTGTCGCCCTGCTTTGTAAGCGTGATAAGCTCCACAGTTTCGCTTTCGTTCAGCACCTCGAGCTGCGAAGTGTTTATCCCGCTGATCTCTACCTTATCATACTGCATTGATATTACCTCCGTTTTTGCTTTCAGGTAGATTATCGGCGAAAAACGAGGTAATATGCAAAAGCCCGCGCAGGAATGATCTTCCTGCCGATATAATTCTATTCGGGTAAGGCTGTCAATATGCAGACAGACCCGCAAAGAAGCATTCCTTTGCGGGTCTGTATTATCGCGTGTGTTTTGTTATGAGCTTTTTCAGATCAGGAGAAATAATCGGTCTTTATCTTCTCGTTGAAGTTCTTTGCAGCGTTATAAACATCAGACTTGGAGTAAATGTAATCGTTAGCTGCGGCGAAGAAATCGTCGATCATATCGCCGTTTTCCATAACGGGCGCCATCTCTGCGAGGGAGATGCCTGTCATCTTGAGTGAAGCGTCATACTGTATACCTGTCAGCATATCATCATCCTGACAGTTCTTGAGCGCAGCGGCACTCAGCGGGATACCCTTTTCAATTCCCTGAAGATCGCTCATCTCTTCGCTGTTGAGCAGGAAGTCGAGGAGCTTTGCAGACTCTTCGGGGTGTTCGGTATTCTTGCTGATAGCGTACATGGTAGCGGGCTTTGCGTACCAGCCCTGACCTATGTTGTTTCCGTCAAGAGTCGTGTAATTAGCGCAGACGATCTCTTCTCCCGCCTCAATGGACTCGGAGAAATAGGATGTAGCATCACTTACCCATGCGATAGCGCCTGCATACTGACCGTTTGTAAGACCCAGGCGCTCATACTTTTCCACCAGCGGCAGCACCTTTTCATCAACGAGTCTCTTGTAGAACTCCATCATAGCCTGAAATTCGCTGGAGGAGAAGCTGAGCTCTCCGCTCTCATTGACGAAGCTCTTTCCCGAAACCTGCTCGGCGTAAGCGATGAGGTAGAGCCACAGCGATTTTGAAGCGGCGCTCATGGGATAGATGCCGTCTCTCCTCATGGCGTTTGCAGCCTTGAAGAGGTCATCCCATGTCTCGGGAACAGGCTGACCGTACTTATCGTAAATGGTCTTGTTGATGTAAACGGTCGCGGTATTCATGGCAATGGGGACAGCGTTGAGAGTGCCGTTCTTTTCGCCGTATTTAAGGGATGTCGAATCAAAATTATCGAGTGCGAGGGTATCCGCCACCTTATTGAGGTCATAGTAGCCCGCGCCGTCGGCGGAGTAGGCATCAAGCCAGCCGTAGTTTATCTGCATGACATCGGCTTCGGTATCGGATATCATTGCTACCTTGTTTCTCATCTCATAGCTTGCCCACTCGGAGTAAGATACCTTTACGGTGATATTGGGGTTCTGCTCTTCAAACTTCTCGATAGCTTCGATGGTGTAACGGTCTCTGTCGTCGTTGCCCCACCATGAGAAGGTGATCTCGACCTGCTTGTCCTTTTCCTTTACAACGGTGCCATCAGAGCAGGCGGTAGCGCTGAGCATTGCGATGCAGCAGGCGGCTGCAACAGCTCTTTTAAATGTTTTCATATCATCTTACCTCCCTTTCATCAAGCTATCGTATACTTGCCGTTGCCTGACTTGCGGGAAGCCTCAAGGGCAAGGTATGCGGTATCGAACAGTTCCTGATAATTCTTTCCTGCATCGGGATAGATAGCAGCGCCGACGGATGCGGTGATGTTAAGGGTGCCCATAGTATTGGTCTCAGCGACCTCGGCAAACTTATTGATGATCTCCTTGCAGGAGCTGTCAAGCTCGATCTGGAATGTGTCGATATCAAGTTCGGAAGCCTTGGTCATTATATTGAAGGTCTTCTCACCCATTCTGCCGACAGCATCGGCATCGGGGAAGGCTTCCTTTATAACTATGAGCATCTTGGCGAGCTGCTTATCAGCCTCTTCCCTGCCGATCTTGGTGATGATATCGGAATAGTTGTCGATATCCACGAGCAGCAGACCGCGGCAGTTGCCCGCGTTGGTCTTGGGCACGATGCTTGTACATTTATCTCTGAAGAAGCGGTTGGAGAGTATTCCCTCAAAGCCGTCCTCACGCAGCTCGGAGGAGATGCTCGAAGTGATAGTCTGTACAGGGTCTGCGATCCTTCTGATAAAGAATGCGCCTGCGGCAACTGCTACCAGTGCAGCCAAGAAAGCAACAACATAGGTGATGACTCTCATCTGGTTTGCTTCTTTAAGTATGATCTTGGTGGGGATAGAGCAGATGATATACCAGTCAACATTGCCCTGATTTACGGTAGTCAGGTTGTTTCTGTCGATGGCGACTGCGGTATCCTTACCCTTGATGTTCTTCATGATATCAGCGGGCATATCGGTGCCGAGCTTATCTCCCTTAACGGAGGAATATATCATGTGATAGCTGCTGTCGGTAAGGCGGATGGACATATCGCCGAGCGTTTCGGGGTTATCAAATACCTTTTCAAGCTCGGTGGTATAGAAGGAAATGAGGAATACGGCATTCTCATGGATCCTCTTGACGTAATAGATACGCTCAAAGTCATTGCCGTAGCCCGTATACCAGCCGTCGTGGGTGCGTTCGCGGGTTATCATTCCCGAAAGGTCGGTGTAAAGATTATCAGCGAACAGTGTGGTAGTACCGTTTGAGATCTTGCCGAGGGTATGGTTATTGCTGTACACGATACCATAGTCAACGAAGTTCTCCATAAGGCAGAGGCTCAAAAGGTCATCGGAGATCTGCTTTTCGGTATTTATCGCCTCATACTCATCGTTTGAGGGATCGGTAGCGTCATATGTATATGCGTTATCCACCGAAAATGCGAGAGTTCCCGTGCTTTCAAGTCTGTCAAGGTAGCTGTCGAGGTTCAGCTGCAGCTGAACGTTCAGCGTCGATGTCATATCGCTGACCTTATCTTTCAGAACGTTATCATACCTGCCGACGGTAAATAGGGTTATACCCAGAATGGTCGCGACAACGATCACCGCATATCCGATGATCATCCAGACGCTTAGTTTTTTGATCTTTTCCAAGCTTTGCGCCTGGATCTCGTCTCTTGTCATACTTCTTTTACCTCCCATAATGTTTCATATTTCTATAGCACTCCGATATCCGATATCATAAATATACCGGAGGATACAGACTAAGCCTTATCTGATACCTATTTACGAACGAAGTATATTATAACACATTACGACAGTTTTTTCAACACCTTCATCAAACTTACACAAGTAAACTTATTGTAACTATATATTTCCAATTATATTATTTACTGCCAATTGCAACATTTTTTAAAACAAAACCCGCGTACTTTTGTTCTATATCACACATTTGACAAAAGTACACGAATTTTGTGATCGGGGCAGCTGCCGATCGTCGTTATTTCTTTTTTGTTTTGACAGTCTTTGCAGCCGAGGCAGCACCGTTATAGCTCTTGCTGCCGAGCTTCTTGTAAGCCACGATCCTGAACTTATAGGAAGTGTTCTTTTTAAGCTTTGTTATCTTGAAGGAAGTCTTTGAGGAAGAAAGGGTCTTTACGGACTTCCACTTCTTTGTCTTGGCATTATACTGCTGCACCTTATAGCCCGAAGCCGTTACCTTCTTCCACTTGAGCGTCACGCTGTTCTTTGTCGAGGAAGTCTTGGTGATCGAGGTCTTGGCGGGCTTTGTGACAGCAGTGAACGCAGCCGACTCGGAAGCGTTTGCGGTCTTGCCATTCTGAGTAACATAGGGCTGCACCTTGAACTTATAGGTCTTGCCCGAGCTGAGCCCCGTTACGTCAGCCGACACTTTTGAAGCACCTGTGACCTTCTTGACCTGAACATACTTCTTGGTCGTGCTGTTATATTTCAGCAGCTTATAGCCCGAAGCCGCGCTTACCTTATCCCATGTGAGAGTGACAGATGAAGCGGCGGGGGTGAAGCCCGTGATCTTTGTTGAGGGAAGAGTTTTCTTCGGGACGATATCCGTCTTTGACTTTCTGCCGCAGGTCAGGCAATAGTTTTCGGTGTAGCCGTCTTCGGTGTATGTAGGCTTTACGGTAACGGCGTAATCCTGATTATAGGCATGGGTGTGGCGCGGCATATCGCCGAGCTTTATCGTGTTATCGGAATGATAAACCTTTTCCCAGACGGACTTTTCGGAATACTCTTCCGATATCTTGCCTGCCGACTGAGTGAAGCTGCCCTGCCATGTGCAGAAATAGCTCCATGCGCTGCCGCTCGAAAGGGCTTCATCGGGGTCAAAGAGACACCCGTTCTCGGTCATAGCTATCACCTTATGAGAGGATGTATAGGACAAAGCGGTGTTGAACCTAGCGGTCTGAGGGTCGGTCTTATGCTTGCCGGGGTATACGTCCTCGCCCACGATATCTACATACTCATCACCCGGATACCAATCGGCGCGCTGGGCGTTCCATACCCATATGAGGTTATTGAGACCGTACTCATTGGTGAGTCTGTCGTAAAGGAGCTTGTACAGCTGCTTGTAAGTCTCGGGACCCGAAGTGCCCCACCAGAACCACGCCTTACCTGTGCCTCCGTAAAGACCGTAATTGCCGCTTGCCTCATGAAGGGGACGGAAGAGCACGGGAACGCCCGCATCGCGGAGCCTTTGCAGCTGAACGGCAATGGCGTCGATATCAGCCATCAGAAGATCATAGCCTTCCTTGTCCTCCCCGCTCATTATCTTTGCGAGGTCAAATTTATTCATATCGAGGTTATCGGTATAGAAACCGCCCCACCATCTCGGGTTGCCGTCCTTGTCTGTACCCGATTTATAATACTTCTCGGGTGCGTTCCAGTGCCAGTAAAGGGTGACTATACCGCCGCGCTTGTAGAACTTCTCGGCATACTCAACCGTCTGACAGCTGTCGCCGTGCGACTGACGCACGGGCAGGTAGCGGTAAAGATCCATACCGAGTATCGCGGGCTGTTCGTTGAGTTCATCCTTGATGACCTTGAACTCACTTGACATCTGACCGTTATCGGCGCACTGTCCCGTGATTATCTTACTGCCGTAATTATCCGCGATGAACTTCAAAAGCTCGCGGGCTTCGGGGGAGGCATCGGGGTTTACGGGGGTAGGATCGACATCGAACCTGCCGTCGGTCACGGCGAAAACAGCTGTCGGCTGATAAGCCTCCACAGCAGAAACGGTATACCCGAAGCTGCTTGTAAGGCAGCACAGAGCCGCCGCAGCCGAGATCATTCTTTTCAGTAACATATTATTACTCATGAAAGCACCTCTTTCTTCAAACTACATATTCCTGTTGATACTGCCAGTATCATACAAATTAATTATAGCATTTTTGTACAACATTGTCAACGACTGTAATCGTTATTCGTAGCATATGACAACTAAAACGTTTACGAATTCACGGATTTGTCAACATTTCGGACAATACCAATTTTAATTAATAAAAATGTAAACGTTTTAAAAATGAATAGTAGGTAAACTTTGTAAAGGCTCTTGCAAATATCAAATAAATGTAGTATAATGGATGTGATATTATTTTCGGAGGTTACACGCAATGATCCATACATTAAAGGAAATATACGGCGCAGAAGCTGCCGCCATACAGGCTGAAAGATACTCTGCTGCCGCTGCCGAATTCGAGACGATGTTCGGTCAGCCCGCACAGAGGTTTTTTTCTGCTCCCGGGCGCACCGAGGTAGGCGGCAACCACACCGACCACAACAACGGCTGTGTGCTCGCCGCGGGTGTATCGCTTGATGTCATTGCAGCTGTCATACCCACCGATGACGGTATAATCCACATAAAGTCACAGGGCTTCCCGATGGACACCATCGACACCGCCGATACCGATATCAAGGACGACGAGGAGAACACCTCGGCGGCGCTCATAAGAGGCGTCGTTGCAGACTTCAAAAGGCGCGGATACAATGTCGGCGGCTTTTCGGCTTACACTACCTCAAACGTACTGAAAGGCTCGGGGCTTTCATCTTCGGCAGCTTTCGAGGTGCTTGTCGGCACCATTCTCAGCGGGCTTTACAATGATTTCAGCGTGACACCCGTTGAGATCGCGCAGATATCGCAGTTTGCCGAGAACATTTACTTCGGCAAGCCTTCGGGGCTTATGGATCAGATGGCGAGCTCGGTGGGCAGCTTTATCACCATCGACTTCAAGGACCCTTCAAAGCCGGTGATAGAAGCTATCGACTTTGACTTTGCAAAAAGCGGTCACAGGCTCTGCATAATCGACACCAAAGGCGACCACGCAGACCTCACGCCCGAGTATGCGGCGATCCCCTCCGAGATGAGGTCTGTCGCACAGTTCTACGGCAAGAACGTGCTTCGTGAGATCACCCGCGAGGATGTTATGAGCAACATATCCGCGCTGAGGGAGAAGTTAGGCGACAGAGCGGTGCTTCGTGCGCTGCACTTTTTCAGCGACAGCGAAAGAGTCGGCAAGGAAGCGGCAGCACTCAGATCCCGCGACTTCAAAAAATTCCTGTCCCTTATAAACGAATCGGGCGATTCTTCATACAAATATCTTCAGAACATATACCCCTCTTCGGCACCCGCCGATCAGGGGCTGGCGACCGCGCTCTATCTGGCTTCGGACATTCTTGACGGAGAGGGCGCGTGCAGAGTTCACGGCGGCGGATTCGCAGGTACGATACAGGCGTTCGTGCCCGAAGAAAAGCTCTCTGTATTCAAGCGCCGCATGGAAGAGGTCTTCGGCGAGGGCAGCTGCTATGTCCTTTCCATCAGACCCTTCGGCGGCACAGAGGTGATAATAAAGTGAGCATATTCAACAACGAGATGATCGCAAGGGCGATACAAAAGCGCGACAAGACCCGTGTGGCGCTGAGAAAGTCCGCCTGCGGTCCCGTTATGATCGACGGGCTTCCCTATTCGGTGAGCGTGGAAAGCGACGGCGCCGCAAACGGCAAAGGCGTTATCTTCACACTTTCGGGTGATGCCGTCAACGAGGGCAGGCTCACAGTGCCGATGATAGAAGTAACTTTCCCGACGACGAATTCAGTAAAGACGATAAAGCGCAAGCCCGAGCTCCACAGGACGAACGACGGCAGGAACGTCTACCGCTGCGCCTTTACCGAGATAAAGATACCCGAATGCGAGGATCCGGATCTGCTTGCCATGACAGCCGTGACGGAGGACAGCCTTCGACGCGGCACGAAAAAGCAGATGATCTTCCGCTTTACACCCGAATACAAGGACAAAAAAGAAGCCGAGATCATGATAAACATCTACCCTGCGATAAACCCGCTAGACGGCAGCGCTACCGAATGGGTGACCGCTACATCAGACCCCGATTTTTTTGAGCACGGGGGACTTAAAAAGCTTATGAATACCAAAAGGGGATCAAAGAAATAAAATGAGAATGAGAAGAAAAAATCACCTCGAGGAACGGCTTGCCGCCTGCGGTGATATGATAATCTACATGGACAGGGACAACCGCGATTTTTCCTACAAGGACGGAAAGAGTATGCTGGATATCAATGAGATATTCGGCAGCGAAAAGCCCGTTATAATGGAGATAGGCTGCGGCAAGGGACAGTTCATATGCGAGCTTGCAAAGCGCGACCCCGAGTACAACTACCTTGCTGTGGAAAAATCCAGCAACGTCATAGTTGACGCGGCGGAGAAGGCTATCGCCGAAGAGATAAGGAACGTGCGGTTCCTGCGCGGCGGCGCGGAGTATCTTGACAACTACATACCCGCAGGTTCGGTAGAAAGGATATACCTGAATTTCAGCTGTCCGTTCCCCAAAAAGAGCTACGCTTCACACAGGCTCACCCACCGCAATTTCTTAAAGCTTTACGAAGGAATGCTCAAGAAGGGCGGCGAGATACACCAGAAGACGGACAATATGCAGCTGTTCGAGTTCTCACTGGGCGAGTTTTCACAGAGCGGCTGGGCGCTGAAAAACGTTTCGCTGGATCTGCACAATTCGGATATTGAGGGAAACATCGTCACCGAATATGAGAAAAGATTTTCGGATCAGGGCTTGCCGATATACAGGCTCGAAGCTTACAAGCTCTGCGACCGCTTATAAATTTTTTGACCTCTCCGACCGCGGAGAGGTTTTTACATTTTTTGTGTAGAAATATACAATTTTTCTTTTTCAAAAAGTATTGACAAACGAAAGATGTTGTTGTATCATTATATTCAATGTCAAAACAAAAACGTGTTGAGTATGTCACATTTTTAACTTTGTCACGTTATATTCAAAAATAGGAAAGAACAACAGACAACCTATCGGAGGAGCAGTTAAATTATGTTTCAGATAAGATGGCTATGGGAAAATATGAAAGGGACCAGGCGCAACTATATCATCGCTTTGATGCTTTCGGTCGCCTGCAATGGTTTGTATATCACTGCGCCTTATTTTCAGTCGAGGATAATAGATGAATTCATATCCAACAAGAACGCCGCAGAGAACCTCAAAGCTCACCGCGATGTGTTCCTTTGGCTGATAGCGGGAATGATAGGCTTCACGCTGCTGCGTACCATCATGCAGTACGCCTGCAATATGTACTACGAAGTAGCTTCGCAGGGGATGATATACAAGGTCAGGACGCATCTGTTCAGGAAGATAGAGAATCAGGACATGGCGTTCTACGACCGCTACCGCACAGGCGACCTTATGACCCGCCTTACGGGCGACCTTGACATGGTGCGCCACATGGTATCATGGGTCATCAAGGGCTGCGTCGAGTCGGTGGCGCTGTTCACAGCATCAATGATCTATTTCTTTACGATAGACTGGAGGACGGCGCTCTGCATACTCTCGGTTACACCGTTCATCTTCGTGATAACAAGAATGCTCTCACGCAGGGCGGGACCCGCATACCGCAAGGTGCGTGAGGCTTCATCGCAGCTAAACACCGCAGCGCAGGAGAACATTTCGGGCAACCGCGTTGTCAAGGCTTTCGCGCGGGAGGACTATGAGATAAAGAAGTTCCGCGAGCGCGATGAGGAATACCGCAGCCGAAACATCAATGCGGCTTTCGTATGGCTGAGATATCAGCCGATGATAGAGATAGCAGCGGGCGGACTTACCGTTGTACTGCTGATGTGCGGCGGATACTTTATGATAAAGAGCCACCTTACCATGGGACAGTACGTTGCAATATCGGGTCTGCTTTGGGCGGTAAGCAACCCCATGAGGAACATGGGCAACTACGTCAACGACTTCCACCGCTTTATGGCTTCGGCGGGAAAGATAATCGAGATATACTACGAAGCGCCGAAGATAGTTGACCGCGCGGACGCTGCCGACACCAAGGACAAGCTGAAGGGCGAGATAGAATTCAGGAACGTGAGCTATTCCATCGGCGGAAAGAAGATACTTGACGACATAAGCTTCCACATCACGCCGGGCGAGCAGGTAGTCATAATGGGTGCAACCGGCTCGGGAAAGACATCGCTCATAAACCTTATCCCGCGCTTTTGCGACTGCGACAGCGGTGAGGTGCTGGTGGACGGCATAAACGTGCGTATGCACAAGCTGAGGAAGCTGAGAAAGAACGTGAGCATCGCGACACAGGACGTACTGCTCTATTCCGACACCATCGACTCAAACATCGCCTTCGGCGACAGCGAGCTTGAGGAGAAGTACGTCAAGCGCTGCGCGGAGATATCGGCGGCAAGTGAATTCATCGACAAGCTGCCGCAGGGATACGACACGATAGTCGGCGAGCGCGGAGTCGGGCTTTCGGGCGGACAGAAGCAGCGCATATCCCTCGCCCGCGCACTTGCGGTAAGACCTGCGGTGCTTATCCTCGACGACACTACATCGGCGGTCGACATGGAGACAGAGAACACGATACGGGAAGGACTGGAGAACCGTCTTGACTTCCCCTGCACAAAAATAATGATAGCGCAGCGTATATCCACATCGAGAAATGCCGACAAGATCATAATCCTTGAAAACGGCAGGATCGCGGACATCGGAACTCACGAAGAGCTTATCAGCCGCGAGGGCTACTACAAGCAGATATACGAGCTGCAAAGCGGAATGAACGCGGAAAGCGAGGTGATGGGATAATGGCACGCAACAAATACGACGTTGACGAACAGCTTGAAACACCATTTGATTTTGCCCACCTGAAACGCTCATTCGTCTATGTGAAAAGATACCGCGGCAAGATGGTGCTTTCGCTGTTTTTAAGTATACTCGCGGCTGTACTGGCGCTGTTCGGACCGCTGGTAACGCAGCGCGCACTTGACGTCACTATCCCGAAGAGGGATATCGCGGGGCTTGCAGGGCTTGCGGCTGTGCTGTTTTTATGCAATCTGACGGCAACGGTGCTCGGCAACATCAACGCGCGGATAATGACCAAGGTCGGTCAGAACATAATCTTTGACATACGCGAGGATCTGTTCGCGCATTTGCAGAAGCTCCCCTTCTCATACTACGACGACCGCCCTCACGGAAAGATACTCATAAGAGTTATAAACTACGTTGACAGCGTATCGAATATGCTTTCAAACGGCATCATCAGCTTTATCATGGAGATACTCAACATGGTGTTCATACTGGTGTTCATGCTGATAGTTGACGTAAGGCTGACGCTTGTGGCGATGTCGGGTCTTCCCGTATTCATGCTCGTCATGTTCGCTATCAAGAAGCGCCAGCGCAGGGCGTGGCAGGAGGTATCAAACAAATCCTCCAACATGAACGCATATTTGCAGGAAAACATCGTCGGCGCGAGGATAACGCAGGTATTCACCCGCGAGGAGGAAAACGCGGGGATATACGACAGGCTCAACGGCAAGTACCGCAAAGCATGGATGAAAGCCGTAAAGTATTCAAACCTCGTATGGCCTGCGACCGACAACATCTCTACCGGGATCAGGGCGGCAATGTTCATCGTGGGACTTCTAGTGCTCGACCCCGCAACGGTATCGCTCGGTACCTTAGCGGCGATGACAGGCTATGCTTCACGATTCTGGCAGCCTATCATGAACCTTTCAAACATCATGAACAACTTCATCAACAACATAGCATACCTCGAACGTATCTTCGAGACGCTTGATGAGCCTGTCACGATAAGCGACAAGGAAGGCGCTTCAGAGCTCGGCGAAATAGAGGGCAGAGTAAGCTTCAAAAACGTTACCTTTGGTTACGAGGAAGGCATAAACGTGCTTGAGAACGTAAGCTTTGACGTTGAACCGGGGCAGAGCATCGCGCTGGTAGGTCCTACGGGCGCGGGCAAATCTACGATAGTTTCGCTGATATCCCGCTTCTATGACATAACGGACGGAAGCATAACCATTGACGGACATGAGATATCCGATGTCACCCTCAATTCGCTCAGAACGCAGATGGGCATCATGCTTCAGGACAGCTTTATCTTCAGCGGCACCATAATGGACAACATACGCTACGGCAGGCTGGACGCCACCGATGAGGAGATAATAGAAGCTGCAAAGACCGTATGCGCCGACAGCTTTATCAGCATGATGGACGACGGCTACGAAACTGAGGTAAACGAGCGCGGCTCAAAGCTATCGGGCGGTGAAAAGCAGCTTATAAGCTTTGCAAGGACGCTGCTTTCAGACCCGAAGATACTTGTGCTCGACGAAGCTACATCTTCGATCGACGCCAAGACCGAGGCACTTTTGCAGCGCGGCATAAACGAGCTGCTGAAAGGACGGACGAGCTTTATCATCGCGCACCGTCTTTCGACCATTCGCAGCTGCGATAGGATAATGTACATCGACGAAAAGGGCATACTCGAATCGGGCAGCCACGACGAGCTTATGGAGAAGCGCGGCGCCTACTACGAGCTTTACACCTCTCAGGCGGTGTAACGAATACATACAAAAACGGGCTGCTGCATCTCTGCAACAGCCCTTATTTTTCGGCAATTTTACCTTTCACCGTCAGCCCTTGCGCTTGAAGATAGCGCCGACTACGGTAGGTCCTGCGTTTATTGCGATCGCTGCACCTATCTGATACATCTCGGCAGGTGGATAGCCCAGCTTTTTGGTGAGCTGAGCCTCAAGCTCATCGCCGTAGCTCTTGTTGCTGCCGTAGACTATGCAGTAAGGGGTCTGAGGTATCATCTCATCAAGTGTAAGCTTTACGATCTCGGGGATAACGTTCTTGTCGCCGCGCACCTTTGAATTGGTGACGATCTGGTTATCCTGTATACGCATGATGGGGCGCAGACCCATAAGCTCTCCCGCGAAAGCTGCGGCAGAGGGGATACGTCCCGACTTGCGGGCATACTTCAGTGTATACATCGCGAAGAAAATTGTGCAGTTCTTCACCCAGTCTTCAACGTAATCAACGATCTGCTCGGCGGATTCGCCCTTTGCAGCCTTGATCGCAGCCTGAGTAACGGGATATCCGTAAGCGCCGGTATAGCTCACGCCGTCTATATTATAGATATTGAACTTGCCCTTGCACTCGGGGTGTTCCTCAAAGAAATTCTTTGCAGAAAGACAGGCGTTGGAATAGGTCGCACTTCCCTTCTGATTGATGGTGACATTTATAACATCGGTATAGCCCTGCTGAAAGAGGTCTTCAAAGATCTCATCATACTCAAAGGGGGTGATCTGCGAATGAGTAGGCAGCTCGCCCGCGCTCTCCAGCATGGTGTAGAACTTATCGTTATCGAAATCCACGCGGCTGACGTAGCTCTTGCCGCCAAGCTCTACCTTAAAAGGCACTACCAGTATGTCAAGCTCCTTTTCAGCCTCGGTGCTTATATCCGAAGCAGAGTCGGTCATTATCTTTATCTTAGCCATAGCATTATATTCCTTTCCTTATCCTTCACCACTGATATTGTGTAAGCCTGCCCTCTCTGCCGAGGTCGGGGTAATCCCACTGACGCAGCACCTCATAAACCGCTATAGCCACGGAGTTTGAAAGATTAAGGCTGCGCAGAGTCGGGCGCATGGGTATGCGGGAGCAATAGTCCGAATTATTGTACAGCAATTCTTCGGGAAGCCCTTTATCCTCACGTCCGAATACGATAAACACGTTTTTGTCATCGGGGTAGCTTATCTCGCTGTGGACGTGTCTGCCCTTTGTGGTGAAGTAGTAATAGACACCGTCGGTCTGCTCAAAGAAGCTTTCAAGATCGTCATACTCATAGATCTCAAGCTTATCCCAGTAATCAAGCCCCGCGCGTTTTAGCTGCTTATCGGTGATGGTAAACCCGTAAGGCTTCACCAGATGAAGTGCAGCGCCCGTAACGGCGCAGGTGCGTGAGATATTCCCTGTATTCTGAGGTATCTGAGGTTCGACCAGCACAATGTTCAGTCGGTTCACATAAACAACTCCAATTATTGCTCCACCAATTAAACATTGCCGAAAAGACGCAGACAGAGATAAAAAATATCAAGGAACAAAAGCGCAGACGGGCTGGCGCCCTTCAAGCTTTTGTAACGCAGAGATTTTTTATTTATGTCAAGGATTTTTGGCAAGGTTTAGTTGGGGGAGCAATATAAACTTCATATATTATAGCACAAAAGAATTGCAATTGCAAGTGTTTTGACGCATATTTTACAAATAAAAAACGGGCAGAGTCTCCCCTGCCCGAATATGTAACGATATATCAGAATCCAAGCTTTGCCTTGAAGTCAGCCTTGATCTTTGCCTGTACAGCCTCAGCAGCCTCGCGGGTCTCGCCGATGGTGGTGTAATAAGCCTTGATCTTAGGCTCGGTACCCGAAGGACGGATGATGACCGAAGCGTCCTGCTCGAGCCTGAATGCGAGAACATCAGACTTGGGAAGGTCGATATCCTTGACCTTGCCGCACTTGATGCAGGTCTCCTTGCTTGCGAGATAATCGCCGAACTTCTCTACCTTGAGCCCGCCGATCTCGGTGGGAGTATTCTCACGAAGACCCTTCATGATCTCCTTCATTCTCTGCATACCGCTTGCGCCCTCGCATACGAAGGACTCCTGAGCGTGGAGATAGTTGCCGTACTTCTTGTACATATTATCCCTTGCCTGGAGCAGCGAGATGCCCTTGGTGCGGTAGAATGCAGCCATTTCGCAGATAAGCATTGAAGCCACAACAGCGTCCTTGTCGCGGACGTAAGAGCCTGCGAGATAGCCGTAGCTCTCCTCAAAGCCGAACACATATCTGTCGTCCTCGCCGTCAGCCTCAAGGAAACCGATCTGTTCGCCGATGAACTTGAAGCCTGTGAGGACTTCTCTGAGCTCAACGCCGTATTCCTCAGCCATCTTGTTGACGATATCGGTGGTAACGATGGTCTTTACTGCAACAGGTCTTTCGGGCATGGTGCCGAGAGCCTTTCTTTCGCTGCAAATGTACTCCATCAGCAGAGCGCCTGTCTCATTGCCCGAGAAGAGAACGTAATCGCCGTTGGAATCGGGAACTGCGATACCTACGCGGTCGCAGTCGGGGTCGGTCGCGAGCAGCAGGTCAGGCTTAACGGTCTCGCAGAGCTTCAGACCCAGCTCGAGAGCTTCCTTGATCTCGGGGTTCGGGAAGGGGCAGGTGGTGAAATTGCCGTCGGGATTCTCCTGCTCGGGAACAACGGTGACCTCCTTGATGCCGATCCTGTCGAGGATCGCGCGGACGGGCTTGTTGCCTGTACCGTTCAAGGGAGTGTAAACGACCTTCAGACCGCTGTCGGCAACGAGGTCGGTGTGAACGCCCTGCTCGCTTACCTTATCGAGGTACTTGTCGATGCATTCCTGATCTATGTAGGTTATCATGCCGCTCTTTACAGCCTCATCGAAGTCGGTGAGCTTTGCCCCGCCGAACATGGGAACAGCGTCGATCTTGCCGATGACGGTGTTTGCAACGTCAAGGGTGATCTGGCAGCCATCGGAGCCGTATACCTTATAACCGTTATACTTTGCGGGGTTATGTGAAGCGGTGACCATTATACCTGCCGATGTGCCGAAGTATCTGACAGCCCATGAAAGCATGGGGGTAGGCATAAGCTCAGGGTAGATATACACCTTGATGCCGTTAGCCACCAGAACGCGGGCAGCTTCCTTTGCAAAAACATCCGACTTTATACGGGAGTCGTAAGAGATCGCGACCGAACCGTTCTCAAAATCACCCTTTATGTAATCAGCGAGGCCTTGAGTAGCGCGTCTTACGGTATAGATATTCATTCTGTAAGCACCTGCACCGATAACGCCGCGCAGTCCGCCCGTGCCGAACTCCAGCTCACGGTAGAAGCGGTCGATTATCGCTTCCTCATCGCCCTTGACAGATTCAAGCTCTGCGGGAAGATCGGGATCTTCGGTAGCGTTTTCGCACCACAGCTCATATAATGCCTTGATCTCATCAGTCATGGTAATCACCTCATAAATTTCAATAGAATTATTTACTCGCCTGAAATAAGGCGAAATAAGACAGTATAATTATACCACAAAGTAAAATTCTTTTCCAGTCTTTTTGATACATTTAATATTTTATTTAGAAATTTTCATAAGCTAACTCAGGACAGGACTTCCCTGCCCGTTTTTTTCGACGACGAAAGACCGCAGGAATACAGCATTTTATCGCTTTTCTCCCTGAATTTGTGAGGCAGGTCAAAAATCTTTTTTGTTAAAATAAATAAAAATATATAAAATCTCTTGACATTTTGTTGCAAATATGCTATTATTATATTATCATATTATTGCCGAAGCAAAGGCAAAGAACCAATGAAAGGAATGATCTGTTTATGGAGACCACTGCTTTACATCAGAAATACAATGTTTTTAAAGTCGTAGATTATATCATACTGTTCCACCACGAAAACGGCAAGAAGATCAACAATCTTCGCCTTAACGGCATCCTTTACTTCCTTCAGGCGTATTTTCTTCAGCAGACGGGAAATGTATGTTTTATCGAAGAGCTTGAAGCCCGCGACTACGGTCCCGTTGTTCCCGCTGTATACTCAAAGTTCAGCAAGTTCGGCGTTGAGGATATCCCGAATCCCAAGAACACGGACGACCCGGGATTCACCCCCTCCGACAGAAAGCTGATACACGAACTGCTTGAATTCACGGGCAAGATGAGCAACGCTACCATCTCAAACACAATACACGATCAGCGTCCCTACCGCCACGCCCGTGACTCTCACGGAAAAGTCATAAGACCCGAAAAGCTGAAATCATATTTCGGCTGAACACATCCTTTCAACGCCCCGACTATCCGTCGGGGCGGCTTATTTATACTTGACATATATTACAGTGTGTGTTAAAATTATACCATAAACTTAAAAAGGAAGTGATCATCTTTGGAGATCTCAAGCGTTAGTGAATTTGAAAAGCACATCAGCCGCGTGCTGATATCCGCCAAGCAGATCGAAGAGGCAGTTAAGGCTGCGGGCAGGGAGATAAGCGAACAGTGGGACGGCAGACCGATACTGCTGGTCAGCATACTCAAAGGCTCGTTCGTTTTCTTAGCCGACCTTAACCGCGCCATAAACGTACCCTGCGAGGTAGGGTTCATGGCGGCAAAGAGCTACTACGACGGCACCGAATCTGTCGGCGAGGTAAAGATAACGATGGATCTTGCACAGGACGTCAGCAAGTATCACGTTATCATCGTTGAGGACATCGTGGACACGGGACGCACCCTGAGCGACGTATACAAGCTGCTCAGCTCGCGCGGACCGCTTTCCATAAAGGTCATAACCCTTCTGGACAAGCCCGAAAGGCGCCTTGTTGACTTCAAGCCCGAAAAGGCGCTGTTCACGATCCCCGATCTTTTTGTTATAGGATACGGACTTGATCTCGGCGAATATTACAGGAACCTGCCTTACATCGCCGAGTACAAAGAGTGAGGTCATGCCGATGCTTGAAAAATTATTTAAACTGAAGGAGCACAACACGACCGTAAAGACCGAGCTTGCTGCGGGCGTTACCACCTTCATGACAATGGCTTACATACTGGCGGTAAACCCGAGCGTACTTTCAACCACGGGAATGGACGGGACGGCGGTACTGCTTGCCACCTGTCTGGCTTCATTTATCGGAACGCTTTGCATGGCGTTTATGGCGAACCTGCCGTTTGTGCTGTCGGCGGGAATGGGGCTGAACGCATACCTTGCCTACACGGTATGCGGGGTATACGGCTATCCCTGGCAGGTCGCACTGCTCGCGGTTTTCATCGAGGGCATAGTGTTCATAATCCTGTCACTCACGAACGTGCGCGAAGCCATCTTTGACTGCATACCGCTCTCACTAAAAAAAGCGGTCTCGGTCGGCATAGGGCTGTTCATCGCATTTATCGGACTGCAAAACGCGAACCTTGCAGTAGATTCCGCGACGCTTGTATCGCTCGTCAATTTCCGCGAGAACTTTTCTACCGTCGGGATCTCGGCGCTGCTCGCGGTGATCGGCGTGTTCCTGACGGCTGTGCTGTATATCAGAAAAGCCCCCGGCTCGATACTCATAGGTATTGCGGGAACATGGCTGCTCGGAATGATATGCCAGCTTTGCGGAATATACAAGCCCGACCCCGATGCGGGTTTTTACACCCTCTTCCCGAGCTTTAGCATGACCGATTTTTCGGCTCTCGGCAAGACCTTCGGGCAGTGCTTCAACGTTGACTTTGATTCTGTCGGGATATTCAACTTTGTGGTGGTCATATTCTCATTCCTGTTCGTCGATCTGTTCGACACACTCGGAACGCTCATAGGAGTCAGCACCAAGGCAGGTATGCTCGATAAAAACGGCAAGCTCCCGGGGATCAAGCCCGCTTTGCTTTCCGATGCCATCGCAACAACGGGCGGCGCGGTACTCGGCACATCTACCACGACCACCTTCGTTGAATCCTCAGCAGGCGTTGCGGCAGGCGGCAGGACGGGACTCACGGCGCTTACATCGGCTGTGCTGTTTCTCGCTTCGACGCTCGCGGCACCGATATTCGTTGCTATACCCTCATTCGCGACAGCTCCCGCGCTGATAATCGTCGGCTTCCTTATGTTCTCGACCATCACGGAGATAAAGTTCACCGAGGACAGCTACACCGATGCCATACCCGCCTACCTCTGTGTCATTGCAATGCCGCTGTTTTACAGCATCTCAGAGGGCATAGCGCTTGGCGTGATATCCTATGTGGTACTCAACACAGCCTGCGGCAGGGCGAAGAAGGTCAACCCGCTTATGTATGTCCTTGCGGTGCTGTTTATACTCAAATATATTTTCTTATAAAAAGGAGTCTTAAAAATGGCGACACATCGAATGAAGATCGCGGGGCTTGAGCGTGAGCTTCCCCTCTGCCATGTCAGCGACGACCTTGATATCGCGGCTTTTATCATGTTTTCAGATGTCGAGATCACCGTTGCCTGCGCCGTGCAGCTGCTTGAAAAGGTCCCCGAGTTCGATATCATCATGACTGCCGAATCCAAGGGCATACCGCTTGCCTACGAGATGTCAAGGCGATCCGGCAGGAAATACATCGTCGGGAGGAAATCGGTCAAGCTTTACATGAGTGACCCGATCGGCGTATCGGTGAAGTCCATCACCACCGAGGACGAGCAGAAACTTTTCCTCTCTGCCGATGACGCTGCCGATATCGCAGGAAAGCGGGTGCTGATCGTCGATGATGTTATCAGCACGGGCGAATCGCTAAAGGCACTTGAGGAGCTTGTAAATGCCGCGGGCGGCAATATCGTCTGCAAGGCAGCGGTGCTTGCAGAGGGCGAGGCTTCAGACCGCGATGACATTCTGTTCCTCGAAAAGCTACCCGTATTCCCGAGGAAATAAATTTCAGAGCATAATAAAAAGGGCTGCAAGTACAGCCCTTTTATTTTATCCGTTTTTGTATTTTGAAGTTATACCGTAGTATTCCTCGAGGGTAAGACCCTTCTGAGTAAGCTTGGTCGCCAGAGATCTGCCCACATAGCGAATATGCCACGACTCATATTTGTAGCCTGTTATATGTTCCTTGCCGCGGGGATAGCGGAGGATAAAGCCGAATTCACAGCAGTGATCTTCCAGCCACTTGGCTTCTGGCGTGCCGTCGAACCAGCCGCTCGCGTTGTTGACATCGAGGGCGAGCCCCGTCTGATGCTCGCTGTGACCGGGACGCGCACTGTAACGGTCGGCAGCCTCCCTGCCGTCTCGCCACACATAATTGTCATAGAGCTGCTTCTGAGTGTCATAGCTTCTGAAGCCTGAAACGCAATAAAGATATATCCCGCTTTGAGCCGCTTTCCTGCACATCTTATTGAAAGCATTCTGAGTAGTCGCGGTCAGCCCGCCGGGGTTGTAGCTGCGGGGTATCGAGTAGGTCTTGTTGACGATCATTATCCCGTCTATGTAGGTGATGCCGTCGATCTTCTGCTTGTAGCCCTTTGTGCGGTATCTGAACACCGCCGAGCGTTTGCCGAAGTACTTTTTGCCGTCCACCTTGTTATAAGCCCTCACCCTGAAGCCGTAGGTCTTGCCCTTGACCAGCCCCTTGATGAGCTTATTGGAATTGCCCGCGGGCGCCCATGCTGCGTGCTGCCACTGCCCGTTCACCTTGATCTCGATCTCATAGCCGTCGCAGTCAATCATCTGCCAGTGAACGCGGATAGCGCTGAAATTGCTCGAAGCTTTTAGTATCTGAGCCTGTGCGGGGGCATACTTGCCCGCCTCAACGCTTTCGATAGCCTGAGCATCGGCGGAAAGGATCCCCTCATCTTCTGCGGCGAAAACGAGCGCTGCATTTTCGGGAACTTTCTCTTCGTCGAAGAAAAGGCTGTCAGCAGAAGCCTGCACGCCCATCTGCGGGCAGAGCATCAAAACTGCAAGAGCGGACGTAACTATTTTTCTGTTCATTGTAACACACTCCTTTTTGTTTATGACAACATGATCTTCCTATATCACTATTGTATCACATTCTGTCATAAATTTCAAGTGCCTGTACGGATTTTTTTATAGAAAATGTCAAAAAAGATGCCAACACACGGCAAAAGCCGACAGATCAACTGTCGGCTTCCGTCCATTCATTTTCATCTGCGTCAGCGTCATCTTCGTCTTCCTCGATATCGCCGTATATCACGACGGGAGTACCGACCGCCACGTTTTCATAGATGTATTTCGCGGCGTCCTTCGGCATATAGATCGAGCCGTCGGAGCCGTGCAGCTTATATTCCTCGCCGCCGAACTTTTCAAGCCCGCGGGAGTCGCACAGACCGATACCGAAGGTCGAGATGTTCGTCCAGTAGTTTGCGGACGAACTCTTGCTTTCGCCGTCCTCGTCTGTTTCGGTAAGCGACTTGTGCTTTTCCTTATTCCATATTTTATACACGCCCTCGGGAGTAGCGGAGTATTCGGTCGGCAGACCCGATACTATATCGCAGTCGTAAAGCTTCTGACCGTTCTCATAGTACCAGAAATGCTGTTTTTCAAGATCCACCTCGCAGTAGGTGTTGCCGAGGTCGCCGTCCTTGTTGCGGAGAAGCGGGTCGCCGGTATAGCTGAATCCCGCAGCATCCTCGTAGTAGACAGGCTTGACCCTGTCGGAGCCCCCTTCGAGTATCATCTTCTTTATCTGCTTGACGGTCTTATCCTGATCTATCCACCAGCCGTAGCCGCCTCTTCCCTGCTTTACGATGATATCGCCGCGGGATGTCGAACGGAACTTTCTGTCCTTGCCGTAGGTATCGTATTTAGCGCTAAGCCTGTCAACGTATGTGTATATCTTATCCTCATCGACGGTATACTCCTTTGAGGGGTCATCGTCCTTGAATACTATCCAGTCGAATGTGGTGCTTCCCTTGAGGACTTCCTTGGTGTAGCCGAAGTCAAAGGTGAACTTGGCATCAAAAAGTGCATCAAGCTTTGCCAGCTGCTCCGAAAGGTCGGAGGAGGTAACGGCGGGCATCTTATAGCAGTTGCAGTTTTTCAGGTCTATCGTATATGTACCGCGGTCTAAGAAAGCGTCGATATAATCATAAAGCATTTGCACCTTATCGGCGTCGATGGAGGTACCCACTACCTCGGGGACTATCTTGAAGCCGTCGGGACCGCGGACGATATAGGCGTTCTCGGGTTCCTGAGTCCTTTCGCCGTCTATTATCTTCGCCTTAGTTTCTTTATAGAGCTTATCGCGGTCAAAATCGAACTTGACTTTAAAGCTGTACTCGCTCTTTTTGTTTTTCGCCTTGAACCACTGGTTATGCGATTGTTTCTTGTAAAGCTTCCTGATCTCTTTTTCAACGTTATCGGTAGCTTTAAGGGAGTTAAGGCTTACCTTTACTTCGACGCCGTCGGGGCGGACGAGGACGATATAAGCAGGCATATCGGAGTTATCCTTTACAGCCTTTGCCGCCTTTTCGGGGGTCATTCGGCTGACGGTGACTCCGTTTATGAAGGTATTGTCAAGGAACACGCCGTCATACTTTGCCTTGCCGTTTGAGAACCATTTGAAACCGCCGATGCCTACCAGCGTAAGCATGACACCGAGGGTAACGCAGGCGGATATTATGCGCTTGCGTTTTTGCTTTTTCTTTTGCAAAAGCTTAGCTTCCTTGGCAGCGCGGAGCCTTTCCCTATGTGCGGGATCCATGCGTTTTCTGCCGTTTTGCTGCGGAGAACGCGGGCGTCCGCTTTCGGGAGAGCGCATATAAGGATTATTCACGGGCGAGCGGCGGAAAGCGTCGTATTCGCTTGCGCGGCGGCGGCTTTCCTCGCGGGAGCGTATCTCGTCATTGCTTCGTGCGGAAACGCTGCCCGAGATCCTTCGCGCCATCTCCTCCTTTGAGAGCCTGGAGCCACTTTTGTTTTCTTCCATCTATTTTCACACTTCCTTTTTCCTGTAAAAGCGACCGAGAGATATCGCACGGCTGCCGTGCGGTGCCGCGGCGGGCTTATGCGTTATACTCGGTACTCAGCGTGCCGTCCATCCAGCTGACGAGATCGGTAAAGGTCTCGGGATCGAGCACGTTGAAGAACTTCTTTCCGTCCGCGGTCTCGGTCAGGCAGAAGCCGTCGGGAGATATGGTGACGACCTTTGAGTCACCGGGCGAAGGACCGAGGGTAAGCCGAATATAATCGTTATCCGTTTCCGCCGACACCCTTGCGGAGCGGTTTTCGCTGCCGAAGGAATCTATCAGCGTGCAGAGATCCTTGTAATGCTCCTGATCCAGCACATAGCATTCAGCCTCCTTGCCGCGGAGCTGCATATGGATAAAGCCGTATTCACACTCATATATCGTAAGGTTATAGAACTTATCAAAGGTGATATAGTAATCAGCCGAGACCGCTGAAGCCTTAAAGACAGCCTCATAGCTCTTTGAGGTATCAAGGGAAGCGGGATCGAGCTTTGAGTAGGTCTGCCACGGGGTGTCATAGATCTGAACGCCGTCGAGGCAAAGGAAGCAGCCTGCCTCATTGGCATCGGAAGAGCGGTAGGAGCTGTCAGACACCTGCATGAAGCTTATCCTCTCGGCATCAAATTCGGATATCTTTTCTTCCTTTATCTCTTCACCCGAAACGCGGTAATAGACCGTTGTGCCGTCATCACGCGAGACCCTGAGCATATCCGCCGCGACCGCCGTGATCTTTGAGTTGCCGTCTGCGGGCAGCAGCAGCTTTCCCGAAGTGTTCAGCAGACCGTAATGCTCATTTTCGGTGAAGATGTACAACTGATCCTTAAAGCAGGCGGTACACTTATGATCCTCAAACGGCTGCTTTTCGGGTTCTACCATTATGGCGGCGGGATCAAAGCTCTTATACACAACATTTGAAAGAACATCCGCCTTTTTCTGCTCCTCAAGGAACTCCGGCAGCTCATACTTTTTCATCTTGACGCTTGTGTCTTTTTTGACAGCGCTTTCGCTGTGCGTGCTGCTTTCGCTTGGTTTTTTATCGCTGCTCTTTGAATTGCAGCCGACACCGAGCAGCATCATCGGGCAGAGAGCTGCCGCGATCAATCTTTTTGATATCATCTCTCTTTGACCTCTCACCTGTAAGTTTGTCTTATCTGTATTTCTTACACCCATACGATCGGGCATACAAACCTACCTTATATTATAATACAATATCAAAGTTTTTGCAAGCCTTTTCTGAAATTTTTTTGAGCCCGCCTTCCCGAGCGGCAGAGGCTTTGGGAAAGCATTTTTGTCTGCCGCTCAGCAAAAAAAGCCCCGACATCGACCGCCGAAGCTTTTTTCTGTTATAGTTAGTCAACCGTCTTCATTTACGAGGTGGACTTCAAGCTGTTCATACGGGATAGTGATATCTGCGCCGTCGAAGGAGGTCTTTACCTGTTCGAGCAGACCGTAGTAGGCTTCCCAATAATCCTCCGTCCTGACCCAGACGCGCAGCAGCATCTCAACGGAATGGTGGTCGTGCCTGCTCATTCTGATGTACGGCAGCTGCGGTTTATCGAGGGTCAGCGGATTGGCTTTTACGGTCTCGAGAAGGGTCTGCCTTGCCTGCTCAAAATCATCGTTATAGGAGATATTGAAGCGAAGCTCCAGCCGACGGTGATCCTCCTGCGTGAAGTTTGTGATGGTCTTTGAGGTCATGATGGAATTGGGGATAATAACAGCCTTGTTATCAAGGGTCAGCAGCTTTGTGCTGACGATGGAAATTGAAGCGACGTTACCCTCTTTCCCGCCGATCTCGATATAATCGCCGACCTTGAACGGGCGTGAGAACATGAGTATGAATCCGCCCGCGACGTTCGAGAGGCTGTCGCGCAGCGCAAGACCAATCGCCAGTCCCGCAGTACCCAGTGCCGCCACGATGGAGGACATCGGCACTTTGAGCTGTGAAAGAATCATAACGGCGAGTATGACGTAAAGCGCCGCCTTTATTACCGATATCAGAAACGACCAGCCTGTCTTGTCAAGCTTTGTGCGCGAAAATGCCGCGCGGAGAAAGCGTGTCACAAGCTTTATGACTAAGAACCCGACGGCAAACATTATCAGCGCATAGATAATATTCGGAAGATAATCAAGCAATTGATCCAGCAGCTTTTCAAGCATAAGCGCACTCCTTTAGCAAAACAGGCGGCAAATCAGCCGCCTGCGAATGTCAGTTGTTTATAAGATCACTTGCCCTGATACTTTTCGAGCAGAGCGTCTATCTTCTTGTGGGGGTCGATAACGTCGGAGATGGACATATCGTGGTTGAGAGAAGCGATGTAGTAAGCGATGTACTTGGAGCAGTCTACCTCATGGAACCAGGGTGCTTCAAGCAGCTCGGGACGGCGGTAGGTAAGGTTTGTGCCGAACACCGCGTCGATGGTGCCGTCCTTATACTTTTCATCAAATATCTCGATACCGTTGGTGAAGATGCCGTAGGTAGCGTAGCAGAAGATACGTCTTGCGTTGCGCTTTTTCAGCTCGATAGCGATGTCGAGCATAGAGTCGCCCGAGGAGATAAGGTCATCGGCGATGAAAACGTCCTTGCCCGCAACATCGTTGCCCATATATTCGTGAGCCACGATGGGGTTGCGTCCGTTTACGATGGTTGAATAATCTCTTCTCTTATAGAACATACCCAGATCAACGCCGAGCACGGAAGCGTAGTACATATTTCTTCCGATAGCGCCCTCATCGGGGGATACTATCATGAAATTATCCTTATCGAATTTAAGGGTATCAAAGGTATGTGTCATAGCCTTCAGGACCTGATAGGTAGGCATGATGTTATCAAAGCCTGTCAGCGGGATAGCGTTCTGAACTCTGGGGTCGTGAGCATCGAAGGTAACGATGTTCTGAACGCCCATTGCAGCGAGCTCCTGAAGTGCCACCGCGCAGTCGAGAGACTCACGGTAGGTGCGTCTGTGCTGTCTGCCGCCGTAGAGGATAGGCATGATAACATTTATTCTGTGCGCCTTACCGCTTGCAGCCTGGATTATTCTCTTGAGATCCTGATAATGATCGTCGGGAGACATAGCGTTCTCCTTGCCGAGCATCTTATAGGTACAGCTGTAATTATTTACATCGCAGATGATGAAGAGATCCTTGCCGCGAACGGTAGACTTTATAAGTCCCTTGCCGTCACCCGACTGGAATCTGGGACAGTCAGCCTCGATAAGAAAGCTGTGCTCGGGATCGTCAACGCCCTTCCATTCTCTGAAATACTTGTCGATAGACTCTCCGAGTTCCTTAGCGCCCGCCATAGCGATTATGCCGAGGGGTGCAACTGCTGTCTGCTGGTCAAAGATCTTTGTAGCTTCCGAATTACTCATTTGGCAACCTCATTTCTCCGTCTCAAAAACGTCCGCGCCCGCCCGACGGTCGGCACGGCGCAATAATATACTTTTATTATACAATATTCGTTTGCGTTTTTCAATACATTTTCGAGCTTTTTTTCACTTTTTATCTTTTGTACAAAAATAATGTGAAATCACGCTTTACTTTGGCTTAAAGTTAGAATGTGCATACCAAAAAATCACGGACAGCCGTGATTGGGGTCTGTCCGTGATGGGATAGTTATTTCTGGAGCTTCCAGATATATCTTGCATACTCGTCTACCGAGCGGTCAGCCGAGAATATACCTGCGCCCGCGATGTTCATAAGGCTCATCCTAGCCCACTTCATCTTGTCGCTGTAACATTCGCTGGCGCGTCTCTGAGCGTCCTGATAGCTTGCGAAGTCTGCAAATGCCATGTAGGAGTCAACGGATTTCAGCGAATTGCTGATCTCGATGAACTGCTCGCCGTTGATGCCGCTCGAAAGCATATCAACAGCCGATCTCAGCACCTGATTGGAGTTGTAAACGTCGATAGGTCTGTAATTAGGCTTTGCGCGTTCAACTTCGTCAACGTTCATGCCGAAGATGAAGATGTTATCATCGCCCACCTGCTCGTGGATCTCAACATTCGCGCCGTCGAGAGTACCGAGAGTGATAGCGCCGTTTATCATAAGCTTCATATTGCCGGTACCCGAAGCCTCGGTACCCGCGAGGGAGATCTGCTCGGAGATGTCAGCCGCAGGCATCAGGATCTCGGAAAGGGATACGCAGTAATCCTCCATGAAGATAACGTTCAGCTTTTCATTGAGCTTCTTGTCCTTTTTCAGCTCTTCGGAGATGTTCCAGATAAGCTTTATGATCTGCTTTGCCATATAGTAACCGGGGGCTGCCTTTGCTGCGAAGATATAGGTCTTGGGCACAAAGGGAGCATCGGGGTTCTGTTTGAGGTAGTTATATTCGGCGATGATATTGAGGGCATTGAGCTGCTGGCGCTTGTACTCATGCAGTCTCTTTACCTGTACATCGAAGATGGAGTCGGTATTGAGGATAACGCCGTAGCGGTTCTTTACATACTTTGCAAATCGCTCCTTATTCTCCTTCTTGATGGTGCCGAGCTGTTCGAGCACCTTCTTGTCATCGGCAAAGTTCCTGAACTTAGAAAGCTCGCTCGCATCGCGCAGGAAGCCGTCACCTATGCTCTCCTTGAGCAGCTTGGTAAGACCCTCATTGGACTGATAGAGCCATCTTCTGTAAGCGATACCGTTGGTAACGTTTGTGAACTTCTCGGGGGTATAAGCATATTCATCCTTGAAGGTCTCGCGCTTTATGATCTCGGAATGGATCTTTGCAACGCCGTTTACATGATGCGAAGCGTGTACGCAGAGGGTAGCCATCTTTATCATATTGTTCTCAACGATAGACATATGTGTGACCTTAGCCTCATCGTGGTACATATCCCACAGCTTGCGGCAGTATCTCTCGTTGATCTCGATGATGATGGAATAGATTCTCGGGATAACGCTCTTGATAAGGTTGCAGTCCCACTTTTCGAGAGCCTCGGGCATTACGGTGTGGTTGGTATATGCAAAGGTCTTGGTAACGATATCCCATGCAGTGTCCCAGTCATAGCCGCAGTCGTCGAGCATTATCCTCATAAGCTCGGGGATAGCGAGGGTCGGGTGGGTGTCGTTGATATGGATAGCTACCTTATCGGCAAGATTATCAAGAGTGCCGTAAACGCTCATGTGGGTGTTTACGATATCGCCGACGGAAGCTGCTACCATGAAGTACTGCTGACGAAGTCTGAGCGACTTGCCCTCGGCGTGATTGTCGTTGGGGTACAGCACCTTGGTGATAGCCTGAGACATTATATTTCTGCCGAGAGCCTTGCTGTAATCGCCCTTATTGAACATAGCCATATCAAAGGACGGCACCTCAGCCTTCCAGAGTCTGAGCTTTGAAACAGCCTCGCTGCCATATCCCGAAACGTACATATCATAGGGAACGGCGAGAACAGAGGTATAGTTTTCAAGCTCTACCCAGTGGAAATTATCGTCCCAGTATTCTTTGAGGTTGCCGTCAAAGCGCACCTCAACAGCCGCACTGGGAACAGGCACGAGGAGTGCCGAGCCGCCGGGCAGCCAGTTATCGGGGAGCTCGGTCTGCCAGCCGTCTTCCAGCTTCTGCTTAAAGATACCGTACTCATAAAGGATAGAGTAACCTGTAGCGTGGTAGCCGTCAGCTGCAAGAGCGTCGAGATAACAGGCAGCAAGTCTTCCGAGACCGCCGTTGCCGAGGCCTGCGTCAGGCTCCATCTCATAGATAGAATTGATAGATATGCCGAAATCCTTGAGCATACCGATAGTTTCTTCTGCCATTTCAAGGTTATATATACTTGTCTTCAAGCTTCTGCCCATCAGGAATTCCATAGAAAGATAATATACCTTTTTCTTGCCTTCAGAGCGGTTCTTTACCGTGAAGCGTCTTCTCTTAGCTTTAAGGATACCGACTACTATCCTTGTCAGCGCCTCATAGACCTGCTGATCCGAAGCCTCCTCCGGGGTAGTCTGAAAATCGTTGTGGAGAACTTCCACGAACTGCTTTTTCAGATCCTCCTTACTGATTGTCTGAGACTTCGCAGCCTTTGATCCTGCCATAATAGTTCCTCCTAAAAAAATCATTGTGCCGACCTTATGGATCAGCACATATTTATGAATATATTATACCATATTTGGGCGGTTGATTCATCAATATTTCGTGAATTAATTTGTACATAGTTAATTATTAAAACAAATTATCTCTGATTCGCCATATAAATTTCAGACTTTTTTCTTTCCACCGAAAAAAAGAGACCCGCAAAGGGATCTCTTTTTGAATATCAGTAATACATTACAACGGGCGTGTTGAAGGCAACATTGTCATAGATATACTTTGCGTCATCGTATGTCATGTTGATGCAGCCGTGCGAGCCGTTGTACTTATAGATGTCTCCGCCGAAAGCGCCGCGCCATGTAGAATCATGCATACCGATGCCTACGATGGCGATGCGGTTCCAGTAGTTGCAGGTGGTATCCCAGCTTTCGCCGTCGGCATTTCTGTCCTTCATGCGGTAGTTGGTATCCTTCTGCCATACCTTATACACACCCGGGAGAGTAGTTCTCGCGGCAGAGGTGGTCTGACCCGAAACAACGTAGCCGTGGCGCTTTTTCTTGCCGTTTTTATAGTACCACCACTGCTGATTGGTAAGATCGACCTCGATGTAGGTCTTGCCGATATCGCTCTTTTCGGAGCGGTCGGAAGCGAGACCGACGAACTCAAAGTTTCCTTCGTGCCAGTAAAGCGGCTTTACGTTCTTCTTGGTCTTGCCGTTCTTCACCATCTTGACAAGCTCTTCGGTGCAAGCCTCCTGATCCAGCCACCAGCCGTACTTTGCGTCGTCACTGGTTGGAACGGTGATCTTGCCCTGTATGGTAGCCTTGAACTTGCGCTTTTTATTATAGGTATCGTACTTCTCTGCAAGGCTTTCGATGTATTTTTCGCAGGCATCCTCGTCAACGGTATAGCTGCCGTCGCGTCTTACATGGATAAGCTTGCAGAGAGCCTTGCCTGTCAGCTTTTCCTTGGTATAGTCAAAGTTATAGCAGATCTTGACCTTGAACATCTTATTGAGCGTTTCAAGCTTTGCGGAGAAGTAATCCGCGTTCTTCTCGGGGGGGATATATGCGCCCGAATCAACGCCCTTTACCTCATACTCGGAATTGCTCAGAGACTTGTGTACAAATGTACGCATAGTATCAATATCGAATACGTCGCCCTGTACCTCGTTCTGAATATAGTAGCCGTCATCGTTCACCTTTATGACTGCGTCCTTATTTTCCTCACTGCCCCAGTCTGCGCTGTCGATCTGCTCATCGAGCTTTTCGCTGTTGTAAGAAGAAACATCGGTGAAGCTGTAATCGGTCTTTTTGAAGTAGGAAGCGAACCAGCTCTTGCGGTCGATATCATCGAAGATCTTTTTGAGCTCTTTATCGGAGCTGTATTCGTAATCAATGGCATCGAGGGGGATCTCTACCGCTTCTTCATTGGGGCGAATGATCTTCATAGTCTTGGGCACTTCATCGTGCTTGAAGAGGGTCAGAGCGGTCTCAAACTTTAGCCCGCTGACGTTCTCGCCGTTAACGAAGGTATTCGCGGTGAATTTATCCTTATAATAATCAAGCCCGACATAATAACCCAGAGCGCAGGCGCCTGCCAGCAAGAGCAGGAACACGAGCATATAAAGCGGGGCGCGGGAATTCTTTTTGCGTCTTTTTACCGCCGCTGCCGAACCCCCCGAGCTTCTTCTCTGCGGTGCGGCAGCGGACGAGCTTCCCGAAGGTCTTCTGCCCGCCGACGACTGAGGCGGACGCTGCGGAGGACGTCTTGTTGCCGAGCCCGAGGGCGCAGTACGCCTTGCGGTGTTTCCGAAGCTGACATCAGGCTTGTTTGAGGACGTTCTTTTCGGATTACTAGCATTTGCCATTTTTCTAAGCACTTTCCTTTCGATCATTCACTCTATCTATATATAATATATTATTAGCAATATATCACGCATTATCAAAACTCTGTTTCTGCACAATGTCACATCGTATATTATAACACATACTTCGACAAATTTCAAGAGGGTGAGACAGATTTTTTTAAATTGTAACAGCTGTGTAAAAAAACGCCGTTTTACGCCCAAAGTGTAATAAATTGTAACAAAAATGTAATTGAATTATTGCGCGCATAGTATTATAATTATATTAGCAATTGTGATAATTTCGTGAAATCATCATTAATGGAAGGAGAAGATCATAAATGGCAAAGATCAAAGCAGTTACCATAGAAAGACAGTATTGCAGCGGAGGACGTGAGATCGGCAAGCTTGCAGCGGAAAAACTCGGTATCGAATGCTACGACCGCAAGCTCGCGGGTATGACAGCCGACAAGCTGGGCGTTCCCGTAGAGGAGATAGTGAAATATGAAGAGACGCTTATGAATCCTCTTCTCTCTCCGGTATCCTTCAAGAGCGGGATAGATCACAAGAAAAACATGAGCGAGCTTGTATTTGAGGCGCAGGCTGAGATCATCACGAAGCTTGCAAAGCAGGGTCCATGCATAATCGTCGGCAGGTGCGCCGATTACATATTAAAGCACAACGTTCCCACCCTTTCGGTATTTGTATACGCAAGCCCGCAGAGCCGTATGCAGCACGCTGCCGACTTCCACGACATTCCCTATGAGGATATAAAGTCCGTTCTGAAAAAGATGGACAAAAAGCGTGCCGACTACTACCGTCTGAACACCCAGAAGGAATGGGATTCGATGTACGGCTACGACGTATGTATCAACAGCGGCAAGGTATCCATAGAAGCTGCCGCCGAGATGATAGCCCACGCCGTCAATTCAAGCTGCTGACGCAGGCTGACAAAAAACATATTAAGACCGACGATACTCTTTATGGTATCGCCGGTCTTTTTACATCACCGTCTTCGGCTGAAAAAAACTGCTGCACTTTAAATGCAGCAGTTTTTTGTATATTACATCTTTGCGCGTTCCTTCATTCTGAGGGAATTGGAAAGAGTTCTCTTGCGGATACGCATACTCTTGGGGGTGACTTCGAGCAGCTCGTCGTCGGCTAAGAACTCGAGGCAGTCCTCAAGGCTCATGATGCGGGGCGGGATAAGGCGCAGCGCGTCATCAGAACCGCTTGCACGGGTGTTGGTCAGGTGCTTCTTCTTGCATACGTTTACTACCATGTCGTCAGCCTTCGGGTTCGCGCCTACTACCATGCCCTCGTATACGGGAGTGCCCGCGCCGATGAACAGCTCACCGCGCTCCTGTGCATTGTACAGACCGTAGGTAACGGCATCGCCTGTCTCGAATGCGATGAGCGAGCCTACGCTGCGGCGTTCTATATCGCCCTTGTGCGGCTGATAGCTGTGGAAGACGCTGGACATGATGCCCTCGCCCTTGGTATCGGTGAGGAACTCGGAACGATAGCCGAAAAGTCCGCGCGAAGGGATAAGGAACTCTATCCTCATGCGGGAGCCCACGGGGGTCATCTGCTGGAGCTCGCCCTTGCGGGAGCCGAGCTTTTCCATTACAGACCCGACACAGTTCTCGGGAACGTCGATAACAAGACGCTCGATAGGCTCACAGAGCTTACCGTCTATCTCCTTATAAAGCACGCGGGGTGTGGAAACTGCAAGCTCGTAGCCCTCGCGGCGCATATTCTCAATGAGTATCGAAAGGTGCATCTCACCTCTGCCCGCAACGCGGAAGCTGTCTGTAGTCTCAGTCTCGTTCACGCGGAGGGAAACGTCTTTGAGCAGCTCCCTGAACAGACGGTCTCTGAGCTGACGTGATGTAACGAACTTGCCCTCACGACCCGCGAAGGGAGAATCGTTTACCGAGAAGGTCATCTCAACGGTAGGCTCGGAGATCTTAACGAACGGCAGCGGCTCAAAATGACCGTAAGCGCAGATGGTATCGCCGATGGTGATGTTCTCAAGACCGCTGATACATACGATATCGCCCGCCTTTGCACTTTCGCAGGGAACGCGGTTGAGTCCCTCGATCTGATATATGGTAACGATCTTTCCGCGATATTCCTTCTTGGTATTGTGGAAGTCACCGACAGAAACTTCCTGATTCACCTTGATCTCGCCGCGCTCAACACGACCGATGGCAATGCGGCCGACGTACTCATTGTAGTCGATGGAGGAAACGAGGTACTGCATCTCGCCGTCAGCCTCTACCTCGGGAGCGGGGATATAGCTGAGTATCTCATCGAGCAGCGGGATAAGATTCTCGCCCAGCTCGTTGGGGTCCATGCTCGCGGTGCCGTCTCTGCCCGAGCAGTAGAGTATCGGGCTGTCAAGCTGTTCGTCGGAAGCATCGAGATCCATAAGAAGCTCGAGCACTTCATCGCCGACTTCGTTAAGACGAGCATCGGGACGGTCGATCTTGTTTACAACTACGATGATCTTGTGACCCAGTTCGAGAGCCTTCTGGAGCACGAAACGGGTCTGCGGCATAGGACCTTCGGCAGCGTCCACCAGCAGGATAACGCCGTTTACCATCTTCAGGACACGTTCCACCTCGCCGCCGAAATCAGCGTGTCCCGGGGTGTCGATGATGTTGATCTTAACGTCCTTATAAAAGATAGAAGTGTTCTTCGCAAGGATAGTGATACCGCGCTCACGCTCGATATCGTTCGAGTCCATGACTCTTTCCTCAACAGCCTGATTCTCTCTGAAAGTGCCCGACTGTTTGAGCATCTCATCTACGAGGGTGGTCTTGCCGTGGTCAACGTGCGCGATGATGGCAACATTTCTAAGGTCTTCTCTAATCATTCAAATACTTCCCTTCATTTTTCGTCATACTTTACCTTAAATTTTCTAACATTTTGCTTTTACCTTAAAATTCCCGACGACCGCCGTAAAGCGGTGTCGGGAAAATTGATGCTTACTCCTCTCCCTCAGCGGGCGCTTCGGAGCTGTCCATACTGTCGTCGGGCTCGCTGCTGCTGTCATCGGGGAATACAAGTCCGCCGCCATCCGAAGAATCGTCCTCAGCGGGAACTGATTCAGTCGGTTCGGTATCGGTAGGCTGAGTCTCCGAAGGTGTGGTATCGGGCGGCTCGGTCTGTGTGGGAGTCGTTGTAGACGGTGTTGTGGTTTCAGGTATCACCTGCTCGGGCATCGAAGTCGTAGCAGTTGTCTCTTCAACGCTCGATGAATCGGGCTGAGGTACCGAATCGGGGATAACGGCTTCGGGGAGAGAGTCCTCGGTGTCGCTTACCGTCTCATCGGAATCGGAAACATGATCCGAATCGAGATCCGACTCTCCGGGGATAGTCGCGGGAACGTAGTTTGTATACGCCCTCGATACATTATATTTCTTGTTAAATCCCGAAAGGTTCGACTTTGAATTAATGACCACGACCACGAGGAACACCAGCAGAAGAACTATCACCGTAAGCGCTATAACGAGCGTCTTGCGGAACTTCATCTCAGTTCCCGGTCCGATATCGGGAGCCGAGTTATCAACATCGCCGTCCTCGGTATAAACAAAGTCTTCGGAAAGATCTTCCTTGAAAGACTCTTCTAACGAGGGTTTGAAACCGCCGTTATCCGACCTTGTCTCGGACGTGGCGAAGCTGAAATCTACGGGCTTTTCGGCTGCGGTGCGGACGCCTTCGTGATAGTTGCCGTCCTCGTCATAGTAGCCGGGGAAGAAATTTCCGTCCTTATCGTAGTAATTGCCGTCCTTATCGTAGTAGCCGCCTTCGGTGTCGTAGTAGTTGCCTTCGGCATCGAAATGTCCGCCGCTTGCGTCGTAGTAGTTGCCATCTTCATCATAGTACCCGCCGTTTTCATCATACTCGACGGGATCGCTGTTATAATACTCCCCGTTGCCCTCACCGAAGCTGCGGTTGTAGGCAGATCGCAGGGATCTTTCTCCTTCCAGTTCATTCGGCGATGCAAAAAACAGTGTTCCGCAGAACTTGCAGGTAATAGCGTCTGCGGGTATCTGTTTGCCGCACTGGGGACATATCCTTGTCTCCATAATCTCCTCCGTTTAGAATATCTATTTTTAGTAAAATATATCGACTATCATTTACAACAAATACCGTACAAAGACGCGCGTGCGGCAATGTGCGGTATTATGTCTTATTCGGTAATTATGCAGCAGATACGGCACCTGTGTAAAGGTCAACGGTGTAAAGACCTGCGGGGTTGCCGTTCTCATCGTAATACTGGAATGTCATGGAGGTGTTCTCCTCACCGTAAGCGTAAGCATAGGTGCCGTTCATTCCGTTGCTTGCGAAGTAATTCTCAATGATATCGAAAGCCTCGTCCCAGGTGTAGTACTGACCTGCGGGGCCGTCGTTGACCTCGCTCTCGTCGGCGCTGCTCTCTGCGGTGCTGTCAGCTGCACTGTCGGCAGCGGAATCATCGGCGGTGCTGTCGGAAGCAGTGTCGGTGGAGCTGTCAGCGGTGCTGTCGGCTGCGCTGTCCTCGGGTACGACTACCATGCTGTCGGGGGTAACAACAGGATCTGCAAGACCGCTGTTGGAAGTCTCCTCGGGGCTTTCGGAAGCGGTATCATCGGTCACCTGCGGAACATACTCTGTCTCAACGGGAGCAGTCTCGGAGGGCTGGGTATCTGAAGTGGGTGCGGGTGTCTGAGCAGTCACCTGAGACTGCTTGGCGTTCTCATCACTGAAACCGAAAAGCTTAAAGCCCACTACGATAGCCGCGATGATTATCAGCAGGATACCGAGTGTTACGATTATCGTTATAATAAAGGTACGCTTGGGGTCGTAATCGGATACGGGGGGGATATCGTCAGCCATCATATCGCGGGCTGCGGAACGATAGCGCTGCTGAGGTGCAGGCTGTTCGTACTCCTCCTCGTAAGCATCGGCATAGCCTTCCGACTGCTCGTCGTATGTATACTCGCCGTTGTCGTAGCCGTCGTCCTCGTAAGCATACTGCTCATCGGCGTACTGCTCATCATAAGCTTCCTCGGCAGGCTCCTGATACTCCTCGTAAGCAGCTTCGTCAGCTTCATCAGCGGGCTGCTCGTCAGCGTAATCGTTTTCGTTATCATGCAGAGCCTTTCTGAGCTCGTCCTTGCTGTAAACGATTGTTTTATCTTCATCGGCAGCAGCGGGGGCGGGGGTGTTATCCTTCTCGTCACCGATATCCTTGCCGTTTTCATCTATAAGAAGTCTGTGGCAGAACTTGCAGATTATCGCCTCATTAGAGATCTCTTTTCTGCAGAACGGACAGGTTTTCATACTCATGGTCGATCGTTCCTTTCTAATGTCCGCGCCGAAATGGCACAGCATTCCATCATATTTTTAATTATTCCTTTACCATGATACCACATTTCCGATCAAATTGCAACCTGTAAATACAAAAATCATCATTTTATCACTGAAATAACAATTATCGACAACGAAATTTAGTCATAAAATACGAACGGCAGCAAAACCATTGTTGAAAGCTGCGATGTCACGCAGATCTTTCGGGCTTGCTGCCTGCGTCTTTTGTTTTTCAGAGCAGTATCTCGGTAAAAACGCCGTCCTCCCACATGAGGGCACGGTGAGGAGAGCCGTTTTTAGGGATGGACACAGAGCCGGGATTAATGCAGCGCACTTCCCTGCCGTCCGCCGAACGTACCTCGTCCATCGGGACGTGAGTGTGACCGTAGAGGAATATATCGCCGTCGGCGAGCGGCGGCAGGCTGTCGGGGTGCCAGAGGTGTCCGTGTGTCGCAAAGACGCGCTGTCCGAAGTCGCATATCCATGCGCTGTCACTCAAGACCGAAAAGCTCAGCACCATCTGATCCACCTCAGCCTCACAGTTTCCGCGCACGCAGATTATCCTGTCCGCAAGAGGGTCAAGCATGGCGATGACCTGCTTCGGAGCGTAGCCGTCGGGAAGGTCGTTGCGGGGACCGTGATAGAGGATATCTCCCAGCAGTATCAGGCGGTCGGCGTGAAGCTCCTCGAACCGCGCGAGGAGCCTTTCGCACCAGTGAGCAGAGCCGTGGATATCGGAAGCAATGATATAACGCATCAGACATTCACCTCCGCCCCCAGCAAAACGCGCAGCTCGGCGAGTTCCTTCTTTATTTTATTGTATACGGCGGTGCCGCGTTTTTTGCCGAAGCCCTTAATCAGCGACAGGTAGAGCGAATGTACGCTGTCGTTTTCGACAACGCAGGTGCGAAGCTTGTCGTACTCCTTATCGGCAACGATCTCATCGGACAGCTCGTGCAGGCGCTTGTCTCCGTCTGAAAGCTCGGGTTCGGCAATTTTTTTCGGGGCTGCCTTTTCGGGCTTGTTTTCGGGAGCTGCCTTTGCAGGCTCGGTCTTTTGCGGCTCCGCAGCTTTTGCCTGCTTGCCTGCGGGCTGTTTTTTGGGCTTTGCGGCATCGGAAATAAAGCCTAAAAACTCGGGCTTTACGAGCTTATAAAGCTCACGGCCGCGCTCCTGCCCGAAGCGCTGCATCAGATTGATATACAACTGCTGAGCGGTGGCGGAGCAGTTGAACTGTGCCACAACGCCCGAAAATTCGTCGCCGTCGGCAACGCTGTCGAGAATCGTGTGGAGCTTTTTCTTCTCGGTCGGAGTGACCTTTTTCAGCTGAGCCTGCTGAGTGGGTGCGGGAGTTTCGGGCTTGGCGGGCTTCTTTTCGGGAACAGTCTCTGGCTCGGGCTCCGGCTTTGCGGGCTTACTGTCGGCATATGCCTCCCTGAGCTTAAAGAAATCGCCCTTAATGTGCGTATATATATAGGTAGTGCGCTCGTTGTTGAGCTTTTTCATCAGCTCGTTGTGAAGGTCGATCTTCGCGTTGGTCGTTCGCAGAAGCGATATGAGCAGTTCCCTTTCTTCTCCGCTGATATCGGGGACGAGCGCCGATATCGGGTCATCGGAAGCGCGGGGGACGATCTCCACCACCTTGCCCGACAGCACTTCGGTATATATATCGTCGGGGGAAATGATATGCGGGATATCGGAGATATCATCATGGATATCGCTCCTGTTTGCCGATATGATATCGGGAAGCTCATCAACGGGGGCTGCGGATATCTCTTCTTTGATATCAGGCTTGATATCGGGGATATCGAATTTGATATCACTTATATCATCGGGGCGTATCTCGGGCTGCTCCGCGGGCTTCTGATTACACTTGACATAATGCAGCGCAGAGGATATATTCACCGTGCGAAAAACTTTGCATTCGGGGGAATCGGGGAAGGTGTTTTCCCAGAAATCATGCAGCTTATCGAAGCCCTTATCGCCGCTTATCACGAACACATGGGTGTTATTCCCCTTTGCCACGATATAGCCGAGCAGCGTGGAAAGCTGGAAATCAAGGGCGTTTTTGCCGCCGACCCTTACCTTCATATACTCAACATTCGCTTTGGCTTTCATAACAAGGCAGTGCATCTCAAAGCTTATGGTGTCGGAGTTTTCGCTGTAGAATATTATTACATTATCGTCCTCTTCGAGCCTGTCGATACCGACCAGACCCTTTGATTTCACATTCTCAAAATCAACAAGATATGTTCTCATATATATATTTCCTTTCGATATATCATTATATACTGATATCCATATCAGATATCAATGGCGTTTCTTTCTGAACAGGGATATCATGCAAAGTGATATACCCAGCGCACCCGCGCCGCCCGAGGCTGCCGTTATTATCTTCTTACGGCGTTCGCGGCGTTCTTTTTCCAGCTGCCTGAGCTGCTGCTGCTCGATCTGATACTGCATCGCGGCTTCGTCATCGTAATAGGTGAAAGTCTCTTTCTCGATGACCTCGCGGACGGTCTTGGCGATAAGGGCGTGGCCGTCGGCATTCGGGTGGATATCGTAGCTCTTGATATTGGTGAGCTCCTCTGCCCTGCCCTTGAACTGTGCCGCGACATCGACTATCCTATATCTGCTGCCGTTATCGGATGTCGTGACGATTATCCTGTTCAGGTCGCCAATCTTATCCTCGGAGAGGTCGGATATCGGGGTCAGCGAAAAGTCCTCGAGGGGGTCGTAGAGCGTCTGGATAAACAGCGTGAAATCCTTCTTTTCCGCCCTGTCGTATATCTCATCGACGATCTGCGGGAGGTTCTGCTCATATACGTCGAGGTGTTCGTCAAGGGTATCCTCGAGCGACAGAGCGCGGTCAAGGGTCTCGCCGAGACCGATATTTTTTTCGATAAGTCCCTCGAGCGGACCCAGCAGGTCGTTGCCGCCTATAGATACCACGGCGGCGTCGGCTTCGGCGAGATATTCGTCCATTTCGCCGTTTCTAAGCTTATTCAGCAGTCCGTTCGAGGTAAGCCCGTCCTTTGCGACATTATCATATCCGAAGGACGCTGCGGCGGGCAGCTCGGAATCGAAGACCTGTGCTAAGATATTGGCATATGAGGCACATTTTGACTTATCATCGGGGTCATAGGCATCAAGACCATATCCCGCGGCTATAGAATCGCCCATTAAAACGATATGCGGCGGGGTATTCACCTTTACATTGAAATCGGGCTTTTCGGCATATACGGGCGGCGCTGCTGCCGATATCATATATATCGCCGCTGCCGCAGCCGCAGCCGTTTTTTGCATGACAGGCAAAGCTTTCATATATAAATCTCCTTGATATTTCGTTAGTTCGCGTTCGGCGGGACTGATATCATATATATAATACTATATTATTCAGCAAATGTCAATATACCCGAGAATATGTTTTGAAAAAAATATATACAACGAAAGACCCCCCTGCTTTCACATGGGGATCTTCCGACAAGTTAAATTAAATAGAATTATTTTTGTACTGGTTTTAAGCCTTAATAAAAATCATGATCAGGTACAAGGCATCACTTACTTATTATAATAAGTTCCCCATTTAACTGTACCGGGGTTCTTAGCAACCTTCCACTGAATAGGAGCAGAATACTGACCAATGATCACGTCCTTCGATCCGGTCTTTGCCCACTGAACATAGAATGAACCAACTCCGCCGATCGTATCATGACCAATATAAGCAATTCCCGCTTCACCCTCATTTTCTTTGAGCACATCCGCGATGGTCTGCTCACAGCTAACCAGTCCGCTGGCAGTAGGATCCACATCTCCATCACTAACCACATAATAATACATCATCGCCATCAGAACGTTCGCCCGTCCGCGCGAACGACTCGGCAAGACTTTTATTGTACAAAAGCACCCCGAACGTTCGGAGTGCTTGATCTTGATAAAAAACCGCCTTGGTTTCCCAAAGCGGTAAGAAACGATGTTGTTTGGCAGGCGTCCCTTTCTCCTGAATCTCTCAGGTAGAACCTTGTCATGCCATCGGCTTGTGATCGCCTGCTCGATCTCGAAACCTGCTATCTGCGATTTCATCGTGCAGCGGCAGTAGCAGACCTCTCCGTATGGGGCGCTCGGGTCGGCGTTTTGCATTACAAGCAGAAGTTTTTAAAGATGGACAGCGGTTTTTGTGCAACTATACAAAATGCAGTTTTTTTTGAAAAACGTATTGACAAAGGCGAGATTTTGAGATATAATATACTAGTCGATTGGGGACGCAGTTCCAATGTGAATCGGCGGTTATCTCGTGGCGCTATAGCTCAGTTGGCTAGAGCACTTGGTTCATACCCAGGGCGTCGGCGGTTCGAATCCACCTAGCGCTACCATATCGGCCCGTTGGTCAAGAGGTTAAGACACCGCCCTTTCACGGCGGAATCATGGGTTCAATTCCCGTACGGGTCATCTTAACGATAGCTCTGAAATCGCGTAAATGCGTGGTTTCAGAGCTTTTCTTTTTGCCAAAGATGCCCTTCTGTCCATTGCTTGTCCTTAAAACACCCGAATTTCGCATCTTAAACAAACGTTTAGTAATTTCGCTCAAACGTCGCAAAACAGGCGTTTGTGAAGTAACCGCCAACCACCCCCAGCCAATGACAAAGTTAGCAAAGAATGATATAATTACTCTGAAGGCAAATCGAAACCTGAAAGGAGTAAGATATCATGGGAAGAATACGCGAGATAAAAAAGCAGGTGCGTCACAAAGAAT
>JAILFN010000041.1 GCA_024697545.1 Ruminococcus sp.
AAGGATCAGAATCTGGCACGGCAGATAGAACAGCTACGGGATTTTGTTCCCGATGAGCGAAACATCATCACCGACAAGGCGAGCGGGAAGGATTTTGACCGCAAGGGATACAACTCGCTAGTCGGTACAGAAGAGAGCGCACCTATGCTGCGTGCGGGCGAGCAGACGGCAGTGGAGACTATGAAAAGGTGTGGGATCGCTAAGACGTTGTTTTATCGGAAAGTTAGGGAGTTGGGGGTGTAGCCGTATTATCCGTGCATTGACTATTTCACAGTAGCAAAGCCGCCTTACAGTTACCAATCACCCAATCAACCGCCAGCTTCTTTTCCACATCATTTTCAAAACGAATAGTAGCTATCAAATTTGCAATGCTTATTACCTCACCAACACCATAAACCTTGTGAATCACTTTATCTCCAACCGAAAGGTCGGTGAACTTTTCGGGTAAAGCAGGTTCATATTGCTCCGACGACTTTCTTCTCTGCTGACGCTCGGGGTATTTCGCCCAGTATCCTGTGATCGGCTTGTTTGTGCTGTCCCATGTGTCCACGATCTTGTAATCGCCGTCAAATACGAGTATCGCTACTGCGTGAGTATGTCCCGGGTATCCGTACAGCCTTGTTCCGGCCTGAAACATATCGTGGATAAGGTCGCAGAACTCCTTGCCGTTCAAGATGTGACCGTTTCTGTGGATAGAACCGTGCTTTTCAAAGCCCTCTTTAGCAAGGCATTTCTCAATATTGGTTGATAGGTTGATATGAGGACAGACAAAATCACCCGCTTCTGCAAGCTTCAAAGCTGCTTCTTCCCAAGTGATTTCAAGCACTCCTGCAAGCGCCCGAACAGCGCAGTCTCCGACAAGATTGTCTGTCGGGTTTTCGTTAAATGCGATCAGTGCTTCGCTGTCCCTGGCGGACATTTCTTTCTTTTGAGCTTTTCGTCCGGTCTTTCTTCTGGGAGCAATGCTGTGATCCTGACGGTCTTTCCATCTTATCCATACTTCATAAGCCCAGCTTTTCTGACAATCGCTTGGGAATTGAAGTTCATAGTGAAGGATGCCATTAGTCCTGACAGGAATGATCGGCACATATTGCCCGTGATTTGGCGAATTGAGCAGGTTTACAATGACCTGTTCGCCGTCATGGAATCGCTCATTGCACTCCTTTATGATTTCTATAACAGGACGTTCAGCATAAGAGCCGGCTTGCAGATAAAAACCGCTTTCCGACAGCATACCACGGATAGAGTGCCTGTCATGGGGCATAGTTCCTTGCTGTGCTGAGCTATGTATAAGCCTGCGGAACGCTTCTTTCCACGAAATATCATCGGCACAGCAAATGCTGTGAAGAACAGACTCAACTGTTCCCAGCTTTCGTATTTTATTCGGGTGGCGGTTGACTTCCTTGTAGCTTTTCCATGCATTACGCTCCATGTCCATACCTCCTGACGCGCTTCTATGATTGGTTTGTTCTCGTTCATTTTAACGATTATAACACATAAGCACGTAGTTTTCAATACATAATTAAGATTTCGTATTAATATTATTTTTGCAAAACGACAAACATGTAAAAAGAGCAACAGCCGAAAGACTGCTGCTCTTTTTGATAGATGTCAAATTAAACTCGGCGATTCACTTCCCGTAGAAATACATGTCATCTCCCTCCGAATCGACATTGCTCTCGGTGTAATAGCTGTATCTGCCCTTGTCATTATCTGCTTCGTCGGTTTTCGGCTTTGCGGAACGGAGACTCATCAGGCAAAGTACCATCACCAGAAGAATGACAGCGATCATCACGGTCTTCTTGATCCTGCTCATTGTGTTCACCTCCTTAAAGTATGCCCATGCTGTTCAGCACGGCTACAAGTTTTTCGATCATGTAAGAATTCTGGATATCGTAGTCGTAGGTATGGTCAATGCACATACAGGCGGAACATATAACCTTTGTGCGATCCTCATTCAGCACCGTCAGCATCATGACCCGGTTGACGCTTTCACCGGCAAGATCGGCTGTGCCGCTTTTGGCGAGGACTCTTCGGGAGTTCACCAGCTTGGCAAAACGGTGAAGCTGATCTTTTGTAAGATAAGAGCAGAAAGTGTCTGCGAGTGCGTTGTCGAGGATATCCGTCCTCAGTTCAATGTCAAGCTCTTTTTCCCTCACCTTGACGGGTTCTGCCGTATAGATGACTTTACCATCGGGTTTCGTAACTCCCGCAACGTAGAACGGCATACTGTATGTGCCGCCTGTCATGTAGTTGTACAGCTGACACATCTCAACAGCCGAAAGGTCGGCGTCCTGCCCCCAGGGGAAGTATGCGAGTCTTTCGGAGCTTACTTTGCCAACAGAGAGCTCGTTGATCTCGGTGTGAATGACCTTGTTCAGAGAGTACAGCTCGGTCATCTTGCGATAGGTGTTCTCAAGCCCGAACTTGTCTGCATGCCGCAGTACATAAGTGTTGGCAGACAGCTGGAGCGCGTCGGAGAGACTGAGCGTCCGTGACATGATCCCGCCGCCCTCATCGGTGAGATAGTTCCCCGAAATACAGCTGTCCCAGTTGATGATTGTGTGTCCTCGCACAGTTGCCTGATTGAAGTCCTTGAACTCCTGATTATACAGAGAGTATTCGTCTCCCAGCGCTTCGTTGTTCAGAAGCAGCATACGCAGAGTCAGCGGCTTGAAGGTGCTGCCTTTTAACGAACGCGAAGAGCAGTAATCAACATAAAGATCATCATAATTGTAGGGGTCAAAAAACGCTTCCTGAGGATAGCTGTTATTTCCCTGCGATACAAGAACCGCACCGTCACGCAGCACAACACAGATGTAGGCGTTTACATCGCGCCCGTATTCTGCAAGCTCTTCCTGTGCTGTCCGCATACCTGTCGAGTGGAGTGTGGTCGTAATGGAATTGCCCTTGTGAAGCAGCAGGTTTGCACGGCTTCCATTTGCTAGCAGGATATTTCGGCAATTGTATATCAGCCCACCCGACGGCGAGCCGACAATATCCGACCAGCCCGACACCGCACAGTATTTGTATTCACCGCTTTCAGCCGTATATCCCGAAGCAATCGGAACGCCGTCTATCGAAAGGATATCTCCGTAGTCGTTGCCCTCCGAGACTGCTCCGTCGAGCTTCAGTAAATACTCCAGCGGCGATGCCGCACCCGGCACTTCGGCCCGAACTATGCTGCTTATGGCTCCGAGCATTACCAGCATAAAGCAGCATATTATCATGATCGTAAAAAAGACAGATTTTCTTCTTGCATACCTCATAAAAACTCACCTCGTATTTCCTTACATTTTTCTCTCAGTTTGTTAGCGTCGGATTCCGAAAAACAGCTCCAGCCAAGCAGACAGCCCGACAGGATCGAAAACAGCTTTGAGATTCCGACAAAAGGCGCCTGAACTCCGATTATCGGTGCAAAACCAACGCACATCAGCAGATTGTACACAAGTATGACTGTCAGCAGACAGAGGCTCATAGATGCAAGCGTATTTGCGAGCGTTCCACGTTCCCTCATCAGCTCGAAAGCCGATATGCAGATAAAAGGAACCGCAGAAAGTATTATCAGCATCAGAAATGCAATGCCGAGGTAGTGTATCAGCGTGACCATGCAGAAATCCGATGTACCCTCGCTCAGATACAGATAGCTGTTAATCCCGAATACCCCGCTTTGCCGCAGGCTCCTCTCAGCAGACGCCGCCTGCTCGACATTGCCCGAAAACAGCCTTGTCATTACCTTATCGACTATGGCGATCCCCGACAGCCGACTCCCGAAGAATTTCAGAAGCAGTATGCCCACTGCTCCGAAAGCGGGGATCACGACAGAGAAAACCGTCAGCACTGCATTCCTCCTTTTCGAGAAAAACAGATACCATATCAGCAGGGCGGCTATCATCACTGCCGGTATACCCGTTTCGTTCCGAACAACAAGAGTACCCGCAAGTGCGGCAAGAGCGGCGGAACATATCACCCTGAGCAGCTTGTCCGCAGAAACGGCTGCCGCCGCACACAGAAGCAGGACTGCTGCCGCAGGTATAGCTGCCTGCATTCCGAAAACAAGCGTTGTTCCCGAGGCTCTGTCCGAAAAAACAAATATCACAGCTGCTGTAAGCAGCGTGCAGATTGCCGCAGTGATCGGGACAGTCTTTGGCTTGCCAACACTCAGCTTATTGAGGAAGTACATTAAAATTTGTGATATGACCATGCTTCCGAACATCAGCATCAGACAGATCAGAGTCCCGTATGCTGTATCCGAGATTTCACCTTGAGTATAACCGTCGGTATAGTAAAGCATAGGCAGAGCCGTCATGTTTCCGACAGAGATAACTGCCGCAGCAGCAGTACCCCAAAGACTCCTGCCGATACCGCAGAGCTTGAAGACCGTTATCAGCATAAAACAAGCTATGACGATCCCCGCAGCAAACACCGAAAAGCACCCGCTTGAAAGATATGTACTTCTCAGCATGGCATACAGAGAAAGCATGACGGCAGCGACATCCGGTAAAAACGGATAGATTTTTTTGATCTTCATTTAAAGCACCTTCTTTATCATAACATGTTATTTGGAAAAATATACATTTTGCAAATGATATCACCTTCTTTCGGATAATCGGCCGAGGGGTTGTTTAGCTTATATTTATTAAAGCATAGCAAGAGTGTTTTTTTTACCGGTGATTAAAAATATCTTCATTATTTTGGTATTTACATCTAAAAAATTCTTGACATATAATATATTTTTGTGCTATAATACTATTATAAGTGGTTTACATTTCCAATGAACGAAAGGATGATAATTATGGCATTGTATAAACCTGATAATTTTACAGACGACATTACTGTTATGTTAAAGATAGATCATTCCGAAGCTGTCAAGCTTAAAGACACATTACTTAAAAACGATGGAAAGAAAGAGAAACCGGTTTATGAACTAGTTGATAAAGAACCGGAATGGGAGTCTTTTAACGCTGATATGAAGGATCTGTTGACAAGCTTTATGAACAAGCTGCAGCCCGGATTTAGTCTTCCTGCCCCGGATATTAGTAAAGTAAATTCCCCGGATATTAATAAAGCAAAAACCTTTGAGGAAATTCTTGCGTACCTTGATTATGTCAAAGGAAAAAACAGAGAGGATAATCTGAAAAGCTATATCTTGAACAGCCAGAACGAAGAAAAGTACAACTATTTTGCCAGGATTTTCGATCTGTGGTATGATAAGAATATGAAACCAAAAATGAAAGAAGCTTTTCTTTGCTGTTATGCTGAGGTATTACTTACACAGCAGCTTACTCAGCCTATGCTGAACTTTATCATATCTACATTTGCAAAGGTGTATAAGGGAGGAATTGACAAAAGCCTGAATGTTCAACTTAGCCGCGGCGAGTTCATAAATGAAATAACTGAAAGAAGCAGCTTTCTTCATCTTATTTATGCCATAACATTCGTTTACGCAGATGATGATAAGGATGATAATGATAATAAGGAAACCGCCTCTAAACGAATCAACGAGATCCTTTCTCTTTTATCAGTGGAGGGTTTTAATCCTAAATCATTTCTTGATGTGACATATTACTATGCCATCGTTAATATGCTTAGCTTTCAAGAACTGGAATCTATGCTTCGTAATACAGCCAAGTTGGTAATAATAAATCTCTTTGGGGATGATATGAGCGATGTTGCGGAATCATTTTCAAAAAACAATACGCTTTCTGAAATTGAGGGCTTTCTTGATTTCAATAAGGCTTCTATCGAACAATTACATAAATATCCCGGTTTGGAATTAGATGAAAACAAAATGTTTGACAGTATAAAAGATAAGGATGAAGATAAAAAGGGTGTCAATTACTTTAATGGCAATGTTATTACAAGAGGAACGGATACCTTTAATTTTTCACAATTTACAGTTGATCCAAAGATGGATGTATACTCTGATCAGTACATACTACCGGAGGAGTTATGCGAGTGGATGGCAAAAGATAGACATTTTTATGAAAGCTATTATGATATCGAAAGCAAAACACGCGCAGAGTCAGTATATGGTAATGTGACCCCCTATACGCCTGATTCAGAAAGAGATTACGCATATCTGATAGTTCATAAGGATTTACTTTCTGGTAAGATTGGGAGTGTTAATGGTATAGGAAAATTATGGAAGGATGACTTCAGAGGTATTACAGATGAAAAACAGCGTATAAAAGATATCAAGAAGTTTTTTGAAGAATCATTTGAAAGAATAAGTGACGCATTAGAAAGTGATAATCTAAGGAAGGATTATTCAAAGATCGATGCATGTATGCAATTCAACACTCTTGTTCTTGCAGAAGCAGTTAACAACGAACTAAAAAGAGAAAAATCAGCGGTTTATGATAAGGATCTTGCACTTCGCTCGGAATATCTGCTGAAAGTTTTTCAATTATATAGCATAAAAAATGACCAAACACGTGCGTCAGACTTTGAGAATAAACTCTCTATATTTGACGAAGATGATGAAGATATTGATGAGCAGCTTCTGGCAAACCGCTGGCCGCCTTTCAGCTCGCTGAGGTATCAGGATGCCATGCTGTATATGTGCTTAAACAGTGACGATCCCGAGGGGATGTTCAATAAGATCAATAATACTGCTGGATATGACTATTTTCAACGAAAAAAAGTCCAAAAGGACAAATAATTCCGGATTTTTTTAATTGTGTGCTGTTTTTCTCCTCCCGTGCTGTATAATAAGTACGGGAGGTTAAAGCTATGAGTTTTATTATCAGATCTGACAGCATATGTGGTATGATGCACCGTGAAACCGGCGTTGACAATCAGGACGCAATAGCATCGAATAGTAATGACAGTACGGGAGTGATAGTGCTTGCCGACGGAGCAGGAAGCAGGCGTTATGCACAACAGGGCGCAAAAACAGCAGTTGACACCGTTGCGGAGTATTTATTTGAGCATTCCAATGAACTGTTCGATAAGCCGGATACGGAGATACAGAGTGAAGTGCATTCTTTTCTTCTTGATAAGCTGCATAAGCTCTCAGAAGAATATGGAGTAAAAAGCATTCGGGAGTTTGGTTCAACGCTGCTCTTTGCAGTTATATGCAGTGGGCGGTATATGGTCGGTCACCTGGGTGACGGCAGTATACTGAGCTATCACGATGATGATTTCACGGTCATATCGTATCCCGAAAACGGAGATAGCGCTTACAGTACCGTTCTCACGACATCGTTTCAGGCGAAACAACACCTAAGGATAGCAAGGGGAAATACAGCCGATGCAGAAGGTATAATTCTGCTGTCAGACGGGATCCTGCCTTTTTTATTCAACGGTGGATATTTGAGAAAGAACCACTGCTCTGTTCAGAAAACCCTTTTACATGCGTCAGAGGGATCACACTATGATGACGCAAGCTATATCATGATAAATTGGAGGTCTTAATATGTGCGATTGGAGTCGTCAGGCTATTGACGTTATAAATGGAGAGAAAACACTGGTCCTTAATGAGCTTGAAAGCGGGTCTGAACATACATTCGCCGTTAGTAAGGCAGTCGGACACGGTAACAGCGCTTATGTGTATGAGGCGGAATACCTGTCCGGCGGCATTTCACATAGGTGCATACTCAAGGAATTGTTCCCCAGGGAATGCGGACTGAAAAGAGATGAAAAGGACAGAGTTACGCTGTACTTTGCCGAGCAGAGCAGTGCTTCAAAAGCCAGATATGAGACGATACGGCATAGATATCTCAACGCTTACAGGATACAGAATGATTTTAAAAATGCAGATCATTCCGAGCTGGATAGTGTAGAGGACAAAATGCTCTTGTCAGTCGGAGTATCGGCACCGATTGGATTATATGAAAATGAACACGGTATCTTGTATTCGGTTTATGAGTGCAGCAGCGGTTTATCATATGATAAATACAAGGATAGTTCCCTTGAAGATATGCTTAGAATCATTATACAGACTGGCAATATGATCTCTAAGTATCACAAAGCAGGGTATATCGTTCTTGACATAAAGGAATCAAATATCCTTGTCACAGGAGGCGAGGATAACAGAACAGCTATACAGTTTGATTTTGACAGCCTTGTAAAGCGTGAGGACTTGATCAATTTCACATCTTCTACTTCTCAGGATATTTCCATATCATTTACTATTAGTGATGATATGGTCCCCATGCCAAGAGAACTCAAGGTTTTCCATAAAAGTTATATCGACAGAAGGATCATAGATACTGAACGAATACTTAATAACTTGGGAAAGTCCGGAGAGCGTACAGATATATTTCTTTTAGCAGCAGTTTTATACCGCAGGCTCTTTGGATGTATTCCTCTGAAAGATCTGCGAAATAAAGAAAATGTGTGGGAGATCCCAGAGGATGCATCAATATATCTTACAGTGCAGATAGTTCGTGACCGGCTTGGGGATATTCTGTCAAAGGCTCTTGCTGCTGATATCGGGGATAGATACGAGACTATGGGGGATCTCATTGATGATCTGCGGGAGCTTATGTACTTATCGATAGTTGTAGATCCCGAAAAACAGCAGTTGTTTGCAGGATCTGGGCTGGTGACGATGGTCACACAAGTCACAGAGGAGCACCTGCGCACCCGCAGCAGAAAGCATTGGAGAGCCCTCAGCGATGAAAACGGCAAGTTTGCACAGCTCAGGAAATTCGCTCAGCGCTTTAATTCCAAGGTCATGCTTGAGGACGCGAAAAAGAATCAGTTCATGCCCCGCGATGTCATTGAACAGAATCAATATGTACTGTTGGTCGGTGACGGTGGAATGGGCAAAAGCACGGCGGTGTATGATTACTGGACTGAGCAAAAGGATATCTCTGATAAAGCTTCCAAGATATGTCTGTACATCGACCTCAGCCATTATTCTGAACTGCACGAAAACACACGGAATGCTTCCGAAGGTGAGGGACTTACGGTTAAAGATCTTCCTGTTGATCTTCTTACTTATATCATGGTGAATATCATTCATAGTTCAGGCTATTCTTCTCTAGCGATACGTCAGGGAGATGTGCTGAATGACAAAGCTTTATTCAAACAGATGACAGCACTGGATCATATCTTATCCATAGAGACAAAGTCACCCAAATATGTGGTGATCCTTGACGGCTACAATGAGATACTGAACAGGTCGGACAGAGCAGCCTTCGAGTCGAATCTTGGCAAGGCTTTGAATAAATGGAAGAACGCCTCTTTTGTCGTAACGAGCAGGGCGGTAACGATCAAAAACGACGAAGCCCTGGAAGCTTCGAATAATAATGATGTTTTTGCACGGCTGAGCAGGTTCAGCTTTGTTGGAGTCCCTGATGATGAGATCAAAGCGTCGATAAAGGAGCACAAGGATATGTCTCAGGAGGAGATCTCAGCCTTGACGGATGACCGTATATGGGAAGTATTGAAGATACCCATGTTCCTGAATATGTACCTTGCTCTCCATACCGAAGACACTAAGACTGTGCATACAAGAGGCGAGCTGCTGGACAGATTTATCCTCAACTATGAGCCTATGACCGCCAACAGGATAGCAGACCCCGAAGACAAAAATAAACTCCAACACTCAAGCCTTCGGAAGTTCCTTATTCAATATTCGCTGCCTTTTGCGGCTAATGATATGGATAATAAGAGAGTTTTTTTGAGCGAAAGAAATACGTTCATGAGTAGAATGACTCTTGGAAATATCCTTTATTTAACCAAAAGCATAGGCGGACAAAAAATTTCTTTATATAATATTGTTTTCGGAAACAAAGATTTGTCCTCTTCTATTGGGTTTAATAAAAAAGAATATATTGACTACACAATAAAAGCCGATATGTCTAGTGAAGAAGCATTAGAACTATTCATTTCAAGAGACACAATAGAAAACATAATCAATAACGAAGCCGGCTACTGCTACGACACCTCTGACGGTAAGATCGCATTCACACACCAGTATTACCGTGACTATTTCGCCGCCAAGCAGATACAGAACATACTCTCAGCGGCAAAGGCACTTGGGGAGGCGGGACTGTCCCGTAAGGAACAGCTCGACTTCACGAAGGACAACGGTCTTGATTATGTATGGTCTGACGACGTTTGCATACTGCTTGGTGGAATTTTAGGAGATTATAAAAATGACCCCGAATATACAGAAAAATGAACTGCACTACTATATTGACCTTCTGCGAATGGACGGTGCTCTGCGCACTTCTGAGGAGGCCGAGACCAGTATAACTGCGCTCCACAACGTTATCCGGACTATGCGTTTCTCCCGCAGGGACAAGATCTGCGGGGAGGATTTCTCACGCCTTGATCTCGGTAATATCCCTTTTAATGGTATCCGCTGGAGCCTGAACGGCGAGTCGCCTTCCCGCTTTGACGGGTGCAGGCTCAATGAGTGGAATCTTATGAGTGGGCATTCGGGGGCTGTTAATTCTGTCGCATGGTCGCCTGACGGGAAGTATATCCTTACAGGGGGACATGATGGGGCGGCTATTTTGTGGGACGCCAAGTCTGGTCTGATGATTAGAAAACTAATAGGACATAATAGTTTTGTTAATTCAGTTGCATTTTCACCAGATGGAAAATACTGCCTGACAGGTTCAGAAGACGAAACAGCAAAGCTATGGAACTTAGAGAGCGGAACATGTCTAAAGACTTTAGAAGGGCATAATAATTCTGTTTTATCAGTCGCATTTTCTTCGGACGGAAAATACTGCCTGACGGGTTCAGGAGACGATACAGCAAAGCTATGGATCTTAGAAAGAGGAATATGTCTAAAGACTTTAGAAGGACATAGCAACTATGTTAATTCAGTTGCATTTTCTCTGGACGGGAAATACTGCTTGACGGGTTCATTTGATACTACAGCAAAGTTATGGGACTTAGAAAGCGGAACATGTCTAAAGACTTTAGAAGGGCATGATTTTTTTGTTTTATCAGTCGCATTTTCTCCGGACGGAAAATACTGCTTGACGGGTTCATCTGATACTACAGCAAAGTTATGGGACTTAGAAAGCGGAATATGTCTAAAAACTTTGAAAGGTCATAGTAGCGATGTTAGTTCAGTTGCATTTTCTCCGGACGGTAAATACTGCCTGACAGGTTCATGGGACAATACCGCAAAGATATGGAACTTTGAAACAGGAAAATATTTAAAGACTCTTGAAGGATATAGTGAATGTGTTAGATCAGTCGCATTTTCTCCGGACGGAAAATACTGCCTGACGGGTTCAGGAGACGATACAGCAAAGATATGGAACTTTGAAACAGGAAAATGTTTAAAGACTCTTGAAGGATATAGTGAATGTGTTAGATCAGTCGCATTTTCTTCGGACGGTAAATACTGTCTGACAGGTTCATATGATCGTACAGCAAAGCTATGGAACTTAGAAAGCGGAAGATATCTAAAGTCTTTAGAAGGACATAATAATTCTGTTGATGCAGTCGCATTTTCTCCGGATGGTAAATACTGCCTGACAGGTTCAGAAGACGATACAGCAAAGCTATGGGATTTAGAAAACGGAATATGTCTAAAAACTCTGGAAGGACATAGACTTGGTATTGATACAGTCGCATTTTCTCCGGACGGGAAATACGGTTTGACAGGTTCAAGGGACAAAACAGCAAAGTTATGGGACTTAGAGAACGGAAAATGTATAAAAACTTTAGAAGTACATAGTATCGATGTTTATTCAGCCGTATTTTCACCGAACGGGAAATATTGTTTGACGACAAGTTCTTGGGACAAAACAGCAAAGCTATGGGACTTAGAAAGTGGAATATGTTTAAAAACTTTAGAAGGAGATAGTAATTCTGTTGAATCAGTCGCATTTTCTACGGACGGAAAGTACTGTTTGACAGGTTCAGCGTATGATACAGCAAAGTTATGGGATTTAGAAAGCGGAACATGTATAAAGACTTTGGAAGTGCATAGCGATTATGTAATCTCAGTCGCATTTTCTCCGGACGGGAAATACTGTTTGACAGGTTCATGGGATAAAACAGTAAAGCTCTGGGATTTTAAAACAGGGATCTGTTTAAAAACTTTCAGCCTAAATGGTATAGATGGAACAGTAAAATGGAGCTTTCCTTATGCTGCTGTAACAGAAGAGATCATCACAACCATCTACAAACTCGACAGCTTCGATCCCAACGGCAGCGACGAGCCGGAGCTTATCGGTACTTTTTACAATATTGATGGAATGTACATCAAAAACTGCCCCTTCCACAATATAACCGCCGACGATATGACCCGCAAGCTTCTCTACCAATACGGCGGAGACATCGAGAACTCCGAGCAATAAACGCTCTTCCATGCCAAAAAAAGTAAGCACCGGAGACCAATTGGAGGCGAATACCATGACGATTAAACCGAACGTTCTGCACTATTACATTGACCTTCTGCGAATGGACGATGCCACGCGCACACCCGAGCAGTCCGAGACCTGCGTGACCGCTCTTCACAACATTATCAGCACCATGCGGCTTTCTCGGCATGACAAGATCTGTGGGGAGGACTTGTCGCGCCTTGATTTCGGTAATATCCCGTTTAACGGCATACATTGGAGCCTTAACGGCGAGTGTCCCTCCTGTTTTGACAGGTGCAAGCTTAATGAGTGGAGCTTTGTGGGCGGGCATACGGAATATGTATCTGCCGCTACATGGTCTCCTAATGGGAAATACATATTAACGGGTAGTGCTGATGGATCCGCAATTATATGGGATGTTAAATCAGGATTAATAAGAGTTAGACTTCAAGGACATACAAGTAGAATACTATCTGTAAAGTTTTCTTTTGACGGGGAAAGGTGTTTAACTGGTACTAAAGATGGAACTATCATTATTTGGGATACAAAAACAGGCCATACGTTACAGACTATAGAGGTAAAAGGGTATATAAATGATGCAGTTTTCAACTCTGATTCTGATAATTGCTTGATTTTATTGGAAAACGGAACTGTTCGAATATATAATTCTTGGACAGGTAATAGTTTAGATAGTTTTACATTACATGGCTGCCACGATTCCGGAAAATCATATATTCGAGTATCCTCAAATGATAAATATTGTTTAGTTGGATCTAGTTGGGGTGGCAACATAGTTGAATTATGGAATCTAAAAGAAAGAAAGTATATTGGCAACATAGAAGTTCCTGAATCAACTCCTTCTTTTAATTGTCTTGCTTTTTCTAAAGATGAAAAAAGATGTATAATAGGTTTCAATAACGGAACAATCAAAGTATGGGACATAGCCAAAGAGGACTATGTACAAGAAATTCATTTAAAAGGCTTTGTTAGTGGAAGAGATTACATCGGTTACTCGATTGATGGAAAGCACTGTATTTCAGCTGTTTGCTCAAATGGTACTTCGATCGTTTACGACACTGAAACGGGTAATCATATTTGCGAATTAAAAGAAAAAATGTATTCCACATCTGTATTTTCAGTTTACAACAATTATTTCATTACAAGTTCAGATCACAATGCCATCAAAATATGGAATATGAAAACAGGAAAGTGCATCAATACATTAGGCTATGATGTATCAGCAATAGAGAAAATTATGTTTTCGAGGAAAGGTCAATTTATTTTGATTGTATTGTACAGTGGTATAGTATATGTATACAGTAATGAAGTAAAAAAGTTTATGTATAGTTCTTCAGATATTATGGCAGTTTTGGACCTGGACAGAATTGCTTTTTCGGAAGATGAGAAAAAAATGTTAGTCTGCAACGGTAGTTATGCTAAAATATGGGACTTGAGTACAGGAACCTGTTTACAAGTATTGAAAGGACATGATTACACAGTATGTTCAGGGGCATTTTCAGAAGATAATTGTTATTGTATTACAGGATCAGGTGATCACACGGCAAAAATATGGAGTGTAAATGATGGAAAATGTATACAGACTTTAGTAGGACATTCTGATTGGGTATATTCAGTGGCTATATACAAAAAACATAATATTTGCCTTACTGGATCTGCAGATAAAACTGTAAAAATATGGGATATTAAGACTGGGAAATGCTTGAACACATTGTATGGGCATAGCAGTTGGATTAGATCAGCCGTTTTCTCTCCCAATGGAGAATGTTGCATAACAAGTGATGAATATAGCGCAAAAATATGGAGTGTAAAAACCGGAAAGTGTTTAGGATCAATTCCAACCGATTCAGAAAGCACCATTTGTTTTTCTCCAAATGGAAAAGAATTTTTCTTGATATTTGGAGAGTATACAGAAGTTTATGATTTAAAAACCCAAAAGCTACTTAAAGGATTTAGAACCGCTAATACATCATATAAATCAGATGTTGCTTCATCTACGCAAACATATTGGTCTTTTCCGTACTGCCTCTCGAAAAATCAATACAAATGCAGAATATATAAACATGATTATTATGAGTTAAGTGATAGCAAAAAGCTTGTGAATCTTGGGAACTTATACAATGTTTATGGTTTACACATTAATAGCTGTTCTTTTCACCGTATTATAGCCAATGAAACGACTCACAAAATTCTTTTCCAATACAATGGTGACATTGCAAAACCAGAACCATGAAACACTGTTCTATTTGAACGAAATTAACGTGTCATATAAATTAGTCGTGATCAACTGCGAAGGAGACGAATGATATGGGTTTAGATTTGCAAAAAAACAATTTACATTACTATGTTGACCTTCTGCGTATGAAGAATGGAGAAAATCGTTCCTCAGAACTAGCGGAAACTTGCGTCACCGCCTTGCACAACATTATCCGTACAATGCGATTTTCTCGTCATGACAAGATTTGCAGAGAAGATTTTTCACAGCTAGATTTTGGGAATATTATTCTAAATAATCTGTATTTTAGCGATAATGGTCAAGAACCATCTTCTTTTAAAGGTAGTAAAATGTCTGAATGGAATATACATGGTGGAATGATTGGTTATTTGTATTATGCAGACTTTTCAGATGATGAAAAAAGCTTTATTACAATTTGTAATGACGGAAAAGCTATAGTTTGGGATATTGAAACAAACCTAATGAAAAAAGTAATTTCGATAAGTAAACCATTTGTTATGTGGATAGACGATATAGAGGATTTTGTAGACCTTTCAAAGCCGAAAACGTTTGAATATAAATTACCTGAATTTGATGTCGATAAGGTAAAAGAAGAACTGTTATCAGATTATTTTTTTGAAAAACAAGTGCGTAGTATTATTTCCGACGACGTGAAGATAGATATTATAAATAGATTTAAAGAATATAATAAAGCGAAGTTTAACAGCTTATTTTCAAATAATGAAT
>JAILFN010000061.1 GCA_024697545.1 Ruminococcus sp.
CCTTGTGGATATTCTCGATAGAGGTATAGTGCATACCGCCGCTGCGCCTTGTTTCGGGGTTCAAAGTGCTTTCAAACACCGCACCGAAGATAGTCGGGCTGATCTCCGACCAGTCAAAGCCTGCACTGGCATTGTCAATGAGCAGACTGACTATTTCCTCATTAAAGCGTGGTATCTCGATATTTTCATCAGCAAATAAGCCGCCGTTTACATAAGGGAACGCTGCAAGATCATCATCGAGGTATTTATCACGCTCGTTCTCTTTGGTATTAAGAACTTGGAACAGTTCAATAAGAGCCTTGCGAACGTCCTTTGCCTGAAACTGTTTCAGATACCGTCCGAACATTTCATGTGTGCCGAAAATGCCTGCGTCCTCTGCATACAGACAGAATACAAGCCTTACGCACAGCATATTCAGGCTTTTGAGTGTGTCGGGACTACTAGGGTCTTTATACTGTTTCAGGATAGCGTCATACAGCTTGCCTACAAGTTCTCCTGCCTTTAAGGAAACTTCCATTTCCTTTTTCAGCATTTCACTTCCTGTTTCTACAAGGAACTGCAAACGGTAGTAGTCTTTTGCAAGATCTTTTAAGAGTATCTGCTCAGGCTCACCGTTTGGCTTTTCCATATCGTAAACAAGAAATTCCTCAAAGTTACAGGTCACTATCCACCGAGGGTGCTGCGATAATGGCAGTTCGGTAACATAACGCTTTGCTTGCTGAAAAGGTGTAAGCAAGCTGCCGTCAGATTGCTTTATAGCCTTGCGTAAGTCCTTGCCGATAGATTTCTGCTCGATCATAACGTGTGTAGACTTGATATAGCCGTCAATGAATGAAGTATGGTCTAAATGCACCTGATCCTCAAAGCTGATAAACTCAGCTATGTTGTCAACACCATAAACGTGTGTCAGCAAGTCTATCCAAAAGAGATTGGATTCGCCCTTTTCATAACCTCTGTTTTTCCAACGCTCGGCAAATTCTTTAGCTGCCTTTTTCTGTTCTTTTTCGGTCATGTAATCACCGCCCATTGATATATTACTCTTATTATAGCACAGAAAAAGCCTTATTTCAAGGTTGCACTTTCCTTTCTTTCTTTTAAAGACATAATAAAAAGTGCATTAATGCACTTTTTTCTGCCTGTTAAATTATTATAAAGTGGCATATTTTACTGAAAAAAACGGAATTTTTTTGTAAAATCACTTGACAAATCGTTCAAAATATGTTATAATATAGACAGTGAAAATCAAATAAACAAAACAGGTTGCACCCTAAAAACCTAGGATACAACCCTTAACCCAAAACGGTGTTGGCGCACCGTCCGGACTTAGTTTTGAAGTTACGCTACTATTATAGCATAACTATAGATTCTTGTCAAGACCCTGTTGCGCTTCGCCGTTGCAATGGGGTCTTTGTTCGTTTGATTTTCGATCTACCGCTTAGCGGTCGCACCTTGAAATGTCTACTACCCGCCCTACGGATAGTAAATGACGGAAGTGAATAACCATCGCCCCGGACTATGCAGAATGGAAGTGTCCGGTTGTTGGCTGGTGATGAGCCGTTGATGACAAGACGGCAACTCTAAAAAGCGAATCTTCGATTAGTGAAGTAGAGATACCTTACTAAGTAGAAACTTGCAAAGATATATTTAGCAGCTATGACGATCAACCCGATTAGGGAAAACAAACAGAATGTACATACGCTGCCAAATGAGCAAGAAGCATATAACTATAAGTCCTGCTGTGAAGCACCGCTTCGGATTGACGTACCGCAGTTATATGTTGCCTATGAGCCTACTCGCCGATCTGTGGTCAGAAGTCCTGCTGTGAAGCACCGCATAATGGCAACACAGACTACATCAGCTAACGTTACACAGAATTATACGTCACAGGAGTGTAGGCGTTTGGCGCAGAAATATGCAAAATAACAGCTTTGACTGTTCATATAAAACTCAACCGCCTATCGGTTGAGTAGAGCATACTTGAAATAATATGTTCTACTCAGCCGATAAGACGGCTGAAATGAAGTCGGAGTGACGGGACTTGAACCCACGGCCTCTACCACCCCAAGGTAGCGCGCTACCACCTGCGCCACACCCCGAACAACGTAATATATTATACCACATATTTTTCCGCCTGTCAAGCTTTTTAGGGGATTTTTTATGACTTTTTTGTAAACTTTCCAATAAGTCAAAAAAGCCTTGCAAATGGCTGTAAATGCGGTTATATAACAGAAAATACACATATACTTCATTATCCGTTAATAAGAGTGTTATATAATTAATACAAAAGTCCGCGCAAACGGGTCTTTATCTCATCTTAACTGATCGGCGGGAGGTAAGTGTATGTCGAAGAACAATTCCGTCAAGGGCGGGCAGGATAAGTACGCCTGCTTTGTCAACCGTGAGCTTTCTTGGCTTCGGTTCAACGAGCGTGTCCTCGAAGAGGCTGAGGACGCCGGGTCGCCCTTGCTTGAACGGCTCAACTTCATGAATATATTCCAGTCCAATCTGGACGAGTTCTTTATGGTGCGCGTCGGAGGGCTGAAGGACGCCGCTATGATAGCGGGCGGTCCCGTCGATGTCCGCACGGGCATGAGCGCCAAGGAACAGCTTTCGGCGATACTTACCGAATCTCAGCGGCTGCAAAGACGCCGCGACGCTTCCTTCGCCGAGCTTATGCGCCTTGTGAAACGTCAGGGCGTTACCATAGCCGCTTTCGATGAGCTTTCCAAAAAGGAACAGGAGTTCGTGAAGCTAAAATTCAAAGAGGATATAAAGCCGCTGCTCTTCCCCGCCATAGTCGGAAAGCGTCAGCCGTTTCCTTTTATGAAAAGCGGTGAGGTCTACGGCTTCGCACTGCTTGAAACACGAAGCGGCAAGCGCAGGATAGCCATCGTGCCTTCGCTGTCGCCCATGTTCCCGCAGACCGTTACCGTTGCGGGCATGAGTGCAAAGAACCGCATCGCCGTTATAGGCGTTGATGAGCTGATACTGCATTTCTTTGAGGATATCTTCCCCGAGTACAGGGTCATCGAAAAATCGCTCATCAGGATAGTCCGCAACGCCGATATCGACGAGGAGCAGGTGGACGACGAAGAGATAGATTACCGCGAACATATGGCTGAGGTAATAAAGCGGCGCAAAAAGCTTGCTCCCGTAAAGCTCGAGCTCTCGCGTGATATAAGCTCCGCTGCCGTTGCCGAGCTGTGTGAAGCGCTCAGGCTGGATAAAAAGTGGGTGTTCAGGATCGACGCTCCGCTTTCGCCCGAGCCTGTCAACCGCGTGAGGGATATCCTCGCCGACAAGCCGAAGCTTTCCTATCCCAGACGCATACCTCAGCGCTCACCCGAAATAGGCTCTTCTGATATGATATCCGAGATACTTTCGCACGACCTGCTGCTCCACTATCCCTACGAGAGCATCACGCCCTTTCTCGACCTGCTGCGTCAGGCTGCCCGCGACCCCGATGTCATTTCCATTCAGATGACGCTGTACCGCATGGCGAAGAACAGCAAGGTGGTCGAAGCCCTGGAGGAAGCCGCGGAAAACGGCAAGGAAGTCGATGTGCTTGTTGAATTAAAGGCACGCTTTGATGAAGAGAACAACATCAAATGGTCAAGGCTGCTCGAACAGGCGGGCTGCCGCGTCATCTACGGACTTGACGGGCTGAAAGTACATTCAAAGCTCTGCCTTATAACCCGCCGCAGCGGCGATGATATACAGTATATAACTCAGGTCGGCACGGGCAACTACAACGAATCTACCGCAAGGTTCTACACCGACCTTTCGGTAATGACCTCAGACCGTGAGATAGGTCTTGAAGCGGTAAGCGTTTTCCGCAGCCTGCTGATGGGCGAGACCGTCAGGGAAACGCGGCAGCTGATGGTAGCTCCCAACTGCCTGCAAAGCAAAGTGATAGACCTCATCTGCGCCGAGACTGAAAAGGCAAAGAGGGGCGAGCCCGCATACATCGGTCTGAAACTAAACTCAATGACGGATATAAAAATAATGAAGCGCCTTATCGAGGCATCTCAGGCAGGTGTCAGGATAGAGATGGCGGTGCGCGGCATATGCTGCCTGCGTCCGCAGATAAAGGGCTTTACCGATAACATCCGCATCATAAGCATAGTCGGCAGGCTGCTCGAACATTCGAGGATATATATTTTCGGCGCTGACGACCCGAAGGTATATATAGGCTCGGCAGACTTCATGACCCGCAACACCGAAAAGCGCGTCGAGATAGCAGCCCCGATACTTGATCCCAAACTGCGTAAGCGGATAGTATCGCTGTTCGCTGATGTCATGGCTGACACCATGCAGGCAAGGGAGATGCTGCCCGACGGCAGCTACAAGCGTCTCAGGACAGCCGAAAGCGCCATGTCGGTACAGGAGAAGCTTTACATCAAGGCTTACGAAGCGGCAGGTTCGGTGCTGCCCGAGTGATACGCACACAAAGAAAGGAAAGATCCAAATGGCAGTGCCGTTGGCAGAGAGGATACGCCCCAAAACGCTTGATGACATAGTCGGGCAGCGTGACCTTCTGGGCGAGGGTATGCCGCTAAGAAGGATAATCGACGGCGGCAGGATACCCAACATGATATTCTACGGACCTTCGGGGGTCGGAAAGACCACCGTAGCCCGAATGATAGCCGAGAACGCAAACATGACCATGCACCGTCTTAACGGAACATCTGCTACCACTGCGGATATTCGAGAGGTCATAGAGGAATCGCACAGCCTTCTGGGCGGGGGCGGGGTGCTGCTGTATCTTGACGAGATACAGTACATGAACAAAAAGCAGCAGCAGAGCCTTCTCGAATATATCGAGGACGGCTCGATAACGCTTATATCCTCGACTACCGAGAATCCTTACTTTTATGTATACAACGCGATAATCAGCCGCTCGACGGTGTTCGAGTTCCACCCCGTTTCACCCGACGAAGTTCAGCCTGCGATACGCCGCGCCTTTTCGGTGCTGGCAGATGACCTCGGGCTGAAGCTGCGGCTTGAAAACGGCGTCTGCGAGCATATCGCCTACGGCTGCGGCGGAGATGTGAGGAAGTCGATAAATACCGCCGAACTCTGCGCCCTGTCAGCCGACAACGACGGCGAGAGCCTTACCGTGCGTCTGGATACCGCAAAGGCGCTGACACAGCGCAGCAACATGAACTACGACCGCAGCGGCGACCAGCATTACGATATACTCTCAGCGCTGCAAAAGTCGATACGCGGTTCGGACGAGAACGCGGCGATACACTATGCCGCGCGGCTGATCGAAGCGGGCGACATACTCTCTCTCTGCCGCAGGCTGCTGGTCATCGCAAGCGAGGACATAGGGCTCGCATACCCGCAGGCGGTGCCGATAACCAAAGCCTGCGTGGACAGTGCATTGCAGCTGGGGCTTCCCGAAGCGCGCCTGCCCCTTGCGGAAGCGGTGATACTTCTGGCGACCGCACCAAAGTCCAACAGCGCTTACATGGCGATGTCGGCGGCGCTTGAAGACCTTAAAGTCAGCGGCGCGATGGAGTTCCCGCGGCATCTTCAAAACAAGCACTTTGACGGCGAGAACGCAAAGATCGTGGGTCAGCATTACAAATACCCCCACGACTATCCCGACCACTGGGTCGAGCAGCAGTACCTCCCCGACGTGCTGAAGGACCGCGTATACTACAAGCACGGCGAGAACAAGACGGAGCAGGCGGCAAAAGCATACTGGGAGCGCATAAAGAAGCGCTGAACGCCGAAGCGCGGCAGGCGGGGTGCGGCTCTTCCGCGCAAATGTAAACATTGTATTAACAAGCGTGTCTGCCACTTGACTTTTGCTGATTTATATGATAAAATATACTAGTCGTGGATCGGTTTACACCGCGCGAATTGGACAGGTGTCCGAGTGGTTTAAGGAGCCGGTCTTGAAAACCGGTGATACGGCAACGTACCGTGGGTTCGAATCCCACTCTGTCCGTTCCGCTTTTGGCGGCGGTAAATATTTTTGCGGATTTACCCAAGTGGTGAAGGGGCTCCCCTGCTAAGGGAGTAGGTCTCGAAAGGGGCGCGAGAGTTCAAATCTCTCAATCCGCGCGTGTAAAATAAGCTCTGAAATGACGGTATGGCGTTGTTTCAGAGCTTTTGCTTTTTCCGGATCTTAGCATTTGGGTACTATGGGTCAAAAAAGAGCAGACTTGGAAAAATTTCCGAGCCTGCTCTTTTGTATTATTCAGCTTTTTTGATAAGGTCGTTTTCAAGTATCTCGCCGAGAGCTGACGATGCCGCCGCTTTTCGTTATATTATTTGCACTTAGCCTTTCTGATAGTGCTCCATGCGCCGTAGTATTTCTTTGAGCCTACCTGCTTGTAAGCACGAACCTTGGCGTAGTATGTCTTCTTGGCTTTCAGACCCTTGACGGTCTTGGCGGCGGTCGCCGCCTTCTTGACCCAGACAGTCTTCTTGCCCGAGGTCATCTTCTTGTTCAGTCCCAGGACTATCTGATAACCCGTGACTCCGCCCTTAGCTTTAGTCCATGTCAGCTTGACGGTCTTGCTCTTGGGCGAGGTCAGCTTTTTAGACGCGACCTTTGCGGGCTTGATGATAAAGCTGCCCGTTTTTGTTCCGCTATATTCGCCCGCACCCGCAACGGTAACGGTCGCCTTGCCGCACTTGGTATTGTTCTTGTAGCTTACGGTATAATCCGTGCCCTTTTTCAGCGTCTTGCCGTCGAGAGTAACAGTCACCGCGGGCTTGAGAGCCTTGCCGCTGTAGGTCTTGTTTCCCGCCTTGATCTTGGCATTTTTCAGCGAGATCTTAGCCTGAGGCTCGGGCTCGGATCCCTTATCACCCTCAAATACCAGTATCGGCGAATCGGGGTCTAATATCTCGTTGCCCTTCTCGTCGATGTTGATCTTCTTCCACTGCTCCTTTGTGCCCAGATAGCGTATCTTCTTTAATCCGGTGCAATTCTCAAACACGTTATAGCCCATTCCCGTGACACTTGTGGGTATGACGACCTCTTCAAGCGCATCACAGTCTTCAAACAGATAGTTTCCAAGATAAGTGACATTGGGCGGTATAGTCATGCTTTTGAGTTTTTTGCACCTCAGGAAACAGCAAAAATCTATCTTTTCCAGACTATCCGGCAGATAGATATATTCCAGGTTTTCACAGCGGAAAAAGGTATATCCGTTCAGCACCTTCAGCCCCTTGGGGAGACTTACCCTTATAAGACTTGTGCAATTACTGAATACGGAGTATGACATTTCCTTGACAGTGTCGGGAATAACTATCTCCTCCATGAGCCTGCAGTCTATGAAGGAATACCACTCCAGCTTTTCCACAGAGCTCGGGATAGTATAGGTCTCCCTTCCCTTAGGAGTCGCCACCAAGGTCTTCATGTCCTTTGAATAAAGTATCCCGTCCTGCGATGTGTATACCTGATTGTCGGGGTCGCAGTAAATGTTCATGAGGGCACTGCTGCTGGTCTGGAAAGCAAGATTATTAACATCGGTAACACTTTTTGGTATGGTGACGCTTTCAAGAAAATCGCAGCCTGAGATAAAGTCGGCGTCAATGGTGGTGATAGTATCGGGCAGCTTTATAGCCTCCAGCTGCTTGCAATCCATAAAGCAGTCGCTACCTATCTTGGTGACCTTGACTCCGTCCATCTCCGGGGGCACAACAGCTAGTATCGCACTCTCGTCGCAATCACCCACACAAATGGTGCCGTCATCAAGGTAATAGCAGGTATAGTCTCCCCACTTAAAGGTCTCTGTCCCCGGCTCGATCCACGCCGAAGCCTTGATGCTCTGCGAGCCTGCAAAAGCTCCGCTGCCCACCGGTGCGCAAACTCCTCCGACAGCGACGGCAAAAGCCAGCAAAGCAGAAATCATCCTTTTCTTCATACGATCATCTCCCTGTTAAATTCATAAATTTTCTACTATTATATCATACTCCCGCCGATAATGCAAGCGTTTTTTAATATTCCGTGTAAAAATAACAAAAAAACGACCGTCCGAAGTCACCCCACGGACGGTCGTCAGCATTTCTTTAGTTCAAGTTCTTCTTACTCAACTACGAACTTAGCGATCTTATCGAAGAAGTCGCCGGGATCTTCGGTGTGAGCTACCAGCTGAATGGTGTTTGCAAGGTCGAGGGAGAAGATACCCATGATAGACTTAGCGTCTACCGCATATCTGCCCGACACGAGATCAACGTCGAAATCATAAAGCATAACGATGCTGACAAACTCCTTAACGGCAACTATCGAATCCAGTCTGATCTTTTTCTTCATCATGATTTTACCTCCTTGAGTTGCGGTATACCGCGCTTTTTGCGGTATCACCCTTTGTCAGCGGTTGTTCTTTCTACCGCTCTACAATTATAATTATAATCATTTTTTCGCCTTTGTCAAGCGGTTATTGCAATTTTCTAAAAAATATAGTATAATAGTCAATGTAAAGTTTACACAGTCAGGTTTTTTAGTACAGTTTTACAATAAGTTGCACTACTTTTTGTGCAAATGCGACATGAATCGTCCACAATGGGACAAGCGAAAGGAAAGCATGGGATATGCCTTTGAAGATCTATTACATGACATTCGGCTGCAAGGTCAATCAGTATGAAACGGACAAGATAGCCGCACGTTTTGCCGCAGACGGTCATCTCCGCGCCGCAGATATAGCCGATGCGGACGTTTGCGTGATAAACTCCTGCACCGTCACTGCCGAAGCGGATAAAAAGCTCAGGCAGTTTATCAGCCGTGTTAAGAGAGAATCGCCCCGCTGCATGACCGTGCTGACAGGCTGCTACCCCACCGCCTTCCGCGACAAAGCCCAAGAGCTGGGCTGCACCATTTATGTGCAGAACAAAGACAAGCAGAAGATACCGCAGATAGTCTGCGAGCATACGGATACTTCCCGCTTCGCCGCCTGCACCGCACCCGCGGAGCATCAGACCGCCGCGGACAGCCGCACCCGCGCATACATCAAAATACAGGACGGCTGCAACCTCTTCTGCACCTACTGCATAATCCCCTACGCCCGCGGCAGGCTGCGCTCAAAGCCTCTTGACGACATCGCCGAAGAGGTACGTCAGCTGGCGGCGGAGGGCTACCGCGAGATAATACTCACAGGCATAAACCTCTGCTGCTACGGGAAGGACTTAGGCGGCAGGCGGCTGGTAGATGCGATAGAAACGGTCTGCTCCGTCGAGGGGGACTTCCGCGTGCGGCTGAGCTCTATGGAGCCCGAGATGATATCCGACGAGGACATTGCGCGGATGGCGGCACAGCCGAAGCTCTGCCCGCATTTTCATCTTTCGCTGCAAAGCGGCTGCGACAGGACGCTGCGTGCCATGAACCGCCACTACGACTCGGCAGAGTACCTCGCACTCTGCGAAAAGCTGAGGAAGGTTTTCCCCGACTGCGCGATAACCACCGACATAATGGCAGGCTTTCCCGATGAGACGGAAGAGGACTTTGCCAAATCGCTCGCCTTTGCCGAAAAGGTCGGCTTTGCGGGAGCGCACATCTTCCCATACTCCCGCCGAAGCGGCACAAAAGCCGACCTCATGCCGAACCAGCTCGACAACGGCGAGAAAGCAAAGCGTGCGGCTAAAATGTCCGAGGTGTGCAAAGGCACAGCCCTGCGCTACAACAGCAGATTTATCGGCAGGACGGTGGAGGTGCTGTTCGAGCGTGAGGGCGGCAAGCCTTATCACACGGGTCACAGCCGCGAATATATAGAGGTAAGAGTCCCCCGCGCAGGCGGCGAAACATGGCGGCGGCAGGTAAAGCGGATACGCATAACCGAAGCGGAAGCGGGCTTCTGCATCGGCGAGGAGACAGATACATGAAGATAATAAACTATTTTGAAAGCGTCAGGCGTGAGCACTGGCTTGAAGAGATAAAAAAATGCGACTGGGCGGCAGGGGCTTTTCTTTATGAGCTGCTGACAGAGGGCAGGTTATTTGAAATGGCAGGCGAGGATACACAGCTGCTGCTGCTCACCAACGGCGATGAGCTGATATCATTCTGCACCCTCGCCGAAAGGGACGATATCCCCGACTGCACGCTCACCCCGTGGGTGGGCTTCGTCTACACCTTCCCACGGCACAGAGGACATCACCGCTTCGGTCTGCTGCTCGAAGAAGCGGGGCGGCGCGCTAAGGAGAAAGGCAGGCAGGAGATATACATCTCGACCGACCACATCGGGCTGTATGAAAAATACGGCTGCAAATTTCTGACGGAAATGAAGGATATGCACGGTGGTATGTCGAGAGTGTATGTGAAAAGACTTGAGCTGTAACAAGAAGGAGTATATTTATGGAAAGAAAATGCGTTGACTGCGGCAAGCTGTTTCATCTGAGCGACGGCGAGATAAACTTTTTTAAGAGCAAGGGTATGGAGCTGCCCAAAAGATGCAAAGAGTGCAGAGAAGCACGAAATCCCAAAAAGGCATCTGCCCGCCCGAACCACGAATACGACAGCGGCACGCCCCAAAACAGCCTGCCCCAAAATAACGGCAGCAGTCTGATCTATAAGATACTGGTAGCGATCGCAGTCATTGGGGTGCTGATAAAGGGCGGAATGACACTTTCCAAGATCGAGACTCCCGAAAAAGCCGTAGAGCCCGCTCCATATACAGTCACCACAGAAGCGGAGATACAGACAGAGCCGGAGGAAACAGAAGCCCCCAAAACGACTGCCGAGACCGAGACAAAGAAGAAGAAAAAGACAAAAGCCGAGACGGAAGCTCCCGCCGCACTCACCACACGGGCAGACGAGTACATAATGTACTCCTTCCGCAACGCAGACAGGCTGAATGAACATTTCGACAAGCACGGGCGGGAGATGGGATTTGCCACCGCCGAGGACTACGAGCGCCGCGCCTGCGATATAATCAACGACCCGAACTCACTGTTCAAGATAGAAGCGGAGGACGGCGACGGGGTATACTTCGTCGAAAGCACGAATGAATTCGTGGTGCTCTCGACCGACGGGTTCATCAGGACATATTACATATGCGCGGGCAGGGATTATTTTGACAGGCAATGACCCCGCGGAGGATTTGTTGACAAATTGAAAAATATCCGTGCAATATTTGACAAACGCTGTTTATATATGGTATAATGATATGTGGTATTTTCAAAAGCCGATGGCTTATCTGAAAGGAGTAAAAAATATGTCTGTTTACAGAATTTACGTTGAGAAAAAGCCTGAATTTGCCGTTGAGGCAAGATCTCTGGCGGGCGACCTCGCCTCCGCGCTGGGCATCAAGGCTCAGAGCGTCCGCATCATCAACCGCTATGATGCCGAGGGTCTGACCGATGAGGATTTCAAGGCTGCGGTGCCTGTCGTATTCTCCGAGCCCGCAGTTGACGTTACCTATGACCATATGCCCGAGCTTTCCGACGGCGAAAAGGTCATCTGCTCCGAGTATCTGCCCGGTCAGTTCGATCAGAGAGCCGATTCCTGCGCTCAGTGTATCTCCCTGCTGCGCGGCGGCAAGCGTCCCGTTGTAAAGTCCGCCAAGGTATACATTTTCAGCGGCGTGACCGATGAACAGCTGAACACCATCAAGGGATACATCATAAACCCCGTTGAGTCCCGCGAGGCAAAGCTCGACCGCTTCGAGACACTGGACGTTACCTATGAGATACCCACCACAGTCAGGACCGTTGAAGGCTTTATCAAAAAGTCGGGCGATGAGCTCGCCGCAATGGTGGCAGAGCTGGGACTTGCTATGGACGTTGACGATATCAAGTTCTGTCAGGAATACTTCCGCGATACCGAAAAGCGTGACCCCACCATCACTGAGATCCGCATGATCGACACCTACTGGTCGGATCACTGCCGTCACACAACATTCTCGACTATAATAGACGATGCAAAGATAGATGCTCCTTATATAAAGCATACCTATGACGAATACATCAAGGCCCGCGAGGATCTTTACGGCGACCGCAAGGACAAGCCTCAGACCCTTATGGATCTTGCTGTTATCGGCGCAAAGCAGCTTCGTAAGGCAGGTCTGCTCGATGACCTTGACGAGAGCGAGGAGATAAACGCCTGTTCCATCAAGATGACCGTTGACGTGATAGACGGCGGTAACAGCGAAGCTGTTACAGATGAAGACTGGCTGCTCATGTTCAAGAACGAGACTCACAATCACCCCACCGAGATCGAGCCCTTCGGCGGTGCGGCTACCTGTCTCGGCGGCGCTATCCGCGATCCCCTTTCGGGCAGAAGCTATGTATATCAGGCTATGCGCGTAACAGGCGCTGCAAATCCCCTCGTGCCCGTTGAGGACACCATCGAGGGCAAGCTCCCGCAGAGAAAGATCACCGTCGGCGCTGCGAACGGTTACAGCTCCTACGGCAACCAGATAGGTCTTGCAACAGGTCACGTTTCCGAAGTATATCACCCCGGCTATGTGGCAAAGCGCATGGAGATCGGTGCTGTTATCGGCGCTGCTCCCGCTTCAAATGTAAGACGTGAAAGACCCGCACCCGGCGATGTCGTTATACTGCTGGGCGGCAAAACGGGACGCGACGGCTGCGGCGGTGCTACAGGTTCTTCAAAGTCCCACACCCTGCACTCGCTGGAATCCTGCGGTGCCGAGGTGCAGAAGGGTAACGCTCCCGAAGAAAGAAAGCTCCAGAGACTTTTCCGCAATCCGACTGTTACTTCCATGATAAAGCGCTGCAACGACTTCGGTGCGGGCGGTGTATCGGTAGCTATCGGCGAGCTCACCGACGGTCTTGTTATTGACCTTGACAAGGTGACAAAGAAATATGACGGTCTTGACGGCACAGAGCTTGCCATCTCCGAATCTCAGGAGAGAATGGCAGTAGTCATCGCCGCCGAGGATACCGACAGATTCATGGCTGAGGCTGCAAAGGAAAACCTTGAGGCTACCCTCGTGGCAGTAGTCAAGGAAGAGCCCAGACTGAAGATGAACTGGTGCGGCAATCAGATCGTTGATCTTTCCCGCGAGTTCCTGAATTCCAACGGTGCAAAGAAGCACACCACCGTTGAGGTAGGTCTGCCGATGATCGGCAACGATAACGCGGGCGAGGACAGCGCCGACCGCTGGGATGCTATGATATCCAACCTGAACATCTGCTCGCAGAAGGGTCTTGTTGAAAGATTCGACTCCACCATCGGCGCAGGCACGGTGCTCATGCCCTACGGCGGAAAGTATCAGGAAACTCCCACACAGGCTATGGCTGCAAAGATCCCCGTGCTCCACGGCGATACCACAACTGCTTCCGTAATGGCATGGGGCTACGATCCTTACCTCTCCTCCCAGAGCCCTTACCACGGTGCAATGTCCGCGGTAGTACACTCCATCGCGAGACTTGTAGCGGCAGGCGGCAAGTATGAATCCACCAGACTGACCTTCCAGGAGTATTTCGAAAGAACACAGAACGACCCGCAGCGCTGGGGCAAGCCCTTTGCCGCACTGCTGGGCGCTTACAAGGCACAGATAGAGCTGGGCTGCGCTTCCATCGGCGGCAAGGACTCTATGTCGGGTACATTCGAGCACACCGATGTTCCGCCCACCCTCGTATCCTTTGCCGTTGACGTTACAAAGACGAACAATATAGTTTCCAACGAATTCAAGAAGGCAGGCACCAAGGTAGTCTTCATCAAGCCCGAGTATGATGATAACAAGCTCGTGGACTTTGACTCCCTCAAGAGCGTATTCAAGACTGTTGAAGCTCTTATCAGGGACGGCAAGGTGCTCGCAAGCTGGGCTGTCGGCTTCGGCGGCGTTTCCGAGGCTGTTGCAAAGATGACCTTCGGCAACCGCATAGGCTTCAAGTTCACCGAAAAGCTCACCGCCGAGGAGCTGTTCAGACCCTGCTACGGCGCGTTCCTGCTCGAACTCGCCGAGGGTGCCGAGACAGACCTCAGAGTTATCGGCGAGACCACCGACAGCTTTACCATCGACAACGGTTACGTCATCGACGGTATGCACCTCGTTAAGCTTTGGGAAGGCAAGCTTGAACCTGTATTCCCGACCTCTGTTGCCGAGCCCGCAGAAAAGCCCGAGGTATACAGCTTTGAGGCTGAAAAGAGAGTCGCTCCCGCTATTAAGGTCGCAAGACCCAAGGTGCTCATCCCCGTATTCCCCGGCACAAACTGCGAATATGACACCGCTAAGGTATTCGAGAACGCAGGCGCTGAGGCTACCGTGTTCGTGGTACGCAACCTCACGGGCGATATGATAGAAGAGTCTGTATCCGAGATGGAAAAGCTCATAAAGCAGTCGCAGATCGTAATGCTCCCGGGCGGATTCTCGGGCGGTGACGAGCCTGACGGTTCGGGCAAGTTCATCGTATCCTTCCTCCGCAACCCGAGGCTCACCGATGCTATCCACGACCTGCTGAAAAACCGCGACGGTCTGATGCTCGGTATCTGCAACGGCTTCCAGGCGCTCGTGAAGCTCGGTCTTGTGCCTTACGGCGAGATCGTTCCCATGCGCGACGATTCGCCCACGCTTACATTCAACACCATCGCACGTCACCAGTCGAAGATGGTGAACACCCGCATAGCTTCAAACAAGTCGCCCTGGCTCGCTGACAGCAATGTAGGCGATATCCACAACATCGCGATATCCCACGGCGAGGGCAGATTCGTAGCTTCCGCGGAAGAGATCGCAAAGCTTGCGGCTAACGGACAGATCGCAACACAGTACGTTGACTTTGAAGGCAAGCCTACCTATGACATTCAGTGCAACCCCAACACCTCCGTTCAGGCTATCGAGGGCATAACCTCTCCCGACGGCAGAGTGCTCGGCAAGATGGGTCACTCTGAAAGAATGGGCGCGGGCGTTGTCATAAACGTTCCCGGCGAGAAGGATCAGCACATCTTCGCCAACGGAGTAAAATACTTCAAGTAAGAAATAACGGCAGTACCGCACAAACACTGTGCGGTATCGCTGTATATAAGGAAAAACCATGAAAGAAACATTTTTATCGCTTCCTGTACTTCTGAGGATATACCTCGGCATAATAACGGTCATGGGATTACTGACCTTCCTGACCTTCGGCATCGACAAGCTGAAGTCGATGATGCACATTTCCTTCGGACCTTTCAAGATGACATTCAACAGGGTCCCAGAGAAAACGCTGCTGACGCTTTCGGTCCTCGGCGGAGCTTACGGTGCCATGCTCGGTATGCTGCTGTTCAGGCACAAATCCCGCAAGACCCGATTCAAGTACAGCATACCCATACACCTTCTGATCTGGATAGTGCTGGGGCTGCTCTCGATAGACCTGTCCCCGTCACTTGAAGCAATGCTGAAATAAACGGCAGAAAGGAGAACACAACAATGGACACATTACTTGAGCTTTTAAAATCAAACGCAAGACTTTCGGTGCAGGAGCTCGCCGTCATGCTCGAAGAGCCTGAGGAGGAGGTTGCCCGCAGGATATCCGAATATGAATCTCAGGGAGTCATCAAGGGCTACGCCGCTATTCTCGACGACTCGGCACTTGACCCTCATTACGTTGCAGCCCTGATAGAGCTTAAAGTTACCCCGCAGTCGCAGAGCGGCTTTGATGAGATAGCAAGGCAGATAGCCGAATACGACGAGGTTGAGTCGGTAAGGCTCATGTCGGGCGGGTATGATATAATAGTTTCCGTCACGGGCACGGATATCCGCACCGTTTCAAGATTCGTTGCCGAAAAACTTGCTGCCATCGACGCCATCACTTCAACAGCCACCCACTTTGAGCTGAAAAGCTACAAGAAATACGGCGTGATGATCTGCGAAGAGCAGACCGACGAGAGAGGTATATTATTCCCATGAACAAAGATCTCAGCAAGCTGCTCAATCAGACAGCGGTGAACATGAAGCCTTCGGGCATACGCCGCTTCTTTGACATAGCGCAGCAAATGGAAGATGTTATCTCACTCGGTGTCGGAGAGCCCGATTTCAAGACACCCTGGAAGATACGCCAGACGGCGATAGATACCCTGCAAAAGGGACGCACCTGCTATACCGCGAACTCGGGTCTGAAGGAGCTCAGGCAGGAGATCGCGGCTTACACGAAAAATACCGTACACACAGACTACGATCCGAATAACGAGATAATCGTGACGGTCGGCGGCTCAGAGGCTATCGACCTTACCGTTCGCGCGATAGTCTCACCGGGAGATGAGGTACTGGTGGTCGAGCCCTGCTTTGTCTGTTACTCACCTATCGTGAGCATGGCGGGCGGCATACCCGTCAGCATCGAGACTAAAGTGGAAGACGAATTCCGCCTGACGGCAGAGCAGCTGCGCGAGCATATAACCGAGCGCACAAAGCTGCTGATACTTCCCTTCCCCAACAACCCGACGGGCGCAGTCATGACCCGCGAGGATCTTGAAGCCGTTGCCGAGGTACTGAGAGATACCGATATATTCGTGCTGAGCGACGAGATATACTCCGAGCTTACCTATTCGGGCAAGCACTGCTCGATAGTCGAGCTTGAGGGTATGCGTGAACGCACCGTGCTGGTAAACGGATTTTCAAAAAGCTTTGCCATGACGGGCTGGAGACTCGGCTGGGCGTGCGCTCCGCATTACATAATGCAGCAGATGCTCAAGCTTCATCAGTACGCTATAATGTCATCGCCCACGACAAGCCAGTACGCGGCTATCACTGCGCTGCGCGACTGCCTGCCCGATACCGTTAAAATGAAGAACGAATACAACATTCGCCGCCGCTTCGTGGTCGATGGCTTCAACAAGCTCGGGCTCACCTGCTTTGAGCCGCAGGGCGCGTTTTACGTCTTCCCCTGCATACGCTCAACGGGAATGTCAAGCGAGGAATTCTGCGAGAAGCTGGTGCATTCAAAGCGCGTGGCAGTAGTCCCCGGGAACGCCTTCGGCAAATCGGGCGAGGGCTTTGTCAGGGTCAGCTATGCTTATTCGGTAGCACACCTGCGCGAAGCGCTTAAACGCATAGGCGAGTTTCTTGAAGAGTTGAACGGAGAAAGAAAATGAACGCTCTTACGATAAAAGCTTACGCCAAACTGAACCTGTACTTAGATATCACGGGAAGACGCGCCGACGGCTATCACGAGCTTAAAACCGTGATGCAGTCGGTAGACCTTTTTGACGAACTCACATTTGAGCTTTCACAGGGCACGGGCATCGAGCTGACGACCGACCGCGGCGATCTGCCGACCGGCGCCGATAATCTCGTCTGCAAGGGGATCCTCGCCGCACTCAGCTTTGGCGGTGCGGGTCACAGCGGTCTTGATTGCAGGATAAAGGTACACCTGAAAAAGAACATTCCCTCGCAGGCGGGCATGGGCGGAGGAAGCGCCGACTGTGCGGCGGCTATCATCGCCGTAAACGAATTGTTCCACCTCGGGCTGTATGATGATGAGCTCATGCAGGTAGGCGCGATGTGCGGCGCGGACGTTCCCTTCTGCATCAAAGGCGGCACCGCGCTCTGCGAGGGCATAGGCGAAAGGCTTACTCCCCTTAGCCTTCCCGACGGCTTGTTCTTCGCGATAAGCAAGCCCGACGACGCAGTCTCCACCCCCGAAGCATACAAGCTCTTCGACCTCTGCGGAAAGCCAAATGCGGGCGACTACGCGGGATTTGAAACTGCACTCAAAAGCGGCAGCGTCAGGGCAATCGGCGGCAGCGTGTACAATGCTTTCACATCAGCCTGCGCTCCCGCAAGCGTGAGAAGAGAGATAGAAAGACTAAGCACGGCAGGGGCACTCGGTGCCGAGATGACGGGCAGCGGCTCGGCTGTGTTCGGTATATTTGAGAGCAAACAGGCGGCAGAGCTTGCCGCAAATGAAAGCCCTCTGCCTTTCTCGGGCGTTTATGCACCCGCAGGCAGCGGCACAGAAATAGTGAGGTGATTACAGATGGCATACAGATGCAAGGTATGCGGATATAAATTCAAAAGCGGTGACGACGATCTCTGCCCGCAGTGCTTTACAGCCCGCGATGATATAAACTGCACCGATCTGCCCGGGCACTCGCACACATTCGACACATCGAGCGAACGCAACAGCTTCATAGAACACGAAAAATTGCGCGAGGACATACCCTCTGTTTCCGAACTGAGCGGTCAGGCGCACCGTGCCGCCGATGAGCTTCAAAAGAAATTTCAGACCTATCAGAACGACCGCCACAAAGCGGCAGGCGTTCAACAAAGCCCCTACATCTCGCAGACGGCGAACAAGGCGCAGAATTCTTTTCAGTCACGCGAGGCTATGAAAAACAACGCGGCGCGTAACAACTCGGGCAGCTCCTTCAATTACAACTCATACAACGATGTTGTGAATCAGCTTTCGGGCAACAAGAATGGAAATAAGGCAAAAGGCTGCCTTGCGGCGTTTATCGTGCTTTTCTTCGTATTCCCGATCTTAGGGGTAGTGCTGAGCTCGGGCGGCGCTATAATGAAAGCCGTCAAGGACGCGAAGAACGAGGAAAACGGCAACAAGGCGCACAAGATAGAGACTCCCGAGATCGACCCGCCCGACATTGATATGCCGAGTATTCCCGATTTTTCAAGTATGCTCGACGGCTTCTTCAACTACAACTATGATGCTTCCAAATTTGAGATAGACTCCTCGCAGAAGGATATATGCGGCTCGGGGAACAAGATCATCTATTACGCCTGCTACAAGCCTGAGGAGATCAGCGATATCGACAAGGAAAACATCGAATACCTCGATCACGGTCTGAAGAAAGAACAGCTGTATCAGTATGAGGTAGATTTCACCGACAGCAACGGAGATCCCCTTGATGTAGCCGACATCATGATGACAGTTTCGGGAATAGACGCGAACGGTGACTGCACCTATACCTTCTGGGGACAGACGGGCAATATGTATATCCTTCTGCCCGAAAAGGTCAGGTATTACAGCCTGAGCGTCACATATTTCGGGGAGGACGGCAGTCAGAAGGATATGGTATTCATGTTCGATGTACAAGATCTGCCGAAGTTCAGTTAATGACAGACATACTGAAGCACTGCACCCTTTGCCCGCGCGAGTGCGGGGTCAACAGGTACGAAAGCCGCGGTTTCTGCGGAGAGGGTGCGGCGGTACGCATCGCCCGTGCGGAGCTGCATATGTGGGAAGAACCCTGTATCAGCGGCACACGCGGCGCGGGGACGGTCTTCTTCAGCGGCTGCGACCTGCGCTGCTGCTTCTGCCAGAACTACGAGATATCGCACCTCGGCAAGGGCTTTGAGCTGACGGCTGACGGTCTCTGCGAGGCTTTCCTGCGGCTTCGGGATATGGGGGCGCACAACATCGACCTTGTCAACCCCACTCACTTCCTGCCGCAGATAATCGAAGCGCTCGACAGGCTGGACGAAAGTCTCGGCATTCCCGTTGTGTATAACTCGGGCGGTTATGACAAGCCCGAAAGCCTGGAGCTGACCCGCGGACGCATCAGCATATTCCTGCCCGATCTCAAATACCTCGACAGCACAGCGGCGGCGGTGTACTCGGGAGCGGCGGATTACCCCGAACGCGCTTTTGCGGCGATACACAAAATGTTCGAGCTAGTCGGAAGACCCGTCTTCGGCGAGGACGGGCTTATGAAAAGCGGCGTGATAGTCAGACACCTGATCCTGCCGAACCACCGAAAGGATTCCATCGCGCTGCTGAAACGGCTGAGCGAGGAATTCGACAAGGGCGATATCCTCATCAGCCTGATGAGCCAGTACACCCCCGTCTACAAAGCAAGCGAGCACCCCGAGATCAGCCGTAAGCTCTCGACATTCGAGTATAAGACGGTCATGCAGGCGCTCGAACAGAGCGGATTCGACGGGTATGTGCAACAGGCAAGCTCGGCGAGCGAGGAATTTATCCCCGCGTTTTACGGCGAAAAATATTATTGACGGCAGACACGAAAACGGTGCTGCCGTTTTCTTTTTTTCAACTCTTTGCTGCCCTTCTCCGAAAGATCGGCGAAAGATATTACACATTTCCAAAAAATTTCAACAGCGAAAGCGATAATATCACCACCTGTACACATTTTTGTAACAATATATCCGTAATCATCTGCTATACTATCCTTAATCGGAGATCACGGCTGCAAGAGCTGCGGGCGGTTCTCCGTACCGAAAGAGGACGATGCCAATGTCAAAAGCGATCGGTTCAAGATATATCGTCGAGCTTTCCCCGCAGGCTGCGGACTTCCGAAAAGCCGTGAGGGACGTTCTTGAAAGCGACGAGGTGCAGGAGCTCAAGGAGTTCAGGCATCACAAATGTATGACACGTTTTCAGCACTGCCTGAACGTTTCATATTACAGCTATCTGCTCTGCCGAAAGCTCGGTTTCAATGCCGACGAAGCTGCCCGCGCAGGCATGATACACGACCTTTACCCCGACTGCCCCAAATGCTCGAGGAGTCATCTTGTCTCGCATCCCGAGACTGCGCTGAAAAATGCACGCAAGGCTTTTGATATCTCGAAGGTCGAGGAGGACGTTATCCTAAAGCATATGTGGCCGATAAGACGCGGCAGACCCAAGTACCCCGAATCGTATGTCGTGATGATAACCGACAAGTATATCGCGTTCTTTGAGTTCTGCATATACCTGAAAAAGTCCGCAAAGGTGAGACTGAAAAAATATATCTGAATCAAGTGACGGGAGCTGAACAAATGCTCCCGTTTTATATTGATTTTTTTCAAGTAATATGATATACTAAAGGCAGCACCACACGATCTTTGCACGGTGCTGCCTTTATAATCGACAAAAGGAGATGGTCTGTATGAAGAAATACCGCTGGGGCGTTATTGGCACGGGGCGTATCGCACGCACATTCTGCGAGGCTTTGCAGGGCTGTGAAGACGCTGAGCTTTATGCCGTGGGCTCGAGAACACCCGAACGCGCCGCGCAGTTTGCGGCAGAGTTCGGCTTTGAAAGATCTTACGGCAGCTACGGGGAGATAGCCGCTGATGACAATATCGACTGTGTCTACATCGCAACCCCCATGGCAAGCCACTTCGGCGACGCTATGCTCTGCATCGAAAACGGCAGGAACGTTCTCTGTGAAAAATCCGTGACATTAAATTCCGCGCAGCTTGAAAAGCTTCTGACAGCAGCCGAAAGCAGGGGTGTGTTCTTCATGGAAGCCATGTGGATGAAGTGCCGCCCCACCTACCTCAAAGCTATGGAATGGCTGGAAAGCGGGCGAATCGGCAGGGTGGAGTATGTCAAGGCGGACTTCTGCAACTTCGTCCCCTATGACCCGAAGGACAGGCTGTTCGCTCCCGAATGCGGCGGCGGAGCGCTGCTCGACCTGACGGTGTATCCCCTCACCCTCGTCAACGATATCGCAAAGACCGAGCCTGACGAGGTCGTGAGCTGCGCCCATATCGGCAGGGACGGCGTAGATCTCAGCAATACCCTGCTGCTGAGGTACGACGGCTGGTACGCCTCGCTGAACGCGGGTTTCGAGCTGCAAAACCACAACAACGCCGTCATCTCGGGCAGCGGGGGCAGCATCGTCTTTGGCGACTGGTTCTTCTGCACGAGCGAAGTCACCCTATATGACCGCGACGGCAAAGAGCTTGAACGCTCGGTGATCCCCAACAGGGTCAACGGCTATGAGTACGAGATCGCCGAGGTACACCGCTGCCTTGAAGCGGGCAGCAAAGAGAGCGCGCTCGTCCCGCACAGCTCGACCCGTCAGGTGATGAAGATCATGGACGAATGCCGCCATCAGTGGGGCATGGTCTTCCCGCAGGAAAAGTAACGCCGCAATTCTCCTGCCCGACCGCTGCATGAAATAGTAAAGGCAATACCGCCCGTAAACTGCGGTATTGCCTTTTTCTTATGCTTATCAGACTTCCCAGCTGTTGAGGTACTTCTCCTGCTCGGGTGTCAGTACGTCTATCTCTACGCCCCAGAATCCGAGCTTGCGGCGTGCCACTTCGTTGTCGATCTCCTCGGGAACGGTGATGACGCGCTCGCCGTCTGCTTTGGGCAGGCTGTCGCGGTTTTTGGCAAGGTATGCCGCCGAAAGAGCCTGTATCGCAAAGGACATATCCATGATCTCTGCGGGGTGTCCGTCGCCTGCCGCGAGGTTTACCAGTCTGCCCTCGCCGATGGTGAACACCGTCCTGCCGTCGGGCAGCTTGTAGCCCTGAATGTTGTTGCGGGCTTCGTATACCTCAACTGCAAGTTCTCTCAGCTTTGCAACTGCTACCTCACAGTCAAAGTGACCCGCATTGCAGAGGATAGCGCCGTCCTTTAAGTTCGCAAAGCTGTTCTCGGTGATAACGTCCTTGCAGCCGGTAACGGTAACGAAGAAGTCGCCCACCTTTGCAGCCTCCTCCATCTTCATCACCTTGAAGCCGTCCATTACAGCCTCCATAGCCTTGATGGGGTCGATCTCGGTGACGATGACCGAAGCGCCGAGACCCTTGGCTCTCATCGCAACGCCCTTGCCGCACCAGCCGTAGCCTGCAATGACAACGTTCTTGCCCGCAACGATAAGGTTTGTTGTGCGGTTGATGCCGTCCCATACCGACTGACCCGTGCCGTAGCGGTTGTCGAACAGATACTTGCACTTGGCGTTGTTTACAAGCACCATCGGGAATTTAAGCTCGTGAGCCTTGTTCATAGCCACAAGGCGTATAATGCCTGTGGTGGTCTCCTCGCAGCCGCCGATAACGTTCGGTATCAGCTCGGGGTACTTGTTGTGGATCAGGTTTACAAGGTCGCCGCCGTCGTCGATGATGATGTTGGGACCTACCTTTACCACCTCGGAAATATGTCTTTCATACTCCTCGGGCGTGGAGCCGTGCCATGCGAATACGTTCAGCCCGTCATGCACGAGGGCTGCTGCCACATCGTCCTGAGTGGAGAGCGGGTTGCTTCCCGTGATGTACATCTCGGCACCGCCTGCCGCCAGCACCTTGCAGAGGTATGCGGTCTTGGCTTCAAGGTGTATCGAAAGTGCAACTTTAAGTCCCGCAAAAGGCTTGTCGCGCTCAAACTCCTCACGCACGCTGTTGAGAAGGCTCATGTTGCGGCGCACCCATTCGATCTTGCGCGCACCCGATTCCCAAAGGTCAATGTTTCTGATCTCACTCATTTTTAAAACTCCCTTTCAATATCATATTGTTTATACTCCTGGATCACTTGTCCGTCGCTGCCTTTTTTTAATATATAAACCATATCATCGCTGACAGAGTATACCCTGTGATCCTCTTTTTCGGTGACCACGACAGGCTCGCCATAGGCTTGATCTGCCTTTGCAGCGATACTGTCAAACATATCAGCCTTTTCGGCAGGCATAGTGAATTTGAGCTGTTGCAGCCTGCTGTCAGAAAAGATGAATCTTACATAACTGTTCTTGTCTCTGTCGATATACCTGAATATAGAATCTCCGAAGTGGCCGTCGCCCGCCGAATCAAGATCATCTCCGCTCATTTCATAAGAGAACCTGTCGCAGATCTGCATATAGGTCTGCCCCGTAAGGTCTGTGCAGCCTTTGCCGAAAAAGCCTTCATCGACGTAGTAGCCGATATCGTCCTTGTATCTTGATATGAACTGCTGGTGTGTCCTGCCGTCCTCGGGGAGCCACACCCAGTAATCGCAGCTATCGTCATGTACAAAGCAGCACTTGTTTGTCTCTTCATCATAGCTGAACATATCGCCGTACTTCTCCTCGGCAGCACTGAGGGCTTTGTCATAATCCTCGGCAGCCGAATAGACGGATACTCTGTAAAGCTCGTTGTTCTTAAAATGAAGATCTACCGTCACATCGCAGTCGTATTTGACGATAAAGTAAAACCCATCGCAGCCGTCGGAAAAATCCGCGTCGGAGGCTGTGTGCCCGAACAGCTTGCAGGCTTCATCATACCTCATGCCGAGAAGCTCCGTCGCCTCGTCCGTCAGGTAATGGTCGGTGAACGGGAAATACTTCTGTATAACTTCATCATCGGCGGAAAAAGACTTCTGCACGTCCGCCTCTTCCTTATTGAAAAGCTCTCTGCCCTTCCCTGTCATCATTTTTATTTCAAGGAATATAACAGCGACAAAGAACAGCACAGCAACCGCACCGACGATGACATACTTAAAAGCGGGGCGTTTCTTTTCGGCAGGTCGATCGGAGTTCTGAATGTCCTGCTCGGCGATATTATCCTTCACTTCACTCATTCAGCTTTTCTCTTTCCGCCTGTCGCTTACCCTGACATCTATCTCCTCATCATCGGGCGGCTCGAACAACTCCACCGACTTTTCCGCAATTCCCTCGTCAATGTAATAAGCCGAGCATTCTCCCGCCGCGACCATGCCGTTGCGTTTTTTTATTCGGCGGTGCCATTCATCGTCGGGAACGTCTATGTAATGCAGACTGCACTTTATCCCCCTTGAGGAATAAAACTCACGGGCATATCGGCGTTCTTCCTTAGTCCAGAATCCCCAGTCGAGGATAACGTCCGTACCGCCTGCGGCTATCTGCACGCTTTTCTCAAAAAGATAATTCTCGGTGCGTTCAACATATGTATCGTGCATATCTCCCGCATCCTGCCCGAAAAGCGCAAGGGTGATCTCGTCCACCGAAAGCACCACAGCACCCAGCCGCTTTCGCAGCTCTTCTGCATATGTGGATTTACCGCTGCATATCCGTCCGCAGGTCATTATAACCTCAGCCATGCTTCACCTCACGATATCGTCTTAGGCTTTTTCTTCTTTTCCTTTTTGGTCTCTTTGGGTTCGTAAGCACCCATGTCCTCAAACAGCGCTTCTTCGTCGTTCCTGAGGTAATCGAACTCGGGGTTCTCCTCGCCGCGCTGGTCGTAGTAGGGCTGTATAACGAACTTGCGTATCACGGGATAGCAGTTGAAGCAGTTGACAAAGCAGATGAAGGTAAACGGCCAGAAGAACACGACAAACAGCGACGCGGGGAAAGCTGCCACCACAAAGAATGCCATAGCTATCCACACGATAAGCGTCCATAAGCTGCTCTTGATGCCGAGACTCACAAGGAAGAAAGCGTTCTTGATTATCTTTCCGAGCGAGAGGTTTGTCGATACTATCATAAGATAGATGTAAAAGTGCATCATAAAGAAGACGATGCAGCAGGCAAGGCTTATCACAAGCGGTATGTACATCATATCCGTCTGCTTCGCCCACTCGGAGTATGAAGGTATCGCGACAGAAAAGCCCGCTGCGACTACTATATCTATCAGACCCATGATAAAGCCCTGCTTGAAGTTCTTTCTGAAGGCTTCCTTGTAATCCGCCCAGAGGAATGCGTTGCGCTCCTGCGACCAGTTGCGGCATACCTTTGTCATAGCCGCCGTCGCGGGTCCGAAGGTCACTATCGGTATTATCGAGATCAGATAGATAAGGTTCAGCCCCATAAGCTGCCACATCCTGCGCCCGTATACCTCTATGAACTTGAATACTCCCTTTTTCTCATAAGGGGTACGCGGCATCCCGCCCTCTTTCTTTTGAAGTATTGCCATTTTTCTTTTAACTTCCCTTTCCCGTTTTTCATTTCCTTCCGAATATTACCACCGCCAGAAGGCAGTCGAGCAGCGCCGACACCGATGTAGCCGCCAGAAGCTCGGCAAAGCCCACCGAATATGCCGCCGCCCGCTTCAGAAGCCCCTGATACAGGCGGTCGTGAAAGCATATCCCGAACAGCCGCGAGGACATATATATCGCTTCGCGCGATGCCAGCACTATCAGTATCACCGAGATGAGTATCCCGGGGAATACGGCAGCCGCCGTCAGCAGTGTTCCCTTGCAGGCGCCGCCCGAGTATACCGAGGTCAGCACGACCCCCGCTGTTATCCCGCGCAGGAACGGCAGTGCCAGCTCAAACGGCTGAGCCAAAGCCGAAAAGCCGAGCAGGAACGCCGCCAGAAGATACACCCCCGTTGACATGAGAGATGAACCTATCAGCCTGACTATGCTGCCGCTTCGGCGTATGTCTATGCTCGTCCGCTGTGCAGTTTCGAGCAGCTCTGAAAGCCTGCCGTCGGCATTGATAAAGCAAAGCGCCCCGAAGAGTGCTCCGAAAAGTGCCGAAGCACAGAGCGCCGCAAACAGTGTCAGCCGTCGGCTCAGATGCTCGTCACGCGGTGCAGCGGGGTCTCTCGTCGTCCTCATTAAACATCACTCCCTTTAAGCGATGTATATGCGGACGGGCATTTATATATTACTTGCTAAGCTCGTAAGCACGCTTTGTGCAGGCCTTGCAGCAGTTGTCCACCGCTTCGGCAAGACCGCCCTCGCGCAGCTTTTCAAGACCCGCGATGGTAGTGCCGCCCTTTGAAGATACCTTCTGTATCAGCGTGTCGATATCATCGCCGCTGTCGGTGATCATCTTAGCCGAGCCTATAAGCGCCTGTGCGAACAGACCCTTTGCGGCAAACTCGTCGATGCCGACGCTCTTTGCATACTCGATGAACGCCTGTGCGTAAAGATATATGAACGCGGGAGATGAACCGTTTATCGCGATTATCTCCTTCATCTTGTCCTTCGGGATAACAGCTATCTTTCCGCAGCTGCCGAAGATAGCGCAGACATTGTCGAACTCCTCTGCGGTAACGGAAGCGGAGCAGGAGAGCGCTGTAGCACCCTCGCCGAGCAGCAGCGGAGTGTTGGGCATTACCAGCACTACCTTTGCGCCCTCTATCGTCTTTGAAGCGATATACTCATCGCCGATGCCCGCGCAGATGGAGACGAACACGGTGTCCTTTGTAACGGCGGGAGCCAGAGCTTCAAGAGCCTCGTCGAGCTGCTGCGGCTTGACTGCAAGGAATACATACTTCGCATTCTTTGCCACCTCGGCAGCGTCCGCACAGGTCTTGGCACCTAGCTCTGCCGCACGCTCTGCCGCGGGAGCATAGCAGTCGTATACAAAGATCTCTGCCTCAAGACCGCTCTTTTCCTTGATACCCTTCATGATGGCGTAGCCCATATTGCCCGCGCCGATAAAGCCTATATTCAACATATTTATCCTACCTTTCGTGTAACAAACTTTAATATGATATTATACCATATCCCGCCGCTTAAATCAAGAGATATTATATGAACGTTCACCAGCCCATGATGCGGCGTATCTCTGCCGAGAGTGCGTTTGCAGCCTTAGTGTGGGTCACTTCCGTAGGGTGGTAATCCGCAACTAGTCCATCGTGTTCGCCGTCCTGCTCATCAAACAGCATTGTGGATATCCTGCTGTCGCCTGTCTGTGATATATGATCGGCGACCGCCTTTTCGAGTGCGGGGAATATCCTCTGCCCCATTATCCCTACTGCGCAGAGTATGTAAGCATCGGGGTTGCGGCGGCGTACCGTCTTCAGGAACGCTGTGTAATTCTCGGTGTAGTCCGCCTGCCTGTCTGCGTGATCGCGGCAGTAGGAATCATCGTTTGTGCCTAAGTTCATAACGACCAGCTCGGGAACATAGCGACTGAAATCCCACGGTATATCATGCGGCTTTCTGCCTGCAAAGCTGCCAAATGAAAACCCGAAGCTCTCATAGTAAAGGGGTATCCTCTGCTCGGTGATCTTCTCATCGCCCTCCGTGTAGCCTGTGATTATCCCGTAGCCGCTGGTCGAGAACATACTGTACTCGGCACCGAGAGCCTCCGCCGTCTTGTAGGCGTAGGCGCGGGTCACGTCCTCCGTCGCACATTTGAAATGGTGCAGCGGGTCTTCGTCGTCAACGCCGTAGCCGCAGGTTATCGAGTCTCCGATGAACTCGATGCGGTGCGGCTTTGCTTCGGTAGGCAAAAGCCGTGCGCCGTCGTCTGTCTCGGCACAGGATATACCGACGCAGGACATCGCACATTCCGAAAGCTTTATCACCCGCACGACGCAGTCATGCTCGCCGTCAGAGAAGACCGTCACCGTCTTTTCGGCTGAGTCTATCTGCGTATCGGCAGCACGCTTCCCGTCTGCATACACCGCCACGCGGGGATAGTTATCTTCATTGTCGGGCTTTTCGGCGACCTCATCGCCTAAGAATACAAGCGTCAGCTTGCTGCCCTTGAACTTAAATTCAACGCCCGTGCCCGAAAGCGCGAACCATACGTCACCGCCTGTATCGTAAGTCCTGCCGATAAAGCGGCAGTTGTCAGCTGTAAGCATCTGTTTCTTCATATTTATTCCTCCTCATGGGTCTGTATCCACCTTAATAGTATAGCATATCCGCCGCGGTTTGTCTACGGTTTTTGCAGAAAAAAAGGCGCACCGCGGTGGTACGCCCTCTGTATCACATACATTTGCAGGCAGCGGCTATCGCAGCTATCCCGATGATGGTGCCGAGCAGTGGGAAGATGAGCGTCTTTGTCTGCTTCTTCACTAAAGAAACTATCGTCATGACAAACCCGCCGAACGCGCCTATAAGTCCGAACCCCCACACCGCCGCGATGAAGAATATCATACCGATGACCGAAAGTGCGGCTTCGTTCATGTCGTTTGTGCCGCCGCTCGTCAGGTGTGAAAGCACCGCCGCACTCACAGCGGAGATAAGCGACAGCACAAAAGGTATCACCGAAACGACCGCGACCGCCGATGAGCCCTTTCTGCGCTCGGGCTGCTGAGGTATATATCCCTGCGGAACCTGATTTTGCATAAGTAAAGCACCCTTTCCGTTTACATCACGATCATGTTCTTGCCGTTATTCTTGCCAATGTATAGCTTTTCATCTACGCGCATGATCCAATCGTCTATAGATTCGCCGCTGTTTCTGTGCGCAACGCCCGCCGTCAGTGCGACGCTTATGCTCCTGCCCTCAAATACCACAGGATTTTCGGCGATAGCTGTACGCATATTTTCAAGCATATCAAAGAAAGCCTGCTGCTCGCCTGTGTAAAGGATCAGGAACTCTTCACCGCCCCATCTCGCGATCTCGCAGCCCTTGCAGTTCTCCTGCATCTTGCTGCTTACCATTTTAAGCACTTCATCACCCGCGTTGTGTCCGTAGGTATCGTTTATTTTTTTGAAGTCGTCTATATCCGCCATCGCGAGAACGCTTCGGGTGTCATTTTCGGGCAGCACCAAAAGCTTCTCGAGCATATAATGCCTGTTTGACAGCTTTGTAAGGCTGTCCTTGTGCGCCAGCTCGACCAGCTTTTTCTCGGATAGTATAACGCTCCGAACGATATAGTGGGCATAGACCACAAGGAACCCGAAAACCGAAAGAGAATTCACGATCCAGAACAGCAGCGCGTACTTTCCACCGCAGTCATAAATAGCACCGTTGACCTTGAGGTAGCTCATGAAGATAAAGTAAAAAACTGCGATACACACGCTTATGAACAGGGCTTTCACGCCTTTTCTGTTCATTCTGAAGGATATGTATTCGGTAATATGAACGACCGGGATGAGCGAAAAGCAGTACAGCTGAAATCCGTACTCCTCGCCCAGAAAAACGGCAGTCAGACCCATGTACACCGTTATCCAGCCATAGCAGGTCCAGACATAAGCTCTGAACAGCTGCTTGTATATCATAACGAACATAATGATATACACGGCGATGGTAGGAATGCTGAAAGCCACAAGAAAGTCAGCACCTATGACCTTGAAGAATCCCATCATAAGGACGACTATCCCAAGCAGCGAACTGTTTACGATATAGCAGACCTTCTGCATTGAAGTTTCAGTCAACCAAAGCCCCCCTTGCGTGCACCCCCCCGAACGAAGGTGTCAGCGTATTACCTCCGGCAATACCGAACAATAAACGCAGGGCATCGCCATTACCGTTTTCATTATAACACTTTTTGAAAAAAATGTCCAGCTTTTTGTTTTGATTTTCAACAAATCATAAAAAAATCCACCCGAACATTTTTTCGGCAAACAAAAACCCCGCATAAAAATGCGGGGATAATGGCTGGGGTGAAAGGATTCGAACCTTTGAAGTGACGGAGTCAGAGTCCGTTGCCTTACCACTTGGCGACACCCCAATATGTAGTTGGGATAACTGGATTCGAACCAGCGAGTGAGGGAGTCAAAGTCCCTTGCCTTACCACTTGGCTATATCCCAGTATCCTAAATGTTGCGCTGAGCGATTCAGCTTTATTATTATATCACAAGATCCCGCGTTTGGCAATACCCTTTTAGCAAGATTTACAATTTATTAACATCCGAGGATAATGCCGCAAAAAAGCCGCTGCATTTTTTTCGCAGCAGCTTCTTTATACAGCACATCATCAAGGTGCATCCTGCGCTTTTACACGCCGCTTGCACCGTAGTTTGAGAGCACCCTCGCGGAGGGATCGTTGACATCGCAGCCTGCCCACTCCTTGTTCGGCATCCAGTAACCGACGATCATCGCATTCTGGCGCGGATAATACTTCTCAAAGATCTCCCTGTAAAGCAGCGACTCTTTTGTAAACGGCGCAGGGTCGCTGTAAAGGGTCTTTCTCCTCTCGAACTCCTCATCGGTATAGTACCTTTCGGCATATGCTTTGAGGTCGTCCACCATAGAATGCCCGACCGCATCGGAGAACGCCGCCTTTTCGCGCATCAATATGTCGTAAGGCAGCCAGTCGCCCTCGAAAGCGCGGCGCAGCAGATACTTGCCCTTGTTGTATTTGTTCAGCTTCTTTTCGGGATCTACGGACATGACGTACTTCACAAAGTCAAGGTCGCCGAAGGGAACTCTCGCCTCAAGGGAGTTGACGGAAATACACCTGTCAGCACGCAGAACGTCGTACATATGAAGCTCGTGTACCCTCTTGCGGGATTCCTCCTGAAAAGCTTCGGCAGAGGGCGCGAAGTCTGTGTACTTGTAGCCGAAGATCTCGTCGGATATCTCACCCGTAAGCAGCACGCGGATATCCGTCTGCTCGTGTATAGCCTTGCAGACAAGGTACATACCCATGCTCGCGCGGATAGTCGTGATGTCATATGTGCCGAGAAGATGTATCACCCTTTCAAGCGCTTCAAGAACGTCATTCTCCGACATTATGACCTCTGTGTGTTCGCTTCCTATGTAGTCGGCTACCTCCTTAGCGTATTTAAGGTCGATAGCGTCGGTGCTCATGCCGATAGCGAAGGTTCGTATCGGCTTGTCGGAGCTCTTTGCGGCGATGGCGCAGACGAGCGAGGAATCAAGACCGCCCGAAAGCAGGAATCCCACCTCAGCGTCCGCCACCAGCCTTTTGCGGACACCCTTTATCAGCTTTTCGCGTATGTTCGCGCAGACGGTCTCAAGGTCGTCATAGCAGACCTCATCGACCTTTGTGATATCGTTGTAGCAGAAAAACCCGCCGTCCTTATAGTAGTGTCCGGGCGGGAACGGCATTATCTTATCGCAGATGCAGGTGAGGTTCTTGGGCTCGCTGGCAAAGATGATGTCGCCGTCCTTTGAATAGCCGTAGTAAAGCGGACGTATGCCGATGGGATCACGCGCGGCGATAAAGCTGCCCGTACCTGCGTCATAGATCACGCAGGCGAACTCGGCATCAAGAAGTGAAAACATTTCCGTGCCGTATTCTCTGTAAAGCGGCAGGATTATCTCACAGTCGGAACCGCTTTTGAAGGTATAGCCTTTTTCAGCAAGCTCGGCTTTTGTCTTCTCAAAGCCGTAAAGCTCGCCGTTGCAGACAGCATAGCTGCCGTCAAGCTCAAAAGGCTGCATACCGTCGGGGTGCAGACCCATTATCGCAAGCCTGTGGAACCCGAGCAGCCCCTCGCCGATATCTATCACCTCGGAGCAGTCGGGTCCTCTCGATACCGTCGCTGCAAAGCCCTTGTCAAACAGCTGCCTGTCAACGTGCTTTCCGCACCAGCCCATTATCGAACACATAATTATTCCTCCAAATAAAAAACGATGCCCCCGTAAGGAGACATCGTTGTCCAAAATATCACATTTCATATTATATCCCCAACAGAGCGAAATGTCAACGGATGATCTGACGATTTAACAAATTATTCATATTACAAGTGCAACCTGTCGGATAAGTGCGGCAAAAAATCGGAACTGCACAATAATATAAAAGGCACCGACGAATATATGCCGGTGCCTTTGGGTATCATATTACGTTACGCCCTGTGCGGGATCACTCTGCCTTAGCGTCTTCCTCAGCAGCAGCGGTCTCCTCAGCGGCAGCAGTCTCCTCGGTAGTCTCGGCAGCAGCCTCGTCAGCGGGAGCAGCAGCGCCGTCAGCAGCAAAAGGCTCTACCTCGGGGAAGGTCTTTACTTCGCCCAAGCCCTCGATGGTGAAGGTAACTTCAAGAGTCTTGTTGAAGTTGATGGCGAAAGGATCTATGCAGCCGTCAGTAGCAGTGGTGCCGTAGCTGTTGTAGATCTCGATCCTGTAACGGTTGTTGTTGTCCTCGATATTGCCGTAGCGAACCTTGCTCTCGTCAAAAGGAACCTCAACGCCGTCGCACTTGATGGAAACCAGCTTAACGGTGAGGTCTGCGGGGTTGTAATCGCCCTTGGCTTCCTCGTCGTAGTGGTTGTCGCCGTCCTTGAGCTTGTTCTGCTTTGCTTCCTGATCCATCTCCCACTCATTGGTGTCGGGGTTGAGACCCGAGATGTGGTCGCCGTCGCAGAGACCCACGATATCTACGCAGAATACCTGTGCGCCCTCAGCGGGGAAGATAGTGCCATCGTCCTCGTTGATAAGAGCCTGAGCATTCAGAACGCCGTTGTTCTGATAGATGGAATCCTTTGTAAGGGAAACAGTGTACTCGCCGTCGCCTGTGATGTCGGCATCAACGCCGTAGCCGTAAGCGTTGGGGTCGGTAGCGTCAAAGCCCTCCTTGTGAACGCTGCCCTCGTGGTTCATGTTAGCCCAGAACCAGCCGCCAAGGTCAGAGAACATAAGGAATGCGTCATAGCCGTCAAACTCATACTTGTGCTGATAGGAAGGATCGGGAACGGTATCGCCCGCAGCTGCGGAATCGCCGCCCTCGGCATCTCCTTCGCCCTCTTCGGTCTCAGCAGTCTCGCCCTCTTCGGTCTCAGCGTCAGCTTCGGTCTCTTCGGTCTCGGCAGCAGCAGTGGTGGTAGTGTCCTTGGTGCTGTCCTTGCTGCTCTCGGATTCGCCGCAGGAAGCCATTAAACCGCAAGCCATTGTCAGAGCGATAAGAGCTGCGGAAATCTTTTTGATCTTTTCCATATTAGTACCTCCGGTTTCAAATTATCTTATAACATAATTCCGTGCCGCGTTGATGCCGAAACGGCTTTGTATACAACGCCGGCACACGATTCTACACATATATTATACTAGATTTTTGTTTCAATTCCAATATCAATTCAGCACAAAATTACATCACGAAATTTGTGCAGTTGCAACAAAAATACCGCAGGAAGCAGTCCCCTTCCCGCGGTAAACGTTTAATGAAATGATATTAATATCCTTATAACGATTTAATCCTCGCCCAGCTTCAGCGCCTTTGAGATGTTGATGCTTCGTATCAGCCTGCCCAGCACGAGGAAGGATATGAGCAGCATACAAAGGATTATCGTGTATACCTTCAGGTAATCATCACGCTGCGGGATCACCACGAACCCGGGCACCTGCTGCTGAACGGTGTAGAGGTACTGGAACAGCGGCACGAACAGGTCGCTCGCGATACCGCCGATGAACACCGCCGCAAAGATCGCCGCACCCGATGTGAGTATCTGCTCATAGACAATCATCGCGATGATCTCGCGGAACTTCATGCCCATCGCACGGAGTATGCCGAACTGGAGGGTACGGCTCTTGATAGAGAGTATCCAGTACATCAGGAATCCGATAATGCACATTATCATTATCACGATAAATCCGAGTGTCAGAGCGCCGTTCATGCCCTGAAGCATGGGGTCGTTCTTCTCGCTTATGATGTTCTGCCCCGCAGCCTTTAAAAGCGTGGGCTTGATATCGGAATCCTCGATGGACTTGTAGAGGTCCTCGGTGAGCGCACCGTCCTCCATCTTCATCCACACCTGATACGGCTCTACGTTTGTCATTATCTTGACGTAATCAAGATTCAGCACGGCAAAGTTCATGTATGTGCCGTCCTTTGCAGTGTCGTAGGGATTCATCGAAGGCCAGTATTCCGCGAACGCCAGCACGGTGGCCTCAAACGGCTCATTGCCGCTGTAGCTTATGTTTACGGTATCTCCGAGCTTCAGCCCGTAGCTGTCGCGGAAAGCAGCTGAAAGTATCACGCCCTGAGGGTACTCGCTCAGCGCTTCGAGGTAGTTGTTTATGTGTACGGGCAGCAGCCTGTCATCAAACCAGCACACCTTGCTGAACTCGCCAGGGGATATCGCCATCAGTTCGACGTTCTTGGTGTAGGTGGCAGTTCTCGACTCATCGCCGTCAGCCTTCATACGGGGAGTATCATCGCCCTTCTTGGCAAGCTTCGGCACTTTCATGCGGCTGCTCTCGATCTGAGTGCCCTCCTTGATGAACACCCTTGCCACCGACTCAACACCCGCAAGCTTTTCAAAGCGCTCGATAGGCGGTTCGGTGTACTGGATATTGGTCGTATCCTTGTCCTCTTCCTCATCGGACTTGCTGTCGGTGTCCTCTTCCGAATGGTTCTGCTCGTAGATCTCCTTGTTTGAAGCGCCGTTCGCACGGGCTTCGCGGTTGGCATCGCCCTGACTTTGCAGCTCGGCAGCCTGATTCTCTCCCGCCGTGTTATCCCAGTCCTCGGCAATGACAATGTCCGCACCGACGGCATAGGAGACACGCTCCTCGGCATTGCGGTTGAGCGCCCGCGCAGTGTTCGCAAAGTAAAGACCCAGCGATACCGTAAGGATCAGGAATATCATCAAAAAGCCTTCCTTGCCCGAAGCCGCACGCCCGATGTTGTTGAAGGAAACGTAAGCGGCGGGCGAGAGTATGCGTCTGAACAGCTTCGCGAAAAGCCTTATGAGCAGCGGGTGTATCCTGAGTATGAACAGCCCGCAGCCGACGATGAACGCCGCCGAAGCGACAAACATTATCGGGTTTAGGGCAGCCTCACGGTCGGTTATGCCGTCGGCGGTGAGGTTTGCCTGCTGCTTGTTGTAATAGTAGAGCCAGCCCAGCGAACCGCCAGCCAGCAAAAAGTCAAGGCAAAGCTTTTCCCAGAGCGGCAGCCTGCGCTTTTTCGCCTTTGACTGCTTGTGCTCGACTATCGTGGTCTTGGTCGCGGGTATTATCGGCGCCATAGTGGTCACAAAGAACACCGCTATCGCCGCCAAAGCGTATATGAAAGCATCTATCGTCAGTGTAACGGGAAGGGCTTTTCTGTTTACAAATTCAAGGAATCCGTTTGAAGCGCCCAGCATCCTGCAAAGCATAAGTCCCGCAAAGGGCGCGGCAGCAGCCGTCACAACGCCCAGGAATATCGACTCCAGAGCGTATATTAGTATCACCTGCCCGCGCGAAGCGCCGCGGCTCTTGAATACAGCGATCTCGTTCTTCTCCTGCTCAACGTTCAGCTGCGATACCATAAAGAGATACACGAGTATCATGAGCATAACGGGTATCTCCAGCAGCCAGAGCGTCTGCCTCAGCTGCGAGGCACGGTCGGAATAATCCGCGAGTATATTAGCGGCGGGAAGGCTCAGGTCTATCTTGTTATCCTCATAGACGCGCCTTACGTCCTCTATGCGCTCCTCAATGGTGCCGAGCCCGTTCATATCCATATGGGGATAGTCGATGGCATAGTTTACCGACATCTTGGTGATGTTTACAGCCCCTGTGTCCATTATCTCGCCGTAAAGGGTATCGTAATCGGTGAAAACGTTCGCGACATAGTCCTTGATGCCTTCAGCCCAGTAAGCCTCGCTCCCGTCCTTTACGTCGATAACGCCGACTATCTCGATCTTAACGGTCTTGTCCGCACCGAAGATGTTGCCGATCTCATAGACAGTACCCGTAGCAAGCTCCGAGACTTTCAGTGCCTTTTCGGTTGTGACGCACTCATAAACGCCGTCCTCACGCTTACCCGGCTTCATCATCCTGCCCGAGACGATCTCGCAGTTGTCCGCAAGCCCGCTCATGCCCGAAAGCGAGAGCCTTGCAGCCTTATCGCCGTCAGTCACGGCGATCGAGGTGACGTAGAGATATCCGTCTGAGATAAACGTCTTTTCACTTCCTGCGGGGAACCCGAGCGAATCGAACTGCTCCTCAACGATCTTTTTCGTCGCGGTTATCTCCTCACGCTGCTTGTCGGTCGGGATATCCATAGTAAGCTCGTGCTCGGTGGCATAAATGCCCGGGTAGATCTCATTCTCGTTCTGGAATATCTCCATATCCTTGACGAGCATACGCTGAAGCGAAGCGTTCATATATATAGGTATGGTGCTGGTCATGGCAGCCGCCATGATAAAGCCTATGAGCAGACACAGCACCATCCACTTGGTATTACGCATCTTGCGTAAAAGCAATGTGAACATAGTATTCTCCTTTGTGCCGTGTTATCTTATTACCAGCTCGTCGCCCTCATTTATGCCCGAGATTATCTCCGTCTGAGAGCCTGTCTTGAGTCCCGTTTCGACCTTGACGGCAGTTTTTTCGCCGTCGCGCAGAACGTATACTACCTTCTCGCCGTCCACCGTTTTGATAAGGTTGTTCGAGATGGCGATGCAATCCTCTACCTTGTCCAGCACAAGTATACTGTCGGCAAGCTGCCCCACAGCATCAGCGGGAGCATCGCCCGAGAAGCGAATGTATATCATATCTGTCGAATAGGCTATGCCGCCCTCTTTTTTCTTGTCGTGGCTCTCGTCCTGCTTTTTCTTGTACTTGACCAGCTTTTCGGGGTTCATGAACACCTCGCCGTCATAGTATTCCTCTTCTATGCGTATCTGCACCTTAGTGCCGATCTCAAAGACCGTCAGGTCGTTCGGCTTGATGGCAAGGTAAAGCTTGTCCGTCTGCATAACGGTCGCGATAGTCTGACCGGGCGAAGCGTAGTCCCCTACCCTTACGTCCGCCAGTGCCGAGATCGTGCCGTCGCAGGGAGCTGTCAGAACGGCGTTGTCACGCTGGGCGTAAAGCTTTTCAAGCTCGATATCCAGCAGGTCTACCGCTACATAAGCCTCGTCGTACTCCGATTGTGTGCAGTCCCTCTCATAAAGAATCTCGGTGTTGAGCCAGGCCCGCTTGCGGTCAAGCTCCTTTACCTTTATCTGATACTCGATGTCGTCGGTGTCTATCTCGCAGATGGGGTCGCCCTTGCTCACCGTCTGACCCGCAGTTACATAGAACTCCTTTATAGTGCCCCCCTCCTTTTCATAGGAGAGGTTGTACTGCTGCTCGCTCTGTATCGTACCGCTGTTGACTATCTTCTTTTCAAGCGTCTTGCGCTTGGCGGTAACGGTGGTGTATGTTACCTCGCTCGCCTTTACGGTAGGTGCGGGCAGCACTTCTTCTTCATCGGGCAGCAGGTAGCAGCCCCCGAAGGAGACCAGAGAGACCGCGCAGCAGACCGCAGCAGCTATCATTCTTGTTAATTTCTTCATATTTATTCTCCTGTATAAGCCGACCTGAGTCGTTGATGTCCGGATACATATATTTAAATTATATCAAATTTCACCGCGTTTTACCATATATGAATCTACAAATTTCACTCCGACTTTATGTGCATTTTGACAGCTTTTCGGCAAATGAAGTTTTCGATTCGAGTACAATATTTTTATATGGGTAAAAATCAACAATTATATTACATAAGTTTCGTGCAACTTTTTTGTGAAAATATGTATACAAATTACAAATTATGTGGTATAATCATTATTGTAAAGAACAGTTATTCACCTGAAGTCCCGTTCGGAAAAGAGGTGTTCCTTATGAAAAGCGTGATAACCATCGGAAGAGAATTCGGAAGCGGCGGCAGAGAGATCGGCAAACGTCTCGCTGAGCTTTACGGTATACCTTTTTATGATAAGGAACTGCTCGAACAGGCGGCTAAGGACAGCGGGATCTGCGAAGAGCTGATCGTCCGCCATGATGAAAGCGTCACAAACAGCATACTGTTCTCGCTGGTGATGGGAACCTATCCCCTGTCCCCCGACGGCAGGATAAACCCCGAGATCCCACTTAACCAGCGCATATTCTTAGCACAGTTCGATGCCATAAGAAAGCTCGGCAAAAGGCCCTGCGTTATCGTCGGCAGATGCGCCGATTATGTGCTCTCCGACTGCGATAACCGCGTGTCGGTCTTCATCACGGGCAATATGTTCGAGAAGAAGCGCCGCATCGGCGAACGCTATGATATCGAAAAGACAAAGCTTGAAGACTTCATCAGAAAGACCGACAAGCGGCGTGCGAATTATTACGAATACTACACCGACAACAAGTGGGGCGCGGCGGCAAATTACCACCTTACCCTCAATTCCTCCGATGTCGGCATCGAGGGCGCTGTAAAGCTCATCGCACAGTACGTTGAGCTGAAAGAAAGCAAGCCCGTATAGCTCCGCACAGAACTTCTGTGCATCAACAAAGAACTTTTCTACTTTTTCATTTTACTTTCCTTACTTTTCCTATCTGAGAAAGCTCCCCTTTTCGGGGGGCTTTTTCTTTTGCTCGGCAAACATGGATATGAAAAATGCACCCCGCGGAAAACGAGGTGCATATAGCTTTCGGGCAGGATATCATTCCTGTTCATCACCGCTCAGCGCCAGATATTTTTCGGTGTTCAGCGGATATCTCTTGAGGTCGGGCAATTCCTTTAAGGTCAGCACGCGGTCGCTGGAGTATATCTTCTCCCACATCTCCATCGAGGTGTACTCACCGGGGAGCTGCATATCCTTGAGGGTGAACTCGCCATTCCATGTCGCGAACCAGCCCCAGCGGGTGCCGTCGTTCATCGCGGCTTCGGGGTCGAACAGCGTGCCGTTCTCGGTCATGGCAACTATCTTTTTGTCCTCGGTGCAGCCCTTCGTGAAGTCATAGTACCACTTCTTCGAGGAATAATCGCCCGCGTCGGCGTAAACGTCGTAGCCCAGTATGTCAACGTACTGATCGCCGGGATAGTAGTCCTTGTTCTGACCGTCCCATACCCATATCAGGTTGTTGATGTTGTGGTAGTTGGTAAGGCGATCGTAAAGCGTGATCCAGAGCTGCTTGTAGGCATCAGCGCCCGAAGAGCCCCACCAGAACCACGGATTGTTCCACTTGGGATCGCCGCCGCCCTCGTGCAGAGGTCTCCAGAGAACGGGAACGTGGTTGTCGTCGAGATCCTTCAGATACTCGGCGATGGCGTCGATGTCGCTTATCAGAAGGTCATAGCCCTCCTGGTCTTCGCCGCTCATGATCTTCGCCAGATCAATGTCGGTGTATTCGGTGTAAAAGCCCTGCCACCATGCACCGCCGTTCTTCTCGATATACGGTTCGGGAGCGTTCCAGTGCCATGTGAGCGTTACGATGCCGCCCTGATTCAGCCAGAAATCCTTGGCGTTGTTGATGGCGTTTATGCCGCCGCCCGAGCCGTGAGAAACGCGGCTGGGCGAAAGCTCGATGAGGTCGAGACCCATCATAGCGGGATAGTCCCCTGCCATCTTCTCGATCTCAATGAACTCGCGCGATTCAAGCCCGAGGTTATCGGAGGCATACTGCCCCGAGATTATGTATTTTCCGTAGCTGTCGCAGAGGAAGTTGTAAAGCCTCCATGTCTCCGTGCTCGAATTTGGGTTGCAGAGCGAACGGTTTACGTCAAACTGCGAAAGGTCGATGCTCTCGGCAGGCTGCACCACGATGCTGTCGATGTATACGGGCACGCTCTGAGCCTTGATGCCTATCGTGTGCTTGCCCTCTCCGACCAGCACCTTTTCGGCTTTTGCATCGCAGAACTCCTTCTCCGCTATCTCAAAGGTAGTCAGCGCATTGCCGTCTATGGTGATGGAAGCGCTGCTGTTCTCGGAATCTGCCGCCGCCCTGATAAGGAAATCATAGCTTCCCTCTGCGGGGAACTCTATATCAAAAGTAACGGAAGCTTCGTTCGGAAGTGCGGCAAAGCCCTTGCCTGAAAACTCACCGACAAACTTCTTGTCCATAGACGAGCCGCCGTCGAACTTGCCCTTTTCGGCTTCAACTTCGTACTTGAAGTCGGCAGGCACAGAAGCGTCGCCGCCGGGTACCTCGGAAAGATCGAAATCCCCGAGAGTCTCTTCAACAGGCTCCAGCGGGACCGTTTCACGGGTCGTTGTCTCGCCGCTGTCGGTCTTTTTGTCGCCGCCCGCTTTCTTGGCGCAGGCGCTCGCGGAAACCGCCATTACCGCTGCGGTGCATCCGCAGATCAACCTTTTATATGCTCTCATATCCCTGAACCTCCCTGATAGGTCTTATGTTCGTATAAGGTCATTTTATCACATTGCCCGACGGTTGTCAATGCCGTAAATCGTTTTCATTTTTTAAAATTCTATTACAAATGAATACAGCACCGACGCGACAGGCGTGAATATAAAAAAGCGGGGGGCAAGCCCCCGCCCTGCACTGACAGCCGTGTGTCAAAGTACAAAGATGTGATTACTTCAGCGAGTTGAGCAGACCGCCCTTGTTGATGATATTGATAAGGAACTCGGGGAAGGGCTGTCCCTGATAGGTCTCGCCCTTGGTCACGTTGGTGATAACGCCTGTCTCAAAGTCTATCTCCACCTGATCCCCCGCCTCGATCTTCTCGCTCGCCTCGCGGCACTCGATTATCGGCAGACCGATGTTTATAGCGTTGCGGTAGAATATACGCGCAAATGTAGCCGCGATAACGCAGGAGATACCGCTCGCCTTGATGGCGATGGGCGCGTGCTCTCTCGAAGAGCCGCATCCGAAGTTCTCGTGAGCTACCATGATGTCGCCCTCTTTTACATTCTTTACAAAGTCGATGTCGATATCCTCCATGCAGTGAGAAGCAAGCTCCTTGTGGTCTGCTGTGTTTAAATATCTTGCGGGTATGATAACGTCGGTATCAACGTTATCCCCGTACTTGTGTACGATTCCGTTTGCTTTCATATCTGTTTTTCCTTTCATGTATTATAGCTTAAAGCTGCCCCTGCGAGCCTGCCGCGAAGCATGAACGCCCGCAGCCGAAAGCGATCCGCCGCCCTGAACGTCACCATTGCGGGGAAAGCTGTTCCCAAGGGGCGAAGGTGTCATATTTCAAAGTCAACGCATTTTCTCGCCTTGACTACCGTCCTGACGAACTCCTTGACCTTGACGTGTTCGGGGTGGTCGGCGTAGTATGCGAGAGCTGCCTCATCCTTAAAGGTGCTGTCGAGCATTATGTCACCGTTGGAAGTGTCCAGAAATTCGGTCACTACCGATATATCTTCCAGACCCTCCACAACACCTTTGAGCGCTTCAAGTCCGCTCTTCATCTTTGCGGCGGCTTCGCGCTTTTCCTCTGCTGTCAGCTCGTCCTTGAAGTCCCAGATTATTATGTGTTTTACCATATCACATTACCTCGCTCGGCTGAGATATCCTGCCTGTTACAGCGGAAGCCGCCGCAACGTAGGGAGAAGCCAGATATACCTCGCTCTCGGGATGACCCATTCTGCCGACGAAGTTGCGGTTAGTGGTAGCGATGGAACGCTCGCCCTTAGCGAGTATGCCCATGTAACCGCCAAGGCAGGGACCGCAGGTCGGGGTGGAAACAGCGCAGCCTGCCTCAATGAATATCTTGAGCAGACCCTCTTCCATAGCCTGCATATATACAGCCTGTGTAGCGGGGATAACTATACATCTTACGCCCTTGGCGATGTGCTTGCCCTTTAATATCTCGGCAGCAGCGCGGAGATCCTCGATGCGTCCGTTGGTACATGAACCGATAACAGACTGGTCGATCTTAACCTCGCCGATCTCATCGAAGGTCTTTGCGTTCTCGGGCAGGTGCGGGAAAGCAACGGTAGGCTTTATCTGCGACAGGTCGATGTCGTAAACCTCATCGTACTCGGCGTCTGCGTCTGCCTCGAACACCTTGTATTCCCTCTTGAATCTGCCCTTAACATACTCGAGCGTTACCTCGTCAACGGCAAAGATACCGTTTTTGGCACCCGCCTCGATAGCCATGTTAGCCATGCAGAGCCTGTCCTCCATAGTGAGGTTTTTGAGCCCCTCGCCCGAGAACTCCATAGAACGGTAAAGTGCGCCGTCAACGCCTATCTTACCGATGATGTGAAGGATAACGTCCTTGGCGGAGCTGTACTTGGGCAGCTTGCCTGTGATATTGAACTTGATAGCAGAAGGAACTCTGAACCATGCCTTGCCGCGAGCCATGCCCGCACACATATCGGTAGAGCCTACGCCTGTGGAGAATGCGCCCAGCGCACCGTAGGTGCAGGTGTGGCTGTCGGCACCGATGATGCAGTCGCCGGGGCCTACAAGACCTTTTTCGGGAAGGAGCGCGTGCTCTATGCCCATCTCGCCCACGTCATAGAAGTGAGTAACGCCATGCTCGCCGCAGAAATCCCTGCACTGCTTGCACTGTGTAGCTGCCTTTATATCCTTGTTCGGTGCGAAGTGGTCCATTACCATCGTCACCTTGTCCTTGTCGAACACATCGGTAAAGCCCGCCTTGTGGAACTCATTTATCGCAACAGGCGATGTGATATCATTGCCGAGCACGAAATCAAGGTCAGCCATGATGAGCTGTCCCGCCTTGACCTCATCAAGTCCCGCGTGCGCCGCGAGTATCTTCTGTGTCATTGTCATTCCCATGTAATTACTTCCTTTCGGTGTATCTTATCTGAAACAAGCGCGGTCTGCACGCTTGCAGTCTTTTATATTATACCACACTAAAGCGGCATTTGTAAAGAGGGGAAATGTTAATAATTATTCCCGCATATCGGACAGGCGAAAAAACGGCGGGCTGACCCCGGAATGCACACAAAAAAAGAGCCCCCGCATGGCGGGTACTCATATAGAAGTTATGCCCCTGAGCATTTCAAAGTGCTCAGGGGCATAGTACTTATTGTTACTAAGCTAAATCAGAATTTATACTCGCTTTTTTGAATTTCTGATATATAGTGCTGTTGTAATAACAACCGCCAGAATAAGAATGTGCAAAATGGTATGATAAACATCGGGTATATAT
>JAILFN010000076.1 GCA_024697545.1 Ruminococcus sp.
GCCTTTGATGGTTGATCTATGCTCTCGATTACATAATTTTTTTATCAAATATCGCTTTCCGCATAACCGCAGTCTGTTGGCACACTTATGCTCCGTTCCGCACAAGTCCTTTTAATCATTACCATAAGCTCTGTGATTTGCAGAGCGATACTGCTGCCGCTGAAATGAGAACTGCATACAGCCTTCCTGAAAACGGCGGCAGCAGCATACTCTTTTGAAACTGATTATCAGATATCTGCTGAGAAATTGCACTTTTTCAGAGGACGTTTTATCGAAAAGTGCCTATAACGATCAATGAATGAATTATCGGCATTGTGCATCTTGCCAGATCTTTCAAATGCCTATTGACAAAATGGACAGGATATGATATATCTGAAACGCTGTTGCACAACAGTGTTTCACATCGCTGTTGCGGATATGGGAGGTGCTTTATGGCTAACAGGTGTTACCGAAAAACTTCTCGAATGTACTATGCAGGAGTTTCTTGCAAACGGCTATAACGGTACATCTATGCGGACAATAGCCGAAAACGCAGGGACTACCCTGCGTTTGATTTACACCCGGTATGAGGACAAGGAAGGACTGTTCTGTGCATTGGTCGATGCGCCCGCGAAGGAACTTACCGACTTTTTTTGAACTGCATATGCGACAGTACAGTCAGCGCCCTGTTGAGGAGCAGCGCGAGCTGTTTCATGACGAGGAGTTTGAAAAGGAACATAAGGGATATATGCAGAGCATCATTGATCTGATGTACGATAATTATGATGCATTCAAGCTGCTGATCTGCTCTGCCGAGGGGACGAAATACAGCAGATTCATCGAGGATATAGCCGAGCTTGATGAAAGATATACCCTCAAATATATCGAGGACACCGGCAACGATGTCATATCCTCAGGGCGTGCGGGAAGGCTGCTGATACATCAGCTTTGCAGTTCATATATGTACGGCTTTTTTGAGGTCATTCGGCATGATATGAGCAAAGAGGAAGCCCGGGTGCATACTGCACAGCTTCAGAGCTTTTTCTCCCACGGCTGGGATAAGCTGTTCAATCCGTAAAGGATATAAAGGCAATGTTTGGCGCATTGCCTTTATAAACGCCTGTCGGTTAGCAATAGCAAACTATTTTTAAAGAGGTGTTTAGGTTGAAAAAGAAACGATCGCCTATCGGTATGATAATGGAATATGCAGAGCAGTACAAAAGCAAATATGTCTGCTCGGTCGTGCTTGCGGTCATTTCCGTCGTGTGCGGAATGCTACCGTATTTCGCAGTTGCAAAAATGGTAACAGCTATGATAAGTCATGAGGAAAAAGACATTTCGTTCTTTGCGCTGTGGTGCATAGCTGCCGCCGCGGGATATATAGCAAAAGGCATATTTAACGGCATTTCCACAAGCATTTCCCACACGGCTACCTATCTCACGATGAAAGAGATACGTCAGAGACTGATAGCAAAGCTCACAAGAATGCCTATGGGAAGGATACTCGAATCGCCGTCGGGGTATTACAAGGACGTTATCGTGGACAGAGTTGAGGGCATAGAAGTGCCGCTTGCACATCTTCTGCCCGAGATGACCGCAAATGTTCTTGCCCCCGTACTTATGCTCATATATCTGCTGACCCTCGATTGGCGGCTTGCACTTTTATCGCTCGTAAGCGTACCTGTCGGTATGGCTGTCATGAGCACCACCATGAAAAGCTACGGCGAGAATTACGGAAAGTCGGTGGAGATAGGCGGCAGGATGACCAATGCCATCGTTGAGTATATGGGCGGGATAGAAGTCATCAAGGCTTTCAGCCAGGGCGAGCGCTCCTATGAAAAATATGAGTCTGCCGTCAATGATAATGCCGCATTTTTCTACGGCTGGATGAAAAGCGCACAGTGGGCTATGTCTGCCTACAATGCGATAACGCCGTCCGTTCTGCTGACGGTACTGCCGTTCGGATTCCTGTTTTATTCATCGGGAAGCCTGACAGCAGGTGCATTTGTCACGATGATAATTCTCTCCCTCGGTCTGCTGGAACCGCTTATTGCGGCTATGAACTACACGGATAATATCGCAAGAGTAGGAACGGTAATGGGGCAGATAAATGATGTTCTTTCAAGCCCCGAGATAAAGAGAACGGATAAATATACAAACATAAACGGAAATACCATAGAGTTCACAAATGTGACATTCAGCTATGACAGCAAGAAGGATGCTCTGAAAAATATCAGCCTGACTATCCCCGAGGGAAAGGTAACGGCACTTGTGGGACATTCGGGAAGCGGCAAATCCACCGTTGCAAAGCTGATAGCAGGCTTCTGGGACGTAAGCGGAGGTGAGCTTATGATCGGCGGACGGAACGTCCGTGATATCCCCCTCGAAACACAGACCGAGCGGATAGCTTACGTCGAGCAGAACAATTTCCTGTTCGATGAAACTGTCATGGAAAATATCCGCAAGGGCAAGGCAGGAACGACCGATGAAGAAGTCATAAATGCCGCAAAAGCCGCAGGCTGTGATGAGTTCATCAGAGGGCTCGACAAGGGTTATCAGACGGTGGTCGGAAGCGCGGGCGGACACCTTTCGGGCGGTGAAAGGCAACGTATAGCAATTGCAAGAGCTATGCTCAAAGATGCGCCTATCGTTATCCTTGACGAAGCCACAGCTTACATCGACCCCGAAAACGAAGCTGTGATACAAAGCGCTATCGCAAAGCTCGTGCAGGGCAAAACGGTCATTGTGATCGCTCACAGGCTTTCCACCATTACCGATGCTGACAACATCATCGTTATGAATGAAGGAACAGTTGCCGCACACGGAACACACAGGGAGCTGCTTGACGGTTCGGAGCTTTACCGCAGTATGTGGCAGGCTCACACAGGTACAAAAGGAGGTGCAGCAGAATGATAAGCGCATTCAAAAAGATATGGGACTTCGCGGGGAGCGAACAGAAGAATATCAAAAAGTCTATCGTTCTTGCACTCCTGCACTCGATATTTTACGCATTGCAGTTTGCGGCAGTGTTCGTGATACTCAAAGCGCTGACAAGCGGCGACAGCTCAAAAATGAACGCACTTTACGCCCTTGGCATAATGGCGGCAAGTATCATCGGACGCATTATCCTCAATACCTACTCGCAGTTACAGCGCGTTCACGCAGGCTATTTTATGGTGGCAAACAAGCGTATCTCCATCGGAAACAAGCTCAGGTCGGTCCCTATGGGCTATTTCAACAAAAACAATCTCGGACAGATGACGGCTATTACGACCACAACACTTACAGACGTTGAAAATACAGCGCCCGTTGTGCTTGTGACGGTGCTTGGAGGCTTTATCAATTCTGTTGTATTTGCGCTTTCGGTGCTGCTGTTCGACTGGCGTATCGGCATCATCGTATTTATCGGTATGGCGGCGTTTATCGGTACCACCTCCTTGCAGGAGAAGCACTCACGCAAGGGCGCTCCCGAAAGACAGCGGGCGCAGGAAACGCTCGTTGAAAAAGTCCTTGAAGCGGTGCAGGGTATCAGCGTTATCAAGAGTTTTCATCTCGGCAAAAGCTCCTCGAGTGCGGTAAGCTCTGCCATAGAGCAAAGCTGTGACAAAAACCTTGCCATTGAAAAGCAGATGACACCCTATCAGATCTTCCAGCAGATCCTGCTGAACCTGTTTGCTGTCATTATCATGATCGTTACTGCGGCACTGCATCTGGGCGGTTCAATGGAGCTTGCCGATGCCATGATGATGTTCGTGGCGTCATTCATGGTATTTGAGCAGATGAAAAGCGCGGGCATAAGCATCGCAACGCTCCGTATTGCCGAAAGCTCTATCGACAAGGCGAACGAAACGGACAATGTACCCGTCATGGACGAGGGCGGAAGAGCTATCGCTCCGAGCACTCACGACATAGCCTTTGAAAACGTCAGCTTCTCCTACGGCGAAAGAAAGATACTTGACAGCGTTTCCTTTACCGTAAAAGAAAAGACCACAACTGCGATCGTCGGACCTTCGGGTTCGGGAAAGACTACCCTGTGCAGCCTTATCGCCCGTTTCTGGGACGTAAACAGCGGCAAAGTTACCATAGGCGGAAACGATGTGCGTAATTTCACACTTGACAGCCTCATGAAAAATATCAGTATGGTGTTCCAGAACGTGTACCTTTTCAGTGACACGATAGAGAACAACATAAAGTTCGGCAGTCCGAACGCCACACACGAACAGGTAGTTGAAGCGGCGAAAAAGGCTTGCTGTCATGACTTCATAATGAACCTTCCGAACGGCTATGACACGGTGCTTGAGGAGGGCGGAGCATCTCTCTCGGGCGGCGAACGTCAGAGACTGTCCATCGCAAGGGCGATACTCAAGGATTCTCCGATCATCATACTCGATGAAGCCACTGCCAACGTTGACCCCGAAAATGAGGACAGACTGCAAGCCGCTATCGAAGCGCTCATGAAGAACAAGACGATAATTATGATAGCCCACAGGCTGAAAACTGTACGCCGTGCAGATCAGATACTTGTGCTGGACGGCGGACATATCGTGCAGAAAGGTACTCATGCTGAGCTTGCAGAGCAGGACGGTATCTATTCAAGATTCATCAAACAGCGTAAGCAGGCGGAAAGCTGGCATATCGCAGGACAGAACACATGATAAAACGCATTATATCAAGACTTGGCGTTCTTACAGTCGTACTTTTCGGCGTGACCCTGCTGACGTTTTTTTACACGAGCCTTTCTCCCGTAGATGCAGGTCAGGCGCTTGCAGTAAGGAGATATACCCGTCCCACAGAAGAACAGGTCACACAGGTCAGGCATGAGCTGGGGCTTGATAAGCCCTTTGGAGAACAATATATCAGCTGGCTCACAAAAGCGGTCAAAGGCGATTTCGGGGATTCCTACAATACGGGGAAACCCATTATCGACGAGCTTTCGGCTTCTATGCGGCCGACGCTGAAGCTGGCGGCAATGGCTCTGCTGTTCACGGCACTTCTGAGTATACCCCTCGGAGTGCTGTCGGCGGCAAGAAAAGGCGGATTTGCAGACAAGAGTATATATCTGTTCGGCATCGTATGTATGTCAGTGCCGAATTACTGGATAGGCTTCATGCTTATGCTCGCCTTTGCAGTGAACATACCGCTGTTCAGTATCATGGGTGCGGAGAACTGGAAGGACTTTGTACTTCCTGCCCTTGCCATAGCGATACCCACAGCTGCCGCCAACATCAGGGTGTTCCGCTCATCGCTCCTTGACGGCTATAACAGTGATTTCGTCATGTACGCAAGAGCGAGAGGCATTTCCGAGAGGAAGATAGCGGGGATCGTCAGCAGATATGCGCTTCCTCCGCTTGTAACTCTTTTGGGGCAGAGCTTTGGCTTTACCATCGCAGGCAGTGCGATGATAGAATTTGTATTCTCTATCCCCGGTGTCGGCTCGATGCTCGTGACGGCACTCGGTTCAAGAGATACCGTAACGGTCAATGCCTGCGTGCTTGTGATAGCGGTCATTTTTGTTGCTGTAAACTTTCTCGCCGAAGTGATAAACGCCGTGCTTGACCCAAAAGAACAGGCGAAGGAGCGTGCGTATGATACATAAGATACTGAGAAAGCCGCAGGCGGTCATCGGACTGCTGATGATGCTTGCAGTGGTGGCTGCTATGATATATGCGCCGCAGCTTGCACCTAACGACCCCGAAAAGATCAACATCATGCAAAAGTTTGCAGAGCCGTCGGAGCAGTATCCTCTCGGCACAGACGATATGGGCAGATGTATCGCTTCAAGGCTCATTTACGGTGCAAGAGTGTCGATGTCGATAGCGCTGCCGACGATCGCGGCTATTGCTGTAATAAGCGTCCTGCTTGCAACTGTCTGTGCATATATCGGCGGGGTCGTTGATAAAGCCTTTGTTATCATATCGAATATCTTTATGGCGCTGCCTCCCTTTCTTGTGGCGATGACGCTTGTCGGACTGTTTGAATCAAAGGCACTGAGCATAGTTATATCTATCGCTGCTGCCATGTGGGTATGGAACGCACAGGTCGTTCGCACCTATGTACTTCGTGAAAAGAACAAACCCTATATCATCACCTGCCGAATGTCAGGCTGCTCGGAGCTTCGCATCATCATGCGGCATATCATACCTAACATCTTTCCGCACCTGCTGGTGCTGTACAGCACAGGACTATCGGGCGTTATCATCATGATATCGAGTTACGCCTTTCTCGGACTGGGGCTTGAAACGGGTACTGCGGAATGGGGCGCTATGCTTGTAAATGCAAACAAGCTGATATTCACCCACCCTGAGCTTATACTGTATCCGGGACTCTGTATCCTGTTTGCGGCGGCGGGATTCAATCTGTTCGGCGAAGCGCTCAGAGACATCTGCGACCCGAGGGAGGGCTGATATGCTGAAAGTAAACGGACTTGAGATAACGGCTCGTTCCACAAAGGAGCGGCTTGTGAAGGGCATCAGCTTTGAGGTCGGCAAGGGTGAAACTCTTGGTCTTATCGGTGAGAGCGGCAGCGGAAAATCCTTGACGAGCAAGGCGGTCATGCGACTGCTGAACAGTCGGGTATTCAAAGTAAACGGCAGTGTCAAATGGAACGGTCAGGAGATCCTTGGCAAAAAAGCAAAGCTTCCAAAAGGCTATCGGGGACAGCAGATCGCAATGATAACGCAAAACCCCATGACGGCATTTGCACCGATGATAAAGCTCGGCAGGCAGATAGAAATGGGCTTTGAGCTTAAAGGCAGAAAAGCAAAGAAGGAGTTCTACGAACAGCTTGACAGCGCCTTGAAAAGCGTCAATCTCGGTGATTTGAACAAGATCCTCGTAAGCTACCCCGATGAGCTTTCGGGCGGTATGCTCCAGCGTGTCATGATAGCGATAACACTTCTGAAAAAGCCGGAGCTTATCATTGCAGATGAGTGTACCACAGCCGTTGATGCCGCAAGCGAATATATGATACTCGAACAACTGGAAGAACAGCGGAAGAACGGAATGTCCATGATAGTGATAACTCATGATTTCGGCGTTGCGGCAAGGCTTTGCGACAGAGCCGCCGTCATGAGATCGGGGAGCATCATCGAACAGGGCAAGACACTCGATGTGTTCCGTTCACCGCAGACGGGATACACTAATGAGCTTGCAGCAGCGAGCGTGCTGTTCAGGGAGGGCGTATGCTGAAAGCGGAGAATGTTTTGAAAAGATACGGCAGTCAGACTGCTGTAAACGGCGTGACGCTGGAATTGGAAGATAATGCGGTCACGGTCATTGTCGGTGAGAGCGGAAGCGGAAAAAGCACACTTGCAAGAATACTTTCGCTGACAGAAAAGCCCGACAGCGGCAGGATACTGCTCGATGACACTGTGACAGACCGCAGGTATGCTAAGGCGAACAGACGGCTTGTGCAGCTTGTCATGCAGAATGCAGCAAGCTCTCTCGACCCGCATCAGAGCGCCCGTCAGGTCATTGAAGAGCCGCTCAAACTGCTGATGAAACTTAACAGATCACAAAGAACAAAACGCACAGATGAGCTGTGTGATATGGTGCAGTTTCCAAAGGATAAGCTGAACAATAAAGTTACCGAGCTTTCGGGAGGTCAGCAGAAAAGGCTTTGTATTGCCCGCGCCCTTGCCACAGAACCCGGGTACATCATATTTGACGAAGCATTCAGCGGACTTGACGTAACTCTGCGAAAATGTATTCTCACGATGCTCAAAAAGCTGAGGGCAGAGCTCAAAACCGCCTTTCTGATAATAACCCACGATCTTGATACAGCTATGTTCATGGCTGACAGGATATACGTCATGCGTTCGGGGAATATCATCGAAACGCTTGACAGACCGCAGAGTTTTCTTGATCTCAAAGAGGACTATTCAAAGGAGCTTGTAAGGGCAGCCGAATACAAGCGGCAAGCCCTTCAATGATAGAAAAGGAGTATTTTTATGAAAAGAAAAACAACACTGATAATGGCATTTATCATGTCGATGACAATGCTTGCGGGCTGCGGCGACAGCTCATCAAAAAGCTCGTCTGCCGAGAAGTCGGCAGCAAAAGGCAGTGAAGTCAAGTCTGTCACTATCGCGCAGAGCGCACCTTTTTCAATGGGCTTTGGTCAGGGAGTGATGGTGTATGAAAACACCTACTACGCCAACAATTTCTATGAGCCGCTCGTCAAATATAAGGACGGCGAATATATCCCCTGCCTTGCAACAGAATGGGATTCCTCAGATGACGGTCTGACCTACACATTCAAGCTGCGTGAGGGCGTTAAATTCAACGACGGCACAGACTTCAATGCACAGGCAGTCAAGCTCTATTTTGACAATATGCGTCCCACGCTCGGAGCAAGCACCAATTACGGTCAGCTTGACACGCTGGTAACGGAGGTCACGGCTGATGATGACTACACGGTATCTTTCCACCTGTCACGCCCCTATTATAATGTGCTCAACGATCTTTCCATGGCTATGCCGAGAGGTATCCTCGCACCTGCCGCTTTCAATGATGACGGCACTGTAAATGAAGAATATCTTATGGAGCACACACCAGGCACAGGTCCGTATATGTTCGAGAGCGCAAACGATACCGCGACCGAATACAAGTTCGTCAAGAATCCGAACTACTGGGGCGATGCTCCCGATGCAGAGAGCTTTACCGTAAAGGTGATCCCCGAATCGAAGGTGACTGCCATGAAAGCAGGAGAGGTGGACTTCATCATCGGTTCGGAAACACTTGATGCAGCTTCTTATCTCGAACTTTCACATACGGACGGCATAAAGGGCGAAGTTTCCGACTTCAACTTTGTAACAGAGTTCATCGCACTCAATGACGAGGTTAAGGGACTTGACGATCAGAATGTCCGCACAGCGATTCAAATGGCGATCGACAAGGCTTCTGTTGCGGAGAATATCTATTCGGGACTGCGTACCCCTGCCGATTCGGTAATGCCCTCAAATATGCCGTTCTGCAAGTACGATACCAAAACGCCCGAATATAATTTTGACGAAGCGGTCAAGCTCCTCGAAGATAACGGCTGGAAAGATTCCGACGGAAACGGGATCCGTGATAAGGACGGCACAGAGCTTTCCTACACCATCACCTACCCCGCAACGGGTGTGTATGATGATGTGGTACTCTACTATCAGCAGACGATGCAGGAACTCGGCATAGAGATCAAGACCGATCCCCTTGACCTGATGACATTCTTTGACAAGATCTTTTCTCAGACAGACTATGAGATGACCGCATACATCAGCTATTGGTTCCCTTATGACCCCTACACCTTTGTAGCGAATATGTATCCCTCCACCGATTATACATCGGCTGACGGCATCTACTCCACCGATCCGCAGGTGGCTAAAGCGCTTGCTACAATGTCGGATGATGAGGCAAAGGAGCTTATCAAGGGGCTGTATACCTATGATGACAACGAGAAGATACAGGATATCTACACAAAGGCACTGAACAGTGCAAATGAGAGCAGCGTTGTTATCCCGCTCAATTACAGAAATGAGTATGTGGTATATAACAGTGACAAGATCGGTTCATACACCTTCAACAGCATCCCCAATCATGTTGATGTGGCTGCTATCAAGCTGAAATAAAGACTTATGGCTGAACACCGGCAGCGAGATGAAAGACCCGAGATCTGCACGCAAGCATTTCTCGGGTCTTTTCTATTCGTGCGGTCGGCTTCCCGACAGTTCGACAGTGATACGGGGTATTGAAAAAACAAAAGATCTGTGCTATAATGTACAATGGCGGTTTTCTCCGAAAAATCTCCCTATATCAAGGAAGGCAGGTGCGGTTTGTGAAAAATATAGATTCGTACATCATTTATATCGTGATATGCGTGCTCATGGCTCTGTACGAGATATACCTCTGGATCGACAGATGGCTGTCGGCACACACCGACCTGCACGAACGCTGCGAACGCTTTCGCAGGCGAAAGATAACGATAACCCCCGAAGAAAAGCAAAAACACCTCGAAAGGAAGAAATGGTCTATGAGAAAATTCAGACTGTGTTTCGTCTGCCACGGCAATATATGTACATGAGCCAAAAACGCTGTAATAGCGTAGGGTTTGCTGTATGAAATGTCATTTTACCACTGATTTACCACAGAAATTGACCCGAATTTGCGTACAATTTATTGGACACCAAATGGCATAACTGACGTTTTTTGAAAGGCGGACTTTATGAATAAAAATGAGATAATTTTTTACGAGACCTCAGACCGTGAGGTAAAGCTAAATGTAACGACAGACCGTGAGACGGTGTGGCTTTCGCTGGAACAGCTGACCGATTTGTTCGGACGCGACAAATCCACGATCTCAAGGCATATCAAAAACGTGTTTACCGAGGGCGAGCTTGAACGTGAGGCAACTGTTGCAAAATTTGCAACAGTTCAAACCGAGGGTGATCGTGAGGTCACAAGAGATATTGAATACTACAACTTCGATGTAATAATCTCCGTCGGCTATCGTGTAAAGTCACAGCGGGGCGTGGAGTTCCGCAAATGGGCTAACGGTGTGCTGAAGGATTACATAATGCGCGGCTATGCTGTCAATAATAAGCGTATAGAACAGATAGGCGAGGTCATACGCATTATGAAACGTGCAGAAAATCAGCTCGACGCTAAGCAGGTGTTGTCGGTGATAGAGAAGTTCAATACCGCTCTTGACCTGCTGGACGATTACGACCACCAGACAATGAAGAAGCCGAAAGGCAGCAAGGCGGTCTATGTGCTTGAATACGACGAGTGCAGAAAGGTCATCAACGAGATGAAATTTGCCTCCGACAGCGAGCTGTTCGGCAACGAAAAGGACGACTCCTTCAAGGGCAGTATAGCAAACATCTATCAGGAGTTCGGCGGTGTGGAGATATATCCGTCGCTGGAGGAAAAGGCGGCGAACCTGCTGTATTTCGTCACTAAGAACCACAGCTTTTCGGACGGGAATAAGCGTATCGCAGCGGCGATGTTCCTTTATTTCCTCGACAAGAACGGTGCGCTGTTTCTCGATGAAGCCAAGACCGAAAAGGCTATTGCCGATCAGACCCTCGCGGCTCTAACAATCATGATAGCAGAATCGCAGCCCAGCGAGAAAGAAATGATGGTCAATGTGATAATGAACTGCATGGTATGTGAATAATGGAACGCCCCCTGCTGTCTGGTGTGACGGCAGGGGGCGATTTTGTAAACACCTTTTAAGAGGAAACTTTTGCATAGAAAGAATTTCTGCCTGCGCCGTGTCGCTCAATATAGTGCTGATCGACAAGTCTGCGGAGCGACGCTTCAACGGATTTTTCGCTGATGCTGGGGCAGATGTTGGCAATATCTCTTTTGGTGAATTTCCCGATCTTTGAATCAACGGCGGCCTTAACAATGTCATAGGCTTTACTTTTAACTAATGCGGTCTTGGCTTTGCCGTCCTTGATCTCAACAAGGGTAACTTTACCTATCATCTCAACTCTTTCTTCAAACTCGCGGTAGCAGGCAAGAATGACACCAAGCATATATTTGATGAACGGTGTCGGATCATCTGCTTCATCATGCCAGCCCTTTGAAGATCCTTCCAGAGCATCGTAATATGCACCCTTTGTCTTTTCGATATGCTTTTCAATACTGATGAATTTGCCGACTTCATACCCATTTCTGTAAAGCAGCAGTAAGGTCAAAAGGCGGCTCATTCTGCCGTTGCCGTCACCAAAGGGGTGTATACAAAGAAAATCGTGAATAAAGACAGGGATCAGAAGAAGCGGATCGACCTTCTTTTCTTCGATAGCAAGTCTGTAATTTTCGCAGATCGCTTCAATACAGGGTGCGGTCTCATAAGGGGCAACAGGCGTAAAGCGGACAAACTCCGTACCGTCCGGTCGGGTTTCTTTCAGGTAATTCTGTGTGATCTTATAGGTGCCGCCCAAGTCCGATTCCGAATACTTCGTCAAGTCACGATGAAGCTGAAGAATAATGTTGCTTGTGACCGAAATATAATCATGGCTGTCATGAATGGTATTCAGAACATCACGGTATCCGGCGATTTCCTTTTCGTCTCGCTGAGATAATTCTTTGCGACAGTCACATCGCTTTTCATTATCTTTCCGTCGGGAGCATCAGCCCATGTGGTCAGTCCCATGTGCGGCTTTTCAGCATCGGCTCGCTCGTATATCAGCTCTGCCGCCGTGTGACCTTGAACGGCATAGTGCATCTTGTTCTGCACCTTTGCAAAGAACTGCTTGGTCGCATTTGAGTTCTTGTCATAGTCCAGCGAGGTGGCATAAATGTCGGTGATCTTCTGATAAAATCTGCGCTCCGACAGCCGTATCTCCTTGATCTTTTCCAGCAGCTGGTCGAAGTATTTTTCGGTCAGGAGCGTGCCGCCGTTTTTCAGCCGCTCGTCGTCCATGACCCAACCCTTGATGGTGAACTCCTTAACGATGGTGTTAGCCCATTTGCGAAACTGTACGGCTCGCTCGTTGTTGACCTTGAAGCCAACGGCGATTATCATCTGGAGATTGTAGTGGTTAGTGTTGTAATTCTTCCCGTCGGACGCAGTTATTCGGAATTTCCGAATAACTGAATTTTCTTCCAGCTCGCTGTCAGAAAAAATCTTTTTGATATGCTCGTTCACAGTAGAAAGACTTACATCATAAAGCGTCGCCATCATCTTCTGCGTCAGCCAGATATTCTCGTCCTCGTAGCGTATCTCTATGCTGTCCTCACGGTCTCCCACCGCCGCAATATAGGTGAGGTACTCGGCAGCGCCGGAACGAGGAGTGATCTCAATTTTCTTTTTCATGGTTCACCTGCTTTTCTGTTCCTTAGATTCCGTTTTCAGTCGCCTTTGGTATAGCTCCCCGCAACTCGCCCGCACCCGACGATATGTCCGTCCTCGTCAAGCTGCTTTGCGACAGCTTCAAAATCCTTGTTCTCGGCATCAAACTCCCCGCCGATCTCCGTGGCAGGCTTCTCCACTGCAAAGACATACACCTCATAATCGTGTGTTCCACCGGGCGGGTATGGACCGATGTATTCGCCGGCAGGTGCCCAGCCCTGGGGCAGTTCCGTCTCTGTCACGCCATTCGATTTCCAGTGAAGCCAATTTCCCGCGCTGGTGTCTATCATATAAATAACGTAGCTGTCAGCGCCCTTAACAGGCTCCCATGAGAGCTGCGGAGATACATTCGAGCCATTGTCGGTGTTGGTGATGATCGTATCCCACACGCCGTCGTGAAGGTCGGAGGAGGTCAATTCAAATGATGTGAGGGCGCCAATGTCGAAAGTATCGGCGCTCTCTGTTTTGCCGCAGGAGGTCATAATAAAAAATATGCCTGTTAAGCACAGAATGGTTGTCGCTTTAATTTTCATCGCTATCGCCTTCTTCGCTCACGGAACTCATCGTCCTCATTTTTTGCTAATGCATATTCGCGGCTGTGTGTATGATAACTGCATTGTATTGTTGATCGTTACAATAATTATACTCTCATTAAGAAAAAAAGTCAAGGCAATAAATATACCTACGGTTTACTTGACTATCGGGAATGTCTATGCTATAATATAGAAAACAAGGCGCAAAGCCAAAAGATATCTAACGAAAGGCTCAACTGCGATCATGCAGTCGAGCCTTAGTTGTTTTGAGTTCTACAATAATAGAAAGTAAAGAACCACTTACTTTTTCGCCTTATCCCACCAGAGCCGGTAGTCGCAGCAATCGTCGCCCTCGGCAACCGACTTGGTGCGGCGGTACTGAATGTGCCGGAAGCCGGTCATGTATACCTTGTCCATAGCGCATATCGTCTGACAGACCTCGGGCATCCCCATTTTCTTCGCCATGTCATGAAGCGGACAGCTCAGGACATCGACCTGCGAAGTGGTCTCCGTCACCGCAAGACCTCGCCTTGTATAGCCCAGCTCCTCGCTGCTGGCGTGGTCGCTTATCTTGTCGATATTTTTCCAAATGATATACGGAGCGCCCGGCAGTATGGTGACGGTATGTATCAGCTTCTTCATGCGCTCGCCTGTTTTTGTACCGTAGGTTCTGAGCATATCCATAGCCGGAAATTCCGGCTGACGCTTACGCAGCGCAAGATATACCGCAGCCGCCGGGAACAGCATATCTGCGGTGCCATACTTGTCCTCAGCGGAATATTTCTCGTAAAGGCGACGGTTCACACGCTCGGCAAGCGCCCATATCTTATGCGCCTCGTCATAGCCGAATCCGGCTTCGAGGTCTTTGTACAGACCTCTGTAAATAGTCTCTCCTCACACAGCAATAAAGCGACGAAATATCGACAAATCCAACCAAATATGGTATAATAGAAGTGCAAGAAAAAGTAATCAAAACGAGAAAAAAGCTTGCACTTCGGAGGATGCCATGTATAAGTTCAAGAAG
>JAILFN010000078.1 GCA_024697545.1 Ruminococcus sp.
TGCTCCAAAAGGCTGACCATGCGGTTGTGTTCCTCGATGTAGGCATTTATCTCCTGCCGCTGTTTTTCGTACTCTGCCCGAACCTTTGAAATTCTGCCCTCCAGTTCCCCGATAGAACCTATTCCATCACGATTGATGACGAACAACTGTGCCGACAGCCTGTAAACATCGAGGTCGTTATCAACGGAGTATTCTGCGGTAACTATTCGCTTGCGTGGTACTTTCCGCCGCTGCTCTGCGAGTATGTGAACATCACCGATGACAGCGATATACGCCGCCCGCAGCTGCGACTTGCTGTCCATTGTGGGCGTTGTTCCTGCACCGACCTCTCGATAGAGGATTCTTGTTTTAAGGCTTTCTTCGGTATATTCCTCACCCAGCGTTTTCGTTCTAACAAACCTCTCCTGCCCCGGAGCGCGAACAGAAATATACTTGCCGCGCTTGATCTCGTATCCACGTTCTTCAAGAGCCTGTAACAGATCATCTAGCGAAGCAACAGAGTTTATCAGCTCGTCAATTGCCTGGCGTATCTGCTCTTTCCATGATTTGCCGTACTTCCGCTGCTCCCATTCATAGTAGCTGACAGAACGTCCTTTGTTCTCGAAGTTCAGCGCAGGGGTAACACCGAACGCCCGGCATACACCGTTTACATTTTCCCTCGCCTGCCGCAGAGAGTTGCGGCAAGCGTAGTATTTCTGTCCCGACAACGAATAAGAGTTCAATATTACATGACAATGCACATGGCTGCGGTCAACGTGTGTTGCAATGACCGCCTGAGCGTCCTCTCCGAAGTTCTTTCTGACGAATGCTTTCGCTATCTTGTGGGCGAGTTCCGGCGTTACGTTTTCCGAGTCGGCAAAGCTCATAATGTAATGGATAGCTTTCACCGAGCCTTTCCCCTCCAGCGGTTTCGGGCAGCTGAACTTATCCCTTGCGAACTGCTCATAAACAAGCCGCATCTGAGTATATGCCTGTTCAGCGTTCGTGGTACAGTTTATAGAAGTCGTGTAGAGCATATTCTCAGTCTTATCGGGGTTCAGAATATAGGCTATACTTTTTTTGACTGAAGTGTGGATAGAGATTGACTTAAGATATGGGATAACGATTCCACCTCTTTTTTCAGCTTTTCAACATCATCCGCAGTTATATTATTTGTTTCATTCGCTTTCTTTGCTATCTGATTAATATTGTTGGAAATAATACGCATACCGTTCAGAAGCGGGGCGACCTGTTTCATGTCGTAAAACGTCGGATCAGCGCTCAGTATCACCTGTCTCAGATATTTCGTTGTGGTGGTATGACACGCTTCCGCTTTCCGCTCGATCTTCTCCCAATCCTTTATGTCGAAGTCGATCTCCTTGCGGTGTACCTGCTTGTATTTTCTCGCCATAGGATTTCCCCTTTCGTTTTCAATAAAAATCATCAATATGCCGATTGACACAGCCATTATAATTTAGTATAATTATAGAGCTGTATGTCACAGCGATCTATACCCCGGGAGGCATTAAAATGGATAAGATAACAGTGGGCATGACTATAAAGCTGGTCAAGGAAATCGGGGAAAACATTCCCGTCGGCTCGACAGCTACTATCGTATATATAGACGACTTCGATCAGATCTTCATCGACTGGAGCGACGGTGGACAGGGCAAGTTCACCGAGGAACAGCTTTTGAAGAACTTTGAAGTCGCTGCATAATAATATTGACCGTGAGGACTGTCCCGTTGCAGCCCTCTGTTTTATTATTGCGCATTCCGTTGGCATATCCGAACGGACTTGGCAGTTCCCGAACAGACAGAATACGCCGTAATGTACGATCAAGCCTTTATCATATTTTCATAAGTCTTTTACTACATCATATCCGAAGTCGATATTACCGAATTTGTCTTTCAATTCAGGGTTCAGTTTCTGTACGGCGTCGTAAAACCTCTGCCTGTCATTCTTGTCCTTTTCAAAACAAAGATATTTTCTCTCAAAAATGGCGGCGGATATTACAGTCGTTCCTATCCCCGAAAAAGGGTCAAGAACATAGTCTCCCCTCCCGCTGAAATACAGCATTACCATTTCCGCGATCTCGGGCGGAAGATCTCTCTGACGCTCCTAAGTTGGTATTATTGATTTTTGAGCCATCATTCGCTGTCTGTTTTTTCTACTGAAACATCTTCAAGTGCCTTGTGCAATATGCGGTCTTTATAATTCTCCAGCATAAGCCACAGCACTTTTTCCTTGATGTCCTCAGCAGACTCCTTGAACACCAGAGTAACTTCACAGCCGCCGCAATTACTAACGACCTTCTTTTCTTCGTTCAGAGTATCCCCTCCCCTGCTGTAAGAGCCTGCCTCAGCGAGTTTCCGGCGCAGAGCATGGCAGTCTTGTTACCCTCCAGATCGGTGATGACAGTGAACTTTCCGAAACTGCCTATCTTTATTTCTTCACCCTCGGCAAGCACCTGACGGATCGTGTCCATCACCGAATTTATGCAGCGGTAAGCCGTGACCTCGGAAACACCCTTGCGAGCAGCGAGTTCTCTTGTAAATTCCTGAGTATCCATCAAACCCTCTCCTTTATCTTCACGATCTCCGTTACCGCGAGCATGATCCTGTAGTTCTGCATGATACCAAGTTTGGTATTCAGAATATCAACTGTCTCCTGTTCGGTTTTCTCGAGATGGGCAGCAAGATCAGAAATGCTCACGCCCGCGAGTATCATTTCTTCTTTTATTCTTTCGTTAGGCATCTATTGTTCCCTTTCTGTTTCTCATCTCATTTCTGATGAACGTGATATATCTCCTGCGCTTTCCTCCGACTCTTTTCTCAGGACGGTAGCGAAGATCCTTGCGCAT
>JAILFN010000084.1 GCA_024697545.1 Ruminococcus sp.
GTTCAGAGTTCGCTGCTGATTAGCCCATTTGCCGATCAGAACTCCCTCATAAGAGGTATTTCCGTCCGGGAAAGCATGATACTTCTCGGCGTACTCTTTGAGCAGCTCGAAGTTGAAATCCCAGCTGTTGGCGAAAGTGTCGTTGAGCTCGCTGAGGATCTCTCTGATGTCACGAACATAGTCGTAAAGCTCAAACTCGATCTCAGTTTCGTACTCGCCCTCGCCGCGAGCGATTTCCATGAACCCAGCGTACTGCTGAGCCGTATCGCCCGTCTCATAGTTGTTGACAATATCGAAGATCACAGGCTTTTTCTTCGAGTCGGAGCAGGCAAGCGCACGCCCCAGCTGCTGATAGAACACGTTCGCGGACTGCGTCGCGCGGAGCATAATAACTCCGTCCACATCGTCGAAGTGAACGCCCTCGTTCAGCATATCGATGCAGAACAGCAGCTTTAGGGCATTACTGTCCTTATCGTTCCTGAAATCCTCGAATTGCTTGTCCGACGCGCTGTTCTGCGCGTAGACCGTGTATTTATGTATATCGCGGTTGACTTTTGTAAACCACAAATCGCATTCGTTGACCATTCTTTGAAGCTGTTCCACGTTCGGACAGAAGACAATGAACTTGCCCGCCTTGTTGCGGATATGCTTCTCGAATATTTTTTCGATGCCGACATCAAGTTCGGCAATCATCGACTTCGCTTTGCGTATTTTTCCTAGCAAGGCGTTTTTCAGTCTCGGATTACCCGATTGCTCGGCTTTCATTTCAAGCTGTTCTATGTCACCCCTGAAAGAGTACCATGAGGTAACATAAACAGGCAGTGGTAATATCTTACGCCTTATCGCCTCAGCTAAACTCATGTTTACGGCATAGATACCGTTAAAAAGCTCGTCAGCCATATTGCGTCCGCTGTCAAGATAGCGTATCGGCGTTGCCGACGTACCGAACACCTTAGCACTCGGGTTGCCGTCAAGCAATCTCTGTACACCCTGCCCCCACTCATCAGCACCGCAGCGGTGAAACTCGTCCAGTACGATGTAGTTGTACTCAGAGAACGCTTCGGTCTGCGACAGCTTGGTATATGTGAGAAAATCGGTGTTATCAAGTGAAATCCTGTTCTCGTCAGCAAGCGACTTCATCTGCTCAAATATGTAAGTCGATGGAGAGCAGACCGCAAAACGCTTATCGGCATTATCCTCGATGAGCTGCATGATGAGGTAGCTTTTGCCCGTTCCCGTAGGCTGCACCGCAGCGACCCTCTGCTCCGTCTGAAAAAGGCTCACCATGTTTGCATAAGTTTCACTATTGTGTTTATGCAAAAACATAGTCCTCACCTTCTCAGATATTTAGAAATAATTGGAGTTATTTTTTCGCAAATCAACTTTTTTTGTTACAAACCGAGATAGCACTTCCCTGCGCTATTTCGGTATTTTTATTATTCAAGCAGATTTATTATCCGTTTTCCACACTTCTCGGCATACTTCATCGCCTTAGCAGCCCCGCCGCCATGCTCAATAGCACAGATCACAAGGTCACTTCTGTCGATCATGCTCTTGTTTCTCTCAAATATTGCCGCCTTTGGGTGCGCCTTTGAGGATTCCTCGCAAATTTGTATTTCATCATAATAAGCTTCATAGCTTTCACTGTTATCGCGGTACTCTGCCCGTTCATACGGCAGTACCAGTATCAGCGACGCATTTCCCCAAGCGTAATCGCGTATCGCCTTTCGTACAGTTGAAGCTGCCAGCTGATCGAAATCGCCGTCCCTGCCTACAAGAAACTCGACGTACTCTTTTGAGTTTATCAATTCCCGCAGGATCGTAATCAGCGGTTCCTCCAGCGCAAACATATTCGGCACTTCCCTATGCCCGAAAAACGTCACCGTGTAAATATTCATGCCGCACCGCCTCAGAATCCGCTTAGGGAATCCGACGAAATTTTTACCGTCAACTTGCTTTTTGAAAATCGATAAAGTATAATAAATGCGTGGGTTTTATGACTTTTCGCAAAGTCTGTGATTTCAGGGCGAAACTGTTCAGAAGCCCGATTTTACAGGCTTTTTGTATTTCCCTTGACGGCAAATTACGTTAAGCTCCCATCGTCATGAGGTCCATGCAGGACTTTTTGTGGCTCATTGACGAATGCACATAACGGTCAAGAGTAATCTGGGACGACGAGTGTCCGAGTATCTCAGAGAGGGTCTTTACGTCAAATCCGATCTCAATCGCCTCCGATGCCATTTTGTGGCGGAGACTATGGTAGGTGAAGCTGCCTAACCCCAGTTTTTTCAGCATACTTTTGAAGCGGTATTGCAGCGTTCTCGGCTCAATAGGCATTCCCGTCCCCGTCAGCACATAGCTGTCGGGCTTTCTTTTTAACTCCGTAAGCATCGGTACAAGGCACTCGGGAATGGGTATCTCACGCTTGGATGACTGGCTTTTAGGCTCTGTTATGATGATTTTTGTCTTGCTGCTGCCGTCATAATTCTGTATGCGCTGCATTGTATGTCTGACGTAAAGCACACGCTTTTCTATGTCAATATCCTGCCAGCGGAGGGCACAAACCTCGCCTATTCTCATGCCCGTAAAAAGCGACAGCGCCACGGCGAGAGTCGTTTCGTTATGGTTCGTGTTTATGTAGTACACGAGCTTTCTCTTTTCCTCGGCGGTCATAATATTTATCTCGGGCTTCGCTTTCTTGGGCAGCACTACACCCTCGATAACGTTGGTGATGTTGTATTCGTTCGCCGCATAGCGGTACATCGCCTTCATCACCGTAATTATGTCGCCCACATACCTTGCTGAAAGCCCCTGACTCAGCTTTTTCTGGATAAATTCGGAGATCATCTTTGTCTTGATCGAAGCGCATACTTTAGCCCCAAATTCGGGCAGTATATGGCGTTCTATCTTCATTCGGTAGTTGGCTGCGGTGGAGTCCTTTATCCTGTTTTTCATGATAAACAGCCACTCCCACGCAAGCTCTCTGACGGTCATTACCGTTATGCTCTCGCCGCTTGTGATCCTGCCGCCCATTTCCTCCATCATCTTGTATTCCGCTTCTTCCTGCGTTTTTCCGTAGAAGGAGCGGTATTTTTTATGTCCGTCCTTATCTTCAACACGAATGCGACACTCCCAGCGCCCGTCTTTTCTTTTGTACGTTGTACCCTTATTCATATATTC
>JAILFN010000087.1 GCA_024697545.1 Ruminococcus sp.
AACGCTGACAGATACGGTATCGCAGTATATCTGGCAGGTAAGTGGAGAATCCAGACTCAGAACATCACCACTACCAGCTACACCACTCCTAAGAACCTGACTCCCGGCAAGACCTACAAGGTTGCTATCGCTGCAAGAGTTGGCGGCACTTGGGATGTTGCAGGCGCTATCAAGCACGCTGTAACCATTACTGTAAAGTAATTGAGTACGCTGCTTAAAGTGTAACAACACGATCAATTCAGACCGACAGTTTCTTTTGAAGCTGTCGGTCTTTTTTATTTGTATATGTTAATATTGTAGAATTTGTATTAAAGATTTATGCAAATGTTACTGAAATACTTCGCCATGATTGTAACTATTGAATATTGACAACCTTTGATATATATGTTATATTATATATGGAATTTGTCAAATGATTGAACTAAAGCTCATATAATTAACCAAAAGTTTGAATAGTGGTCAACAAACCGACAAATTTAGTACATGAACTATCTTAACGAATGTGGAGGTCAAAATGATGAAAATGGAAAGAATTGCAAGCAAGGCGGCAGCTGGGACGTTGAAGGGGCTGTAAAGAATGCAGTGACCATAACTGTAAAGTGATAGGTACACAGCCTCAGCTTATAGCATGATATCATCCCGAACGGCTTTGCGGTCGTTCGGGATCTTTTTGCCTCTACAACAAAAAGACAGCACCGCAGTGTTATTCGGCGGTGCTGTCTTTGTTTTTCAGTCTGCGGTATTCAAGCGGGGTGATGCCGCTTCGCTCTTTGAACTGCCGCGTGAAATGCTCGTAGTTGCGGTAGCCGCACTTCCCTGCTATGTCGTGCGAAGTCAGGTTGGTCGAGGTCAGAAGCATTCTTGCATATTCGATCTTGGCATTTATGAAATCCTGCACGAAGGTCACGCCGAAGATCTTTTTATAATAGTACTGGAATGAGGCGGGGCTCATGCGGATCTCGTGCGCCGCCCATGTTATCGTCCTCGGGATATACGGCTCGGCGTAGATCTTGTGGCGAATGGTCATCAGCATCTCGTGCTCGGTGTCGTGTATCTTCTCGCCCGTCAGGTGCAGCCCGTCGCTCACGCGGTTGAATATCAGCCACATATAATGCTGCATATTCTCCCGAGCGTAGGGCGAGCCTGATGCGAACTCATCGGCGATGGCTTTGACGCACCAGCTGAGGAACTCTATCGAGGCTGTCGGTATGCCGCGCGCGTAGGGGATCTCCCGCCCGAAAAACTCGGCTTCCTCGCCTTCTTCAAAGCTGAAGTGTATCCAGTCATTTGCAAACTCATGCTTCGGGACGCAGCGGTAAAACTGCGGCATACCCTCGGGGTAGAGGAAGAAGGAATCCTTACGCACGGTGATCTCCCTGCGGTCAAGGGTGAAAACTGCGTCCGTTCTGAGCAGCAGAAGCAGACAGTCGCCGCTGCCGTCGGGACGCTCGATCAAAAAATCGGCATCGTGCCTGTGATTATAGCCCACATTGTTTATCTTCATTATCTATCACCTTCATTTTTTTAAAAATATCATCTATCTTATATTATATATCATTGTGTTTTGCATTGTCAATAGTATATAATATATTTAATGCTAAAGACAAAAACTTTTAAGCATTATCTACAAGCCGCGGTTTGTGAAAATAGTTCACAAAAGGTTCAAAACCGCAGCGGATATGCAGCTTGCAGCCGTTCCAACGCTGTAAGCTGACCTACGCCAAGTCAGACTGCCGCAAGCTATGACCGTAAAAGCGTCAGTTTGATAAAAAACAAAGTCGGACAGCACCGCGGGCTTTCGTGCGTCGTATCACCGCGCGGAAAAACATCAGGGGAGAATTGCCCGCGGTGCCGGCTTGACTTGCAATGCCCGCGCGGTATTGCAAAAAACTTAAAAAGGAGAATGGTATTTATGCAAACGATGACAAAAAGGGCACTGACCCTTTCGATGGTGTGTACTATGGCGCTGTCGAGCCTGTCCGTGATCGAACCTGCCCGGGCAGAAGCCGCTTTTGATAAGAACGCACAGCAGACTGTTGCGGATATGGGGCTCGGATGGAATCTCGGCAACACTCTTGATGCTTACAACGGCACGACTATCGGCTCGAATATCGGCAGCACATCTTCAGAGACTGCATGGGGTAATCCCGCGACTACCAAAGCCATGATAGACATGGTAAAGGATTCGGGTGTAAAGACAGTCCGCGTTCCCGTTACCTGGTACGAACACATGGATCCCAACACCTACAAGATCGACGACAGATGGATGAACAGGGTCGAAGAGATCGTAAACTGGGTGCTCGAGGACGATATGTACTGCATCATAAACGTGCATCACGACACAGGTGAAAAGGGCTGGCTCAAGGCAAACAGCACAGACCTTTCAAAAAAGCAGGCTATGTTCTCTTCCATATGGGAACAGGTCAGCGATAACTTTAAAGACTACGGCGATAAGCTTTTGTTTGAAGGCTTCAACGAGATACTCGACGGCAGCTCGAACCAGTGGTGGATACCAAGCTCTGAAGCCTGCCCCATCGCCAACGACCTCAATCAGAAATTCGTTGATATAGTAAGACGCTCGGGCGGAAACAACGCAAAGAGAAACCTTATCTGCAACACCTACTGCGGCGGCGCCAACAGAGAGATCACAAGCCAGTACGTCCTCCCGAAGGATACCGTCAGCAACAGGCTCATAGTTGAAGCTCACGTTTATCAGCCTTTTGAATTCACACACGAGGACTACCCGCAGACGACCACCTGGTCAAGCCCCAGACTCGATGATGTGCTCAACAACCTTAACAACACCTTCGTAAGACAGGGTCTGCCCGTCATCATCGGTGAGTTCGGCTGCGCCGACAAGGGCAACATGAGTGAGATCACCTCATGGGCGAAATACCTCGTTGAATCCGCCACCGCCAAGGGAATGGCGTGCATATGGTGGGACAACGGCTCGCAGTACAAGATCTACAACCGCCGCTCGATGAGGATCTCTCAGCCCGAGCTGCTCTCAACTATGCTCAAAGCAGCAGGCACGGGCAGTCAGGCAGATCCCCCCGCACCCAAGCAGGTCGAAGGCGATATCGACTGCAACGGCGAGCTCAATGAGGCAGACGCAGAGCTGCTCCGCGATTACCTCGCAGGAAAGACCGTTAGCATCAGCAGCGTTGCCGATATCAACAAGGACGACGTTATCAACGTACTCGACCTAAAGGAGATCTGCGTAGCTATAAAGAAGGGCGGAACTTCCGCAAACGATCCCAACAACCTCTGCGCCAACGAAGACTACTGGACAAGCTGGACAGACACCTCCAACGGCGCACAGGGCGAGATGTATTACGTTGACAACGGCATTGCGATGCAGGTCAACAAGGGCGGCAAGAACGACTGGGACGCTCAGTTCTTCTATGAGGGGCTTACCCTCGAGCAGGGCGCTACATACAAGCTCTCCTTCGACTATGTGAGCGACCGTCCCCAGACCACCGCGCTCATCGTAAATCAGGGTCACGGCGATTACTTGCCCTATTTCAGCGACACCCTCTACTGGACTACCGGGGTCCGGCATTACAGCGCTACCTTCGACTACACATCAGCCACCGACAACATGAGCCGACTCACCTTCAATCTCGGCGGCGGCGGTGTCAGCGTACCCTACAAGGCAACTGTCACGAACGTTGTACTCGTCAAGGTAAGCGGAGGAACTTCTTCGACAACGCCCGAGCCCGAAACCGAGACCTCCTCTAACCTCACAGGGGACGTATCAAAGTTCTCGGGTTGGGCATCCGAAGAGGGCGGAGCTTCGGCTTCCTTCACCTCTCTGAGCGACGGCTTCAAGATCACCGTCAACAGATCGGGCTCTCAGGAATGGCACGTTCAGGGGATCTATCCCGGCATAAAGTTTGAGCAGGGCGCTGCCTATGAGATCTCCTTTGACTATCAGGCTGACAAGTCCGTTGGTCTTAGCTACAAGATCCAGCAGAATTACGAGCCCTACGACCAGTACTTCTACGCACCCCTGAGCTTCACGACTCAGAAGCAGCACTACTCCACAAGGTTCACAATGACCGACGCTACCGACGACGACTGTGCAAGCGTGTTCAACTGCGGCGCTGCTAACGGTCCCTATACGGTAACTATCACCAATATGCAGATAAAGAAGGTTTCATGATGATCCGTTCTTTATGATGATCTAAAGCAAAAAACTAAACGGGCTGTTGCAGAAATGCTTCAGCCCGTTTGGTTTTTTCTGTATTACTTCACATATCCGTAAAGTCCCGGGATCCACTGGTTCTTGATAGCCTGTGCTACAAGACCCGCCACGATGTTCGCACCCTTCTCACAGAAGTGAGTGCCGTCGGTCGAGCCTGCGACTGCTCCCATGAGATGATATGAAAGCGCCGTGTTGTAGCCTACCGAGTTGTAGTGGTTGACCATTATGGTATTGAGGTCGATGCAGGGAATGCTGTGCTTGCTCGCAAGATTCTTGCAGGCGTTGCAGTAATCGGTGTAGCTGTTGACAAAACGCCCCGAAGAGCTGTTGTAAGCCTTCATTCCGATGACCGTTGTCACAAGGATAGGTGTAGCACCCTTTGCCTTTGCGTCGTTTATAAACTGTGTCATGTACCATTCGTATGAACCCGATGCGGGGGTGTTCACGTTCCCGCAGACGGGAGCGTATCTGTCGGCGTTTGAAGCTCCCGCATCGTTGATGGCGAACTGTATCAGAACGTAATCGCCCGCCTTCAGACTGTCGGCAAGGCTCTGCCATCTGCCCTCGTCGTAGGCTTTCTTGCTGCTTCTGCCCGCCATCGAGCGGTTGTCAACGTTCACGCCGCCGTTGAAGTAGTCGGCGAGGTAGTAGCCCCAGCCCTGCTGCGGAGCGTAGCTTTCGCGGTAGGACTGAACGGTGGAATCGCCCAGTATGTATACGGTAGGCTTGCTGCCGTCGTTGTTTCCGGGGTCGCTGTTGGGGTCGTATGTCTCGGCATACGGCTCATCGGTCTTGGTCAGGGTGATGTAATCAAGATTCGGACCGCCCTGCCCCGATACTGCCGATACCATCTTGATGGTGTTTGCCCCGCTGACGAGCGGCAGCACTATGCCGAACTCCGTCCAGTTTGTCCACGCGCCCGTGCTTGTAAAGGGCTGCAACCAGTAGCGGCTCGTATCACCGTTGACGTATATCTTCATCTTGCGGTCGGTGGTCGAGCCGTTTGCAAAGCGGATATGGGTCATATAGTTTCCGCTCTGCTTAACGTTCACGCTAAAGGTAATGTTGCTGGTGTCGGTGTTGTCGAGGTTTATGTAGCCCTTTTCGTTGGTGTAGCCAGAATTTGTTGTCTCGATAACGCCTTCCTGCCATGTCTGATCGACTGCAAAATAGCAGTTGTTTCCGGACTCTTCAATGAGGGCTGTCCTCATTCCCGCGAGGTACTCCTGCATAATGCGGACATCATCGCCGTTCACCGAACCGCTGCCGTCGAGATCGCATACCGAAACGGGCACGCGGTCATAGCCCGAAGCCTTGTCCGCAGCGCGCTTGAGTGCCACGAGGTCGAGCACATCTATGCTGCCGTCCATATTAAGGTCGCCCGCGACAGAGGGAACAGACTCCGTCACAACAGGATCGGGATCGGGGTCGGGATCGGGATCCACTGTGACATTGACCTTTTCAGCCTGCCATGCCTGGCATTTGCTGTTGGTCATGCTCCACTGCTGTACGTTAGCTCCCATGTCCCTGCTTGCACCTGCTGTCTCAACAAAGCAGGCATCTCTTGATGAGCGTGTGGATATGTAGTAGCTGCCGTCGCCGAGCTTTGTGAACTGGAACAGCATCATGCTGTCCTTGCTCGAATAAGGCACAAGCTCTATGTTGCCGCCGTCAGAGCCCGTCATTGCCTTCCATACATAGTTCTCATTTGCAGCGGAGCGTACATAGTAATAGGTCGTGCCGTTGTTGAAGGGGGTGAGCTTCCACTTCTGGCAGTTGAGACCGTTGGATTCCCACTGCTGTATGTTGGCACCCTCCTCCATCTTGCCGTCCTTTACGTCCATCACAAGCCCGCTGTTCACATTCTTGAAGGTGTAATAGGAGTTGGTGTCCATCTCGGTGTCGCCGATCTTCATGAGCCCTGCCACGAGTTCTGCGTTCTTCTTAGCGCCCTTTGCACTCTGATGCAGGTCGTCGCCCGAAGCATAGTATTCGGTCATGGCGTCATATCCGCCGATGCTGAACCCGAAGTTCTGCCATTCGTTGAAGAGATCGACAACGGTGACGTTCTGCTCCTTTCCGATGGTATCCAGCTGACCGCCGAACCATCTGCCCGAAAGGCGCGGGTTTCTGTTGTAGTCGCCGTGTCTTCCCTGCTGCTTTACGAGTATGACGTTCATGCCCTTTGACTTCGCGGTCTTTACCATGTTGGTGACTACGCTGTAATACTCGTCGGCGTTTGAGTAGTTGGTGTCGTTTATGCCGATGGAGATAATGTAATAGTCCCCCGCCTTGCCGTAGGTCTTGATGGCATCGAACTGACCGCCCTCATAGAAGCCCTTGGCGTACTGTCCGCTTGAAGCCTGATTGCGTACTTCAAAAACATTGGTGTTGACGTAATCTTTAAGATACTGCCCCCAGCCGTGCTGAGAGGTGTCCGCCGTGTTGTAGTAGTTCGCAACGGTAGAGTCACCGCATATCCAGATGGTCGGCTTCATCTCGCCCGTGGAATTGAGCATATCTATCTCTATCGCCGAGATCGAGTATTCCCTGTTGCTCATGCCCGCGACTGCCGAGATGTTGAGCTGTCCGTCGGTAACGGGTACCTGTATCGTCTCACGCGCGTTGTTACCTGTAAGGTTTATCATCTGATCCATGCCCTCTACCTTTATGGTAGTACGAGGGCTGTTGCCCGTTATGACAGTCAGCTGATAAAGCCCCCTCGGAAGATCAACGTTGAACGTACCCCCGGTGAACTTCACCGCATCGGAGTAAGCGCCCGAGCCGCCCGCACTGACGTTTGAAACGCTGCCCGAGAAGCCATACCCGCGCGAGCTGTTATAGCTGTCGCCTGAGGAAACTCCCGTGTAGCCGCTTGCCGTCCCCGAGCCGCCGAGGTCGAACTTCCAGTTTGTCTGTGCCGCCTCAGCCGTTATGGCAGCACCTCCCGATAGTGTTGAAAATGCCGACAGTGCAAGCATAGCCGAAGTAACTCCGCTCAGCACCTTTTTAGAAAAGCACGGCACCTTCCGTCTGTGAAACAGATCCATTATAATACCTCCATAATTCTAGTTTATAGTCAAACTATCTAATTTATTATAACAGATGTCACAATTATATGTCAAGTATACAATATTAATTATCTAAGAATAAACTATACATTTTTTGTATCTTTCATTGCAAACGCCACACGGCAAGCCACACTATCCCGACAAAGCTCAGTACAGATCCTTTTCTGTGCGAAGTGAGTACTCCTCGCTGTATCTGCTTCTGTATTGCAGCGGGGTCAGCCCGGTCAGCTTCCTGAACGCCGCCGCAAATGCACTCTGCGAAGAAAACCCCAGCGAGTCCGCAATGTCCGCTATCGAATGATCCGAGAATGTAAGAATGTTCCGCGCGGTCGTTATCTTGGCTTTGAGGATATACGCCTTTATCGGCATCCCCATCTCCTTCGCAAAAAGCTTTGAAAGATAGCTCGGATCCAGATGCTCCTGCTCCGCCGCCATCTTCAGCGTCAGCGGTCTGTTCAGGTTCTTGTAGATAAAATCTACCGTCCTGCGGACGTGGAGCGACACCACGTTTTCCTTACGCACCTCAGCCATGCGCTTCACAAAATCAAGCATCATCTCACCCGTCAGATCTATGAGCTGCTGCGGCTCGCGGCATCTGTCGCCCCTGCGGATATATATGTCGCTCAGGGTATAGGCAATGTTGTGCTTCATGCCGCCGTCTATGCAGACACGCGCTATTATCCCCACGCCTATGGCGAAATGGTACTGATTGTTGCGGAGAAGGCTGTCCGAGAGCATACCCTTTCCCTCGTAGTAGTGCGCCTTTATCTCCCTGATATTCTGCGTTACCTTTTCGATGTCGCCGTTCTTGATGTCGTCATACTTTGCAAACTCGCTCCTTATCTCGGTGCGCTTGAAGTCTTCCTCCGTCTGAATGAAAAGCCGAAGGTTCAGTTCTCTGTTGGTATTCATGCTATCACCCCGCTGATACAAGTATAACATATTCTTGACGAAAAGGCAATAGAATTGATAGAAATCATCGCCGTCCGAATGTATAATAATTATCATAAGCAAAAAGCCGTAACTGCCGCACCTGTGACCCCATCGAACGTATCACGGGTCGGTGCGCGGTCTTTTTGCAGATGTGCCTTTCAGGGGGGCATAAGGGGATCTCCGATAGTATGGCGGGCGCAGCGGCGCCTTGCCGTGCCTTCGGAGCAAACGATATACCGATAATGAACGACAGAGTGCGCTGAGCCGCATTCCGCTTTTTTTCAAAGGAGATTCCTCAATGGTAGATGTAACGGGAAGATGGGCGCTCATAACAGGCGCTGCAAGAGGCATAGGCTACGGTGCCGCAAAGTTTATGGCAGAGCACGGCTGTAATCTTATACTGCACGGAAGGACCGCGGAGCATTGCGAAAAGGTGCTCGCCGAGACAAAGGCTCTCGGGGTAGAAGCATATGCAGTCGGAGCGGAGTTTTCCGACCTTTCGCAGGTAGAGAAGATGCTCGCGGAGATCGACTCTCTCGGCAAGCCCGTTGACATACTTCTGAACAACGCGGGCATACAGGTAGCTTACCGCACCGAGTATCTGCATACCCCCATGTCCGACTATGAAAAAAGCTTTCTCATAAACACGATGGCTCCCATGATGCTCGTGTATCACTTCCTGCCAAAGATGCAGGAGCGCGGCTTCGGGCGCATCGTGAATACCACGAGCGGCATACGCCTTGAACCTGAGCAGGCGGGCTATTCCGCCAGCAAAGCAGCCCTTGACAAGGTAACGATGGATCTGGCATCAAAGTGCGACGGCACTGACGTTATGATAAACATCACCGACCCCGGCTGGTGCAGGACCGACCTGGGCGGTCAGCAAGCCCCCAATGCTCCCGAAAGCTCGCTGCCGGGAGTGGTGGTAGGTGCTTTCGTTGACGACAAGCGTTCGGGCAGGAATTTCGCAGCAGGAAACTTCTACGGAATGACCCTTGAGCAGGCGGTCGAACACGCTGAAAAAAACATTCCCATATATACCGGTTCGGTAGGCTTCTGACTCACCGGCCTCACGGATCGGCAAACATATAATACCCCCAAAAAAGGAGCTGCACGGCTCCTTTTTTATTTGCCCCTCAACAGGACCATAAATGCCCCTCGGCACCCCACTCCCCGCCGCAGGTCAGAGGGGCACAAAAAAGCGCGCAGGTACGGGGTTTTTGGCAAATATCAAACGAACGGTGGTAATAGTGCATATTTTTTAGAAACTGTTATTATTTGAATTAAACAAACTTTTCGCAAATCTCGGGATTTGACTTTACATATGAGAATTGCTGTGTTATTATATATTTTGGGCGGACTTGTCGGAGAGCCATTCTTTTTTTGACGTATTTTGTTAAAAATTTTTCCTATTGCTCCGGCGTACCGGGAACGCGGGGCATGGGCAACTCACCGCAGTCAGCCCGACGACAACAGATCAGCATAATTGATCTCACATTCGTATCAGCCGGCATGAAAATGCCGAAACAGTACCATACAGAAAGGAAGATCTAAAATGGGAAAGGGAAGGCTTCTGAAAAGATCTCTTGCCTGCGTTTCCGCCGCGGCGATGATGCTCACGGGGAACGCTGTAACACCCGCTTACTCTGCCGTGATCGACGAGGAGAACCCAAACAACTATCACAACTACGCCGAAGCCCTGCAGCTCGCACTTTGCTTCTATGACGCGAACAAGTGCGGCGATGAGGTCGCCGAAGACGGCTACTACTCATGGCGTGCAGACTGCCACGTTAAGGACGGTGTGATCCCGCTTCAGCCGATGACCCCGATGCCCGAGGTAGGCAAGGGCAAGACCGATGAAGAACTGAAGGAGGATCAGGGGCTCGCCACGGGCGATGACGGCAAGACCAAACCCGACCTCGGCGACGATGATCCCGACCTTTACGTCGGCGTGAATATGTCGCAGGAGTTCATCGACAAGAACAGGCAGTACCTTGATCCCGACGGCGACGGCACCCTCGACCTGACGGGCGGCTGGCATGACGCAGGCGACCACGTCAAGTTCGGTCTGCCGGGAAGCTATTCCGCTTCAACAGTCGGCTGGGGTTACTACGAGTTCCGCGATTCCTACAAGGAGCTGGGACTTGACAAGCACGTTGAGGACGAGCTCCACTGGATAAACGATTACTTCATGAAGGTCACATACATGGACGACGATGATAACGTAGTAGCCTACTGCTATCAGGTCGGCGAGGGCAACAATGACCATAACTATTGGTGCCCGCCCGAGCTTCAGGTAGAGGACACTATGGTAGCTTCCTCCTCCTGCGCGGTAAAGCGTCCCGCTTACTTCGCAACAGAGGAGATGCCCGCTTCCGACCAGTGCGCGGGCGCAGCAGCATCGCTGGCTATCAACTACCTGAACTTCAAGGACACCGAGCCCGAGTACGCAAAGAAGAGCCTTAAATACGCAAAGGCACTCTATGATTTTGCAGTAAAGACCCACGTTGAGGAATGGAAGCCGGGCGAGGTTCCCAGCTGCTCCAGCCTCGGCTATGACGGCGGCTTCTATACTTCAAGCTACGATTACGATGAGCTGGCATGGGCTGCCGTATGGCTCTACTACTGCACCGAGGACTATGATTACATCAACGATATAATCGCCGTTGACGAGACTACCACCAACGCCAAGGGCGCTCACCCCTACACGGGCTACATGAAGCGCATCATCACCGATACCGGCAACTGCTGGCAGAACATCTGGGTACACTGCTGGGATACCGTATGGGGCGGCGTTTTCGCAAAGCTCGCTCCCGTTACCAACACCGCACGCGACTGGTACATCTTCCGCTACAACCTCGAATTCTGGTCGGGCTGCGCCGAGAGCGTAGACAGCTCCGAATGGGGCTATGAGCCTGTTCACGGTCACAAGTATTTCGGCATGGACGACCACCTCTGGAACACAAAGATGACCGCAGATGAGATCCCCGGACTTCCCATCAGCGAGACAAGCGGCGACTTTATCGCCAAGTCCCCCAAGGGCTGGGCAGTCGTATCGGGCTACGGCTCGGCACGCTATAATACGGCGGCGGGTCTCTGCGCCTGCGTATACGCAAAGACCACCGAGGACGAGACTTTCCTGCCCTGGGCAAGAGCTCAGATGGAATATATCCTCGGCAAAAACCCGATGGGCTATGCTTATGAGGTAGGCTACGGCAACAGCTTCGCGAGCCATCCTCACCACCGTTCATCTCACTGCTCCGCTACGCAGAGCATGGATGATCCTATCACACAGGTACACACCCTCTGGGGTGCGCTGGTAGGCGGTCCCGACCTCAAGGACAACCACGTTGACCAGACCAAGGATTACATCTACAACGAAGTTACCGATGACTACAACGCAGGCTTCTGCGGCGACCTCGCGGGTCTTTACCACTACTACGGCCGCACGGGCGGCATCGACGCCAAGGAGAACCACATCATCGAAAACTTCGATATGTCCAAAAACGCCAAGGGCTTTGAGCAGGTAGACGAAAACGGCGACCCCCTGCCCGTAGGATATTTCGTATCGGGCGGCAAGGCTCAGGAGAACAAGGACGGCGTTCAGCTCAAGATAGTGCTTCACAACAGAACGGTAAACCCGCCCAAGTTCGAGTGCAACGTCAAGGCGAGATATTTCTTCAACATCAAGGAGCTTCAGGAAGCAGGCTACGGTATCGACTATATCACCGAACGCATCGACTACGATCAGGTGGCAGGATACTCCGACAACAAGTCCCACGCAGTTCTCTCCGAGCCCATCAAGTATGATGACAAGGGCACATACTACGTCGAGATCACATGGAAGGACTGCAAGTTCTACGGCAGCCGCGTATATCAGTTCGCGCTGACCACCAAGATGGATCCCGTCAAGTTCGTATACCCCGAATGGGATTCCACCAACGATTACAGCTATTCCGACCTCGTAAGTTTTGAGGACGACAACTCGGCAGCGGCTATCACCGATAAGATAACGCTTTACGCCGACGGAAAGCTCATCTGGGGCACCGAGCCCGACGGCACCACCGCTTCCGACGAGCCCTCGCCCTCCGACACCGAGAGCCGCATCCTCTACGGTGACGTAAACTGCGACGGCGTTGTGAACACCGCTGACGTAACGGCTATCTATCAGTACGGCAAAAACAAGAAGGCACACCCCCTCACCGCTCAGGGCAAGATCAATGCAGACTGCATAGACGCAGGCAACGGCATAACCAATGACGACGCTAAAGCCATCAAGGCGATCGCCGCAGGCTTTATCGCCGACGCCGATCTTCCCATGACGGCAGCCGCACTCAAAAAAGCCGTCGGCTAAACGCTGACAGCCGATATAAAAACCATAACACGCCGAGGCTCATAAGCAAGCTTCGGCGTGTTTTTGTGCATTATTTTTTTGAAAAGCCGCTCAGTTGTGAAAATCCCGAACATCTGGTTTGTTATAATAAAGACAGAAGAAAACAAGACCGAGCAATACAGCAAAGGAGTGATATCTATGGCATTATTTGACTGGAACGATGACGGCAATAATGACCTGTCAGACGACTGGATAGAATATCAGATCTACAAGGACGTGACGAGCGAAACCGACATCAGCACCACGGGCAGCCACACATACGGCAGCTTAGCTTCGGGCAGGCAAAGCCGCGCAAACATTTCCGGTTTGAGGAAGCTGCTGATAGGCATCATTCTCCTCATCGTTATCGTATCGGTGTACAACGCTTTCCGCCCGAAATGCGCCTATCCCGACTGCGATAACTCCCCCGAGGACGGCAGCATTTACTGTCTGCTCCACGACCCCGACCGTTACAATGGACTCGGCAGCAATACATCAGTCACTGCCGCAGCAACTTACTCACGACCCGAGACAACGGCGACGACAGCATACAAAACGCCCTACCGCAGCAGAACCACAACAGTCACGACCCGCGAAACCGATGAATATGACGCCCGCGACTACATCGACCCCGAGGATTTCTATGAGGATCACTACGATGATTTCTACGACTACGATGAAGCGGAGGAGTATTGGTACGAATACGGCGACGAATACGAGTGAGCCGACGAACAGCCCACAAAAAAGCAGCCTGCGCATATCGTACAGGCTGCTTTTGGTCATTTGAAATAATATCCCGCGTGCATAAGCACCGCTTGAAGATCAGAAGTTCACTTTACGGTAACCGTTACAGCGTTCTTTATCGACTGAGCTGCCGTCCACTGTCCGTTTACCTTGGCAGCGATGGCTACCCTATAGGTCTTGCCGGGGGTCAGGTTCTTCGGGGTAGTGTAGGTGGTAGTAGAAGCGGAGATAGACTGGGTCTGTATTCTCCACTTGCCTGCGAGGTATACCGCGATGCCGTAGTTCTGAGCGCCCTCAACAGGCTTCCAGGTGAACTTGATCTGGTGATACAGGCTGCTGTATTCAACGCTGCTGATCTCGGGGTAGAGGTCTTCCACAATGGGTCCGGGGGTGGAATTGTTGCCGAAGGAATAGTTCTTCTTGAACTCGGAAGCGTTGTTTACTATCCTTGAAGCACCGTCACCATTGCTGCCGTAAAGATTTACAAGTGCTGCACAAGCAAGAGCGAAGCAGCCGTTGTAATCGAGCGCACCCTCTGTCCAGCGGTAGCTCTCGGTAACTTCATTGAATGTGCCGCCAGAATCGGGTCCGCCGATCAGGTATCCGTAGTTTACATACTTCGCATCGGGGTTGGAGGAAGCATTTCCGTTGCCGGGGTTGGCGGCTCTGTGGTGTACCTTTGAGGACCATGAGTTGCCATAGCCTGTCAGGAAGCTCTTGTTATAGGAATTGTTGCCGAGGATATAGTTCATCTGATACTTGGCACCCTTTGCAAGAGAAGCGTCCTTATTGCCGTTAACGGTCGCAAGCGCTTCCATCTGAACAGCGCAGTTGTAGCGTGTGCAGCCCCACTCTGCTCTGCAGGTGTTGTATTTGCCCTCGCTGAGACCGCCCATGTTGTTTACTTCAAAGAGAAGCTCATTTGAAAATGCGGAATCGCCTGTTGCTTTGTACATCATAGCAGCATAGCCCGACCATACCTTGTCCCAGCTGTAAAGATAATAGTCGTACTGACTGTAATTGTAGCAGCCGTTAGCAGTGGGCTTGAAGGACGGCATAGAGCCTTCGCCCAGTATGTACAGCCAGCCTTCGGTCATTGCCTGCTCGTCCTGATACTGCGAATTTGTGGCATACATGGAGCCCATGCCTTCCATGTAGTTGCCCGTGTGCTGTGTGCCGAATCTGTAAAGAGCCTTGGCATACTTTGTACACTCTGCGGCATAGGAAGCATCGGTGTCCTTGAATGCAACGGCAGTACCCGCCAGCGCACTTGCCATCTCCAGTGCGATGGCAGAGTTGTTGCTTGAAGGAGTCAGCCAGTATGTCGGACGCTCGCCCGTCTGATTCTCGGGTGCGCCCCAGTAGCTGTGGTCGCCTTCGTTTGATACCATATAGCATACAGCGCCGACCTCGCCGCTGTTGTCTAAGAATGTGGTCTTCATCATGTAATCTGCGCCGTTTCTGAGTATGTAGAGCAGATGGTCGCGGCAGCCTGCCTTCTCGTAAGCACCGGGATTGAGGTAGTCGGAAAGCGCTAGGCTGTTCATGCCGAAGCCGATGGTCAGATTGAACTTGATGTGGTCGCCCGCGTCATGATAGCCGCCCGAAACGTCCACCTTGCCGTCACCGTCGGGGTCTACAAGTCTCGACTGACCGCCAAGGTTCACGGCACTGGATATCTTGGCTTCCGAATCCGATACATGGCAGTTGCCTCTCCATGTCAGCGGGTTGTCGTCAACCTCTTTGCCGCACTGGTTTGAATCAAAGAAATACAGCGATAAAGCCAGCGCCTCGGAAAAATCGGCGTCCCCGCTGTCTGCCGATACGGTGGGGATCGCAGTTGTCATCAACGCACTTGCCGACAACGCCAGAGCAGTTGCGGAAGCGGTGATCTTTGATAATCTCCTCTTGTGATTTTTCATCTCTCAACACTCCTAATTTTTAGTTTAAGCATATTCGGGCAACCCCGCAGACACGGCTTCGACTGCAATATTGTTGCCCAAATCAATAATATTATATCACATTTGCTCCTATTTGTCTACACATTTCTAAAACTTTTTGTGTACTTTCTGCAAATTTATTTAAAGCAGCATTGGCAAATGAAAGACCCCGAGGTTCGTCTTGAACCGCGGGGTCATTTAGGGTTTGATTTTTGTCTGTCGCGCCGAAAGGGATCAAACCGTGATGGTCAGCGTCTTTGCGGCTTCGTCAAAGCAGGACATAAGCTTTCTCTCCAGCTCTGTGCCTTCAACTTCGGCAGGATAGAATAACAGCAAAATGTCGGCATCAAACGGATCATCGATGTACTTTCTCAAAACGTAGAAATACATCATATAATCCGATGACTCTATCTTGGCTTTAAACAGATATCTTCCCTCGGGGAAGGCTTCAAATATGATCGCATCCACCGATCCGCCCGAAAGGAATTCCCCGACGCATTCGCCGATCTCAACGAAATCACCTACACCTTCAAGCAAAGATACAGTGATCTCGTTCTCATCATCGTATTCCAGTACGCTAAGATGTTCGGGATCGTATTTCACCGAAAAAGTCGAGCGCGTATATCCTTCGTGCTGAGTAAAATCCCCCGAGATCATAAGCCGCACATCGCAGCCGCGCAGTACGCTCTGTAACGGCACGGGGGGAAGCGCCGCCGGAGGAGCATCGTATTCTCCCTGCCCGACATTTCCCGTTCTGCTTGCCGCTTCGTCCATTTCCCTGTTTATGTTTTCAAAAGCGGTCTTTGCACCTTCTGCTATTTCCTTTGCAGCGCCAAATAAATTGTCAAAAAGTCCCATGATATCGTCTCCTTTATATTTCGTTTTTTGTCATGTTCTTTCGTCCTGTAGCATTACTCGATGATAAAGCAGGTATAGGTGATATAGGCTATCGCGAGAAACATCACCCCGCCGAGCCTCGGCAGCAGTCTCTTTACAAAGATTATCACCTTCGCGGGAATGCTGTACCCCTTGTAAAGCTGCACGGGCGGAAAATAGCACTTGTGCGGGTTGAATGGCGACACCCTTATGGTATAGATCCCGCCATTTTCAAGATAAAGGTTATCATCACCCACAAGATTGACCGCCGTTGCCCTGACAGCTTTTCCGTTTTCTTCATATGTAAATACCGCCGAACTGACTTGAACATCGCCGTCAGGCTTTCCGTTGAGCCCCGAAGATCTGTTTTTTATTCTCGTTTCGGCGTCGGTGAGGACATATCTTTTTCCCGTTTTCGCTCTTGCCTCTACCCTTTTATGATACAGCAAAGCTCCCGATATACCGATAGTCAGCACCCTTATCCCAAACAACGCAAAAGCTATCATAACTATATATTCGATCAGTTTATCACCCATAAAAAACTCCCTATCCATCTGCCAAATGTATCGGCAGGCTAAATGCCCGCCTTGATAATTATACATCATCACAGCCCATAAGTCAATAAAAAAATCAGCAAAGAAATAAAACTCCCCCTTACAGCCGTCCCAACAAATAAGCACCCTCTCGGAAACGCTCCGAAAGGGTGCTTTGCCGCTGTCATGTATCATCGGGTCATGGTCATCATGTATCAGTCGTATATGCTTCGTATGACTCTGGCGGGAGAACCTACCGCTATCATGTTCTCGGGAATATCCTTTGTCACCACAGAGCCCGCACCTATCACGGCGTTGTCTCCGATGGTGACTCCCGAGAGAATGGTAGAGTTTGAGCCTATCCACACATTTTTGCCTATATGTATCGGCATGGGGTTAAGGTCGTGGCGTTCTTCGGGCAGCAGACCGTGATCGAGCGTTGCAAGTACGGTATTGTGACCGATCAGCGCACCATCACCGATGTAGATACCGCCCTGATCCTGAAACTTGCAGCCCGAATTGATGAACACGTTGCTACCGAGGTGTATATTCTTTCCGCAGTCGGTGAAAAACGGCGGGAACAGCCCGACCTCAACGGGTTCGCCGATAAGCTCCGACATAAGTGAATTTATCTCATCGGGCGTATGGTACCGACTGTTGATCTCCATCGTGATACGGATAGCCTCCTGACTCAGCCTGTGCATGGTCTGATGGATACCGCTCTCCGCCGTGACCTGCCTGCCGCTGTTCATGTATTCAAGGAATCCCTGCAATTCCTGCGTCACCGTTGCCATTATCTTCACGCTCCTCAGATATTCTTTCCAAGCTCATAGGCTTCCTTCAGGTATGCTTCATTCTTCTGTGCGTCGGCAGGCTCTGATAGTCCGCCGCCCGAAAGTACCTTGACGAGCCTTGCTTTCTCAAAGCAATCGACCCACCCCTGCATACCGCCTGCGGCAGTCCGATATACCTCATCGCCGTCCTCGGCAGAAGCTGTTATCAGATATACATCTCTGAACCTGTAGTCGGAGGGGTAGAGAGGATTGCAGCGGTCAAGGAGAGTCTTTAGCTGTCCGCAAAGCTCGTAGTAGTATATCGGGCTTGCAAAGATCAGCACATCGCAGCCGCCGACCTTCCCGCATATCTCCGAAGCATCGTCATTTATAACGCACTTCATTGTTTTCTGACAGGCAAGACAGCCCTTGCAGAAATACAGCGTTTTATCCTTCAGAGAAATAAACTCAACATCATGACCTGCTTCCTCAGCGCCCCTTGCAGCCTGCCTTGCAAGTATTTCCGAATTGCTGCTGTTACGCAGACTTGATGATATCACAAGTACCTTTTCAGCCATATCCCTGCCCCTTATTTCAGATATTCACGGTAAAACGCTTCTATCCTGTCAAACGGTATAGCGTCCTTTCCGCCGCCGTCATAGAGATCGGTATGCACAAGACCGGGGATGATCATAAGCTCCTTGTTATCCGTGTATTTGCTGTCCTTTGTCATAGCCGCATAAGCGTCCTTTGAGAAATAGCATGAGTGAGCCTTTTCGCCGTGGATAATAAGTACTGCACTTCTGATCTCGTTTGAATAAGTATTGATAGGCTGATTCATGAACGACATACAGCCGATGGTGTTCCAGCCGCCGTTGGAGTTGAGCGAACGGGGGTGATAACCTCTTTCCGTCTTGTAATAGCTGTGATAGTCCTTTACAAAGAACGGCGCATCGTCGGGCAGGGGGTCAACAACGCCTCCGCCGAGATGATACTCTCCGCTCTGATAGTCCTTGATACGCTGAGCATTCAAAGCGGATTTCTTTTCAAAACGCTTTTCCTCGCTGTCCTCCGAATCGAAGTATCCGTTTGCATTTACACGAGCCATGTCGTACATGGTGACAGCTGCCGTCGCCTTTATGCGGGTATCCAGTGCCGCCGCATTGATCGAAAGTCCGCCCCAGCCGCATATGCCGCAGATACCTATCCTGTCGGCATCGACATTATCCTGCACCGACAGGAAGTCTACCGCCGCCATAAAGTCTTCCGTGTTGATGTCGGGAGAAGCCATGTATCTCGGCTGTCCTCCGCTTTCGCCCGTAAAGGAAGGATCAAATGCGATAGTCAGAAACCCACGCTCTGCAAGCGTCTGGGCGTACAGACCGCTGCACTGCTCCTTGACCGCACCGAACGGTCCGCATACAGCAATCGCAGGGAGTTTTCCGCCTGCGTTCTTAGGAGCGTACATATCGGCAGCGAGTGTGATGCCGTAGCGGTTATGGAATGTCACTTTCTTATGATCTGTCTTGTCGGACTTGGGGAAGGTCTTGTCCCATTCCTGTGTTAATGTCAGCATTTCGTTATTCATGATTATACCTCCGTCTCAATATGATAATGTCACGGTGATACTCCCATCACCGAACAGATCTGCCAGTTCTTCGCCCGTGATATCGTCGATAGACCCGAGCCTTGTATAGCTCCATGTATTCGAGTCATAAAAGATCGTCATCTGAGAGCCCTGATAGAGCATGATGTCGCCTGCTTCGGTCACGATGCTCTCATCCGTTTGGGTAAGCCGCCACGGCAGCTCACCGACCTTTTCAAAACCGCCGTATTCATCCAGTGTTACGGTCACAGGCTCGGCTTTCAGCTTTTCCGCAAGCTCCTTAGCGGCGGCGGTCTCTGCAAGCGTTGCCGTAAGCTCGGTGCCGTTTACGGATATTCTCAGTTTCATATCTTCATCCTCCGTCGTATCGCGATAACTTTCGGACGGCATTTCTGCTTTCTCCGCCTTACGGCTTGTGCTGCCGGAAAAACAACCGGTCAGAGCAATAATCAGAAAGCTTAATATCGCTGATAAGAGTCTCATAAAAAGCACCTCCTACGGCTTTTCCAGTGTATGAGTGAAGTAGTCAAGGCAGTCAATGCGGTCGTTATACTTGTGAACGCTGTCAAGCAGCGACAGCCTGTGCTTTGTCAGCAGCCTGTTCAGCTCCTTATACCTGTTTTGTTCGATAAGGCTGATACACTCGTCGATCTCCGCGCCGTTCATTCCCGCATCGCTGAGATTACGCCGTATCATAAAAAGATCCCGCTCTGCCATACCCTTCACCTCCTGTGATCTTATTTTACCACATATCGCCCCAAATAGCAAATACTTTATAAGCAGATAAAGATATGCTTGACAGGCATATCATAAAATGATATAATGTAGGCAGCGCCCGAAAGGAGGCATCGCTATGGAGATCCGTGTATTACGCTATTTTCTGACGATTGCAAGAGAAGGCAGCATAACATCGGCTGCCGAACAGCTGCATATCACGCAGCCCACGCTCTCGCGGCAGATCAAAGACCTTGAGGATGAGCTGGGGCAGAAGCTGTTTCACCGAAGCAGCCACAGCATGAAGCTCACGCAGGAGGGCTTTATTTTCCGTCGGAGAGCTGAGGAGATCGTCACTTTGGTGGACAAGACCTCGGCGGAGTTTTTGTCAATGGACAAGCCGCTCGCGGGAGATATTTACATCGGCGGCGGTGAAACGCTTGCCGTCAGCCTTATCGCCGACCTGATCTCAGAGCTCAGAACGGAATATCCCGATATTTACTATCATCTTTACAGCGGCAATGAAGCCGATGTCACCGAACGCCTTGACAGAGGTCTGCTCGACTTCGGCATTCTTGTTCAACCCGCCGATCTGACAAAGTATGATTGTATCCATCTTCCTGCCGAGGACATATGGGGCGTTGTCATGCGAAAGGACTCGCCGCTCGCCATAAAGAAAAATATCTCGAGAGCCGACCTCATCGAGCTGCCGCTTATCATGTCACGACAGGTGCTGGTAACAAAAAGCAGTGGCAACGATCTCATAGACTGGTTCGGCGAGGAGTTTGACAGGCTGAATATCGTCACCACCTTCAATCTTATGTATAACGCAGCTCTCATGGTCAAGGCAGGTGTAGGCTATGCGATAAGCATTGACGGCATCGTGAACACCGACAGCGAGAGTGACCTTTGTTTCCGTCCGCTCACGCCCAAAATGACTTCGGGGCTCGATCTGATCTGGAAAAAATATCAGGCTTTCTCGCCCGCGGCAGAGATGTTTCTTGAAAGACTGCGGGGAAGGTTCTCGGGTAAAGGCAGTGACATAGTATAGCCGAAAACGGAAAAACACGGTCCATCTGCGCTTTTAAATATTCTGTAGGATCATTTTTATTCAGATCGTTCAAGGAGATATGCCGATCAAAACGGCTGCCGCAGACAAAACTGTTTATGTTCCTCTTTAATTATCACACACATTTCGTTTTCGGTTAAAGTACAGTTAAGGTCGGTGCTGTATAATAAGTTCAGAACAACAAAGGAGGCTGATCCTATGAATAATAAAACAAAAAGAATTATCGTAACTATCTCTGTGATCTCCATGCTTTCACTTGCGGGCTGCGGAAATACCGGTGACAGTTCGGCACAGGACACGGTTGTCACAACGACCTCTGCCGTATCGCAGTCAGAGACAACGGCAGAAAGCAGCGAAGCTGACAGCGTTGAAACAACGGCGGCTGAATCTTCCGAGACTGCGGAAGAAATATTCTCGCAGTCTGACGAAAGCGTTGCAGATGAGACAGAGATACAGACTTCCGATGCGGGAATATCGAATATCGAGCTCCTTGACGCCGGCTCTGACAACACCGCTCTGTCATCGGGAAATGCTACTGTTACTATCGGCAGCAAGCAGATAGACCTCAGCGGCGCGTACATCATTGACGGTGTCGATGCCGAGATCACCGGCGGTACATACACTTCTTCCGAAAGCGACCAGAATGTGTTTCTCGTAATAAACGGCGGCTCACTTAAAATATCAAACGCCGAGATCGTAAAGACAGGCGATGCAAGCACAAACGACAGCAAGCGTTCATCAGATGTTTCTGATGATTACAATTTCTACGGCATCAATTCGGTCATACTTGTTGTAGGTGAGGGCAGCTCTGCGGAAATAACCGACTGCACTATCACTTCTGATTGCAGCGGTGCAAACGCTGTTTTTGCAACGGCAAGCGGAAGAGCTAATGTATCAAATGCGCAGATCAACACCACAGGCAATTCATCACGAGGCGTGTACGCTACCTATGAAGGCGTTATCAATGCCGATCATATTGACATCACCACAAGCGGCGCTCACTGCGCTCCTATCGCCACCGACAGGGGCGGCGGATATGTGACCGTGACAAATTCCACCGTTCAGTGCTCGGGCGACGGAAGCCCCTGCATTTACTCAACTGGCGAGATCAAAGTCGAGAACGTTGTGGGTACGGCAACAGGCGCACAGGCGGCGGTCATTGAGGGCAAGAACTCCATAACCATGACCGACTGTGACTTTACGGTAAGCGGCGGAAACAACGGTATGATGCTCTATCAGAGTATGTCGGGCGATGCGGCTGACAAGGACGCCACATCAAACTGCTCTACCCTTACCATGAGCGGCACGACCATCCGCAACAACACCGAAGGCGCCATGTTCTACATCACGAACACGACCTCGGTCATTGAACTCAACGGCGGCAACACTTTTGAATGTGCGAACGGTCAGCTTGTAAATGCGGCTACGGGTCGCTGGGGCAATGACGGCTCAAACGGCGGCGATCTCTCGCTGAATATCACAGGCGACAGTATTTCCGACAGTATTACTGCCGATGACATAAGCTCTGTTGCGGTCAACGTTCTTGACGGCGGCGAGTTCACAGGCGAGACTTCGGGCGAAGTTATGGTGGGATAAGCAAGTGGAATGGTGCCGTACCCGAGGATATCATGATGAAGATACTCATCTACGGCTACATGAACGACTCTTTTTCAAGCCGAAAGATCGAACAGCTCTGCAAAAAAGATATCCATTTCATGTGGCTTCTCGATGGCTTTGGAGCTCCTGATCACAGCACTATCTCAAGATTTCGACAGAAAATGGGCAGTCAGATCGAGCGTGTGTTTTACGCTGTTGTAAAGTATCTTTTGAATATGAAAGAGATAAGCGGCGAAAACCTGTTCATTGATGGCACCAAGATCGAAGCTAATGCAAACAGATATACATTCGTCTGGAAAAAGGCGGTCTCAAAAAACGAGCAGAAACTTCGTACCAAACTGCCTGAGATACTTGATGAGATATATTATGCTTATGGT
>JAILFN010000112.1 GCA_024697545.1 Ruminococcus sp.
CAAGAACGGCAAGACCGTTTACACCGCGACCGTTAATTTCGACGGCAAGACCTACACCGACACTCTCACCGTAACGATCGGAAAGAAGGCTTACACCGCTCCCGCAATCAGCTATCTGAAGGGCGACGGCGCAGTTAAGCTGAGCTGGAACGCTATCGAAGGCGCTGAGAGATATGCTATCGCAGGCTTTATCGACGGCAAGTGGAAGCTGCTCAACAGAACGGAAGACACGAGCTTCATTCTCGAGAACCTGAATCCCGGTGAGCAGTACAAGGTGGCAGTAGTTGCAATGTTCGACGGCGAGTACATCATGGACTTCTCGAACGCCATTACCGTAACACCCAAGCCCGCAGTTGCTTCCGTATATCCCAAGATCACCGAGATCGAGTATAACGAGCAGTATCATCAGTTCAAGCTCAACTGGACCGAGGTGCCCAACGCTCAGAACTACGGCATCGCGGTATACCTGGCAGGCAAGTGGAAGATCCAGACCCAGTCGATCCCCGCAGGCACCACCAGCTACACCTCGCCCAAGCTTAAAGCTGGTCAGACCTACAAGATGATCGTTTGCGCGAAGGTAAACGGCAAGTGGGATCTCTCCGCACTGAGCAGCAGAGCATTTTCGGTTACTGTGAAATAAAGAGATCATGACATAACTTTGGACAACTTCTTTGATGACTGACTGTCATCAAGACCGACAGCCCCCTCTTTCGAGGGGGTTGTTGGTTTTTTGTGGGGGCGGACTGTGCGCGGGCGTTTGCATAGGTGTTGCGCTTTATTACCTTAAATATTTAATATTTTTTATTAGAATTGTTATGAACGTAAGGCGAACTTGTTTAGCAAAAATGCTGCCCGTGAAAATTTTTACATCTAGGGATGGGCTTTGTTCATCAAAAGTCGTTGACTTTTGTTTAAAAAAACTGTATAATTGACCCAGTGAAACAACGTTTTCATTGGGAGTTTATTCCCGCGCCGTGATGTTCGGTCTTTGCGGCAGGGAAACCATGGCGAGGAAATTTCCGCGCAATACTGCGTTTTTGATGCGGAGAAGACCCGCCGAACATTTTAGAGAGGGGTAATATCCTATGAAGAAGAAAAACTGCGGACGAATCCTGTCCGTACTGTCCGCTGCGGCTCTCGCAGTAACTGCAATGGGCGCTCTGCCCGGCACAGACATCGAGGCTTCCGCTCTTTCGGGTATGAATGCTCAGGGCATCGTATCTCAGATGAAGATAGGCTGGAACCTCGGCAACACGCTCGAGTGCAGCGGCACCGATCTGCCCATCACAGCATCGCCCAAGAAGTTCGCGACCGCTTGGGGTCAGCCCGCACCCAATGCCGACCAGTTCCAGGCTGTAAAAGATGCAGGCTTCAACACCGTTCGTATACCCGTTACCTGGTATGAGCACCTTGAGTGGGACAACAGCAAGCAGAGGTATCACGTTGAAGACAACTGGATGGATTACGTTAAGGAGACCGTTGATTACGCTTACGACAGAGATATGTTCGTTATCCTGAACATTCATCACGAGGACTTCATCAACGTTTCCAAATTCACCGACGCTACCTACCGTGATGCTGAGCTCAAGCTGACAAGCATCTGGACAGAGCTTGCAGAGGAGTTCAAGAATTACGACCAGCACCTCATCTTTGAGGGTATGAACGAGCCCCGCCAGACAGGCAACTCTGCCGTATCAGAATGGGGTAACGGTTCGGGCGATGGCGGCTACACCTGGCAGTACATCAACAACCTGAACGCGGCTTTTGTAAATACTGTCCGCAGCCAGGGCTCCAGCCAGAACAAAGAGCGTCTGCTGATGCTTCCCGGATACTGCGCTTCCAACGACAGAACAGCTATATCCAATATAGCTATACCTTCCAACGCAGGTAATGTTGCACTTTCGGTACACGCTTATTCGCCTTATTACTTCACGATGGCTACAGATGATAAGGCAAATCACAACTATCCCGGCGCTTCCGGATGGGGCGGCGACTACTCTTCCGAGCTGAATGATATGTTCAATTATCTCGGCGATCTTCAGAACCAGAAGGGTGTGCCGATAATCATCGGAGAGTTCTCTGCTTCCGACTTCAACAACACCACACAGCGCGTAAACTGGGCTACCGACTATCTGACTAAGGCTAAGGCTAAGGGTATCCCCTGCGTTCTTTGGGACAACAACGTTACCTACAACGGCAGCGGCGAAGCTCACGGTTATCTGTACCGCAAGGGCTGCACATGGTATCCCGACTCCAAGCCCGTTATCAAGGCTATGATGGACGTTTACGGCATCAGCTCCAAGCTGCCCGATTACTATGAGATCACCGATCCTCCGTTCAGCTGGTCCAATGTTACCATCGGTTCCGACTGGGTAGAGCTGTTCAAGGACACCAGCGGCAAGAAGCTTGAAGCGTGGAAGAACTTTACCGTTTCCAACTGGAAGCAGTATGCTAACGATAATTACGATTTCGTACTCTTCTATGAATCCGATCAGGCTCCCGAGCTGGTACTCATGGACGTTGATGCTTCGACCTGGAACCGCATTGCTTCCGGCGATGACAGCGATACTCTCTATACAAAGAAGTTCAGCTATGCTGACATTACTGCTGCACTCGGCAGTCAGTCTGTAAGCAACATGGACGAGCTCTTCGTAAGCGCTACCATGAGCAGCTTGACTGCTTACGGTCTGTATGCAGTTCCGAAGAATTCCTCTCATCAGGATCCCGATCCTCAGCCCGTCTACAACACCTATCCCACCAACATCAGCGTTGAGACCAACTCTACCTATCACCAGATCAGATTTACCTGGGACAGCGTACAGAATGCTGACAGATACGGCATCGCTGTATATCTGGCAGGCAAGTGGAGGATCCAGACTCAGTCTCTCACCTCTACTTCCTACACCAGCCCCAAGAACATGACTCCCGGCAAGTCCTACAAGGTGGCTATCGCTGCAAGAGTCAATGGCGTATGGGACGTTGCGGGCGCAATCGGCCATGCTGTCAACGTTACCGTAAGGTAATATACCACTGCGCGAAAGCACAGCTGCAAATGTGATATCAGACCGACAGTTTCGTTTGGAGCTGTCGGTCTTTTTTGCCTGCCGATAGCGGGCGGGGCGGCTGATATAACATTCTTATACTTCGGGCTTCTGTCGGGGAATATAGTTGACGATGAATATATATGACAATATTAAACCGCAATTTTCCACGGTTTACCAACAGGCGGACAGCGGTTCGCTTTATGCCTGCGTTTGATGGGCGGACATATCAAAACAGCATGAAAACAGAGTGTTTTGATGTTGTGATGATAATTTGAATAATTTTCACTTCGATGAAAATACACAATTAATAACACCTGCTGCGTATATTTTTTAGAAAATTTTAATTTAATTATTTAAAAAAATAAGCAATGTTGTGGTATCATTGATTTCAAAAGGGAGAATATATGAAAAAAGCTTCTTCCTGACGGTAAAAAAGAACGAAAAGAAAATGTCGGCATTGTGCCGCAGACTAATTAACAGGAGTGTGAAATATCATGAAAGCAAGGATCGGAAAGAAATCATTGGCTATGATGATGGCGACAGCAGTTGCAGCTTCATCGGTAGGTGCCTGCGGCAGCGGGCTGGAGGGGATCATCCCCTTTGTAAACTCGGGTATCATCGCGAGTGCTGCAAGCACTTCGTCGGTATCCGTGACCGCATCTTCGGGCTATGCTGAAGGCGCATACGCAGAATGGCAGGCTGTAACGGGTGCATCGGGGTATAACGTTTATGCCGACGGCGTAAAGATAGACAGTATGCTGATAAGGCAGTATGCTTCCTGCTTCCGCGCCGATGCTATCGGTCTGAAGGCAGGCAGTCATACCCTCAAGATCGTCCCCATCATCAGCGGCAGGGAGGACACCTCAAAGGCGGCTGAGGCAAAGGTGAACGTTACCGCTCACGACCGTTCGGGCTTTGCGTTCGTAAACGGTTCGGCTTCGGGCGCTTACAACAGCGACGGTACCCTCAAGAGCAACGCTACCGTAGTATACGTCACCAATTCAAATAAGGATACCGTGACCGTTACTCTTCCCAACAAGAGCGGTACTGCGACCTCTCTCGTGGGCGTGCAGAATATCCTGACCAACTTAAAGAGCAATTCCAAGGTAGGCCCCGTATGTATCCGCTTTATCGGAAATATCGAGGACCCCGCAAATATGCCCAGCGGTGATCTTTACATCGACGCCGTGACCTGCGGTCTGACCATCGAGGGCATCGGCAAGGACGCTACCATAAACGGCTTCGGCTGCGTTATCAAGAATTCCTCGAACATTGAGGTACGCAACCTCGGATTCATGAACTGCAACAGCTCCGAGGGCGATAACGTCGGACTTCAGCAGAAGAACGATCATGTTTGGGTACACCACTGCGATATGTTCTACGGCGACGCAGGCTCCGATGCCGATCAGGTTAAGGGCGACGGCGCACTTGATACCAAGACCTCTACCTACATCACCCATTCCTACAACCACTTCTGGGACAACGGAAAGTGCAATCTTCAGGGCATGAAGTCGGAGACTACCGATAACTACATAACCTACCACCACAACTGGTATGACCATTCAGATTCACGTCACCCCAGGATCCGCACCTGCTCGGTACATATCTATAACAACTACTTCGACGGCAACGCGAAGTATGGCGTCGGAATGACTCTGGGCGGTTCGGCATTTGTTGAGAACAACTATTTCCGCAACTGCAAATACCCGATGCTCATATCCATGCAGGGTTCCGATAACGCTACAGGCGGCACATTCTCGGGCGAGAACGGCGGTATCATAAAGTCCTTCAACAATACCGTGACAGGCGACCTGACAAAGGGCTATGTCACCTATCAGCAGAACTCCACCGATTTTGACGCTTACGAGGCAAGCAGCGCTACCGAAAAGGTACCTTCTTCCGTAACAGCTAAGCAGGGCGGCACTACTTACAACAACTTCGATACCTCGAGCGTTATGTACAGCTACACCGCACAGTCGCCGAGCGATGTAGTCTCGACCGTTACCGCAAACGCAGGCCGTGTACAGGGCGGCGACTTCAAGTGGAAGTTCGATAACTCCGTTGACGACGCAAGCTATGCTGTAAATACTTCGCTCAAAGCGGCGCTGAAGTCCTACAAGGATTCCATCATTGCCGTAGGCTCGGGCTTCTCCGATTCCACAGATCCTTCGAGCGGTCAGCCTTCCGATTCTTCCAGTTCGAGCTCTGCTCCCGCTTCATCGTCGTCCGGCAACAGCTCTTCGAGCAGCTCTCAGGGCAGTTCTCAGGGAAATACTTCCGCAACATATGTGCATAACTTCACAAAGGACGGCATTTCCAGCAGCTTCTTCTCCATAAGCGGCAACCTGTCCACCCAGAAGGGTACCGTAAACTACGACGGACAGACACTTACCCAGTGCCTGAAGATGGAGAGTGCTACCGGCATAAGCTTCAATGCGCCTTCTTCGGGCAAGCTGACTCTCGTGTTCGTCGAGAGTGCTGCGACCATCAAGCTCGACGGCACCAAGCTCACTGCATCTAACGGCGTCATCACCGCAGACGTTTCGGCAGGCAGCCACAGTCTTACCAAGGCTGATTCGGTGAACCTGTTCTATATGTCCCTCGCTACATCGGGCGGCACTTCTACTCAGCCCGATGACAGCAGCTCGCAGGGCAGCTCTTCTTCCACCAATGATTCAAGCTCTACTGCCGATCCCTCTTCAAGCTCTCAGGGCTCGAACGTTGAGCTCAACGGCATCAAGGCTGTAAGCGCAGGCGGCTGGAACGAGATGCTCTATGTAGTATTCTCGGGTATAAAGGATTCCGACGTTACGGGCGTTTCCTATTCGGGCACGACCTCGGGCAAGCTCACGGGCGATGACCTGAAATATCTTGTACGCGACACCTCCGCGGGTGTCAGAATAGATATCCCCGGCATTCCCGCAGGCACCTATTCGGTATCCGTCACCACATCAAAGGGCACCGTTACCCAGAGCGCTCTTTCGGTAAACGAGCAGGATCGTTCGGGATATGCACACTACAATTACAGCGATGGTGTGGGCGCTTACAAGGATAACGGCGCACTCAAGTCCAACGCCATCGTGCTTTATGTCACCAATGAAAATAAGGATACAGTTTCTGTTACCTCCAAGGACGGCACTACCGTTACCGGTATCGGCAATATCCTTAACTCCGCAGGTCAGGACGCAGGCAGCGGAACAACATCCAACGGCGGCAAGGCTAACTCCAACAAGGGTATCATCAAGAAGCTGGCACAGGACGGTACACCGCTGGTAGTTCGTATCATCGGCGATGTAAAGGCTCCTTCGGGTCTGACTGCATATGACTCTGTTGACTACGGCGGGTCTGTCGGCGACAACGGCTACATGGCAAGAATGAAGTCGGGCAAGGACATCACCATCGAGGGTATCGGTCCCGATGCTGTTGTAAACGGCTGGGGCTTCCACTTCATGTGCGAATCTTCTGCTCCTTCTTACGGCAAGAGCTTTGAAGTAAAGAACATCGCATTCAAGAACGTTCCCGAAGACTGCATCGGTATGGAGGGCGTTCAGGAAAGCTCTACTCTGTCCGCTCCCGTTGAGAGATGCTGGATCCATAACTGCGAGTTCTATGCACCTTCTATCTCCAACCCCGCAGAGTCTGACAAGGCTGGCGGCGACGGTGCCTGCGACTTCAAGCGCGGCCTGTATTTCACCAACAGCTACTGCTACTATGAGGGCTACCACAAGACAAACCTCGTTGGTGCGTCCGACAGCAACCTTCAGTTCCACCTGACCTACCACCACAACTACTGGAACAAGTGCGAAGCGAGAGGACCTCTTGCTCGTCAGGCCAACATCCATATGTACAACAACATATTCAGCGGTCAGACCAGCTACTGCATGAACCCCAGAGCTAATGCTTACATCTTCTCCGAATACAATATATTCGACAACTGCAAGAACCCGATGCAGGTAAAGCTCGGCGCAGTAAAGAGCTATAACGATGTCCTCAACAACTGCACGGGCGACATGAACGGCACTGTTGTGACCTCGAAGAGCACAAAGGTAGACACCGACTGCAAGTACGCGAACTTCGATACCGATTCTTCCGTCAGCTACATTCCCTCGAACGGATACTTCCTCCAGACCGACACTTCAAAGCTTTCTTCTTACTTTGATATCTACGGCGGTTCGATGGACGAGAGCAACACCGTAAACGGCAAGACCTCCTATGAGGGTTCGCAGTCTCAGGATCCCACACCCACTAATGTTTGCCCCGTTATCAGCAACGTTGAGTACAGCACTCAGTATCATCAGGTAAGATTCACCTGGGAGCCTGTAAGCGGCGCTCAGAACTATGGTATCGCGGTATATCTCGCCGGCAAGTGGAGAGTACAGACCCAGAGCATTGCGGCTTCTGCAACAAGCTACACCACTCCGAAGAACTTGACCCCCGGCAAGACCTACAAGGTAGCGATCGCTGTTAAGGTAAACGGAACATGGGGCGTTGCGGCAGCTATCAAGAACGCTGTTACCGTCACCATACAGTAAGGCGCGACGATCATTTTACACCAACAAAAGATCTCCGATATATGAAACACTAAAAAGGGAAGCCTCTCGTATCATGCGAGGGGTTTTCCTTTTTGCATATTATACATATCTCGTGCGAAAACTTGAACATATTATACAAAAAAGCTTTCACGCTCAGGAAAAACTTGACAAATTGCGGAATATGTGATATAATTTTGAATATAATGAGGAACTTCGGAACGATCTGTGAATATTTTGTACAGCGGCGATCCTATGAAGTGAACTTTATTGACTGAACGAAACAGCCGAGGATAGCAGGTATTCTCTTATTCTCCTTAATATCATCGGTCAGATCCGATGGAAAACCGACAGCTTCTTGTGTGGGGCTGTCGGTTTTTTGTCTGCACATTTCTTGAAAGATCGGTTTCAAATTTTACTTTTCCGTATTGATTTATATGTCGTTTTGTGGTATCATTAAAAATAGAACAAACCTATTTCTCAGAAAGGAATGACCGCGCATGAGTTCTCTTTTTGAAAAGCAGGACAGCCTTAATTCTCCCATCGAGACATTTCTTTACGACAGCGAAAAGACCCCGCTGCCCGTAAAGCCGCACTGGCATTATTTCGCCGAATTTTTGTATGTCATTAAGGGGACAGCCGTTGTTACCTGCGACAGCAGCAGCTTTACCGTTTCTGAAGGCGAGCTTATGATACTCTTCCCGTCATCGGTACATTCGATATATTCGGAAAACGGCGAGCCTGTTGTATTTATCGGCATAAAATTCGATACCGCGAAGTTCCCGAACACCTCGACCTACGCGCCTTCTGTTACGGCTGTGTTCAGGTACGCCCGCGCAAACGGCGTGCAGACGCACTTCGGCAGCATGCAGGCGGAGGGGCTGTGCTGCCGCGAGATCTTCAACGACTGCCTGAAAGAGACAGGGCAGTTCCTTTACGGCAGGGATATCATGCTCCGTGCGGATATCTACAAGCTTATATTCGGCATCATAAGGCTTTGGGCGGCGGCAGGGCTTGATATGAACAAATGCCCCGTAAATTCCGCCGATATCTACGGCATTGAAAACATCGCCGAATACATCGACAGCCGCCTTGAAGAAAAGATCCGCGTTGATGAGATAGCGAAGATCTGCCACATGAGCTATTCGGGGTTTGCGGCGAAATTCCGCGAGCAGTACGGCATGAGCTGCAAGGAGTACATCGAACGTATGCGTATATTCAAGTCGGAGGAGTACCTGCTTTTTACCGATCACGACCTGACATACATCAGCCGCCTGACGGGCTTTGCAGATTGCAGCCATTTTATACGCACGTTCAGGAAGTACCGCGGTATGACTCCCAAGCAGTTTCGCATGAAGAGCCGCAAGATGGAATAAGAGGCGAACGCGGCACAGGCATTTTGCCGTAAACTATAAAACTGATCGATCTTTTTACTGGAGGCGAATGTATGGGCAGACCTTTGATAGCCGTTATCGCGGGCGTTGCGAGCAATTATTCGGAGCGTGATCTGCTGAGGGGGATCATTGAGGAAAACAATAAGAACGGATACTCGACCGTCGTGCTGTCGGGCATATATAATATGGTATCGGAGGATGCCTACCTTGAATGCGAAAGGCGCATCTATGAGCTTGTATACTCGAATGACATAAAGGGCGTTATACTTTTCTGCGAATCATTCGTTGATGACGAAGCGCGTTCAGAAGTGGCGGATCTTCTGCAAAAGCTTACTGTGCCGCTTGTCGGCATCGGCTCAAAGCTCAAGGAATTTGCCGATCTTTCATTCCCGCGGTTCGATTCGGATGAGTCGGGGGAAATGGAGATGCTGACCGACCACCTCATTGATGTTCACGGTCTTACCGATATAGTTTTGCTCACGGGTCCGCGTGAGTTTGAGACAGCACATCTCAGGGCGCAGGGATATCGGCGTTCGCTTTTGAACCACGGCATCGACTATCAGCCCGAAAAGGTGATATTCGGAAACTTCTGGATGACCTCGGGCGAGGCGCTTGCCGAGAGCATGATACGCGGCGAAAGACCTCTCCCGCAGGCGGTCATCTGTGCGAACGACAATATGGCTTACGGTCTGCTGGGGCGGCTGGCTGAAGCGGGTATCAAAGTCCCCGATCAGGTCACTGTTATCTCCTATGAGTATTCCTATCACCGTATCTATTACTCGCCTTCACTCACCTGCTTCAAAAGAGACCGCAGATCTCTGGGCGCTGCGGCGGCAGATCAGCTGCACTGCCGCATCTCGGGCGAGCTGGTGCCGGAGTTTATACCAAAGAAGGGACGCATGGTGTTCGGTGCGAGCTGCAAATGTCCCATGAATATCGAGGATTCTCTTTCCGAACAGCGCTATGCGGCGGATCGCCTGAGAGATTATGACCTTAATCTGTTCAGCACGATGGATCACCGCATGACCCTTTGCCGCGATATGAAAGAGATCATAGACATGATCGGCGAATATCAGTGGATGATAAGGGACAAACGTTCGATGTACCTGCGTCTGTATGAGGAATGGTATGAGCCGAACGCCGCCTCCGAGAAGAATATGCAGACCCGCTGCGTTGTGCCGTGGCAGGATAACTCGGTCTTTGAGAACGACAGGTTTGATCTGCAATGCCTGTTTGAGCGTGAGAAGGGCGCTGTTGTTTGCTATTACACGCCTGTTTTTTCGGGCACCGATCTGTTCGGCGACATGGTGGTGATTTACGACACCCCCGACTGCTACGATGATATGTTCCGCCACTGGCTGAAATCCGTTTCCATCGGGCTTGAGTTTATGCGCCTGAAAAACGACTTCCACTATCTTCTCAGCTGTCAGGGAATATCAGAATACGGAGATTCGCTGACGGGATTCTATAACCTGAAGGGTCTGAAGCGTGAGTTCGCGACGCTTTCATGGGAGCAGGATCCTCCGCTTTTCTGCGTTATGCTAAGGCTGTTCATGTTCTCGCGCTCGCTCAGCGAGGAGGTCGTTTCGCGAAAGACCGAGGTGATACTCACAGCCGCGAGGGCAGTAAGGCGCTTTTGCGGCGACGGAGCCATAGCGGGTCACACCGCCGATGATACCTTCGTCTGCTTTGTGCGGAGCCGCGCGACGGCGGAGCAGCTTTCCGACTTGCTTTCGGTTATGCTGCTTTGCGAAAACGGCTACATCGAGCGCGTCGGCAGAGATTCCTTTGCCTGCGTTTGCGTTCCCTGCGGCATGGCATCCTGCTCGTCGTTCCTCGCAAAGTGCGATGAGCTTATTGATAAGCAGCAGGCTGAGATGAAAAAGAGGCGGCTGTACTCAAGGTATTCGGAGCTTTCGGAGTTCCGCGACCGCATCTACGCATCGCCCGAGATGACCTTTACTCAGGACAGGGAGCTGCTTCCCGAATCAGACTTTGAGCTTTACCGCGTAAGGTACAAGAGGTGCTTCGGCATAACCTTCCACCAGGACTGCATTGCCGCGCGTATCACGAGGGCGAAATACTACCTTGCGACAACGCAGCTCGAGCTTGCCGATATATCGGAAAAATGCGGATACTTAGACCACAAATATTTCCAGAGGCAGTTTGCAGCCGCAGCGGGTATGCCCGCGCTGCAGTACCGAATGCTTCTGAAACGATAAAAGAACACCCTCCCGCTTCACCAATGCGGGAGGGTGTTATCTTTATTATCGTAGGTTTGTTATCAGCGAACTGTAACAGTTACAGCGTGATTGATAGCATCTGCAACGCCCCATGTGCCATTTACCTTGGCGGCAATAGCTACCTTGTAGGTCTTGCCGGGGGTCATGTTCTTGGGGGTGGTGAAGCTTGTGGTGGAAGAGGGGATAGACTGGGTCTGGATCCTCCACTTGCCTGCGAGGTATACTGCGATGCCGTAGTTCTGGGCGCCGCTTACGGGAGTCCAGTCAAACTTGATCTGATGATATGCTTCACTGTAAGTGATAGAAGTGATCTCGGGATAAGCTGTTGTAACGACTGTCGCAGAGTTGGTCTTTACGGTGATGGCGTTGGAGTAATCATTGCCCCATGCGCCGCCGTACTTGACGTCAACTGCTACCTGATAGCTTGTACCTGCTCTGAGGTTGTTCAGATAGTAAGAAGTGTTCGTGGTCTCGGTCTTCTTGGTCCATGTGCCGTTCTCAAGTAAGTAAACGGCATAGCTGTCTGCACCGCTTACTGCGTCCCATGAGAGGTTTACAGCATTGTCAGCGGGGCTGTAATAAACGGTAGTGGTCTTCTTTTCAGGTGCGGGGGGTGTAGGAGTAGAAGGACCGCTTACGGAAACGCCGTCCTTGGCAACGATAGCTTCGTCGATGTAGAAGTTGTTCGTGCCTGATGTAGTCTCTACATAGAGTATGGGATCAGAAGCGTCAGAGGGGATCTGGAAGCTCTTGTTTGCAAGATGTACATACTGACCGGGGTAAGACTTGCCCTCAGCGATGTGTGCATACTTGGTGGTTCCCGAAGAATCGGTGTACTGGAGAGAGAGGTAGAATGTCTGCTCGCTATCGCCGTCTTCGTAATCTGCGGCTACGCTGAAGCTGTACTTCTGACCTGCCTTGAAGGTAGCGGTATCGAGTTTTTTCTGCATACCCTGCCAAGCGCTGGTACGATCCTTGATGAGGAGAGCGTTGGTGCCCTTGTAAGGATGTCTGCCGCTGATGAGCACTTCGCCTTCGCCTCTTGCTTCCCAACCGTCAACACTGTCCTCAAAGGTGTCGTGGTAGTAGTAACCGTTAGAGTCGGGAGTGATGGGGTCGTTGCCTGTAGAAGGATCGGGGTTGGAGGGCATGGAGCTTCCGTCGCTCTTCAGCTTTACAACGAATGTAGAAACGCTCTTTGCGGGGAGGTTAGCCCAGTAAGTAGAAGTGCTGTGCTCCAGATCGGAAGTCTTAGCGAGGTTCTCTCCGGAGGAGCTGCGGTATCTGTCTACGTTGGTGATGGTCCTGCTGCCAACATCGAACTGCTGCTGGATGTCGGAGGAACCCTTGTTTATAGCAACGATCTCGATCTGAGTATCGCTGTGCTTGTAAGCGGAGATGAGCAGATCGCTGTCAGGAGTCTCGGTGCAGTCGATACGGAAGTCGCCGGGACGAACATACTTGGAATACTGAGCCATCATGTAACCGCGCTTGGTGATGCCGCCGTTAGAGCCGCTCTGCTCGATAAGGCTGTAGCTTCTCTTGATATACCACCAGGTATAAACGCTCATGTTACCTACAACGAGACCGTTGTGGATATTCTCTGCTACATCAAGAGCCTCGGGCCAGTTGTTAGCGGAGTTTGCGTTGGAGTTCGGCACATAAACCTCAGTCATCCAGATCTCTCTGCCGCTGTTTTCAAGAGCGGGGAAGTCCATCTTGCTTCTGGGAGTGCCGTAGAAGTGTGTTGCGAATACATCGGTATTTGCATTAGCCTTGGAGTTGTTCAGGATGTTGTTGTAATAGTCTCTGCTGTTGTTCCATGCACCATACTGGAAGGTCTCGGGAGACATTACTCTTGTGCTGGTGATCTGATCGCCGTAGTTCGCGAGGAAGTTCGTAGTCTCGGAAGGAGACCAGTATGTCCACTCCTTAGCGAAGTCAGGCTCGTTCTGAACGGAGATGGAGTAAAGGTTTACGCCATTGCTCTTCATGTAGTTGCCGAAGTCGTTCAGATGCTTGGCGTATGCGCCGTAATTCTTGGAAGGAAGATGGAGCTTACCGTTGCTTCCGCCCGATTCTGCGAGATTGGAAGGCGGCTCCCACGGTGTCGCGAAAACTGTGCAGCCGTTCTTGGAAGCGTACTGCGCGGTGGGAAGAGCCTTGCTCCACTGGCTGCTGCTGGGGTTTACGAATACACGGAGGACCGTCAGACCGAGCTGATTGTCGCCGTTTCCGAAAACCCTTGCCTTCTCGCTGTCAGACAGAGAATAGCCCTGCCATTCGGGAAGGTCGATACCGCCGAAGCCGCGGATGTACTGGTATGTCTTGCCTGTGTTGATCTTGCAGACATTCGCAGAGTTTGCGGCGTTTGCGGGGATAGCTGACGCCATCGAAAGCAGCATGGTGCTGCTGACTGCGCCGACTATCAGGCGTTTGATTGTTTTTCTAAGTTGCATATAATGCCCTCCTTAAAATAGTTGAACAGTTTTTTGTTAACACATCTTACTATTTTAGGTCATTATAGCACACAGGCAACCGTACCTCAACCCACAAAACATATTTATAGTGGACTAAATAGAAATTTCAAGAAATCGTTTACAAAAAATACAACAAAAAGTACGCTATGGCTGCGTTTTTGATTTTGCCGTTTTTGGATAGATCATCAGGTGCGTACAAATTCGGCACATTTTTGAAATTTGTATTGTGTACATCTTTTTTTCAGCAAAAAACTCCGAAGCACCGTTCGGCGCATCGGAGTCCTGTTTTTTATAGATCTTTATCAGAGAAGCGTGATGTTGTTCTCGGCGCACTTGGCTATCATCTCTTCCGACCAGATGGAAGACTGCACCTCACCGATGTGAGCTTTTTCAAGGAGCAGCATACAAAGTCTTGACTGACCGATACCGCCGCCGATGGTGAGGGGAAGAGTGCCGTCCGCGATCATGCGGTGGTAATCATACTGCATCCTGTCCTCGGCACCGCACTCTGCGAGCTGCTTTGCCAGCGACTCGGCATCTACTCTGATACCCATTGAGGATATCTCCAGCGAATCATCGAGGACATCGTCCCAGAAGAGGATATCGCCGTTGAGCGACCAGTCGTCGTAGTCGGGGGCTCTGCCGTCGTGCTTTTTGCCGCTGTTAAGCTTGCCGCCGATGCCCATGAGGAATACGGTCTTGTGTTCCTTTGTTATAAGGCGCTCACGCTCATGCCCTGTCTTGTCGGGGTACATATCCTCAAGCTCCTGAGTGGTGATGAAAAACGGTTCATCGCATATGTGTGCGTTCAGCTGAGGATATCTGAGGCTCACCTTTCTCTTGGTGAAAGCGACTGCCTTTACCAAGTTCCTGACTGTATCTTTAAGGAACTCGATATTGCGCTGCTCGCGGGAGATGACCTTTTCCCAGTCCCACTGGTCAACGAAGATGGAGTGGGTGTTATCGGTATCGTCATCGCGGCGGATGGCGTTCATATCGGTGTATATGCCCTCGCCCTTAGTGTAGCCGTAGCGGTAAAGAGCCATTCTCTTCCACTTAGCCAGCGACTGCACGACCTCAGCCTTGCCTTCGATCTCCTTGATATCGAAATCTACCTTTCTTTCAACGCCGTTAAGGTCATCGTTGATGCCGCTGCCCTGTCTTACGATAAGGGGCGCGGAAACGCGGTCTAGGGTCAGCGAGAAGGAAAGCGCCTGCTGAAAGGTGTCCTTGATATACTTGATAGCGTGCTGAGTTTCTCTCAGTGTTAATGAGGACTCGTAGCCCTCGGGGATATACAGTGATCTTGACATAGAGATCATTCCTTTCAAAAAATCTTGGGTGGAGCCCCGAAAAAAGACAAAAGGCGTCCCGACCCCTTGACGGATCAGAACACCTTTGTTCCTTGTACCTGCTTATTATACCACAAGCTGTGTGTTCTGTCAAGAGTTTTTTCGTATATTTCTCCGTTTTGACGGGATCTTGTTATCTGATAGAGCCGACAGTTCTCGGGAAGAGGATGACATCGCGGATGTTTGCCATGCCCGTGGTGTACATGATAAGTCTTTCAAAGCCGAGACCGAAGCCGCCGTGAGGCACGCTTCCGAACTTTCTCAGGTCGATGTAATCGCTGTAAAGGTCGAGGTTCATGTTTCTTTCCTTCATGGCGGAGAGCAGCTTTTCAAGGTCATATTCTCTCTCGCTTCCGCCGATTATCTCGCCGACGCCGGGAACCAGCAGGTCAACTGCCGCAACGGTCTTGCCGTCGGGGTTCTGCTTCATGTAGAAGGACTTTATCTCCTTCGGGTAGTCGGTGACGAATACAGCCTTCTTGAATACCTTTTCGGAAAGATATCTTTCATGCTCGGTCTGAAGGTCGCAGCCCCACTCTACGGGGTATACGAAATCCTCGCCCGATTTTTTGAGAAGCTCGATAGCCTCGGTATAGGTGACTCTTCCGAACTCGTGTGAGATCAGTTCTTCAAGCCTTGCTTTAAGACCCTTTTCAAAGTGTGCATCAAAGAAAGCGATCTCATCGGGGCAGGTGTCGAGCAGCTTGCCGATAACGAATTTGAGCATATCCTCGGCGAGTGCGATAACGTCATCAAGCTCCATGAAGGCTACCTCGGGCTCAACGTGCCAGAACTCTGCGAGGTGCTTGGGGGTGTTGGAATTCTCAGCGCGGAAGGAAGGACCGAAGGTATAGATCTTGCCCATAGCCATAGCAGCCATCTCGCCCTCGAGCTGTCCCGAAACGGAAAGACCCGCTCTTCTGCCGAAGAAGTCGTTGGCGTTGTATTCTTCCTCGCTCTTGTATTCGGTGTTGTAGCCGATGGTCGTTACCTGGAACATCTCGCCCGCGCCCTCGCAGTCGCTGCCTGTGATAAGGGGGGTGTTCACATAAACGAAGTGGTGGCTCTGGAAGTATTCATGGATAGCGGCAGCCAGCACCGAGCGTACGCGCCATACAGCATTGAAGGTGTTCGTTCTGCCTCTGAGGTGGGGTATGGTGCGGAGGAACTCAAGGCTGTGACCCTTCTTCTGGAGAGGGTAGTCTGTGGGAGCGTCGCCTAAAACGGTGATGCCTTCGGGAAGGGCGTTTATCTCAACGGTATTGCTCCTGCCGGCAGCAGCCTTGCCGCAGACCTTGAGGGACATACCGACTCTCGGCTCCTTGTAATCCCCGTCGCCCTTTTCGACAACGATCTGTATATTCTTGAGCGAGGTGCCGTCATTGAGTTCGATGAATGCGACGCTCTTTGAATTACGCGAGGTGCGTACCCAGCCGCATACGGTTATCTCCTTGCCGACAAGTTCCTGAGAGCCGATCACATCGGCGATATCGGTGTGTTTCATAATGATTACTCCTTTCAAAAGTAAAAAAGTTCGTAAAAACAAAAAGCCCCCGTCCCGAAAGATACAGGACGGAAGCATTAGCTGCATATATCCGTGGTGCCACCTGAATTACCGCAAAAGCGATCACTTTTGGTCCGCTGTAACGTGCGGAACACGTCTTGCCTACTAAGCTGCGCGGGGTGTCCGCCGCCTTTGGGTTCGCCGCTCCGGAGTGTTATTCGCACAGACTCTGATATGCGGCTCTCACCATCCCGCACTCTCTGAAAACGAAATCCTGTGGTACTTGTCTCCATCATAGCATTTTGTACATTTATATGGTACATTATATCATCTTTTGTCGGAAATGTCAATAGGTTGATATAAACAATTTTGCATTTGTGCCGATATGCACGATTTGGTGATTTACACGCAAAGCCTACGTTAAAAAGTATGATTATAACTGTAAACAAACAATGGCAATGCTTGCGTTTTGCGCGGAGGTATGGTATAATATTACTCGTGGTGCCCGACGGCGGTGTCGGGCGGGTATCAATTCAGAATTAAGGAGTGTTTGCAGCTTATGCCGCAGGAAAAAAGGCAATACTATTGTGCGATAGATGCCGCAAAATTTATTTGTGCGCTGCTTGTTGTCTCAAACCACATAATCCCGTTCGGATACAGCGATGCTTTTATTATACCGAACCTTATTGTGAGAAACTATCTGGCGCGTATCGCAGTCCCGTTTTTCTTCGTTTCATCGGGGTATTTCTATTTTAAAAGCAACAGCTATGAAAACTACGATCTTTCAAAGATGAAGAAGTATATCTCCAGACTGCTGCTGCTTTATTTGTTCTGGAGTGCCATCTATTTCCCGATGCACATTCAGAGCATATTGCAGGATCCGCACGGACCCTTGGTCGGCGGGCTGAAATATCTGAAGGATCTTATATTCATCGGCGGGCACGTTCATCTGTGGTATCTTGCCTCGCTTATCTCCGCGATCCTTGTGATATCCATATTCATATATAAGCGCGTATCCATCACAAAGATCTTTATATGTTCCGCCGTGCTTTACGTTATCGGTCTGCTGGGGCAGGGGTATTCCTTTATCGTGTCCCCGCTGAAAAAGTATGAAGCTGTATGGGGCGTGGTAAAGGCTATGAAATGGCTTTTCGGCACGACGAGAAACGGCGTGTTTGAAGGTGTCATGCTGCTGACGCTGAGCCTTATCCTCGTTGAAAAGAGCCCGAAGATATCAAAGAACAAAGCGCTCGCGCTGTTTATACTCTCATGGATAGGCGTCGGCGGGGAGCTGCTCGTTATCAAGCACTTTACGGGAGTGACGGAAAACGATCTGTTCATATTCCTGCTGCCGGGGGTATACTTTATGTTCCGCTGGCTTTTGATGGTAGAGCTGCCGCCCGACGGCAAGTACAGGCTCGGGAGAAAGATGAGCTCGCTCATCTACTTTACTCACCCTTGGGTAAAGAATTTAGTTTCACCCGTACTTTCGAGGATACACGGGGGGCTTCAAACCACCCCGCTGCTGTTCATAACTACGCTGATCTGCTGCTTTATCCTTTCCTATGCTACGATAAAGATCTCAGAGATAAAGCCTTTCGGCATACTCAAAAAGATATACTGACCCTAAAAGGCGGTACCGCGCGGCAGATGTGCGGCATCGCCTTTGTTATATATCACAGATCATTGACAATTGCAGTGATCTGTGATATACTTTATGGCATAACGGCGGACAGGGTGCTGCCTGAAGTGACGGGGGTGATGATCGTGAAAAAGAATAAGCTCAGCATCACCACACCGCTGCTTGCTGCGACCACGGTGCTGCTCATATTCGCGAACCTGCTGCTCGGCATCGTGCTGACGCGGCAGTCGAGACATTCGATGCGCTCGCTTATCAGGGCGAGGATGCTCGATGTATCAAACACTGCCGCCGATATGATAGACGGCGACACCTATGAAAAGCTGACGTCGGAGGACGTTGATACTCCCGAATATCAGCAGACGCTCAGAACGCTCCGTTCATTCCTCGATAACATAGAGCTTGAATATATCTACGGTGTGCGGCAGGAGGGGGATAGGTTTGTCTTTACCATAGACCCCGACGACGACGCTGCCGCATTCGGCGAGGAGATCGAGACTACCGAAGCGCTGCTCAGCGCCGCAAAGGGCAAGGCAGACGTTGACGACGTTCCCTACAGCGACAGATGGGGACGCTTTTACAGCTCATACAGCCCCATATTCAACAGCGAGGGCGAGGTCGTCGGCATGATCGCCGTTGATTTCAGTGCCGATTGGTATGAGTCGCGCATAAAAGAACAAATGACAGCCGTGGTGCTGGTATGCTCGGCTTCCACGATCGTCGGCATACTAATGGCATTTACCCTTTCCGCCAGACTGAGAAAACGCTTCAACACACTTTACGACGAGATGAATGACTTTGCGAACGATTTCAAGGATCTCAGCAAGCTGATACAGACTGACGATATAAAGCTCGCGGCGGCAGAGCCGTCGGAGGGACATGGCAAAAACGATGAACTCACCGAACTTGGCGGTCGGATCCGCGTCCTTCGGAGCGAGCTCAGGCAGTACATAACCTATGTGCGGTCGCAGGCGTACAGCGATCAGATGACGGGCGTTGGGAGCAAGACGGCGTATCTCAACAAGGTAAAGAAGCTGAACAGGCTGATCGCCGAAAACAGCGCGGACTTCGCGGTCGCGGTGTTTGATATAAACGGATTGAAGAACGTCAACGATAACTTCGGGCACGAGATGGGCGACAGGTTCATCACAGGCGCGGCGAAGTCTATCAAGGAAGTGTTCGGCGCATCGAACGTCTACCGCATCGGCGGTGACGAGTTCATAGCCGTGGTGGAAAACAGCAGTGCCGGGCAGATGCGTGAGAACTTCAAGGGCGTAGAAAAGGCGATAGATGAGCTGAACCGCGCGAAGGCATTCCCCGCGGAGCTTGCGGTGTCGATGGGCGCGGACGTATATGTCCGCGGGAAGGACACGGACTATCAGCAGGTATTCAAGCGCGCCGATGAAGCGATGTACAGCTGCAAGTGCGAGTATTACAAGCGCTGCGGACGAAACGGCGGATAGGACAAAATAAAGGCAATACTGTGTGTAGCAGTATTGCTTTTTTATCATTGGCTTTTCGGCAGTATCACCAGAGACTCGGTGCCGAGCTCCTTATAGCGCTGCTCGAATTTGTAGTAATCGTAGCCCGTGTTTCCGACAAGCGGGTCGGCGGTGAATATCAGCCCGATGTCGGTATCATAACCCGTCATGACAAGGCAGTGCTGGTATGTGGGGAAATTTATGATACGCTCGTCGGCGGTGTGCCATGAATATTTATATTCTATCTCGTGCAGATCCTTGCTCGTCACCCAGATTATTACGGGTATGTCGTTGTCGATGTAGGTGTGAAGCAGGTCTTCAAGCTCCATGCCCGTGGTGTTGAGCGGTGCATAGGGCGCGTTGTTGTCGCGGAAATAATTCTCGGCAGCCCTGACTATCACCTGCGAAAAACAGCCCGAGATGTTGTGCTTGTCCTTTGGGCTCCCTGGGAAAGCCTCATGCGGGTCGGGACCGTAAAGCTGGTCGTTTGCCCGCCAGTAGTCTATCGTGGTGAGGTAATTGTCGCACATATACATCTTGTCAACGTTGAAGCCGAGGTGGTTGAGGACGATGGTGAGCGATACGATCTCACAGCCGAAGGGAAGCTCGGGCATCTGCATGATATTCTCGACGGCGATCTCGTGGCGGGTAGGCACCTCGGGCTCTTCCTTCTCAAGCTCGCTGTCGGGGTCGTTCACGTCGTCGTATGTGGTGGTGGTCTCGGTATCTTCCGTGCTTTCGTCCGACTGCGAGCTGCTGTCGAGCTCGGTGACGGCAGAAACACCCTCCGTTCCCTTTTTTTCCTTTTTTTCGATCTCGGTGCCTCCGCGCGCGCAGCCTGCCAGAAGCAGTACGCACAGCATGAGCGCCATCGGTTTATACTTTTTCATTTCCTTTTTTCCTTATCATACCTTTGCAAGAATGACTGTTCCTAATGACCAAACCAATTATAGCACATTCGCACTTCAAAGTCAATCATCTGCCGAAATTACTTTTGGCGGGCGGATGTATGATGGCAGTATGGACGGAAAAGACCAGTCCATACTGCCGCAGCACCGATCTTTTGACGGTGGGATCGAGGAGCCCGCAGCGGCTTGCTATCATGTGAAAAGTCAAACGACAACGCGGACACCATATTTTATAAAAAATTGAAAATAGGTGTTGCTTTTTTGTTAAAGATGTGGTATAATTATCTTGTCTAAACATTTTCTCTTAAATGTGTTTTTAAAAGTATTCAAGGTGGAAACGATATGAGCGACAGAAGAAAAAGGATAGCTCTGTTCGTCGGACAGGCAGATGAGGATTATCAGAGCCGTTTGATAAGCGGCTTTTTGAGCCATGCCTTTTTGCACGATACGGATGTCTGCGTCTTCTCGATGTACCACAAATATCAGGATACGGCAGAGCGCGAGAACGGGGATTCAAACATATTCTCACTTATGCAGCCGAAGCTTTTTGACGCGGCGGTGATAATGTCGGATACCATACAGACCTCAAATGCCGCCGACCGCATCGAGCAGAGGCTCACGCAGGAGTTTGAGGGAAAGCCTGTGCTGGTCATCGAAAAGGACAGCAAAAACTTCCCGAGCATATTCTCAAGCTGCCGCGAACCGATGATAAAGCTCGTTTCGCATCTTATAGAGGTACATGGCTTTACGGACATCGCCTTCCTTTCGGGCAAAAAGTGGCACAAGCACGCGCAGGAGCGTGTTGAGGCTTACAGAGAAGCTATGGCTATGCACGGGCTTGAGGTGCCTGATGACAGGGTGTTCTACGGCGATTTCTGGTACCACAGCGGTGACCTTTTTGCCGATCATCTTGAAGCCCTCGAACGTTCGCTGCCGCAGGCGGTGGTCTGCGCGAATGATGCTATGGCGATAGGTCTGTGCAAGGCGTTCGAGGGAAGAGGTCTGCGGGTGCCCGAGGATATCGCGGTCGTGAGCTATGACTCCACCTATGAGGGACGCACCTCGCCAAAATTCATGACTTCGGCTATGATACCCGCGGGCGAGTTCGGGTGCTATGCCGCCGATGTCATACAGGATATGCTCGAGGGCAGGGAGTCGGAGCCGTTTTACGCCGAGCCCGAGCTTGTTATCGGCGAGACCTGCGGCTGCACCCGCGACGAGCCGATGTACAGCATACGCCGCGACAGATGGGGCACCGAGATATCCGAGGAGGGCTATTACTCGGAATACAATTCGATGGATATAAACCTGATGGCACAGACGACCCTTGAGGAATATGTGGGTGCTGTATATTCCTACGCATTCCAGCTCAGGGGGGCGGAAAGCTTTCATCTGTGCCTGTCAAGCCACTGCAAATACATGGGGCAGACCGCCAAGATAAATCTTGCAAACGACGGCTATCCCGAAAAGATGATATACGCCGTAAGATACAACCGCGACCGCAAGGACGGCATCGCCGATCTTGAAAAGACCTTCAGCACGAGCGAGCTGCTCCCCGGGCTCTGGGACGAAAGAGACCGCCCGAGGGCTGTGTTCTTCACGCCCGTTTTCTGCGAGAGCATCTGCTTCGGGTATTCGGCGGTGGAATACGGTACTGCCGCAAGGAGCTATGACGGCGTATACCGCAGCTGGATGAGGACGGTCTGCAATGGGCTTGAATCGCTCAGAAGGCTCATGGCGGCGGAGACAGCTTCCGACCAGCTTTCAAAGATGAGGAACAACAAGTTCGTGTCATCGGGCGCTGTTTATGAGAGCATGAACGAGGAGGAGCGCGCGGATTACGGGCTTGTAACTAAGATACTCGACAACAATCTATTTACCTACCACTTCCAGCCTATCGTGGATACCGTGGACGGAAGCATATACTCATACGAAGCGCTCATGCGTTCGGCTGCCGATAGGAGCCTGCCGCCGCTTTCCATAATAAGGTATGCGGAGATGCAGAACCGCCTGACGGACGTTGAGAGCGATACATTCCTGAATGTGCTTCGAATAGCAGACCGCAGCCGCGATGAGCTGGGCGATGCTAAGATCTTTATCAACAGCATACCCGGCATACGCATAAGCGGGCACACTTCTGATCTTATCGAGGAGCTTTTGAAAAAGCTCTCCAAAAAAATAGTGGTCGAGCTTACCGAAGAAGCCGAGCTGGGCGACAGCGACTTAGACAGGCTGAAAGCGCTGTTCAGAAAGCTTGACGTTGAGATAGCGGTAGACGATTACGGCACGGGGTACTCTAATGTATCGAACCTGCTGAGATATATGCCGAATTATGTCAAGATAGACCGCGCACTTCTGAGCGACATACAGAATAAGCCGCAGAAGCAGCACTTCGTAAAGGAGATAATAAACTTCTGCCACGACAACAACATCAAGGCGCTGGCGGAGGGCGTTGAGACCTCGGCGGAGCTCAGGATGGTGATACAGCTGGGTGCCGATTATGTACAGGGCTTCTACACGGGAAAGCCTGCTCCCGCGTTTGTCGGAGAGATAGATCCAAAGGTCAGGAATGAGATCATGACCTACCGCAAGGAACACTTAGACGGCGTTACCGACCGCGCGTACATCGCGGGCAAGACAAATCGCGTAGCTGTTTCTTCCGTCCTGAGGCACAACTGCAACGAGATAGTTATCGGCAGGGGAGAGATGGTATACAAGGAGATAACCGTGATAGGCACGCCCGGAGCAAAGACGGATATACACATCGACATCGAGGCGGGCTATGTCGGAGTATTGACGCTCGAGAACGTTTATCTCTCCAACGACCGCAGACGCCCGTGCATAAGGCTGGGGGAGAATGTAAGGCTGACCATCAGGGTTATAGGTGATAATCACCTGAAAAACTCGGGCATAATCGTTCCCGAGACTTCGAGGCTCGAGATAGTCGGCGACGGAAATCTGAAGATAGAATCGGGCGCAAACGAATACTACGGCATAGGCAACACACCCGATAAGGCTCACGGCAAGCTGGTGTTCGATCAGGAGGGCTGCATCGACATCGTTGCGAACGGCGCACATGGTACCTGCATAGGTTCGGGCTCGGGCGGCGTGATAAGGATAAAGCGCGGCAGATATATACTCGAATCGGGCGGACAGGGCGGTGCCTGCATAGGCTCGCTCACGGGCGATACGGATATCAAGATCAAAAACTGCAACCTTTCGGTCGAGGCGGTCGAGCGCCGCGGAGTAGGCATAGGCTCGATAGACGGCAGCGCGAAGGTGAACATCAAGACGACAACGCTGCGGATCTCGGGCGACGGCACCGAGCTCGCGGGGATCGGAACTCTCGGCGGGGGTACTTCCGTCACGGATATGAGGGCTTCTTCGGTCACGGTGCGTATAAGCGCAGAAAGGGCGACAGCCATAGGCTCGCTGGGCGGAAGTACGAAGTTTACCGCGGATTCTGTCGGGATGAGGATACAGAACGCGGGCAGAGAAGCGCTGTCGTTCGGAGGATACAGCGAGGACATCAAGGTGGATCTGAACAGGTGCGATGTAAAATCAAGTGTAAGCTCGGATCAGTCTGCCGACTGTTTCGCAAAGCAGGATGACTTCGTGATATGCAACAGCAGGGTCGCATTCCTGCTGAACGACAGACCGATCGAAAGGAAGACCTTTTTCAGAGATCAATAAGCTTTATACAGAGCCGACGCGGCTATGAGTCGGCTCTGTTTTTTTGCGCCCGTTTGACAGCGGCAGTACATTCGGGAGAGGTGATGATGCCTTTATAATGTGGCTTTTTTCGCAAAAAAGAATGAATAGCGGGGGCGTATTTGTGTAATATTAATATTGATTTTCACTGCCGTATACTGTATAATTAAAATGTATGACCATGCAAGGGGGTAACGGTATGAATGGCGATATAAGGCTTCCCGAATATACGGTGTCGATGTCGGTGTATGCGGGCGAAAAGCCCGGGTTCCTGCGTCGGAGCCTTGAAAGTATGCTGGAACAGACCCACCCCTGCCGCGAGCTTCTGCTGGTCTGCGACGGCGCACTTACCGAAGAGCTTGACGCTGTGATAGAGAAGTATTGCGAAAGATTCGGCGGAAGGCTCAGACCGATACGCAACGAACGTCCGATAGGCGTCGGTGCCTGTGCCAATATGGCGATAGAAGCGGCTTTGACAGAATACATCGTGAAGATGGATTCCGACGACATAGCCGACCCCCGCCGCTGCGAGGTGCAGCTGAGATATATGGCGCGTCACCCCGAGGTCGATATGTGCGGCGCTTTTATAGAAGAATTCGATTCGGAAACGGGCGAGGCGATATCCGTAAAGCGCACCCCCGTGAAGGATCGCGACATACATATATACGCCCGAAGGCGCAATCCCTTCAACAATCAGACGCTTGTGTACCGCAAAAGCGCAGCCGCAAGACTTGGCGGATACAGCAGCATCAAGCGCTGCGAGGATTATGAGTTCGTGGTGAGGATGCTGGCTTCGGGCGCGATAGGCGCCAATATCCCCCGTGTTCTGGTGCGCTACCGCGTGACCCCCGACAACCTCGCAAGACGCAGGAACCTGAACAACACAAAGTCTTTCATAGCCGTGCGCTGGAAGATCTTCCGCATGGGGTATTCCTCTCTTGCGGACTTTATCATCCCCTGCGCGGCTCAGATAGCGCTGTTCATACTGCCCGCTTCGCTCACAGGCAAGCTTTACGGCAGATTTCTGAGGAAGTGAGCCATGCCTGTCAGGAAAAGTGCGGTCAAGCAGTACATCAAAACGCTTCTTCAAAGCACGCTGCTGCCGCTTTGCTATGATTCGGCACGGCGCAGACATCTTAACAAAAAGCTTATACTCTTTGCCGATTCAAACAGCGACAGCCTGCCCGAGTCGATGGAGAGCCTTAAAGCCGAGCTTGCCGCACGCGGGTTTGAATGCGAGGAACAGTGCTGCGATCTTTCAAAAGCGGGTATGATCGGCGGGCTTGTATATATGTGCCGCTTTATGAGGCGTTATGCCGAAGCGGGCGGGGTCGTGGTATGCAATTTCTTTGTGCCGCTGCACGCCTGCAAAAAACGGCGCGGCACCCGCACGGTGCAGGTATGGCATTCCTGCGGTGCGTTCAAGAAGTTCGGATATTCCACCCCTAGCGACGTTTCCCCGCACTTTAAGGGGAGCGTTTCAAGGAACTTTGACATAGTGACCGTGAGCTCGCACGAGTGTATCCCCGCGTTTGAGGAAGCATTCAGGCTGAAAAGCGGGGTCGCCCGTGCGCTCGGTGTACCGAGAACGGACGTTTTCTTCGACAGGGGATACGCCGAAAGATGCAGGGAAAAGCTTTATTCCTGCTACCCCGGGCTTCGCGGCAAAAGGCTGATACTTTATCTGCCGACCTTCCGCGGCGATGCTTCACGCGCTTACAGCGTAGGTGTCGCCGAGATAGAGGCTCTGCGGGACAAGCTGCCCGATGACTGCGCTGTTGCCGTGCGCGAGCACCCGAGGGTCAAGGGCGGCAAGGTCGAGCTTGAAAAGCTCACGACCAACGAGCTTCTGATATGCGCCGATATGCTGATAAGCGATTATTCATCGGCGGTGTTTGAGTTCGCGCTGCTCATGAGACCTATGCTCCTGTGGTGTCCCGATCTGGGCGAATACCTTTCGGAGCGTGACTTCTATCTTGACATACAAAAGGATATGCCCTGTCCCGTCGTCACCGACAGAACGGAACTGGGGCAGATGATACTTCGTGAACTTAAAGCGCCCGATCTGACAAGATACAGGGCTTTCAACGATAAATATATGTCCGCCTGCGACGGCAATGCAACAAAGCGCACGGCGGATCTCTTTAACAGAAAGGATTTTCAACATAATGGCTGAAAAGGGTTATTTTTACAGCACAAAAAGCAATGCTAAAACGGGTCTCGGGATGATAATCGAGGAACACAGGGGTCAGGCAAAAAAGATCATGAACCTTTCCCTCAACCATCTCAAAGCTACCTACAAGGGTGCGCTGCTCGGACCTGCCTGGGCGATAATCAAGCCGAGCTTTACGCTGTTCATACTCTGGTTCGCGTTTTCCGTCGGGCTGCGCGGCAACGGCATGGTAAACGGCTATCCGCGTTTTTACTTCATGCTTTCGGGATATGTGCCTTGGTTCTATATTAGCGAAGCGATACTTGGGGGAGCAAGGTCGGTGCGAAGCAACAGGCAGTATGTAACAAAGCTCAGCTTCCCGATGTCGAACATCATGACCTTCACGAATCTGAGTTCGATGTACATACATCTTATACTGCTTGTGATAATGTATGTAGTTCTGTGGGCAGGCGGGTACTGCCCGAGTGTCTATAATTTACAGATACTTTACTACCTTCCGATGATGTTCATATATTTCTGGGTGCTGACCTGGACCACTGCGCCCATGGCGGCGTTCAGCAAGGATTTTGAGAGTCTGGTGAGCTCGATAATGACGGGACTCTTCTGGCTTTCGGGTATCGTATATGACACCACAAAGGTCAAGAACAGCGTGATACGTCACCTTTTTTATTTCAACCCCGTGAACTACTTCATCAACGGTTACAGACGGACGTTCCTTTACAATCAGCCGATGTTCTCGGCGGACAACAGGACCGAGACACTTATAATGTTAGCGGAGCTTCTGGGGCTGATACTTATGGGCAGCTTCTATTTCAAGCGTCTGCGTAAGCTGATACCCGATGTACTGTGATCGACAGGAGATATATAAATGAGCGAAGAGATAAATAACAACACGGCGGCAGAGCAGACAGAGCCCGCTGCCGAAAAGATAGATGCTTCCGAAACAGCCGCGAAGGTCGCACAGCTCGACCTTGACAGCGATGAGGACGTTTTTGACAATATGCAGTTCCCCGAGCCCGATTACAGCGCCCCGCCCGCGGTGGAGTTCCACGGCGTTGTAAAGAGCTACTACCTTTATAAAAGCGAAAAGAGCCGCTTTAAGGCTATGTTCACAGGCAACAGGGGAGTGCCTCAGCACGATGTTCTCGACGGGCTCGATTTCACCATCTACCCCGGAGAGTCGGTGGGATTCATCGGCAGGAACGGCGCGGGCAAGTCTACCATATTAAAGCTGATAACGGGAGTAAGCTTCCCGACGAGCGGAGAGATAACCGTCCGCGGAAAGGTCGCGGCGCTGCTGGAGCTTACCGCAGGCTTTACTCAGGACATGACGGGCAGGGAGAATATCTACACCAAATGCCTGCTGCTCGGTCTCAGTGAGACAGAGATCAGGGAGATAGAAGAGGATATCATAGAGTTCGCCGAGCTTGAGGAATACATAGACCAGCCTGTGCGTACCTATTCGAGCGGTATGCGTATGAGGCTCGGCTTCTCGATAAACATCAACATAAAGCCCGAGATACTCGTTATCGACGAGGCGCTTTCGGTCGGCGATGCGAGATTCAGAAAGAAGTGCCGCAACGCGATACTTCAGCTGATACACAGCGGCGTTACCGTTCTGTTCGTATCACATTCGACAGACGCGCTGACGGGCACCTGCAACAGAGCGATATACTTAAAGGACGGCAAGGTACACTTCGACGGTTCGGTGGTAGAGGCACTTGATATGTACAACGCCGACGTTGAGGAGATACGCAAGCGCATCCGTGAAAAGCGCCGCGCCAAGAAGCGCAAGGCAAAGCAGCGCCTGAAGCAGCTGAAAGAACAGCAGGAGAAGGAAAAGAAATGATAATAGATTTTCATACCCATGCTTTCAATCCGAAGATCGCCGATAAGGCGATAGCACAGCTGGAAGCGAATGCGGGATTCCCGCCGCTGACGCGCGGAAGAACAGAACAGCTTATCGACCGCATGGACGAATGGGGCGTTGACAAAAGCGTACTGCTCTCCATAGCCACAAAGCCTACTCAGCAGAAGGTCGTGAACAACTGGGCGGCGAAGATCGACAAGTGTGAGCCGCGGCTTATCGCTTTCGGCAGCGTACACCCCGATGCCGAGGATCGCTGCGAGGAGGCGGAGCGCATCAAAAAGCTGGGGCTTCACGGCATAAAGCTGCACCCCGATTATCAGAGGTTCATGGTTGACGACCCGAGGGTGGACGAGCTTTACAGCTTTATCGAAGAACTGGGTCTGCCCGTGATATTCCACGCGGGGTTTGACGTGGTCTCGCCCGAGCTGGTACACTGCCCGCCCGAGAGAGCGCTGAAGCTCATCAAACGTCACCCGAAGCTGAAAATAGTTCTTGCACATCTGGGCGGCAACGAACGCTGGCAGGAGGTATATGACATACTCGCGGGGGTCGGCGAAGAGATGTATTTTGACACCGCCTTTACCTCAGCCTGCCCCGACAGCCTTATGCTTTCGATAATACGCAGACACGGCGCCGACAGGATACTTTTCGGAAGCGACTGCCCCTGGGACAGCGCTGCCCTTATAGCCGAAAAGCTGCTGAGGATAGACCTGACGGACGATGAACGCGACCTTATATTCTCAAAGAACGCGCTTGCGTTATTGGGTATGAATGACTAATAATATCGCCTATTATGTGACTATTTTAGTGAATAATGAAAAAATAAAAACTAAGCTTGACATAGTTGACACAACGTGTTATAATGTTAATTGTCATATTATGACGAAATAACGTATTTATTAATTATAACAGGCTTTTCTGTTGTTGTTACAGCCGTCGGCCATCGCCGAAAACCGCAAATCAGACTAATGCGGGGAGGGGCAATGTGGAGCCAGCCTGTTTGTATGGAGGTAAATTGATGGAAAACGAAAAGTCAATGGAAATAGACCTTCGGGAAATATTCTATCTTCTGCTCTCAAGACTTCCGTTTATATTATTGCTGACGGTGATCGGCACAATAGCAGGCTTTGCCTATGCAAAGCTCGTGATGCCCGTTCTGTATACATCGTCTATATCAATATATGTAAACAACGCCAATGAGAATGCAGTGGCAGAACAGGACAGAGCTCAGGCAGCCGATATCCAGGCTTCAAAGGCGCTGGCTTCTACCTATATCGTTATCCTTAATGACGATATCGTTTACGACAAGGTCTCTGAGATGCTCTTTGAGGAGTATGACATAAGGGATCTTGAAAAGGTGTTCAATGTCAGCTACAAGGACAGCGAGCCTTATATTTCCGCAGGGCAGATCCGCTCCCGCGTTAATATATCCTCTGTCAACGACACCGAGGTCATCCAGATCACTTCCACTACCGAAAATGCGAGCCTTTCCGCAGCGATATGCAGCGACATCGCAGCTATCGCCCCCGACCTTCTGACCCGTGTTACAAAGGCGGGTTCGGTCGAAAGCATCGGTTCCGCAAAGGTGCCTTCGGGACCTTCCGCGCCGAATGTGAAAAAGGTGACTGCTCTCGGCTTGCTGGTGGGAATGGTCATCTCCATCGCTATCGTTATAATTTCCTTCCTGCTTGATACCCGTATCAAGTCTGCTGAAGATTTCAAGAAGAGATTCTCCGATGTGCCCGTGCTCGCGGAGATACCCGATCTGCTAGCTTGATGGGAGGTACAGTATATGAGTAAAGAGAAAAAGGTGAAGACCAAAAGGGCTTCAAAGCATAAATATTCCACGCTTCTCGATAAGGAGCTTTCGTTCCAGGCTACCGAGGCTTACAAGACACTTCGTACAAATCTCGTCTTCTCGCTCTCAACAAAGGGCAAGAAGGTTTTCGCGGTAACAAGTGCAATGCAGCATGAGGGTAAGTCTACCCTTTGCGCGAACCTTGCGCTGACCTTTGCACAGATGCAGGCGAGAGTTCTCGTTATCGACGCCGACCTCAGAAAGCCTGTTCAGCATAAGCTGTTCAAGCTCAAGAACAAGGAAGGTCTTTCCACACTTCTTGCAGGCATGAGTTCCTTCAAGGAGGTCGTGAATGAGGATATCATTCCCGGACTTGACGTAGTTACCTGCGGTCCTATCCCCCCCAACCCTTCCGAGATGCTCGCTTCCGAAAATATGAAGCAGCTGCTTTCCGAGCTCAGCAATTACTATGATTACATCATGATAGATACACCCCCCGTAAACGTCGTTACCGATGCGCTTACCATGACAGATTCTATGGCGGGCGTTGTAATGGTCGCAATGTCGGGTGCTTCTACCTATGACGCATATCAGCACGCGCTTGAGGCGATTGAATTCGCGAACGGTTCTGTCCTCGGCACCGTTATCACAAGAGTTCCCGTTTCCAACGGCAAGGGCGGATACAGACGCTACGGCAGATACGGTTACTACCGTTACAGCAGATACGGCTACGGTTACGGCTATGGCTACGGCGGTTACGGCTACGACACTGCGGCGCTCAAGAAACAAAACGAGGAATCGTAATATCAATACAGAAAACAGTAGGGCGGCTTTTTTGGGGTCGCCCTATAATAATGAAAGGACGTATAGCTATGCTGACTGAAAAGACTCTGGGCAGGATAAGCTTTGCTGCTGACGAAAACGGCGCCGAGCTGCATTCGCTCAGGCTGGACGACGAGGAATACCTCTGGCAGTGCGGGGACGCATGGAAGAGGTATGCGCCCGTGCTTTTCCCGTTTATATGCTCACCCGCAAGCGGCAGCTACCGTGCGGGCGGAAGGGAATACAGAATGCCGGGGAACCACGGCTTTGCCCGCGACAGCATGTTTGAAAAGACCGCTGAGACCGAGACTTCCGTTACCTACAGCCTGACGTCAAACGATAAGACCCGTCAGTGGTATCCTTATGATTTTCGGCTGGAGATCACCTATGCGCTTATCAGCGGCGGGGTCGAGGTAAGGCACACCGTAAAGAATAACGGCAGCGGCACCATGTACTTCTACCTCGGCGGACACCCCGCGTTCATCTGCGATATCGAGGCGGGCGAGAGCTTTATTGAGTACGAAAAGCCCGAGACGATAGTTCAGCCTACCCCCGACGGTCAGCGCACCGTGCTCGACAACGCTGCAAGACTGCCCCTCAACAGAGAGCAGTTCAGATATGATGTTATCATGAAGGACGCTCCCGAAAGCGGCGCTGTGACTCTTCGCAAGCCCGACGGCGGCTATGTAAAGCTCAGCTTCCCCGATTCGGGGTGCATCGCAGTATGGACGGGCACCTCTGCCGACGCGCAGTTTATCTGCCTCGAACCGTGGACGAGCGTTCCCGTCTACGCCGACGACGATACTCCCGATATTGAGAACAAGGCGCACGCAAAGGCTCTTGCGGCGGGCGGGGAATATTCCTACGTTTACCGCATAGAGATAGGTAAGGCATAATGCGGGCGGTATTGCAGCGCGTGACACGCGCGCAGGTGGAAGTTGAAGGAAAGGTCATAGGCAGCATCGGCAACGGACTGCTGATCTTACTCGGTGCGGGGCATGAGGACACCGAGGCAGACTGTGAGAAGATGGCGGATAAGATATCAAAGCTCAGGATATTCTCGGACGCCGACGGAAAGACTAATCTTTCGATAAACGATGTCGGCGGGGATATCCTCGTGATATCCCAGTTCACCCTTTACGCCGACTGCTCTCACGGCAACAGACCGAGCTTTATAAACGCAGGCAAGCCCGACGAAGCGGAACGCCTTTACGAGTATTTCAAGGTCTGTGCTGCCGGGCACATAAACGGCAGGGTGGAATGCGGCAGCTTCGGCGCGGATATGAAAGTATCTCTGTTAAACGACGGTCCGTTCACCATAGTGCTGGAATGCAGGGACGGGAAAATACTGTGATATGCCCACTATTTTGTAATCAAACTGCAACCTATTTTTAGTAATAAAAACATTGACGTAATAAAAAAAGTGTAGTATAATATACCTGTGTAGAAAAAGCTCGAAGGGCGTAGTGCGCCCGTGCGGGCGTGCAGCCTGAAGAGATAAAAATAAAAGGCTGTGACAGGACGAAAGAGACAGACATTTAGGAGGAAAAGATGAAGAAAGCATTTTTGAAGCCGCTCGCGGCAGTAGCTGCGGCTGCGCTGCTGGCAGGCTGTACGCTGCCCGGAGCGCGTGTGCAGGACGACGATTATTACAACGGGGATCTTGATACCACCCCTGCGAAGAACGACCAGATCATAAACTACGTCTGGCATCTTGAGCCATGCATCACGGCGGAAAACATAATAGTATTCGACGGAAGTCAGGTAGACCCCGACGCTTCGGACAAGAGCGATATGTATGAACGCATCGCCGTGATCTCGAGAAGCGGTGTTTACGGATTTATCGACTACGGCGGCAACATAATCGTTGAGCCCAACTATAAGTATTACTTCGTGGCACCTAACGGTCAGATCGTGCTTTATAACAACCTTGACGAAAAGGGCGAGCAGCGCGAATACTGCACCCTCGATGAGGACGGCAAGGTGACGGATCAGTATTACGGTGAGCCGAGTGCGCGCGTAAAGTATTACTACGATGACGAGAACAAGGCGATATACAGCGCAAAGGAATCCGAGGACTGGACGGTACGCAGATATGAGGACAAGAAGACGGTAGTTGCCGTTAAGGCGGACGTTCTCGATAACGGAATGAGCATCGAGGTCGTTGATCCCGATCCCGGCACGGAGCGTTACGGAATGGTCAATCAGGACGGCGTTGTGCTGGATTTTGAATACGAGAGCTTTTATGCTCCGACCTTTAAGGGCACGGGCGTTACCGCAGTTGCACTAAAGAAGGACGGCAAGTGGGGCTACGTTGATTCAAAGGGCAAGGAGCTGATCGGATTCACCTGCGATGAGGTATTCAGCTCATATAACGGAGAGCTCACAGACGACCCGAATTCGGGTCACCCCTACCTCTATTCCGAGGAATTTGTGCCCGTCAGCATCAACTATTCGTTCGGCTATTATAATATGGACGGACAGTGCGTCGTGAAATCCAGCGAATTCTCGCAGGCAAGACCCGTTCACCACGGCAAGGCTTGGGTGAACGACGGTACTGCATGGGGCGTTATCCGCTTCGGCGAGGAGGAAGAGGAAGAGACCACCACCACCACTACCACCACCACGGGAAGCACGAATTCCTACACCGACAGCACCTACTACAGCGAGGCAACGGTCACCTTTACAAAGCCGATATACACCGACCCTGCCGTTGACAGCGATACCGATACCACCCCCTGGTCTGATACCGAGCCCTGGTCTGACACCGAGCCTTCCGATACCGAACCCTGGTCCGATACCGAGCCGTGGTCTGATACCGAACCCTCAGAGCCTGAGCCCGCAGACACCGATCCCGTTGATACCGGTGAGTGGGAAGATCCGACATACTGATAAGATCATCAAAAGCAGCCTGCAAAAACGGGCTGCTTTTTTTGGACAAACCCGTGAAAGTGGTATTTGATTTTAGTAATGAATAATGTTATAATAACCTATATATACGGCGGGAGAGCCGGCTTTAAGGAGCATTGATATCATGTCTATGGAATTTGGCATTAAAAATGATAAGATAACAAAAGCGCTGCTGCGGACTACTATCGCGAAATCGTTGGTCGAGATACAGCATGACCCGAAGAGGAGCGTTCGCAACCTTGTAGACCTTGGTCTGAATTTTGCCGAGGGCTGCAATCAGCGGGAGATCTTTGACATCACGCAGAGATATCTCTCGAACGAGAACAGTGCATACTATCGCCTTGCCGAGAATATCGTCAACGAGATAGACCACAGCAAGCTGATAACCTTCGGCATGAATTTCGGCTACAACGGCTGTACGAGCGGCGCGAGGGTGCTTCGCGAAAAGTGCAGTCAGCTGGGGATACACATACCCTTCCTGCTGATATTCACCATAGGCGACAGCGAGGATTCGCTCACCCCCGAAGATATCGTAAGCGCGGTGCGTCAGGGCATGGAGCTGGGGATATACATTTACGCGCTGATATGCGCTACAGATAAGTACCCCGAGCTGCTTGAGATCGCGGCGCAGTTTTCCGAATGCGCGTTCATGTACTTCGTGAACCCCCGCAGGCTGACGAGAGAGACTATCAGCCGCGTCAGCGAGCTTGAGAATATCGTGACCTCCGTCCGCTGCGACGGCGAGTCTGACGCCTGCCTCGAAGCGATTAGCGCTATGAGGGCGCAGGGCTGCATCACCGTCGCTCACTATGAGTATTCGCCCGCTTCGATAAACGCAATACTTTCAAATTCGATAACCGATTATTTTTCCGAAACAGGTGCTATCGCCGGCATACTTTACGCTTCACCCGATACTGACGCGGCGGCACAGCAGATGGTGGCGGATTATGTTTCCGAGATCGTCCGCAGCCAGCAGTACCCATTCTTTATGTTTGAATCAAAGCAGGATATCACGAAGATCGAAAAAATGTTCTCAAACGTTGAGTGCTTTGTACACTTCAAGGACGGCGGCAAGGCGTACTACTCGCCCGCACAGATAGAGGTAAAGGACGCAACACTGCGAAACGGCACGCTGGTAGACGTGCTAAGAGGTCTGAAATACTGATCGGCAACGCTCCCGATGTCAGGTCGGGGGCGTTTTTTCGCTCTGTGCGGAGCTGACAAAAGCGCAGCGTAAAGGTTTTCTTTGAAAATTCGATAGAAAATGATCACGGATGTAAATTTATTCATACGCAGATGTAATTCTAAACATATTTTTGCGAAATTTTCAATAAGCACGGATGTTTTGCTTTCACAGGATCTCGGCAGCTTTAAAACCTATCAAAAATATCAGGTTAAATTTTTTGTATAACTTGCTGCCGACTAAATGCCGAAAAGAGGAAGAGCTTGTTCTTTGGGTCATTTTGACGAAAAATTTGGACACTTGTACCAAAGACAGAGTTGAACAAGGTGAAATCAAGGTCTAAATGTGCTGCTATTTTTCACATAATGTACAATATTTTGCGTTTTTTTAATCACTTCGGGCGCGATCGTTTCCGAAAAGTGACCCTTTGGAGACAATAGGGCAGGTTATTGACGAAAACGTTTAAAATGTGTAATTTCACAAAAAAACGAAGTTAATATTGTAGCATTTACACATTGAATTTGCATCTGAGAGGGGAATATCAGCTAAAAATAGCTACACTACGAAAAAATTTCAGCGGCGTTATGTGATAAAGATGCGATTCCGTTGTAAAAGATGTGACGTTTATTACAAAACGATTTCAAACGCAAAATTTTTGTCGGCAAACTACACAAATAGTGAGTTGAGAATTAGTGCAATACTCCATATTTTATTACATTACGGAAGAAAATTTGCAAAAAGACTTGAAATTCTCGAAAATATATTGTACAATTTAGTCAATGCAAAACAGAGCGCATAGATCGCTCACGCCGCTCGGCGATGGGCGAACCCCATTCCAAAGAGAGCAGCGAAAACGTTTTTGATAACCGTCTGTCGGAAGGGGTGAGTGCGATGGTTTCGCTAAAGGATATATCGGCTCGCTGTAATGTGTCGGTCGCGACGGTCAGCAAGGCGCTAAACGATCACAAGGATGTCAGCGCCGCTACTAAGGAGCGCATCATCAAGACCGCTAAAGAGATGGGTTACTTCCCGAACTCTCAGGCAAGGGCGCTCAAAACGAATCGTACATTCAACCTCGGCGTTATGTTCAACGATGAGGCGGGCAGGGGACTTACTCATGAGTTCTTCGCAAAGGTGCTCAACAGCTTCAAGACCGAAGCCGAGCAGCTCGGGTACGATATAACATTTATTAATAAAAATATCGGCGGCAAGCATATGTCTACATATGAGCATTGCAGATACAGAAATGTTGACGGCATTGCGATGATATGTACCGATTTTTCAGATCCCGATGTTTATGAAGTGGTGAACGGCGATCTTCCGCTGGTGACCATCGACCACGTTTTTGAATGCAGGTCGGCGGTCGTATCCAATAATGAAACGGGTATGGAGGAACTGATAGACCACGTTTATTCGATGGGACATCGCTCGATAGCTTTCATTCAGGGAAAGCGCTCGGCGGTAATGGAACGAAGGCTGAACGGCTTCGTCAGAGCTTGCATGAACCGCGGGATAGAGGTAGCCCCCGACAGGATGATATCGGGTGAATATCACAGCCCGCAGCTTACATATGAACTTACCAAAAAGCTGCTCGAAAACGGCAGCAGACCTACCTGCATTTTCATGCCCGATGATTATTCGGCGATAGGCGGGTACAACGCGATAAAGGATAAGGGCTTGAGGATCCCCGAGGATATCTCGGTGGTCGGGTATGACGGCATCGCCTATTCCGAGTTCCTTTCGCCTCAGCTCACAAGCTACAAGCAGAACACCGCAAAGATAGGCTCGCTTGCAGCAAAGAAGCTGATATCCCACATCGAAAACCCGTCAACGACCCTGACAGAGGTCATAACCGTTGACGGCAGCATACAGACGGGAGCGTCTGTGGCTAACCTGTTATAAAGGCATTAACGCAGAGCATAGGGCTTTGCGAATAATATAATATTTTAATGCAATTCTAAGGAGGAAATTTATTATGGCACAGCTTAAGAGAATCCTTGCAGGTGCAATGGCACTTTGCATGGCAGGCGCAGTTTTCACTGCTTGCGGCGACAAGAAGGACGACGACAGCAGCTCTAAGAGCGGCTCCAACAAGACCATCAAGGACGTTGAGCCCGCTAAGGCTGAAGATCTCGTGAACACCGGTAAGAAGTACAACATCTATGTATGGAACACCGAGTTCAAGGAGAGATTTGAGAAGTACTACTGGGATCAGAGAGACGAAGCTCTCTGGGACGGCGTAGAGGTTAACTGGGTAACCAATCCTAACGATGACAACAACTATCAGACCAAGCTCGATGAGGCTATCAAGGGTCAGAACGATGCTGCTGATGATGACAAGATAGATATGTTCCTCGTAGAGGCTGACTACGCTATGAAGTATGTTAACTCCGATGCTCCTCTGGATGTAATCAAGGAAGTTGGCCTTACTCAGGACGATATGGCTAACCAGTACAAGTACACTCAGGACGTTATGACCGATGATGCAGGCGCTCTGAAGGGTGTTTCCTGGCAGGCTACTCCCGGTCTGTTCATGTACAATGCAGAGTACGCTAAGCAGGTTCTCGGCACCGATGATCCCGCTGAGGTTCAGGCTGCAGTTGCTGACTGGGACAAGTTCGCTGAGACTGCTCAGAAGATGAAGGATGCAGGTATCTTCATGGTATCCGGTTTTGATGATACTTACAGATGCTTCTCCAACAACGCTTCCGGTCCTTGGGTAACCGACGGTAAGATCACCATCGATCCTCAGATCGAAGAGTGGGCTAAGCAGACCAAGGATTACACCGATAAGGGCTTCAACAACAAGACTTCTCTCTGGGATGAGAACTGGGTTGCCGGTCAGAAGATCGACGGTAAGGTATTCGGTTACTTCTACTCCACTTGGGGCATTCCTTTCTGCCTGCTGCCTAACACTCTCGACGATCCCGAGGGCGCTCAGGAAGAGGGCAACGGTGGTTATGGTAAGTGGAGAGCTTGCCAGGGTCCTCAGTCCTACTTCTGGGGCGGCACATGGATCTGCGGCGCTTACGGTTCCGACAACATCGCTATCACCCGTGATATCATGCTGAAGATGACCTGCGACACCGCTACCATGAAGGCAATCACCGAGAACGAGCAGGACTACACCAACAACAAGGCTGCTATCAAGGAGCTTATCGACGGCGGTTACAGCAATCCCTTCCTCGGCGGTCAGGATCACCTGTCTCTCCTCTCTGAGGCTGCTGACAAGATCGACCTCACCGGTAAGGTATCTGCTTACGACCAGGGTTGTAACGAAGAGTTCCAGGGCGCTATGAAGGACTACTTCCTCGGCAACGCTACTTATGACGAGGCTCTCGCTACCTTCAAGACCAACATCACTACCAAGTACGGCGACCTCACTATGGACTAATAAGATCCCTTGAGATCTGAGTATATTCAGTAATAAAGCGGGGGACTGGGGAGATCCTCAGCCCCCCTTTATTTACTGTTATTTTGCGAAAAATTTATATTGTAGGTGACTTTTCATGAAAAAGGGTATCAGCTACGCTAAGTGGGGTTACATATTCCTTATCCCCTTCTTCGTAGTATATTTCATTTTCTCTCTGGTGCCTATGTTGGAGACATTTGGTTACAGCTTCCTTGACTATGTTGTCAGCCAGGGTTCTGTAAGCTCGATACGCGGTGGCGGCGGCGGTGCCGATACCATTATCAATCATGGTTTCTGCGGCTTCAAGAATTACAGCGATGTTCTTAAGAGCGATGGTCTGTTCACTCTTTCTTTTAAGAATACCACTATCCTCTGGCTGGTAGGATTTATCCCCCAGATCGTTGTTTCTCTGCTTCTTGCTTCCTGGTTCACCGATATTCGTCTCAAGCTGAAGGCTCAGGGTTTCTTCAAGACTGTAATGTATCTGCCTAACGTTATCATGGCGTCTGCACTCTCCCTGCTGTTCTATTCTCTGTTCATAAAGAATGGTGCTATGGATACCATGCTCGGACATCCCGATATGCTCAACAAGGTCGGCGGTGCAAGAATGGTTGTCGGACTCATCAACTTCCTGATGTGGTACGGTAATACAACTATCATGCTGATGGCTGCTATGATGGGTATTGATACTTCTCTTTATGAAGCCTCACAGATCGACGGTGCTAATCCGACACAGGTCTTTTGGCAGATCACTATCCCGCTTATCAAGCCTATTCTGGCTTACGTTCTCGTAACCTCTATGATAGGCGGTCTGCAGATGTACGATGTACCTTACCTCATCGGTGGTACGACCGGTAACCCCGCAGGCGTTCTGAAGACGCTGGTATCTCAGATCCAGCTCGGTAAGAACTCCTCTATCGGCGCAGTTTCTGCACTTTCTATTCTGATATTTATCGTTTCTGCAATACTCGGCTTTATCACCCTTAAAGTTATGGATGACAAGAGCGTTAAGAGTATGTATGATGTAAAGAAAAAGAAGCAGCCTAAGAAGATCAATATGGCTACTTCCAGAAAGTAATTAAGGAGGTATGACAAATGGCACGAATTGAAGGCATTGCCGGCGAGTCCGATAGCCAGACTTCCTTAAAGGTACGCAGAGTAGTTGCATATGTTGTTCTTATATTCCTCGTACTCATTTCACTGCTGCCTTTCTATCTGCTGCTTATCAATGCAACAAGAGGTAAGACCCAGTCAGGTCTTAAAGTTATCCCGGAAGGTCTGTTCGCAAGAAACTTGAGAAATGTTTTCAGCGACAACTTCAAGACTAACTACGGAAGCTTTTTAAGAGCATTTGCAAACAGCGTTATCGTTTCGTTCTTTGCTACCACTCTTTCCGTTTACTTCTCGGCTCTGACCGCTTACGCTATCCATGTATACGATTTCAAGCTCAAGAAGCCTATCCACACCTTCATCCTTATCGTAATGATGGTTCCTACTCAGGCTTCCGCTATCGGTCTGTACAGAATGTTAAAGGGCTTAGGTCTTACCGACAGCTTTATCCCGCTGATCCTTCCCGGTATCGCAGCTCCCGCTGTATACTTCTTTATGATACAGTACATGGCTTCCTCTCTCCCTCTTGAGATCGTTGAAGCTGCAAGAATGGACGGCTGCGGCGAATACCGCACCTTTAACACGATAGTTCTTCCTATCCTCAAGCCTGCTCTGGCTGTTCAGGCAATATTCTGCTTCGTTGCGAACTGGAATAACCTGTTCCTTCCCCAGATGCTGCTCGACAAGCAGGAGATGAAGACTATCCCCGTACTGCTCCAGATGATAAAGGCAAACATTGCCTCCAACCCGATGACCGCTGATACCGGACTTATGAATATGTTCATGGTTCTGGCTATCCTTCCTGTAGTAATTGTTTATCTGCTGCTCTCGAAGAACATCGTTGGCGGTGTATCCCTTGGTGCCGTTAAGGGCTAAGGAGCAACTTATATTGAGATTTACAGAAGCTATGCTTTAATAAATCCTGAGAAGAAAGACCGACGCATTCGCCTGCGTCGGTTATTTCTTTACATAGACCCCTGCCTTACGATAGCAGTCACCGAATAGATCTTCAAGAATTTCCCATAAAATCAATATTATATAAAACCCGGACAAACGGACACGCCATACTTGTTAAAAAACAATAAACTTGCAGACGGCTTATTGACAAAGCGGGGCTGTTATGATATAATCATTATATCATAGCGGAATAGTGGGAATTGTTTCGACATTTTCCCGCTGTGGTTTTATGGTATGAGTATTGATTCTATCGGGAGAAACAGCATGGAAAACGAGCTTACATATAAAGGATTTTTCGGACTTGAACGTGAGACTTTGCGCGTCGATAGTGAGGGCAGGCTCGCGCAGACGCCGCACCCCTTTGAGGAAAACGGCGAGATAACCCGCGATTTCTGTGAAAATCAGATCGAACTGGTGACAACCGCCTGCCGCAGCATCGACGAGGTAATGTCTGAGCTTGAACGGCTTGACGGTATCGTCAGCGAGCGTCTTGCAGCCGATGGCGAATCGCTCTGGCTGTACAGCAACCCGCCGCATTTTGAAAGCGAGGATGATATACCCATCGCGGATTTCAGGGGCGAGCATTCGGGCAAGAGGGTCTACCGCAAAATGCTGGAAAGCAGGTACGGCAAGCGGCTGATGCTCTTTTCGGGGATACATTTCAACCTGTCATTCGACGATGAATACCTTTGGCAGCTTTGCGGCGGTGAGGACTTTGAACAGTTCAGGAACGGCTTTTACCTGCGGCTTTACAAGCAGCTCAGCCGCCACAGCTGGCTGCCGCTCCTGCTGACTGCCGCAAGCCCAGCATATGATCTTTCGCTTGTTTCCGACGGCGCAAGCGGCGCGGCAGTCGGGAAGTACGCTTCGATAAGGAACGGCGAGAAGGGCTACTGGAACGATTTTGTACCTACGCTTTGCTTTGACAGCATTTCGGCGTTCGTTGAAAGCATTCAGGCATACGTTGACAGCGGCAGGCTGTATTCGGCGAGCGAGCTGTATCTGCCCATCAGGTTAAAGCCAAAGGGCGTGAACGAGCTTGCGAGCTTTAAGAACGGTGTCAGCCATGTTGAGCTTAGAATGTTCGATCTCGACCCGCTGGAGCCGCTCGGGGTGAATGCCGACGATCTCAGGTTCGCGCATCTTCTGACGATCTATCTTTCCGAGCAGCCTGATTTTGAGTACACTCCCGAATTGCAGCAGAGGGCAGTCGAAGCGCACAGAAATGCGGCGCTTTACGACCTTGCGGAAGTAAAGGTCGATGGCGTGCCGATACTCCTGCTTGCCGAGCAGATACTGGACAGTATGTCGGAGCGCTTTGCCGACCGTGCGGAGGCTCTCGAAGTCATTCGTTACGAAAAGGCAAAACTGAAAGATCGCCTCTGCGAGAGGATAACCGCGGAGGACATTTACGGAACAGAAGGTGGTAACAATGTGCGAGCTGCTGGGGTTTTCAGCTGCCGGACCTGAGGATATAAGGGAACAGCTTGAAGAGTTCTTTTCGCACAGCGTGCGGCATCCTCACGGCTGGGGGCTGATGTACGGCGACAGGCTGGTCAAGGAATGCGGAAGGGCTTGCGACAGCGATGCTCTTGCGAGGATACTGAAACGGATGCAGCCGACGAAGACGCTGCTGGGGCACATAAGGTTCGCGACGGTGGGTTCGATAAAGCTTGAAAACTGCCACCCGTTTGTCGGGCGCGATGTTACGGGACGGCAGTGGACTCTTATCCACAACGGCACGATCTATTCGGGAAACAAGCTGATACCTTACCTAAACAGTCAGACGGGCGACACCGATTCCGAGCGGCTGTTTCTATATCTGCTCGACACGCTGGGCAAGGCTCAGCAGGACGGCGAACTTTCAGCTGAAGAAAGGTGCAGGCTGCTGGAGGATTTTGTGCGGGACATTGCTCCGAGAAACAAGCTGAACCTTATGATCTATGACGGCGAGCTTATGTATATTCACAGGAACATGGAAAACACTATGAAGTTCCGCAGGCTGGGCTCGGGGTATATTTTCTCGACGACCGAGCTTGACGGCGGCGATTGGCAGGATGTGCCGATGGCGCAGCTGACGGCGTACCTTGACGGCGAGTGCGTATTCACGGGCAAGCCGCACGATGGTATATTCGTCCCGACGATGCAATATATACAGGCAATGGACGCTATGCACATCTGATCGTTTTTCCCGCCGCGCTATATGTCCGACGAGATAATGACCATATAACAAAACAAGATCGGCGATACCTCAGAAAGTATCGCCGATCTTGATTAATTCCGTAAAGCGGGGGGCATTCACCCGAGCTCCGTGATAAACCCGCGCATCACCGCGTGCAGCTCATCTGCGCGGTCGGGGGTGTGCGAGAGGTATGTCAGCACCGTCCAGTGGTCGGGGGAGATAATACACTGCTGACCCCACTTTCCGCGCATCGAAAAGCTCATGCCGTCGGTGCGGAAGAAGAATGCGTAGCTGTCGCCCGAGCCTGTTTCGATGTACGGTGACGACGCATCAGCGACTGCCTCGCGGGATATCAGCCGACTGCCGTTCCATTCGCCGCCGTTCATGAACATAAGCCCGAGCCGCAGCAGCTCATCTGCCGAAAGCTCCATGCCCGTCGCACCGTAGAAATGCCCCTCGGGGCTTTTTTGGCAGGGCGGCAGGGGTATGCCGAGCGGGTCGAATATACGCTCGTTCAGCACGCCGATAAGCTCCCTGCCGAAAGCGTTCTCGAGTGCAGCGCCGACAAGATATGCGGGAATGTTGGAGTAATGGAAACCGCAGTCGGAATGGTCTGTGCCGAGAGTAAGGATATACCGCGTCCAGTCATCGCCCTCTGGACGGAACGGGAACCTGCCCGCTGACATCGTCAGAAAGCGTCTGAACGGAAGTGCCGCGAACTGTTCGGTCATAAGCGGACGGTATCTTGCTTCAATCAGCTCGGCGAGCGGTGTTTCGGGCGTGAGCAGAGCGTCATCGCAGGCGAGCATGAACGCCGCCGATGTCAGCGATTTTGTGATCGAATATACGGGAAAGCGAACATCACAGCTACCGAGCCTTGATATATCGCCGCCGTAATAAAGCTCCGCGCCGTGGATATCAAGCCCCGCGGCTTTCAGCTTCTGCGATAGTTTTTTCAGCATAGTGTTCCTCCATTACAGTCATTGTCGGATATATTTTGATGCTGACTATAATTATACTATTGATAGAGCCGTATGTCAAGTAACAGCTTAAAAGCCGCCGAACAGACCTTATGTTCAGCGGCTTTGACCGTCATTGTTAAATATAGTACATATAGCTTTTACGCTCACTGCTGTCTTTTTTACATTCGTTGATGAGGTCGGCAAGCGACATCTGCTCGGTGAAGCGGCGCATATAACCGTTGAGCTTGTCCCACAGACAGTTGTTGACCTGTTCACGCATCTCGCCCCCCTGTTCGTCATCGGGGTCAAAGCTGTCGGCAAGTATGCTGTTATCCAGAGCATTCAGCACCTGCGAAAGAAATATCTTTTCGGCGGGGCGTGCCAGCTGATATCCGCCGCGTGAGCCTTTCTGCCCCTTGACGAATCCGCCCTGACGCAGAGCCAGCATTATCTGTTCGAGGTATTTCTGCGATATGCCCTGACGATCGGCGATCTCTGCCGATGATACCGTGCCGCCGTCTTCGGAATGAACGGCTATGTCGGTCAGCGCAAGCAGACCGTATTCCACTCTTGTTGAGATCTTCATCCTACACTCCCTTTCATGTGTTTTCTTCAAGCATCTTTTCGAGAGTTTTCCAGCCCAGTGTCGCGCATTTCACTCTCGCGGGCATTTTTGAGATGTTCTGCAATGCGCCCGCTTCTTCAAGCTCTTCAAGCTCATCTTCTGTTATCTCACCGCCGATCATCTTCCCGAAAAGCCTGCCGAGGTGCTTTGCCTCCTCGGGCGATCTGCCTATTATAAGATCCAGCATGATGTCGGTGGAAGCCTGTGATATGGCGCAGCCGACACCCGTGAATGATCCGTCTTTTATGATACCGTCTTCTATATTGAGATGAAGGGTCAGCGAGTCCCCGCAGGTGGGGTTCAGACCATCATTTGAACAGGTAGCGCAGGGCAGCTCGTGCAGGTGCAGCGGGTGAAGATTGTGGTCCAGCAGCACCTCGTTATAAATGTTACTCGTCATAGCCCATTCTCCTTCTCACCGTTTTCAGCGCAGCGATGAAACGCTTTATGTCCTGCTCGTCATTGTAAAAGGCAAGACTCATTCTCGTAGTTGACTGCACACCGAGATGTTGGTGAAGCGGCTGAGCGCAGTGGTGTCCCGCGCGTATCGCGATGTTCTCGCTGTCAAACACTGCAGCAACATCGTGGGGGTGTACGCCGTCTATCGTAAAGGTCAGTATGCCGTGATGGTCGGCGGCATTATCGGCACCCAGAATGTTTACATGGGGGATCTTCTTCATCTCGGCAAAGGCAAGCTCGGTCAGCTCGTTCTCGCGCTGTTCGATGCTGTCAAAGCCTACCTCGCTGATATATTCGATAGCCGCCGCCAGACCGACAGCTCCGCCGACGTTTACCGTTCCAGCCTCAAACTTGTGGGGGAGCTCGGCATATGTCGCGCCCTCTCGGGTGACGTACTCTATCATCTCGCCGCCCGACAGGAACGGAGGCATTTTCTCAAGCAGCTGCTCTCGCCCGTAGAGTACACCTATGCCCATAGGTGCCAGCATTTTGTGTCCCGAAAAGCTGAGGAAATCAACGTCCAGATCGCGGACATCTACGGGCACATGGGGTACGCTCTGTGCGCCGTCGCAGACAATGATAGTGCCGTTTTCATGGCAGATCGCCGCAAACTCCTTTATCGGATTGAGTCTGCCGAATACGTTTGAGATCTGCGCGATGGCAAAGACCTTTGTGCGTGGTGTAAGTGCCGCTTTAAGGCTTTCGGGTGTGTATTCTCCGCTGATATCGCAGTCGAGGTATTTAAGAACAGCGCCCTTTTCCTTGGCAAGCAGCTGCCAGGGCAGCAGGTCGGAATGATGCTCGGATATCGCCACAAGTATCTCATCGCCCTCGCCGATATTTGCACGTCCCCAGCTGTAAGCTATAAGATTCAGGCTTTCTGATGCGTTGCGGGTGAAGATTATCTCCCTGCGGCTTGCAGCGCCTATGAACTTCTGCACCGTCACCCTCGCATTTTCGTAAGCATCGGTCGCCTTGACGCTGAGGTCATAAAGACCGCGCAGCGGGTTGGCGTTTTCCTCGCGGTAGTATTTTTCGACGCGCTCGAGCACCTGCCGCGGCTTCTGCTGGGTCGCCGAATTATCAAGATACGCCAGCTCCCTGTACACATCAAATACGGGGAAGTCCGTCTTTGTGCCTGTTATCTTACTCATCTTCCTCACCTCTTCCCAGCTTTGCCCTTATCGTCCTGAGAGCAGCAGCATCGTCGATACGCGCGAGTACCTGCGTCAGCTTTGCCTGTGCCGCCAGCTCGTAGATCTTATCCTCGCTGATGCCCCTCGACTGCATATAAAATACCTGTCCTTCATCGAGCCGTCCGATGGAAGCGCCGTGGCTGCCCTCTACGTCCTCTTCCGCGCAGAGTATCAGCGGAACGGTCTTGTTGACGGCGGTGTCGCTCATGAGCAGGACCTCCTCATTCTCGCTGCCGACCGCGCCGACTGCGCCGTTTTTGAAGTCGATCGTGCCCTTGAACACCTTCGAGGCTGTGCCGTTCAGCACGCCCCTCGCGTTGATGCCGGAGGTGGTCTTTCTGCCCTTGTGGTCGGCATTCAGGTTTATATCAAGCTTGTCGCCGCTGTCGAGAAGATAGCCGAGGTCGGCGGAAAAATTAGCCTTTCTGCCGTTCAGCTCCGCGTTGATGCTGCTGACGACATCGCCGCCGAGGTAGAGCTGCACCAGCTCAAAATAGCCGTTCTCAGCCACCTGCGCCGAGACTTCGGATACCGCCTGACCCTCAACGTCGAAGACCTGCACGAGCTTTACCGACCCGCCGTTTCCGATCTCGATGTTCACATTGCCGCAGCCCTCGGACTCTATAAAGATGACCTCGGACTTCTGCTCCCCCGCGGCGGCTGTTATCGCCGTGGTCTTGGTTTCGTATTTTGATATATCACGCTCCGTGAAGTTCACCCCGAGCCAGCGGAAGGTCGGCACGGAAAGCGTGTTAAGTTTTGTTTTACTCATATTATTCACCCAATGCTCCCATTCATTTCAAGTCCGATGAGGTTGTTCATCTCAACGGCGTATTCAAGCGGGAGCTCCTTTGAAACATTGTCTGCAAAGCCGCGGACGATCATCGCCCTTGCCTGCTCTTCGCTCAGACCTCTCGACATCAGGTAGAATACAGTCTCATCGCTGATGCGTCCGATCTTCGCTTCATGCCCGATATCGCAGTGTTTTGTGCGGATATCCATGACGGGCACCGTGTCGGAGCGGGATATCCTGTCGAGCATCAGCGATTCGCAGTTGACCGAGCTTTTGCTGCCGTGAGCGTTCTCCTTGACCACCACGGCACTTCTGAACGTGCTTACGCCGCCCGATTTGCTTATCGACTTTGTGCTCATGTAGGATGAGGTGTCGGGGGCGTTGTGGATTATCTTCGCACCTGTGTCGAGGTTCTGACCCTCGCCCGCAAAGGTTATGCCCGTGAACTCGGCTCTTGCGTTCCTGCCGTTTAATATACTCATAGGATACAGATACGAAACATGAGAACCAAAGCTTCCCGATACCCATTCTATCGTTCCGCCTTCTTCTACCAGTGCGCGTTTTGTGTTGAGATTGTACATATTCTTCGACCAGTTCTCGATCGTTGAATACCTGAGCTTCGCGCCCTTTCCGACGTAAAGCTCGACGCAGCCCGCGTGCAGTGCCGCTTCGTAATACTTCGGTGCCGAACAGCCCTCGATGAAGTGCAGATACGCGCCCTCCTCAAGTATTATCAGCGTGTGCTCGAACTGCCCCGCGCCTTTTGCGTTCAAGCGGAAATAGCTTTGCAGCGGGATCTCTAAGTGTACGGTTTTTGGTACATATACAAACGATCCGCCCGACCAAACAGCGCCGTGCAGCGCCGCGAACTTGTGGTCTGTCGGCGGTACCAGCTTCATGAAGTGCTTTTTGATGATCTCGGCGTACACGGGGTCGTGCATCGCGCTTTCGAGGTCGGTGTAGACCACGCCCGACTGCGCTACTTCCTCGCGGACGTTATGGTATACCAGCTCGCTGTCGTACTGTGCGCCGACTCCCGCAAGGCTTTCGCGCTCCGCCTGCGGTATGCCGAGCTTCTCGAAGGTCTCCTTGATATCCTCGGGCACTTCGTTCCAGTCGGTGTTCATGCGGCTTTTCTGGCGGATATAGGTTACTATCTTGTCAACGTCAAGCCCCGAGATCTCGGGACCCCAGTTCACCATCGGCGTGCGGAGGTATGTTTCCAGCGATCTGAGGCGGAACTCTCTCATCCACTCGGGGTCGTTTTTCTCTTCTGATATCGCTTTTACGATCTCGGGGGTCAGACCGCTTTCGAGGTATTCGCTCTCGTCCTCCTCATAGCGGAAATCATAGCGCGAGCGGTCTACCTCAATGACCTGTGTTTTCTTTTCCATATCTTTACTCCTTGCCCGAGAATCTTTCAAAGCCGTTTTCGATGACCTCATCGACAAGCTCCGCTCCGCCCTCAGCGGCTATCTTTCCTGCCGAGAGGATATGCGTTCTGTCAACGGTCAGCGCTTCGAGTATCTTTGTGTTGTGCGTGATGACGATCAGCGCACCGCCTGTGCGTTTCTTGTATTCCTCGATGCCCTTTGAAACGGTCTTTACCGCGTCAACATCGAGTCCCGAGTCGGTCTCGTCGAGTATGGCGAGCTTCGGTTCGAGGATCAGAAGCTGCAATATCTCGGATTTTTTCTTCTCGCCGCCGGAGAATCCAACGTTCAGATCTCTGTCTGCGTAGGACTTGTCCATTTCGAGAAGCTCCATCGCGGCGTACAGCTTTTTCTTGAAGTCCCAGAGCTTCATGCGCTTTCCCGTGACCTCTTCAAGTGCATTTCTGAGGAACTCCGCCAGCGTGATGCCGGGGATCTCGATGGGGTTCTGGAATGAGATGAACAGCCCGAGCTTTGCTCTTTTGTCGGTGGAAAGCTCGGTGATGTCCTCGCCGCCGAAGAATATCCTGCCATCGGTAATGCGGTACTCGGGGCTGCCCATGATGACCGACCCGAGTGTTGATTTTCCCGCGCCGTTGTGACCCATGATCACATGAGTCTCACCCTCGCCCACGCCGAGCGTTACGCCGTGAAGGATCTCCGTATCCTCCGCGCTTGCCGATAAGCCCTCTATTTTAAGTAATTCTGACATAATATCTATCCTTTCATACATAGGGAACAGCGGCATCCGGCTGCTATTCCTACAACATTGATATGAATTATTATAACTTATAAAACATACCTTGTCAATAGGAATTGTATAAATTCGTTATTTTCAACAAACCTATGCCGAAAACCTTAGATAATTCATATCATTGCACTATGATTAAGCAAAAAAAGAACTGTTGCGCGTGCAACAGCTCTTGGATTGTATTTATTCTGTCGGGGCTATTTATGCCAGTGTTCGTTCAGGAATTCTACCCGCACGGTAAGCCAGTCGGCGAGGTATTCGGCGCATTCTCTCTGTGTTTTGCATTTTGCGGATGCCGCGCAAAGCTCTCCGCCCGCCTCATTGTCGAGGATATTGTTCCACCTGTCGTAGTTGCGCTCTATCGCATCTGCCGCGCGTTCCGACTCGGCGGTTATGTTCTCGATCGCCTGTGTGAACACGCCCTCATCGTACACCTGCGTCCAGCGCTCTGTGATGATATTGCGGTACCAGTCCTCATACATCAGCACGGTGAGCCAGGGGTTGACCGTCTTGTATGTATTGTTGACGTCCGTGAGGATATTCGCGGCGTAAAAGCCCTTGCCGCTCGCACAGCGGTCTTTGTTGCCGAACGCCGAATCGAAGTCCCAGGGCGCTTCAAAGGTGAGCCGCCCGTCGCCCTCCCTGCCGAGATCTACGTCCATATAAAAGCTTGACCAGTAAAGGTCGGCATCGCAGGCAAGCTCGTTTAAGATATACGCATCGGCGAGCGACCGCGTGTCAACGACCTTTTCCACCGCCTGCTGTGGGGTGATATCCTCCGTCTTCTCGATATCGCTGAGGTCTTTGCTGAAGACGTAAGCGGTGTCGTTGTAAGCCGCTTCGTACATTATTGTATAGACCTTGTTTACATAAGAGGCGATGAAGTCATGCTGTTCTTTTGAGTAGATATCGCTGTGTATGCTCATGCCAACGTCGCTGCCGCCGCCTGTCAGGCAGGTTATGCTCTTTCCGCTGCCGTCCTTGCCGTCATAGGGGACAAGCGGCGCGTTTGAGTTATAGCTGACAAAAAAGCCGTGCAGGTCATCTTCGTTGGTATAGTACCCGTCGAATTCGAGCAGGTAGCCGATATCCGTGCCGCCGTAGTCCTTTTCGGGCTCGGTGATATCAACGCGGTGCTTGCCTGTCTGCTGCTGCTCGGCGAGCAGATACACGCCCCAGTAATTGCCGTTGATGGTAACCTCGACGAGGCGGCAGTCGGTGCAGTACAAGCCGTCCTCTCCCAGCAGCGTTTCCGAGATATCGAAAGCTGTCTTGTCGCGCATGAGCGAGCCGTCTTTATAGCTTGCCAGCAGTACCCAGTTTTTCATCTTCTCCCCGCCGTTCATCGGGGAGATGCTCTGCTTTTTATTGAACTTGATCCTTAGCGGCTTTTTGCTGTAAGATGTCGTCCAGTTTCCGCGGACCTTTACATCGGCATCGGCTTCGGCGATGATATCGGTACCGTCAGGCTCGGTCAGCGATACCGTGCAGGCTTCATAGTAAGGCTCGGGGGCGTTCTTTATGGAAGGATCCCACTGTCCCGCCGTGTCGGAAACGTGCTTTGCCACCGTCTTCGTGACGAAATCCATGACCTTCTTATCGCTGCTCTTTGTCACGATCTCAAGCAAAGGCAGATCATCGTATACGCCGACGTCTTTGTTATCGGCGGGCTTTTTATCTTCCGTGTCGTTTTTGACGTCAGGGGTGTCGGGCTGCGTTCTGCCGCCGCCGTTCTCCGCGCAGCCCGAAAGCAGGCATACCGCCGCGATGAGTGCAGCCGCAGCTTTGCGTTTATACATTCCGATCATTCCTTTCATGTCGGGTAACTCCATGTGTATCGTATTGCCTATAGCAATCCAAGAAAATACCAACACAAATCTTTCGGATAAAATTCCACATTGCTGCGTCAAACTCCCTTGCAGGGCGACAGCCCAACTGCGGTCGTTTTCCTTGCACTGTGAAATTTTCTCTCGAAATCTTTATGCTGCTATTTTCTTGTATTGCTATAGAATTATACCACGTTTTTGCTGTTCCGTCAATACATTGATAAAATATAATTCAAAATATTGTCTAAGTGTTATATTGAAATATCGGGCAGAATATGCTATAATAAGAAGCTGTGACAGTGTTAGAACCTGTCTACATAGGGATTCACGCACGTCTTTTCGTCAAATTTTGCCGGTGACTGCGTTAAAAATCCTTGAAGGGCGACAGCCCGTCGGCGGATTTTTGCCTTGTCACCGACAAAATTATGCCTAAAAATCCGTACATTCACCCTATGT
>JAILFN010000006.1 GCA_024697545.1 Ruminococcus sp.
TGCTCTTGTGATAGCAGAGATACTTTGCTCTCGTGAACTCATACAGCGTGCCGTCTTTTCTTCTGCGTCTGTCGGTATGGCTGATAGCTGTCAGCTTTCCGCCACAGTGAGCGCAGTACATGATACCGGAAAGAAGTGCGCAACTTTTGGTCTGATAAGCTATCTTGCGATTCTCATCATTCTTCTTCTCACGCTCGTCAAGGATATGCTGTGCCTGCTCAAACATCTTCTCGTCGATGATCTGCAATTCCATAAGCTGAGGTGAAACCGTTTCGCCGCTAACCATGTAGCCGCAGTACAGCTTGTTTCTCAAAATTCTGAGAACGGTGTTGCATTGGAACTTGCTGTCATTGTGAGTTTTCACTCCCTGCTTGTTGAGGTAATTAGCGATACGATACGAACCATATCCGTCCTTGACTGTCTTATCAAAGATTACCTTGACCCACTCGGCTTCCTCGGGATTGACCGCCAGATCAAAAGAGGGTTTGCCTTTCTTATTCAGCCTTCCTCTGTTCTCCAGCATATACCCGAAAGGTACCGGACCTCCACGGTAGATACCTTCCGCCGTAAGCTGCTGCATTCTCGTCCTTATACGCATTGAAGTCTTTTCCGACTCCCCTGCTGCCTGCCAGAACCTTATGTAGTTCATCAGCTTGTCAACGTGACTTTCAAATCTCTGCTCACCTTCGTTTACGCTCCACACCTTTATACCGTGTTTTGCGAACCATTCAACAATGAACGGCGTCTCGTCATCAATACGTCCGATTCTATCGAACATGAACACCAGCAGCACCTGAAACTCACCTTTAAGGGCTGCGTCTTTTAAGTCCTGAATAGCATCACGATCCTTTGCGGATACCTTGAATCCTGAAACGCCCTTTTCGAGAAACTCCTTGCCTATCGTCCAGCCCATTCTATCGGCGAACTCGTGACAAGCTTCCCTCTGCATGGGAATGTCGTCCTTGACCTTATCGACCTGTCCTTTGGTAGATACTCTATATAAAGCGTATGCTATTGTAACATTATCCTTACTCATAAATGATAACCTCCTGTCAGAATTATACTGACTGTTACCGAAGTTCGTAAGGCTCATGTCCAAATAGGGTAGCTAACTTGTCAAGATGCTTCGTGAAATTTGAATTTCACACTTTAAAGCATTATAGCACACTTTTTACCCTTTGTCAAGTGGTTTTACGAGATTCCGGTATTCTTTTTTGAAATTCCTATTTGACTATTGGTTTATTGACTATTGATTTTGGGTGTGGTATAATTTATATATACCTTTATAAAAGAGCTTTAGAAAACGGAGAACAACATGATAAAACAATTAAAAGAAATAAGAGAACCCAAAGAAAACACTTCAACAAAAGCAAAAGTGCTCATAAGTATCGGCATAGCCTTATCGGGCTTTCTACTCGGTATTTTCCAAAAGTATATCGACGGAGGTGCAGAACTTCCGAAGTTATTTCAGTCTCTCGATATAGTGAATTACTTTGGCAGATTCGCTGTGTGGATGCTGCTCGGGACTATCATTTCCGTGTATGCAAGCACGCCGATAAGAGCATCTGTCAATACGTTTTTATTCTTCATCAGCATGGTATCGGCGTACTTTCTCTACTGCAACTTTGTTTCGGGATTTCTGCCGACCTCGTATATGATGATATGGGTGGTGCTGTCTTTCTTATCCCCACTTATCGCGTATATATGCTGGTACGCTAAAGGGAAAGGCATCGCCGCTATCGCAATTTCGGCGGTGATACTGGGCGTGATCTTCTCGCAGGCTTTCCTGATAACACAGGGTTTTTATGTAACGCACATTTTAGAAGTGCTGACATGGATAGGCGCATTGATCGTGCTTCGCAGAAAGCCGAAAGAGTTCGCAATAGAAGTCGGCAGTTCACTGATCGTCGCTATTATTTATCAGCTGTTTTTTCCTTACTGGGGATAACGCAGAAAGAAGGTAATCTACATGATAGAACTCCACCCCCTCAAACCGAATGACAGAGAACAGTTCATAAAGGACAATCAGGAAGCATTCAATTACGGCGCACTCGAAGAGTTCGGTCTGCGTGATGACCACTTTGAAGAGGACGAACAGATAATATCACGCGAGACTATCGAGCAGTCCATCGACAGCGGTGAAGCCTACCGCATTATGCAGGACGGCAAGCCTGTTGGCGGTGTTATCATCAGCGTGGACGGCGAGCGCGGTGACTTAGAGATACTGTTTGTTTCGCCCAAAGTCCACAGCAAGGGTATCGGATATGCCGCATGGTGTGAGGTTGAAAAGCTCCACCCCGAAGTGAAGGTCTGGGAGACCGTCACGCCGTATTTTGAAAAGCGGAATATCCACTTTTATGTAAACCGATGCGGGTTCCATATAGTTGAATTCTATAACAGCCATCATCCCGACCCGAATGACCCCGATATGTCGGAACAGCTTGATGAGCAGTTCCACGACGGTATGTTCAGATTTGAGAAAAGAATGGGATAAATATTTCCCCAACAGAAAGGCTAAAAAAAATGAGAAGAATACTGATAGAAAAAGAGAATATCGACCCTAAGACTTGTTCATTCGGCTTTCCGTGGAAGCACGATTCAATCTGTTATAATTTCAATATGCCGAATGAATGTGTGACTGCTGAAAGCATAGGAAAAATTGAAGAACCTGCCGACATAGAAACATTGGTAATTGGCTGTGATCTGGAGGATTACAGTTTTATCAGTGAGATGGTAAATCTGAAACAGCTGTACATATACTCGGGTGCAAATATTGATTCGCTTAGGTTTATAAAGGAGCTGAACTGCCTTCGTCAGCTCTATATCACGAATTCGCATATCACATCGTTGGAGCCGCTAAAAGACTTGATACAGCAGCGCAAAAGCCTGTATGATGCAGAAACCGAGATGTTCAAGCGTCTGTTAATGCTGATAGAAGGGATATGTATTGATTCCGACAAAGATCTTGACGGGAAGATACTGAAAGACCCGGGTTTTTATGTTACGGAGATCATAATAAACCGTAAAAGAATAGCAGGGTAATGAGATCATCGAAAAAGACGGCATGACGTACAAGAGATTTGAGAGGTATGAATAACATGGAATACACAATGGAACAAAGAGCCGCACTCATTATTGCCGAGTGCGAAAAAAGTAGAAGCACCAGCCCATACGAGATATTTCATGATATTGCGAAAAAGGACTTTGTCCGCATACACGGTCCCGAACACCATGTCCTTGACGGTGCGTGTGTCCTTACCGCTTTTCACAATGCCGGAGGAAAGGTCGAACTGAACGAAGCCTTGAACAAGCTGATGTTCGAGGGACTGCGTATGCCCGGTGCTGCCTGCGGATTGTGGGGCGTATGCGGTGCCGTGGCTTCGATAGGTGCGGCACTTGCGATAATCGACGGCACGGGCCCCCTCTCAGGCGAGGATTGGGGCAGCCACATGAAATACACCTCTGCCGCACTCGCAAGGCTTTCCGAAACGGGCGGACCGCGCTGCTGCAAGCGTGACGCTTTCGCCGCTATGGAAGAGGCGGCAGGATACATTGCCGAAAGATATGGTGTTACACTCGATATGCCCGAAATAATTTGCGACTTTTCTCCGCTGAACAAACAATGTATCGGGGAGAAATGTCCGTATCACAGATAATGGAACAACATGAAAATACTATTTCTTTGCAGCCAAAACAAACGCCGCAGCCTTACAGCCGAGAAATACTTCGACGGGTACAATCGGCATCAGGTGCGTTCCGCAGGCACTGAAAACAATTCCCGTGTAAAAGTCACTGAAGGTCTTATCGGCTGGGCTGACATGATCTTCTGTATGGAAAAGAAACATCTTCGCAGAATAAAGGATAAATACAGTTCGTCGCTTTCGGGCAAGAAGGTCATTTGCCTGAACATTCCCGATGAATACGGGTTTATGGACGAGGAGCTTATCGCTTTGCTTGACAGCGGCGTAAGTGAATATTTATAATCTTATTTACGGAGGTTTTGTCCATGAAAGTAGAGTATTATGACAACAGCAAGTACGGGTTCTTCATCAAGGTGGCTTATGATGACTATGTTACGGGTATCGAGTCCGAAGAAGAATTTGACAGCCTTTGTTACGCCATCGAGGTGTTCACGTCAGCAACCAATTCTGACTTTATCTTCGACAGAAAGGTCTATGACAAAATATTACAGCAGCTCACTCCCGACAGTACCATTATAATAAGGTATGTTGATGATGATTACAGCGTAAGCGGTCGTTCACTTCTGATACAGGTAAAGAGGAATAACGAACTTATCCCCGTTGTCTATAAGGAAAAAGGTCACTGGTATCCTTTTGACCGCATTATTCCCCGAAACAGAAAAACTTGTCTTTCCTGAAACTGCCCCTTGACAAACGCCGTCCAAAGTGATATACTATACTCCGGGCGATGACGTAAGGCGAAACGTCATATGGCAAAGGACAATTGAGCATCACGCTCAAAGATCGTGGGGCTGCTGCGTGGCAGCCCCCTTTCTTTTTGCCAGAAACGTTTTTACAGCTTTTTCTTCCGCTTCTTCGCCTCCTGCTCCTTGCACTGGCGTTCTTCTTCAACGAGCTTTCCGATATAGTCACCCTGCGAGATCTCGGCGTAAGTGTCACGAATATCCTTATAGACATCATAACGCTGTCGGCAGCTGTCAAGACTTTCCTTGATTTTTGCTATCTTTTTATCCAACTGAGTAGTGCGCTCACGCAGTCGGTCGGCATCGGCAGCGGTCATTATTCCGGCATCATTCACCGCCTGCCTGCAAATGTTGAGCTTCACCTGTTCCGCAGAGGACAATTCCTTTTTCTTTGACAGCGTAAAGTATTCCTGCGCCTGCTCCAAAAGGCTCACCATGCGGTTGTGCTCCTCGATGTAGGCGTTAATCTCCTGCCGCTGTTTTTCATATTCCGCGCGAACCTTTGATATCCTGCCTTCCAGTTCACCGATAGAACCGATATTATCTCGATTGATAACAGATAACTGTGCCGACAACCTATACACATCAAGGTCGTTATCAACGGAATACTCTGCTGTAACGATACGCTTGCGTGGGACCTTCTTTCGCTGTTCCGCAAGTATGCGGACATCACCTACGACTGCGACATACGCCGCCCTCAACTGCGACTTGCTGTCCATTGTGGGCGTTGTTCCAGTGCCTACTTCACGATATAATATCCGTGTTTTCAGGCTATCTTCGGTGTATTCTTCTCCGAGGGTCTTGGTGCGCACAAAGCGTTCCTGCCCCGGTGCTCGGATTGATATGTACTTTCCACGCTTTATTTCATACCCACGTTCTTCAAGAGCCTGTAACAGATCATCAAGCGAAGCAACAGAGTTTATCAGCTCGTCAATTGCCTGCCGTATCTGCTCCTTCCACGATTTCCCGTTCTTCCGCTGCTCCCATTCATAGTATTTCACCGACCTTCCCTTGTTCTCAAAATTCAGTGCAGGAGTCACTCCAAATGCCCGGCATACACCGTTGACGTTTTCCCTTGCCTGCCGCAGAGAGTTGCGGCAAGCGTAGTATTTCTGTCCCGACAACGAATACGAGTTTAAAATTATATGTGCGTGAACATGGCTTCTGTCAACGTGTGTTGCGATGACCGCCTGAGCGTCCTCTCCGAAGTTCTTTCTGACGAATGCTTTTGCTATTTTGTGGGCGAGATCGGGCGTGACGTTCTCCGAGTCTGCGAAGCTCATTATATAATGGATA
>JAILFN010000045.1 GCA_024697545.1 Ruminococcus sp.
ACGGGGAGGCTATCGCCGCGTTCGAGGACTTTCCCCCTAGGTTTCTGCCCCCCTCGCCTCCCCCCACTTCCTTACCCCTTTTGCCTCGAACAGCTCACTCGTGTCCGTACTGGGGTTGTTTGTGAGCTTTGGGTTTGGTTGCTATGGAGCGTTGAATGTTTGTTTGATGTGACTTGTAAGTTTCCTGCTTCGACTAACTCACTCGTGTTCGGGCTGGGGAGTTTGTGGGCTTTGGGTTTGGTTGCTATGAAGCGTTGAATGGGTGATCGTAAATTAGGTTAGATAGGGGCGGGGATCGGATATGGTTTGTGAAACTTGCGTTCCTCGTTGTGTGTGCTTGACGGAAACTAAAAAATATTGAAAAATGCTGGACTTTTTTTAAATAGTATGGTATAATGAAAGATGTTTATAAAAATCAAGGCTCTGCGGAAAACTCAGAGGTATATTGGAAGTACAAACGGAGGTAATCGAAATGAAACTGAATGGTTCTGAAATATTGCTGGAGTGCCTGCTCGAACAGGGCGCGGATATCGTTTTCGGATATCCCGGCGGCGCTGTGCTCAATATCTATGACGCACTGTATAAGTACTCGGATAAGATAAGACACATAATCACCGCGCATGAACAGGCTGCCTGCCACGCTGCCGACGGCTTTGCGCGTACCACGGGAAAGACGGGCGTTGTGCTCGCGACTTCGGGTCCCGGTGCGACCAACCTTGTTACAGGTATCGCTACCGCTAATATGGACTCTATCCCGCTTGTGGCTATCACGGGTAATGTCGGTACTGCGGCACTCGGTCAGGACAGCTTCCAGGAGGTCGATATCTGCGGCATCACCATGCCTATAACCAAGCACAACTTTATCGTCAAGGACGTAAACGATCTTGCGGATACTATCCGCGAGGCTTTCTATATCGCCAACGAGGGACGCAAGGGCGCTGTGCTCATAGATATCCCCAAGGACGTTACCGCGGCTGTTACCGACTTTGAGCCGAAAAAGCCTTCCGAGATCATCAACCACAACCCCGATGATATCAACGAGCAGATCGAGCGTGCGGCTGAACTTATCAAGTCCGCCGAGAGACCTTTCGTATACGCCGGCGGCGGTGTCGTATCCTGCGGTGCAGAGGGTGCGCTGGGCGAGTTCGTCAGCCGCATAGATGCTCCCATCTCCCTTTCGCTGATGGGTCAGGCTGCATTTTACAACAAGGAGCCCCGCTATGTAGGAATGCTCGGTATGCACGGCACAAAGACCGCTTCGCTGGCACTCAAGGAATGCGATCTTATGATAGTTCTCGGTTCGCGTTTCTCCGACAGAGTCGCGCTGAATACCAAGACATTTGCGAAGCATACTAAGGTAATACACATAGAAATAGACCCCGCCGAGATAGGCAAGAACGTTGCCCCCGACTGTTACGTCAACGGCGACCTGAAATACGTTATACAGAAGCTCAACGAGCTGCTGCCGCAGGTGCGTCACCCCGAGTGGATAGCGCAGATAGCCGAGTGGAAGAAAAAGTATGCCCTTACCATGTCGCCCATCAGCCGCGAGGACGAGGTGCTTCCCAATGAGGTCATCGAAAAGCTCAACGAGCTGACCGATGCCAAGGCGATCATCACCACCGAGGTAGGTCAGCATCAGATGTGGGCGGCGCAGTTCTATGATTTCACCGAGCCGAGACAGTTTGCTTCTTCCGGCGGTCTGGGAACTATGGGCTACGGACTGGGCGCTTCGATAGGTGCCAAGATCGGCAATCCCGACAAGACGGTGGTAAACATCGCGGGCGACGGCTCCTTCTTCATGAACTGCAACGAGCTTTCCACCCTCGCGAAGCACGGCATAGCCACCATTGAGCTTGTGTTCACAAACAACGTTCTCGGCATGGTGCGCCAGTGGCAGAGGCTTTTCTACGACAAGCGTTTCTCTCAGACCACCATCGACCGCGGCACCGATTTCATGAAGCTTGCCGAGGCTTTCGGCATCGAGGGCGTGCGTATAGTCAACAAGGAAGACATCGAGCCGGGGCTGAAAAAGGCTCTGGAGCTTTCAAAGCAGGGCAGACCTGTGCTGGTCGAGTGCGTTATCGACAAGGACGTGAATGTTCTGCCGATGGTGCCTGCGGGCGGTGATGTGCTAAAGCCTATCATGGAGCTGGAGATAGACTGATCGGCTTACGGCAGATAACAGATAAGTGCCTGTTTCAAGGACGGATCTGAAACTGTTCGGCAGGTTTGCCGGGAGGTGACAAAATGACGTTCAGGCGGATACTCTTTACTTACGGTATACTCGCGCTTGTTGCAGGGCTGTTCCTTATCGTCAGGACGGCTTATATAAACTCGAAGCTGAAGCTCGTTCCCGCGACGGTAACGGAGATCACGCAAGAGTCCGTGACCTTCAAACACTCTGACGGCAGCACCGAGGAACGGATGATGGATGTCGTCAATGCGGAGTACAGGTACAAGGACAGCAAGGGTACCGTGCTCGTCGTCCCCCAATGGTCAAAGGGGCTGTCGCATGACGATATAAAGAAGCTCAAAAAAGGCGATGAGATAGAGCTTTACTTTGATCCTTTCGAGAGAAGCGTCGCTTCGCCCGAGGGCTTTACCCTCGGGATCATACAGTGCGCCATATCCGCGGCGATGATCTATATCGGTATCAAAGGCGCAAAGGGCTACAAGGCGGAGTTCTTTGAGAGATACAAGAAGGCTTTTCTGACGACGATGTTTCTCAGCGGCGTCGTTCTGGGCTATGCCGTGTATGAGGAATTCTTTTACTCGCCAGGCGGGATGATGCCGGGTATTGCGGCACTCGGAGCCTTTCTCTGGATGTTTGGGTTTATGGCGATAGCGCTTATTGCGGAGATCATAGTATGGTCGGTGTCTGTCGCAGGATATAAGAAAAAGGAAAGACAGCTGAATGAACAACAATAAGAAAAATAACCGCAGCTTTTATCAGGCGCTGATGCTGGTGGCATTCGGCGTGCTGCTTTACTGGGGGCTGAACAAGTATAAGACCGTCGAGCACTGGCTTGCCGTGTTCGCGGAGATATTCGCTTCCTTTGTGCTGGGCTGCATAATCGCGCTGGTGCTTGACGTACCCATGAGCTTTTTTGAACGCAAGCTGTTCGGAGAACCCGCACTCGGTGAGTCAAGGGGCAGGATAAAGCACAAGATAGCCCGTCCCGTTTCCATACTGCTCACATTCGTGGGTGTCGGCGGGCTTGTGACGCTGGTGCTGGCGCTGCTGATACCTTCAATAAAGGAAACGGCGGTGCAGCTTTATCAGCAGGTGCCCGATTTTATCAATCGTGCCTTCAAGCTCGCGACTTCAAATCCGACCCTCAACGAATACATCAAGAAAAGCGGACTTTCGGCGACTAAGGTCATCACTATGATAACCGATAAGATACAGGACGGAAAGTTCCTGTCGAACACTTTAAGCGGCATGATAAACTTCGCTTCGGGAACTCTCACCACCCTTGTGAACTTCCTTATCGGTCTGGTCTTTGCGATATATATGCTCTCGCAAAAGGAGACTCTTAAAGATCAGATGACGCGGATATGCAAGGCTTACCTGCCCGCAAAGGCGGCGGGTAAGGCTGTACACATAGCTGTGCTTTCAAAGACCACATTCTCAAACTTCATATCGGGACAGAGCCTTGAAGCGCTGATACTCGGCTCGCTCTGTATGACGGGCATGAGCATACTCCGCCTGCCCTACGCGGCGACGATAGGCGTGCTTGTTGCCGTAACGGCGTTCATACCGATAGTCGGCGCATTCTTAGGTATCGCGATAGGTGCGTTCCTGATACTGATAACCTCGCTCAAGCAGGCTGTCGTGTTCATCGTGTTCATGGTGATACTTCAGCAGATAGAGGGCAATCTGATATACCCGAGGGTAGTCGGAAAATCCGTCGGACTGCCGAGCCTTTGGGTGCTGTTCGCCATAACCGTGGGCGGCAGTGTCGGCGGCATAATGGGTATGTTCCTTGCCGTCCCCGTGATGTCGGTGCTTTACTGCCTCATCAGGGATTCGGTAGACAGCCGAAACGCCCGCAAGGCTTCGGTAGTGCCGTACATGAAAGACGACCTTTCCGACCCGCCTGACTGGCTGACGGGCAAAGAGGTGCAGAAGCAGCCCGAAAAGCCCGCCGCAGCTGCCGGACCTTCTTCCGAAGAAGCTCCAAAGCCGCCGCGCCCCCGCAGACGCCGCAGGAGAAAGCCTGCAAAGTAATGGCAAATAATGTGAAAAACCAAAAGACCCGCCGATCGAAAATGACCGGCGGGTCTTTATTTGTCTTTATCCTTAACCGAAATTACTCAGCCTGAGGAGCGCCAACGGGACATACGCCTGCGCAGGAACCGCAGTCGATGCAGGTGTCAGCATCGATAACGTACTTGCCGTCACCCTCAGAAATAGCGTTTACGGGGCACTGGTCTGCACAAGCGCCGCAGGAAATGCAATCGTCACTGATCTTATAAGCCATGATGTGTTACCTCCTAATCAATATAAGAAAATTAATACCGCGAGGGAAAAGGTCTTCCCTCGGTTAATATTATATCACACAACCATAATTTTTCAATAGGTAAAGCTTAAATATTACATTTATTTTAACAACTCGTAACAAAATGTATATAAACGGTTAACGCACGCTAACCGTTTAACAAAATATAGCACTGTTATATGTTCATATAATTTTATTTTTAGTTGACTTATATATAGATATATCGAATATGGACCGTGTTTATATACTTTTGATAATATTCAAAAAATTTTTTCCTGCACACTTTACAAATGAAAAAAATTGTGATACAATATAGATTGCAGAGTTCTTCCGACGGCGTTCAACTGACGGTCGGGGATCAGGTATAAAGGAAAGGATTTGTTATTATGAGTAAGATTCGTATTGGCGTAGTAGGCTACGGAAATCTCGGCAAAGGCACCGAGTACGCAATAAAGCAGACAGAGGACACCGAGCTTGCAGCGGTATTCACCCGCCGCGACCCCTCGACCCTCAAGATACTTACCGAGGGCGTGCCCGTTTACAGCGTGAACGAGATCTTGGATCACAAGGATGAGATCGACGTTCTTATCCTCTGCGGCGGCAGCGCTACCGATCTGCCCAAGCAGACTCCCGAGCTTGCAAAGTTCTTCAATACCGTTGACAGCTTTGATACCCACGCAAAGATCCCTCAGCATTTTGCAAACGTTGATGCCGCTGCAAAGGAGGGCGGAAACGTGGCCCTTATCTCCGTGGGCTGGGATCCCGGTATGTTCTCGCTCGCTCGTCTTTACGGCAGCTGCGTGCTCCCCGAAGGCAAGGACTACACCTTCTGGGGCAGAGGCGTTTCTCAGGGTCACTCCGACGCTATCAGACGCATCGAGGGCGTTCTTGACGCAAGGCAGTACACCGTTCCCGTTGAGTCTGCGGTAGAGTCCGCAAGAAGCGGTCAGAATCCCGAGCTCACCACTCGTCAGAAGCACACAAGAGAGTGCTACGTTGTGGCAGAAGAGGGCGCTGACAAGGCAAGGATCGAGCAGGAGATCAAGACCATGCCCAACTACTTCGCAGATTACGACACCACCGTAAACTTCATCTCTCAGGAAGAGCTTGACCGCGATCACAAGGGTATCCCCCACGGCGGCTTTGTTATCCGCAGCGGTCACACCGGAAAGAACAACGAGACCAGCCAGATCATCGAGTACAGACTGAAGCTCGGCTCCAACCCCGAGTTCACCTCCAGCATTCTTGTAGCATACGCCAGAGCTGCTTACAGGCTCAACAAGGAGGGCGTTGCAGGCTGCAAGACCGTATTCGACATTGCTCCCGCGTATCTCTCGCCCAAGACCGGTGACGAGCTGAGAGCTTCGATGCTTTGATGGTGGTTTGCTTTTCTGAGGGCTCTGCCCTCAGACTCCCGCCGGAGGACCCTTTTGAAAAAGGGTCTCCCCGGACCCCTCCTAAAACTTCTTATTATTTTTGGGAATGGGGCATACACATACTAACAAAAACAGCACCCTTTACAATAGGATGCTGTTTTTCTTTAAAAGCTGAAAGCCCCATTCCCAAAAATAACAAAGAGGTTTAGGTAGAGTCCAGAGACCCCCTTCTCCAAAAAGGGGGTCTTTGGCAGGGGTATGGGGACAGCGTCCCCAGGAAAGACAAAACGACCGCAAGGATTAGTCCCTGCGGTCGTTTTGCATGAAGTAAAAGAATATGAAAAATTATTAGAAGAAGGCGTGAATTATCTCATGAAATCATTGTAGTAGTCGTAGAAGTCGCCGAAGTTGTTTCCGCCGCCGTCCATAGTGCCGGGCTGCTCTTCGGTAGTATTGGTGGCTTCGCCGAGCGTTACCTTGATGTCCATGATGTTGTCATTGCGGTAAACGGATACGGTGATCTCGTCACCCGCGCTGTAATTGCTCTTTATCTCATTAAACTCCTCGATGGAGCTTATCATCTTGCCCTGGATCCCGACGATGATGTCGTTCACCTGAATGCCCGCCTGCTGTGCGGCGCTGCCGTTCTCTACGTTCTTTACTATAAAGCCCTGCGGCACGTTATAGTACTGGGCGTAGAAAGCGTTGATGTTCTGACCGCTTATGCCGAGCGTAGGTCTGCCCTTGACGTAGCCGTAGGCGGTAAGGTCTTCGATTATCTTTTTGGCGTCGTCGATCGGTATGGCAAATCCAAGACCCTCGCCGTAGGTGGAAGAGACCTTTGCCGAGGTTATGCCTATGACCTGACCGTAGGCGTTAATGAGAGGTCCGCCCGAGTTGCCCGAGTTTATCGAAGCGTCGGTCTGTATAAGATTCATAGTTCTGTCTTCTATGGTGAGCTTTCTGTCTGTTGCAGAGATTATGCCCGAGGTAACGGTATTTGCAAGATCAAATCCCAGCGGGTTGCCGATGACGATCGCCAGCTCGCCGACCATGATACCGCCCGAAGTACCGAATTCCGCAGGCTTCAGATCATTTCTCTCTACCTTGAGCACGGCGAGGTCTGTCTGCGTATCAACGCCGATTATCTCGGCTTCAATGGTGTTATTGTCGTTCTGTTGACCGTTCTGATCTTCAAGTATCTGCTCCGCAACGGATTTCGATGAATCATCGGGAGCGTCCTTCTTTTCGGTAGAATCGGTCAGCACGATGGACACAGCGCTTGCGCCGTTGACAACGTGTGCGTTCGTTACAACGTATCCCTTATCGTTGAGCACGATGCCCGTTCCCGATACCTGTCCTTCGGAAGTTATGCAGGATATCCCAACGACCGAGGGTGAAAGCTTTGTCACGATATCGGGTATGCTCATGGCGTCCTCGGGCGCTGCGAGCTGTTCAAGGGTTATCCTCTCCGAAGAGGGTCTCTGATCGGGCTTTGAGTCACGGGCTGCCGAACTTACAGTGGATCTTGATTCTGCCTGCGAGCTTCCGCTTTTCCTCGGCATTCCCTTATATGAGAGCAGCGAGTAGCCTACAACGCCGCTTCCCGCAAGCACGCACACCGCGAGTATTGCAAGTGCGGCACCTGCGCCTTTCTTTTTCTTCTTATTATCGGTGGGCTGATAGGAGTATTCGTTGTAGCCTGCGCCGTATCTGTCATATCCCTGCGCTGCCTGATCGGGGCTGTTCTGCGCGGGTCCCTGCATCATCGGACCATAGCCCACGGGCGGGACATTCCCGTATCCCTGAGAGCCGTAGCCCTGTGTGCCGTTGTTGAATTTATTCATATCTTCCATTATATTATTTTTCCTCCAAAAAGCTTTCGCTTCGGACTTGATCTTTTACTTCTGACAAATATAATTATACCGTTTTTTGTGATAATATAATGATAGCTTAATTAACCCAATCTGAAAAAAAGTACGCTGTGCCGACACAATTTGACCGTGTCTGGAGAAATGTAAACATTGTTTGAATGTTTCAGATGATGGATATCTATTTTTGTGTAATTGTGATATAATTATAATCAAGAGGTGAGTATGATGATTAGCGAGATCACACCATTTCAGCGTCACGGAAAGCTGTCTGTCAGAGACGGCAGGCTGATAGATAAGAACGGTTCGCCGGTGCGGCTGTTCGGCATGAGCAGCCACGGGATAGCTTGGTACCCGCAGTTTTTAAGCCTTGATTCCATGCAGACGCTCCGTGATGAATGGCGGACGAACTGTTTCCGCGCAGCCCTTTACACCCATGAGTACGGCGGCTACTGCACGGGCGGCGACCGCGAACAGCTCAAGGAGAAAATATTTACAGCCGCCGAGTATGCACGGCAGCTCGGGATGTATCTTATCATAGACTGGCACGTTCTGGGAGAGCGCAGCCCGAACGTTTATAAATATGAGGCTATGGATTTCTTTGAGGAGATCTGCGCCAAATTTGCCGACCGCGATGACATACTCTATGAGATATGCAACGAACCCAACCGTTCCGCGGACTGGCCCGATATCTGCGCCTATGCAGAAGATATAGTTCCGCTGATACGCCGTTTTACCGACGCTGTTGTGATCGTCGGCACGCCAATGTGGTGTCAGGAGATTGACAGACCTCTTTATATGCAGCTTCACGAAGAAAACATAATGTATGCCTTCCACTTCTATTCGGCGAGCCACAAGCAGCCGATGCGTGACAAGCTTGAATTTTGCGTCAACGAGGGTCTGCCCGTATTTATCAGCGAGTTCGGCGTGACCGATGCTGCGGGCGGCGGCTACATAGACTACGAGGAGACCGAGGAGTGGTTCGGGCTGATAGAGCGGCTGGGGCTCAGCTGTATAAACTGGAACCTGAGCAACGGCGGGCAGCTGTGCTCCGCCATAGACCGCGACTGCACCCGTCTCTCCCACTGGCACGAAGCCGACCTGACGGAAAGCGGTCGGCTGGCGCGTGAATTCTTTATCCGTCTGAGTGAGCTTTGATATTGCTCCACCAATTAAACATTGCCGAAAAGACGAAGACAGAGATAAAAAATATCAAGGAACAAAAGCGCAGACGGGCTGGCGCCCTTCAAGCTTTTGTAACGCAGAGATTTTTTATTTATGTCAAGTATTTTTGGCAAGGTTTAGTTGGGGGAGCAATAATAACAGCGGCGATACTTTGTGCAGTATCGCCGCTGTTGTTTTATCTGTGCAGTGCCGATCTTATTCCATCAGCCCTTTGATGCCGTCTTTTTTAACGATATCTTTGTAGTATTCAAGCTCCTGCGAGATAAGGTCGTCTATCACCTGCATTCCGAGCAGCTCTACGGGGGCGCGGTCGTCGGTCAGCACCCAGTCTTCGGGGTAGTCCCTAATGTCCTCCGCCAGCCCGTCCTTCACCATGTACATCATTTCGGAAAGCTCGGGGTCGGATATCAGCGGGAGATTCTTTTCGAGGTCTTCGAACAGCCCGCCGCTTTCCGAAGCGAACAGCTCACGGTTGGTCGAGCCTGAAACATCTACGGCTGCGACCTCGGGGAATACGCTCTTGATGGTGGCTGTCAGCCTGTCGTTGATGCCGCCGTCACGGTCGGAGCGCATATTCATGTTCACCACCATCACCCCGCCGGGGGCAAGGCAGCTCTTTACCTGCGTGAAGAATTCCTTTGACGACATCTGAAATGGTATCGTGATGTCCTGATATGCGTCTACCATTATGACATCATACTTCCTGTCCTCGCTGCCGCCCGTGATGCCGCTTAAAAAGGCTCTGCCGTCGTAGGTCGTGACCTTTATGCTCTCGTCAAGCGAAAAGTATTCGTGGGCAAGGTCGGTTATCCTGTCGTCTATCTCAACGCCCTCAACGGAGCAGCCGCCGAGGTAATTGCTGCACTGTGCCGCATAGGTGCCCGTGCCCATGCCGAGCACGAGTATATCGCAGTCTTTGCCCGCGGGGTGCTTTTCGGGGTCGGTCATCATCTGGGCGGCAAGGGCATAGTCATAGTACATACCCGTAAGGCTGCCATCCTTAATAGTCACCGACTGCACGCCGAACAGAACGTTTGTCGAAAGTATCGTGCAGTAGTCATCGTCCTTTACCTGAAGATAGTTGTAAACGCTCTCTCCCTCAAAGGTCAGACCCTTTTCCCAGAATGCGAAGCCGAGCCTGTTGCCGCCGAGGCAGCAGCCGATGAACAGCACCGTGCAGACTATGCACCTTGCCGCCCTGCGTCGGCAGGATATGAAGTATATCAGCCCGAGCGCCATCAGTATGCCCGAGAATATCAGAAACGTCACCGCCGTGCCGAATGCGGGTATTGAAAGAAAGGTCGGCACGAATGTTCCGATTATGCTGCCTATCGTGTTGAAGGCATTGAGCTTTCCGACGGTGCTTCCGCTGTTGTCAAGCGAGCTTACGGTGTACTTCACCAGCGAGGGCGTTACCGTGCCGAGCAGAAAGCAGGGGAATACGAACACCAGCATACATGAAAGGAATGCCGCCCATATCAGAAATCCCGTGCTTACCGTGAAGACCAGCGCCGCCGATACGGCGACTATCACGAGCTTTCCGATGACGGGTATCGCGGCTGTCCAGACGGCTGCTACCAGAAGCCGTGCGTAAAGCCTGTCGGGGTCGGGGTCCTTGTCCGCCCATCTCCCGCCGAAGATGTTTCCCAGCGCCATCGCTATCATTATGGTGCCGATTATTATAGTCCAGACTATCTGCGAGGAGGAGAAGTAAGGTGCGAGCAGCCTGCTTGCGCCCAGCTCTACCGCCATGACGCTCATTCCCGCAAAGAATTCTGTCAGGTATAGGTATGTCTTTGAAGACAGCACTCCCTCGCGGCGGTCTTCGGTCGTCGATGATGTTTTATTCATTCTTGTCATCCGTTCCCATTATCAGATCTTTTAAAAGGTTTGCGTTCTTTATGATATTATCGGAACGTTCATCGCCTGCCATACGCATACCCTCGGCGGCACCGATTATGACGTTGATGGGGGTGTCCGCCTGTTTTCTAAGCTCCCCGATCTCGGCGCGGGCAGCGTCTGTGCTTTGCGAATATACCGCATCGGAGCGCTTTTTGGCTCGTTTTGAAGCTATGAGGGCAGCTATCAGTGCAGCCGCCGCGAACACCACGCCCGTGACCGCCCGAACGGCGAACAGAGCCTTTGAATAGTTCACTGTGTAGATGCACCTTACAGCATAATGGGTGCCGTCTTCGGTGTTTACATAGCCGAAGCGAACATGGGACTGTGTGTATTTGCCGCCTTCATTTTCAAAGACGCTGTCTAAAACAGTGCGGGTCTGGGTGCAGGTTCCCAAAACGGTGCTGGCGGAACGAACTCTGTATGTCAGAAGCTTTTTCTCGGCATCGGCAAAGCCGTTCAGGTCGGGGGTGTAGACGGCATCGCCTGTATCTGCGTTATAGACGGCGCAGGCGCTGTGCTGAGAGAATATTCTGTTGCTATCCTCATCAACGGCACCTGTGCACATATCGGCAGCAATGTCCTCTATCGAGCTGACCTCGTGCTCAAGCTCCTCACCGTCAATATTCTTTAGCTCAAGATCGGTGATACAGAAGTATATATCGCTCATTGAGTAGAGCTTTCCCATAGTATCGAAGCTAAGCTGTGCGGCAGTAGCCCTGAGGTACTGCTGTGCGGCAATATTCAGAGTCAGCCATATCAGCGCTGCGATGATGAGCGCCTTTATCAGTTTTAGGGCGAACAGCTTTCCGAAGCCGCGTGAACTGCCGCTTTTGGTGGTGTTGTCCATTTTGTATTCTCCATTCAAAAAGGCTCCACCACACTTTACGCACGGCGGAGCCTGAGCTGTTATTCTGCTGAAATAATGTAATAATAAACGGGCTGACCGCCTCTTATGAGGTTTATGTCGATGCCTGAGAATTTTGCGGAAAGACGATCGTGAAGCGCTTCCGCCGCGTCATCGGTCACGTCTGCGCCGTAGATTATCGTTACAAAAGACGTATCGCCGCGCACAAGACGTTTTGCAAGCTTGTATGCGCCCTTGCTGAGATCCCGCTCGGTGAATGCGAGCTTGCCGTTTTCCATGCAGAGTATCTCGCCGCGCTTGATGGCATGACCCTCAAAGTCGCTGTCGCGGGCTGCGAATGTCACCTGACCTGTAGACACCCTTTCAAAGGCTTCGGTCATAACGGTGCAGTTTTCTGCAAAATCCGCATCGGGGTCGAAAGCGAGCATAGCGCTCATGCCCTGCGGTATGGAACGTGTCTGCAATACGCATACCTTTCTGTCGGCAAGCTTCATAGCCTGCTCTGCCGCCATGATGATGTTCTTGTTGTTGGGCAGCACGAATACAGTCTCTGCGGGGCAGCTCTGTATAGCCTTCAGGATATCATCGGTCGAGGGGTTCATCGTCTGTCCGCCGCGGACGATGCAGTCAACGCCGATGTCCTTGAACATCGCCTCGATGCCGCTTCCCGCAGCCACAGCCACGAAGCCGTACTTCTTTTCGGGCTTGGCGGGGGTGTAGCCCTGCTCGGCGTCCTTCTTGCGGTTCTGGTGTTGAAGCTTCATATTCTCGATCTTCGGCAGGTTGATGTAGCCGAATTCAAGAGCCTTCTGCATCGCAAGACCGGGGTCGTTGGTGTGGACGTGGAACTTGATGATATCGTCGTCCTCAACGACAACAACGCAGTCGCCTATAGTTTCAAGGTAAGCCCTAAGTGCATCCGAGCTGTCGCAGCCCTCGTGCTTTGTGATTATCATCTCGGTGCAGTAGGTAAAGTGTATCTCTGCATCATACTTGCCGACTACATCAGAGAAGGAGTCGATGGTAACGGGTGCGGAAGCGCCCTCGGACTTCACGAACTCGGCAGGCTCTCCGCCCCTGAATACTCTGTCCATCTCGCACCATACGACATAAAGACCCATACCGCCTGCGTCAACGACTCCTGCCTTTTTGAGCTGAGGCAGCAGGTTCGGGGTGTTGTCAAGTGACACCTTAGCCTGATCGCATACGGCAGTCCAGATCTCAAAGGGATCGTTTATGGTGCGGCTGAGCTCTCTGGCTTTTTCCGATGCCTCGCGGGCAACGGTAAGGATAGTGCCCTCGGTAGGCTTCATAACAGACTTGTATGCACCCTTTACGCCCTGTTCAAGGCAGTCCACCAGCGCTTCGGCATCTATCTCTCTCTTGCCCGCCAGCGCCTTTGAGAAGCCGCGGAATATCAGAGAGAGTATAACGCCCGAATTTCCTCTTGCGCCGCGAAGCATTCCCGAAGCGGTCTCCTTCGCTGCCTCTCCCGCCGTAACATCATCGGGAAGATTTTTGAGCGCCATTGCGGCGTTGCCTATCGTCATTGACATATTAGTACCGGTATCGCCGTCCGGCACGGGGAATACATTAAGTTCGTCTACCGACTTCTTCTTGCTCTGCAAAACATTTGCGGCGCTTACCACCGCATCGCGGAACAGCTTGCCGTTGATAACATTACTCAACTTTCCTTTTCCTCCTTAGTCCATTATATCGTCTGTGAAAACATCTATCTTGCTGACGTCTACGCCCAGCTTGTTCACCAGAACGTAAGCGACCTTGTGTGAAATAGCGCCTGCAACGGCAGGGAGATTCACCTCTCCCGTGGTTATGACATTCAGCCTTATCGAGACTGCGTTGCCCTGCTGCGAAAGCTCAACGCCTTTGAGCCCCGCAACGCCGAAGCAGCTCTCGGTCAGCAGAGTTACCTGCTTGACCAGATATTTCTTTGATATAGTTATCGTGCCGAGATGATTGCTTGTTTTTATCATAGCTCTCACGTCCTTTCTGATCTTTAAGTTCCCAAAAGCCTGTCCTCCCGCAAGCCTGCGTTATTGAGTGTGATCTGAAAACGGGGGGATCATTTGCCGTATTTATCCCCCTGAAAGCTCCCGCGCCGCGCAAGCTCCTTGTCTATCTCATTGAGCACGGGCAGCTTGTGCAGGCTCCATTCGGGTGCTATTATCTTCCGCCTGTCGGCATCGCCCGTAAGTCGGGCTATCACGGTCTCGGGCGGCATGAGCTCTATCTGGTCGCAGATGATGCCGACGTATTCGTCAAGCTCCATCGCCCTGACCTCGCCGCGCATGAGCATTTCCGATATCGCGGTATCGGTCTCAAAATAGAGGTTGTGTATCTTGACACAATGCGGTCTGAGCTTCCCGACGAAGCGGGCAGTACCGCGCATCATGTCGGCAGTCTCGTTCGGAAGACCGTTTATTATGTGTACCCCGACGTTCACTCCGCGGCTTTGCAGAAGTTCATACCCCTGCATAAAACGGCTGAGGTCATGCCCCCGCCCGCAGGCGAGCGCCGTTTCATCATATATCGTTTGAAGCCCGAGCTCAACGGTAAGGTAAGTCTTTTCGCTCAGCTCGGCAAACAGGTCTGCGTAAGCCTCGTCTATGCAGTCGGCGCGTGTAGCCACGCAAAGCCCGACGGCGTTTTGAAAGCTCAGAAGACGGCGGTATACAGCCTCAAATGCTTTGATATCCCCGTAGGTATTGGACCCCGCCTGAAGGTAAGGTATAAACGGTGCGCCCTCTGCCTTTAGCCCCGTCGCTTCGCAGGCTTTGGCGTATATCTCATCGAGCTGCTCGGAGGGTATACCCGTAAAGCGTCCCCGCGGGATGCTTCCGTCGGAGCAGAACAGGCAGCCGCCGCAGCCGCATTCACCGCACCTGTTCGGGCAGCCCGCGCCTATATCCATAGCCGCGCGGAACACCCGCCTGCCGAAGCGCTTTCTTATGTAGTACCCGTAGGTGTGGTAGCGCTTGTTGGTGTCGGAATATTTAAACCCCGAAGTCATCATTCCTCCGCAGAGTCCTCGGGCGGCTCGGTATCAGGCTCGGAAGAAGGCTCGGTATCGGGCGGCTCGGTATCGGTAGGCTCCGTATCGCTGGATTCGGTAGGTAATGTATCGGTAGGCTCCGTATCGGTGGGCTCTGTCGTAGAGTGTTTCTTCCTCGAAGTCGCGGGCGGGACGGTGGTGGTCGTTGTAGCGCCGGGAGCGCCGTTCTTTGTCGTGGTGGTATTGCCGTTGTCGGGAGTCTTGTTATCCTTTTTGGTGGTCTGTGTCGCCGAAAGGGTAACGCCCGAGAGCTTCTTGTGCTTGCCGTCGTCCTTCAGGGTGGTGTCGGTCTCTTCCGTCTCGTCGGCAGCGTCGGTCTCGGCGGCTATCAGCCCGCCGCGGTCGCTGTCCGAGCCGTCTATCGGAACGAAAGCGTCATAAGTCTCGATGCTGTAAGGATCCTCGCCCCTGAGCTTTTCCTGAATGTTGATAAGGTCGAGATTGTTGCCGAGACCATAGCACCAGTGCAGCATTTCCTCGATGTTATGCAGATAGTCGCGCAGCGGCACCGAGCCGTTGAACTTGCTCTCAACATGGGCGAGGTACTTTCCGCTCGCGAAGTCTTTGAGATCAAATCTGCTCTCATCGGTGAAGTCCTGCTTGTTGGTCAGAGCCAGCAGGCTTGTGCCGAAGAACAGCATTATTACCGAAAGTGTAAGAAGTGTCATCACCGAACAGTGGCGTCTGGTGTCGCGCAGGTCTATCTCCTCCAGGGCGTCGTCCAGCGGCTGTGCGGGATCGGGCTGTTCGGGGGCTGACCTTGACGATTCCAGAAAACGTTCGGCGGTATCGTCGTGTTCTCTTTTTCTCATTTTTTTATTGCCTCTTTTTTATCAGAGCTTGCCCGCTGCCAGCAGCAGGTAGCTTATCATCATTACCGCCGCGAGCAGAGCAGTCTTCAGGCGCTGGACTGCGGCGTAGTTCTTTTCGTTCTTTTCGGAGATCTTCTTTGCGGCTGCGGCTGCAAGCGTCCTCAGCGGGCTGATGTATACAAGTGCCGCGATGATGACGAATATGTTGTGCATCAAGTATCCGCCGACTCCCTTTCCAAAGCCTTCGGAAACGCCTCTGCCGAGCAGTGCGCTAAACCATGCGCGGCAGTCGGCGGGAGTTTTGAATGCGAGTGCTGCCGCGATGAGCAGGCAGACCGCGAGTGCGCCCACGGCTCTGAATACCCAGGGCACAGCCTTTATCTTTTCGTAGCCGATGAAGTATTCGGCGGCAAGCCATGCGCCGACCAGAGCGCCCAGCAGCACGCCGATGCGTCCGCCGCCGTAGAAAAGCCCCGCAGCGCCGCCAAGTATTATCGTCATGACGAGCGATACGGCTTTCCTGCCGCTGAAGCTGCGGATATCATCGAACAGCTCGATCATCGTGGTGTTGCAGCTCTTCACAAGGCTGCCTGCCATGCTCCCGCAGGAGATGGGCTGATAGTTGTCCTTAACATCAAAGCCGTTTATCCTCGCGATGCCCGCGCCCATATCCGCAGCACCCGAGAATCCGACATATGCCGACGCGATAAACGCCGCTGTTCCGAGCCATGCTCCGCCGCGGGTGAGCTCGTCCGCACGCAGAGTGATGTCCGTGAGCCCCGTGAGAACGGGAAGAATTATCACCGTCTTGCCCAGTCCCGCGGCATAGCTGCAAAGACCGTCGCTGAAAAGCGATGTGTCAAAGCTGCGCTTTCTTATCTGCGGCTCGATATCGCCGTAGCGTACAACGGGTCCTGCCAGCAGGAACGGGTAAGCCACCGAATAGGTCATAAGACAGAACGGATTGCGCTCCGCCCTGCACCTGCCCGAGAATACATCAAAGACGTATGAGAAATTCTTGAGGGTGTAAAACGCGATGCAGGGAAGTATGAACGCTTCCTTGATAATATGTCCCGTCAGCCAAGGCTTCATGTAAAGCATGAATAGAGCGCCGTTCCAGAGTATATCCGCGCCGAGCAGCAGCGCTTTCGGCCTCGGAAGCTTCTCTATGCCGAGAGCCAGCAGGAAATCGACGATCCATGACAAAAGCACCAGCCCCGCGAGCAGGGGTCTGCCCCAGAGCAGGAACAGCGCCGAGGTCACTATGAGTATAAGATTCTTATATTCCGCCGATCTGTCAAAGAACAGCGCCAGCGCCGAAAGCGGCAGTATCACCGACGCAAAAAGTAGATTTGAATATTCCAAAAGTATATCACCTTTCGCCCGCCCGATCTTACCCCTTCGGCAGGCATTCTGCATATTTTAGTTTTTTATTTTGAACAAAAAAATCATGATGCGGGCGCAGTTCACCCGCAGTTATTTATCTATACAATAATAATTCTATCACATTTCACAAATTAACGCAAGTGAAATTATAAAGAAAATAAAAATTTATCAAAAAATACAAAAACCCCTTTTCAAAATGAGAAAAGTGTGTTATAATATCTATATGATTCTCCCAAACAGGGCGAAGCGGCGCGTAACAAGGTGCGAAACGATTGTTCTCGGGGTCGCGGAGCAGGGAGCGCCTGCGGCTTTTGGGTGTGCCGCAGCAGTTATTATTTTGATATACAGAAAGGAGTGGGGGTATGGCAAACGTTTTCGTTACCGGTGCTGCCGGAATGATGGCTACCGCTGTCATTGATAAGCTGCTCCAGAAGAAGCACAGGGTCTTCGGCGTCGATGCAAAGGCTTGTTATAACTTTCTCGACAACTCTGACTATACCTTTACGCAATGCGATATCACAGATTCGAGGACGATCACCGATCTGATAGAGAGCAATGGCATAGACACTGTTGTGCATCTTGCTTGTACCGCTGATAACGATTTTGATTCTATGATAACCGATTCCGAGCTGAAGATGAGCAAGGCTTGCGATAAGTATCTTTACGCCGCGGCAAGCAAAGCGGGCGTGAGAAATTTCATACTTACCAGCACCACACAGGTGTACGGCATACAAAAGGGCAGAGAACCTATAAGAGAAGCTACCCCCGAAAAGGGCATAGGAAACTACGTCGATATGAAGCTGCTCAGCGAGAAGATGCTGCTCAAGGCTTTCAAAAAATCCGATACCGTGCCCGTTATTGCAAGGATCGCCCCGATATATACCGCGGATTTCACCGATAATCTCCGTGAAAGGGTATACGACAAGAAGGAAGACGTTGCTTATATCTTCCGCGAGGGCGAGTACGGATTCTCCTTCTGCTGCCTTTACAACTTCGTTGATTTCGTCGTTGGAATCGTTAACATACCTCAGGGACGCTATGAGGGCACCTACAACATATGCGATTCGCGCCAGATCACCGCTAAGGAGATACTCGACTTTGAAAGAGAACACCACAGAGTCGGCGCTGTCGTGCAGAGGAACGCCCCCGCGGCTGTATCCTTCAACAAGTCAAAGGCAAAGCAGGATTACCGCTACTTCGACCCCGCTTCAACATTTGCAAACTGGAATTTCGATAACACAAAGGCTACCCGTATATCCACATTCAGATGGAATCTCGGCAATACTAAGTGATTATTCACAGAAAATGCAGCATACAGACCGGAAGTTTCGGCTTCCGGTTTTTTTGTATCTGCCCGCCCGACGCTTGACATTGTGCCAAAAGTGTAGTATAATAATATGTACGGTTGCCGCTGAAGGCGGCACAAATTTTCCTAGGAGGTTTTCGATATGTCAAAGTTTTACATCACGACCCCGATATATTATCCGTCGGGCGACCCGCATATCGGGCACTGCTATACAACAGTTGCCTGCGATTCAATAGCGAGGTATAAGCGAATGCAGGGCTGTGACGTGATGTTCCTCACGGGAACCGACGAACATGGTCAGAAGATCGAAGAAAAGGCTAAGGCAGAGGGCATCACTCCGCAGCAGTATGTTGATGGGATAGTTGCAAACTTCAAGAAGCTTTGGGAATTCATGGGCGTAAAGTATGACCGCTATATCCGCACCACCGATGACTACCATGTTGAGGCTATACAGAAGATATTCAAGGCTCTTTATGATAAGGGCTATATATACAAGGGCGAGTACAAGGGCAAATACTGTACCCCCTGTGAGAGCTTCTGGACAGACAGCCAGCTTGACGAAAACGGCTGCTGCCCCGAATGTCACCGTGAAGTCAAGGAGGCTGCCGAGGAGGCTTACTTCTTCAAGATGTCTCCCTTTGCAGACCGCATAGAAAAGCTGCTGACCGAGACCGATTATCTCAGACCCAAGACCCGCGCTGTTGAACTGGTAAACAACTTCATCAAGCCGGGACTTGAAGATCTGTGCGTTTCAAGAACGTCCTTTACATGGGGCGTGCCCGTGAGCTTTGACCCCAAGCACGTCGTATACGTCTGGGTGGATGCGCTGTTCAATTACTGCACGGCGATGGGCTTCATGAACGATAAGTACGATGATTACGATAAATACTGGCCCGCGGACGTTCATATGGTGGCTAAGGATATCATGAGATTCCACGCTATCATCTGGCCCGCTATGCTGATGGCGCTTGATATGCCGCTGCCCAAGCATCTTGCCGTTCACGGCTGGATCACCTTCCAGAACAAGAAGGGCGAGGCTGAGAAGATGTCCAAATCCCTCGGCAATGTGGTAGATCCCTTCATGCTGGGCGAGCGCTACGGCGTTGACGCTATCCGCTATCATATCCTGAGAGAAATGGCTCTCGGCGCGGACAGCGCATTCTCAAATGAGATCATGATAAAGCGCATAAACTCCGACCTTGCCAACGGCTTCGGAAACCTCGTTTCCAGAACGGTCGCTATGGCGGACAAGTACTTCGGCGGCACTCTGCCCGCAGAGCGTCAGGCTGCCGATATCGACGATGACCTTATCTCCGTTATAACGGCACTTCGCGGCAAGGTAGACACCTGCATCGACGAGACCCGCCTGAAGAACGCACTTGAGGAGATCTTCACCGCAGTTGACCGCGCGAACAAGTACATCGACGAGACTGAGCCTTGGAAGCTCGGCAAAAACGAGGAAGACCGTCCCAGACTGGCGGCGGTGCTTTACAACCTGCTTGAATCTATCCGCGTGATATCCACCCTGCTGAGCCCGTTCATGCCCAACACCATGCCCAAGGTATGGGAGCAGATCGGTGCATCGGCTGAGGTATGCACCTATGAGAACGCAGGCAAGTTCGGCGTTCTGCCCGCTGACGTTACTGTACACAAGGGAGAGATCCTCTTCCCCCGCATCGACATGGACAAGGAGATAGACGAGCTCAACAAGATAATCGAAGCCAACATGGCTGCGGCAAAGGCAAAGCTCGGCGGGAACGACGGCTTTACCCCCGATGAGGTCGCACCGCAGATAACGATAGATGATTTTGCAAAGGCTGACCTCAGAGTTGCGCTGGTCAAGTCCTGTGAGAAGGTCAAGAAGTCCAAGAAGCTGCTATGCTTACAGCTGGACGATGGCGGTCTCCTCGGAGACGGCGGCAGACAGGTAGTCAGCGGCATCGCTCCCTGGTACTCGCCCGAAGACCTCGTCGGCAAGAAGGTCATAATCGTTGCGAACCTCGCCCCCGCAAAGCTCTGCGGCGTTGAGAGTCAGGGCATGATACTCGCAGCCGATACCCCCGACGGCGGCGCTGCGGTGGTATTCCCCGACCAGAGCCTGCCCTGCGGAAGCAAGATCAGATGATCCGCGGCACTGCTGCAAAGGCGGTTTGAAATGAGAGAGTACGACTTTTTCAATTTCCTGATCGCCGGCTTCTTCGGATTGATCTGTATGCCCACGATCGTCGGCACGGGGGTATTCATCGTCAACATAATAAGGCACCTGCACTGTAATAATACCGCAGCGAAGAAAGCGGCGATATTCGGGCTTATCCTTGCCGCAGTGACGTTCCCCATGTTTTACATGGGAGCAAGATGTCTTATAGATTTCTTCTTCAACTGACCATTCTGCCTTATATCTTTGGTATTAGCAAGCCTAATCAAATACAAAAACCCGGGACGTTTTACGGTTACCGCCGCAGGCGGGGATTTTGGGGTCGTTGACCCCAAAAAGTAAAACTCCCGTATGAGCGCCCCGCAGGGGCGATCATACCCGCACCCGTAGCTCAGCTGGATAGAGCGTCAGACTCCGACTCTGAAGGTCGTGCGTTCGAATCGCATCGGGTGTACTTTTCAGCGCTCTGTCGGAGCGTTTATATCGGGAATGACACCGACCGTGGACGCGGTTTGGATCCCGCCTTCGGGGACGGTGATGTTTCCAACTTTTACAGGGAGGAAAGTAAATATGTATAATGTTGTATGCTTAGACCTTGAGGGCGTTCTGGTGCCCGAGATCTGGATAGCTTTTGCTGAGGCAAGCGGTATCCCCGAGCTGAAAAAGACCACCCGCGATGAGCCTGATTACGACAAGCTCATGCAGTACAGACTGGCGATCCTCAAGGAACACGGTCTCGGTCTTAAAGAGATACAGGCTACCATAGAGAAGATAGACCCCATGCCCGGTGCAAAGGAGTTCCTCGATGCACTTCGTGAGGAAACTCAGGTCATCATCATAAGCGATACTTTCAGCCAGTTCGCAAAGCCGCTGATGGCTAAGCTCGGCTATCCTACCATACTCTGCAACACCCTTGAAGTAGCAGACAACGGCGAGATCACAGGCTATAAGATGCGCTGCGAAAAGTCGAAGCTCACTACCGTAAACGCTCTGCACGACGCAGGCTGCGACACCATCGCCGCAGGCGACAGCTTCAACGACCTCGGAATGATCCGCGCTTCAAAGGCGGGGTTCCTCTTCCGTTCGACCGATGCAATAAAGGCTGACAACCCCGACCTTCCCGCTTTTGAGGAATATGATGAGTTCCTCGCAGCTATCAAGGCAGCATTATGAGAAATACACGAAATACAATAGCCCGCGCCGTAGCGTTCATAGCAGCTTCGGCGCTGCTTTCTTCCTGCGGGAATACGGCAGCTCCCTCACAGACCGAAACGACTACCGCTGCCACCACCACCGCGGTCGAGACTGCCGCCACAGAGACAGTTACCGAGCCTTCGGCTGTTGAAGCGGAAGCCCCCGTTGTGGGCGTGACTACTGCCGAGACTAAGAAGACCGAGAAGGTGAAGCTCGAGACCAAGTCTGAAGTAGAGATATTCTCACGCATGACCGTCGGCGACCTTGTTTCGGCGAGCAACGCTATGATAACCAACGCCGATGCCGCGCTTGACACGGCTGCCCTCGGTGAGCATGAGGTCAACATCATCTATGACCAGAACGGCGAGATCGGGCAGCAGACGGTCAAGTACAATGTTGCAGACACTTCCGCGCCCGTGCTTTTTAATTTCGGCGGCAACACGCTGGTGCGCGGCAGTGCGTTCGAGCTTGATGATCTTATCAGCTACGCCGACAACTACGACCGTGCGCCGACCGCCTCCTATACGGGCGACCTCGACCCATACACCACGGGCGACTATGAGATCAAGGTGACTGTCACCGATTCAAGCGGCAATAGCACCGATCTTACTATCCCGATCAAGGTGACTGAATCGGCGGGTGAGCAGGTCATAGATGCAGGCACCGAGATGGATTTCTCCACCCTTTCAAACTACACCTCGGGCAACCCGCTCAAGGGCATCGACGTTTCCGAGTGGCAGAAGGAGATAGACTTCGCAACCGTAAAGGGCGCAGGCTGCGAGTTCTGCATAATGCGTGCAGGCTACCGCAGCAAGGACGGCATAGTAGAGGACGAGTTCTTTGCGCGAAACCTTGAAAGCTCAAAGGCTGCGGGACTTCTCCGCGGAGTTTATTTCTACAGCACCGCCACCACGGTCGATGAAGCCCGCGAGGAAGCGGCGTGGCTGGCAGGAAAGCTGAACGGCGAGGCACTTGATATGCCCATAGCTTTCGACTGGGAGAACTTTGTCAGCTTCCAGCAGTACGGCATAAACTTGAACGACCTCAACCGCATATACGACACCTTTGCGTCGGAGCTGCAAAAGAGCGGCTATAACGTTATGCTTTACGGCAGCAGCAATTTCCTGGATACCTTCTGGAACTGCGGCGAGAATTCCCCCGCGAGGACGGCAAAGTGCTGGGTGGCGAACTACGACCTGAGCTTTGAGGGTATAAGCTACATCTGGCAGTGCAGCGGCAGCGGAAAGCTGAGCGGCGTGCCCGGTTCGGTCGATCTCGATCTGTGGTATCAGAATGCGACGGCTCCTGCCGACATCCCCAACGAAGCACCTCCCGCGCCCGCGGAGACAGAGGCTGCACAATAAAAACATCATCGGCTGCTGCACATCAGGTGCGGCAGCTTTTTTATGCACAAAAGCAAACGGCACACCTTGCAAAAAGGTGTGCCGCCCGCTTGGGTATGATATATGACTTGGAGTAGAGTGCTTTATCAGACGTTTGCGGTGTTCTCCTCGCCTTGACGGGCGGGAGGTGTGAAGCCTCCGTCGGGGGGAGTGAAGCCTCCGCCGTTGCCGCCGCGGAAACCGCCGCCGCCGAAGCCCATTCCCGTGCTGTTGCTCGTCACTATCGAGCTTATCTCGATCTCCTCGGACTGATCGCCCGCCTTTGCGGTATACTTGCCCTCTTTGAGTTCCGCGCTGCTGAATACTACCGACTGATAGCTCTTTTCGGGAGTAAAGCTGAGTATCACATTGCCGTCCGAATCGGTGACGGTGAACTCGCTGCCTGCCGCTGCCGCCGACCCAAAGTTGTGCAGCACGCTGTACTGCGTCGAGGTCTCTCCGAAGCCGACTTCCATTCCGACAGAGCCTGCGGCAATGATCGTGCCGCCCGTTATCTCTATGGTGCAGCCCTGATCGCCGCAGTCGAGTGCCGCGTTGCCGCCGTTGGTCGGACCGTTTACATATATGATACCGCCCGTAACGTAGAGGTTGCCATTTGAATCCAGTCCGTCGCCTTCTGAGCTTACGGTTATCGTGCCGCCCGCAAATGTCAGGTTGCAGTTCGGATCGCCCTGCATGAAGCTGTCCCTGCCGCTGCGCTCGGTGTCGCCCGTGTCGCTTCCGCCTGCGGAGTTGAAGCCGTCGTCTGCGGCGATCACGTTTACCGTGCCGTCGGTGACGGTGATACTATTCCCTTCGATGCCCTCATAGGACTTCTGTATGTCGATGCTGCCGCCCGATATGGTCAGGACGCCGTCTGCGTGTATACCGTCATCGCCCGATCTTATCGTAATGCTGCCGCCGCTTATCTCGGCGCTGCCGTTTGCGTGTACCGCGTCATCGGAGGAATCTATAGAAATGTTTCCGCCCGCTATCTGTATCGAAGCGGCTTTCAGTGCCTTTGCGGAAACGGTGTCCGCTTCCGCGGAGCTTGTGTCGGCAGTCTGCTCGCCCCTGTTGCCGAAAGGCATAGCCTCCGTCTTCATCTCGGCGTTTTCGCTGCCGCCGCCTGTTGTAATGCTGAGCTCGCCGTCCTCTATCTTCATGGCGTTCTCGGCCTGAATAGCATCTCCCTGAGAGGTTATGGCTATGGTGCCGCCCGAAATGGATACGATACCCTTTTCGGTCTCTTCGGAATTGGTCGCGTGTATGCCGTTGCTGCCTGCGGTAAGGTCTATGCTGCCGCCGCTTATTTTAACGCTGTCCTTGCCGCTAAGTGCGGTCGAAGCAGCGGTAACGTTTATGCTGCCGCCCGTTATCACAAGGTCGTCCTTGCTGACGATGCCGTGCTTGCAGTTGCCGTTTACGGTAAGGCTGCCCTCGCCGTTGATGGTGAGGTCGGCGCGTGAGAATATTGCGCCGTCGGTGTTGTCGTCATCGCTCTCGGCGGTGTAGCTGCTGCCGTCGGTGAAGCTGTTCTCGGTGCCGTCGTTCAGGGTGATAGTCACCTTGTCCGCCTTGTCTATCAGAAGTGCCGCATGGTCGGAGTTCGTCACCGCAACACCATCGAGCACGAGCTTTATCTCCGCGCCCTTTGCCTTGACGTATATCTGACCGCTGAATTCGCCGCTCAGGATATACGTCCCCGCTTCGGTGATGGAAAGCTTTCCTTCGGAGACCTCAGCGCCCGAGCCTTCTATCTCGGCTTCGCTGCCGCTCATGGTGATCCGCACAGCGTCGCCCTCGGAATATCCGATGTCCTTGTCGGCGGCGGATATCTCAAAAGCCTCTGAGGATACGCTGCTAACTGTCGTTTCGGTTGCCGCGGGCTTGTCCGCCGACGTATCGTTGCTGCTGACGTTGCTGCTTTCCGTGCAGCCTGCGAGGGATATAGCCATCAAAGCTGCTGCCGCTGCTGCTGTTATCTTTATCTTTGCGGTCATGTTGCATCTTCCTTTCTTTTGTTCTGTTGGTTTTATGCGTTTTGTCTGTCTTGAGTTTATTTGTATAGGTGCTGCCTCAGAGCTTTTCGCGGTCGGTCACGGGTCTGCCGCAGGATATCTCCAGGTTGCCGTTGCGCTCGCGAAGCTCATCGAGCATCTGCTTCTGGTTGGCTTCGTTCTTGATGACTATCGTGTATGTCAGTCTGAAAAGGCTGCCCATGTTTGTGGTCTTGACCTCATCAAGCTTCCAGTCATAGTTGTACTTGTTGAGCACGTCGTCAAACGCGCTGCCGTAGTCGAGCGATTCGGGTACGGTTATCCTGAGCGTTCTTTCGCTGCTCAGATCGGCGCTGAGCCCGAATCTGTTGTATACATAGCTCACTCCGCAGATCAGCAGGGTAAATATTACCGCGATCGTAAGGTGGCGTGTGCCGCAGGCAAGACCTGCCGCCATCGCGAGGAATATCGCGCATATCTCCTTGGCGCTGCCCGGTGCCGAACGGAATCTTACCAGACCGAATGCGCCCATTACCGCCACGCCCGTACCAACGTCGCCGTTTACGAGCATTATCACCATCTGAACTATCGCAGGGAGGAGCACGAGCGTCAGCTTGAAGCTGCGCGAGCTTTTATCACCGTGCGAGAATACCATAGCTATCACAAGTCCGAGCAGCAGCGAGCATATGGTACACAGCAGAAGCGCCGTTATCGTTATGTCGCCTGTCGAGAAACTGAACAGCTCGGATATATTTCCCGCCGAAGCGGAGTTGTTTGTCAAAGCTGTTATTCCATTCATGATCGTCATAATTTGTTGTCCTTTCTTTTTGTGCCGTATCGGCTGCCGCCGCGGGCATATTGTTTTTCACGGGTTATGCCGAAGAATAGCTGTTCGGCACTGCCCCGATCTTCGATCTTTTGCATCTGCTGTATCTCAGCTCAGATCGCATACTGCAAAGGGCGTATGTTATCCTTTGCATCCTTGCCGTTCAGTTTGCCCTCTGTCATAAGTTCTGTGTAAGCCCTGCCGTATTTTGAAAAGCTCGCCGGGTATATCTTCAGCTCGTCCAGCAGTTTTGAGAGCCAGAGCGGCATGGCACCGGGGATCTTTATCTCCATAAGCCGCTGACCGCTTTTGAGCAGCGTCCTGCCGTACACCCCGCAGCTGAGGTCCAGATCATATCCCCTGAACGTCACCTCGTTATCAAAGGTGATCCTGAGGTTTTTGTCCTCCTTGCCGTAGTAGGAAAAACGGTGGTAGGTTATGAGCATCCTCGGCTCAAGCTCGGGGTAGAATCTGAAAGCATAGCGCAGTTCGTTTTCTATCTGCGGGTTGTTAGTCTCTGTCTGTCCTCCCGATGTGAATGTATCTACATCACTGAGCGGCATGAATGTGCGCCTTTTGTAGACCACGCCCTTGTACTTTCTTTTATATTCAAGGAACACCGTGCTGTCGGCTTTGGGTACGCCGTAGCTTCTCAGCCTTATCTTTTCCTTGAACACCGGCTTTTCCATCGAAGTCCGTATAAGGCGGTAGTCGGGGGTGTCATAATAAAGGCTCATTATGTTGCTTTCAAAGTACCTGTCCTTGTTCATAAATTTATCAAGCTCTTTCAGGAGCTTTTCATACTGCGGTCTTTCAAGCAGGTATTTTTTTTCTGTTCTCTTAAAAACTTCCTGTGCCATATCTCTCACTTCCTTATTTATAAAGCGGTTCTGTTTATGTATTTAATTATAAAGGCTTTAACTTAAAAATTCCTAAACTTTTACTTAAAGTTAAGCTTAAAACTCACTTTTGTATAATTGCACAATTATATACTGCTGATTTAGGATGGTTGCACAACACTTAATATGTTTCTCTTGACAGGTCGCTGCTTGTGATTTATAATATATAGTACATAATGGGTGTATCTACCCCGAAACGGAGGCTATAACGGTATGTCAGAACACAAATACGATCCGCTCAAGCTTGAGAATCAGATATGCTTTCCGCTCTATGCAGCCTCGCGAAAGGTGACTTCAAAATACCGAAACGTACTTTCCGAGCTTGATCTTACCTATACTCAGTACATCACGATGATGGTGCTGTGGGAGGAGCGCGAGATCAATGTAAAGGAGCTTGGCAAACGCCTGTACCTCGACAGCGGCACGCTTACCCCCGTGCTGAAAAGCCTTGAGCAAAAGGGATATGTCGTCCGCACGAGAAGCTCGTTGGATGAGCGCGTCCTGAACGTTACCTTGACCGAGACAGGAAAGGCTCTGCGTGACCGTGCACTGGCTGTGCCGCATGAGATGGCAAGGTGCGTGGCGCTGAGTATAGATGAATCTATTGAATTGCAGCGCCTGCTGAACAAGCTGCTCGGCTGCTTGTGATAACTGCGGCAATTACGGGGCTCTGCCCTTTTTATGAAAGGAATGATATCCATGAAGATGATAAAAAGGCTGACCTCGGCGCTTCTTGCTGCCGCTGTGGCAGTGAGCATGGCTGCGGCTTCGGGCATTACCGCCCACGCCGAAGAGATCTGTCTCACGGGTGCGGCTCCCGCAAAGGTCAGTGGGCTTACCGCCACCGCGAGATCTACCTCCGTCACCCTTAAATGGAAGAAGGTATCGGGTGCGGGCGGCTATAAGATCTACCGCTGCGAGTCTTCAACGGGCAAGTGGAAGGGCATCAAGAACATAAAGTCGGGCAGCACAGTAAAGTTCAACAGCAACGGTCTTAAAAAGAACACCGCCTATAAATTCCGCGTCAAGGCTTATAAGAAGTCGGGCGAAAAGACCGTCGTTGGAAAACCTGCGGGTGTAAGCGTCAGGACAAAGAAGTCGATGACCCCCGCTGCCGAAAACGGCAGGCTCAGGGTCAAGGGCGCTAACATATACAACGCCTACGGCGCAAAGTTCCAGATACGCGGTATGTCCACTCACGGCATCATGTGGGAGAAGTACGATGACATTCTTTCGGCATCTTCCCTCAAGGTGCTGCGCGACGACTGGGGCGTAAACACCATACGCATCGCGATGTATACGGAAGAGTGGGGCGGCTATACCACCGACCCCGAATACGCAAGGCAGGCTAAAGTCAAGGTGATAAACGGCGTTGAGAATGCAAAAAAGCTCGGTATGTACGTCATTATCGACTGGCACGTCCTGAAGGACAAGGACCCCAACAAGCACGCCGATCAGGCGGTCGCTTTTTTCAGCGAGATGTCGCGCAGGTACAAGGGCTATAACAACGTGCTTTACGAGATATGCAACGAACCCAACGGCGGAGTGGGCTGGTCTTCCATCAAGCCTTACGCCGAGAAGGTCACGAGAGCTATCCGCGCAAACGATAAGAAGGGCATCATAATAGTCGGCACGGGCACCTGGAGCCAGGATATACATGAGCCGCTGAAAGACCGCCTTTCCGACAAGAACACGGTATACACGCTGCACTTCTATGCGGGCACCCATACCGACTGGCTGAGGGACCGCTTCAAGGACTGCTATTCCAAGGGTCTGCCGATACTGGTAAGCGAGTTCGGCACCTGCGACGCTTCGGGCAACGGCGGCTTCAACAGCGCCCAGACCAAGACATGGCTCACGCTGCTGGATCAGAAGAAGGTCGGCTACTGCAACTGGTCGGCTTCCGATAAGAACGAGACAGCTTCGGCATTCAGGACAGGCACCGATCTTTCAAAAATAAGATCGGGGACCTCGCAGCTGACCCAAAGCGGCAAGCTGATAAGAAGCTGGTACAGAAAGCATAAGTAAAGAGGCTGCCGCACAAAGCGGCAGAGAAAGCAATAAGACCCGACGATACCATGTGCGGTATTATCGGGTCTTATTGTTTTTATTATCAAACGCTGCCGTAAAAACGCAGATAGGTCATGAGCGGTTTTGCCTTTTATTCCGCCTTCTCCATCGCGGCATCCGCCAGTTCGATATAGGTGTACCTGTCTTCCTTATAGCTGCCGAATGTGCCTGTGATGATAAGCTCTGTACCCTCCTCGGGGTAGTCGTCGGGAAAGGTCAGCGAGTCGGCGTTTTTCAGCTTGAACTCAAGTCCCTGCGAGCAGCAGGCTGTCGCATCGGCTATCAGCACCGCGAAGTAGTGATTGCCGTTTTCCTCGGTGTGGGCGAATGTCCCCCGCGCTTTGACGAGCTTGCCCTCATAGTTGTCGGGGTTCACCATCATGTCGTAGACCATGGCATAGGTCATGTTGGAGTCGAGCTCGGTAAGGTCAACGTCAAATTCGCCGTTTGAAGCGTCGATGTCCGTGACATCTGGCAGCGATGCCGAAGCCTTTGTCTGCGGCGCGAGACCTGTCTCAGCCTGCGCTTCCGCCTGCTTTGCCAGCTCGTCCACAAGCTGATCTTCTGCGGACGGCGATGAGCTGTCTATTATTTTGTCTATCGTCGAAGTATCTCCGCAGCCTGCCGCACACAGAGCCATCGTCAGTGCTGTCAGCGCGGGCACAAGTCTTTTTTTCATGTCATTACCCTCTCTTGAAAAGTGAGATGATCCAGAATATGAAGAACACCGCAATGTCGGCTGAAACTATCGTCGCGCCGACGGGCGTTGACATAAGTATTGAGACCATCAAGCCGACGGCGGCGCACACGACCGAGATCACCGCCGAGCATATTATAACGCTCAAAAAGCTCTTGAACACCCTCATCGCCGAAAGCGCGGGGAAGATTATCAGCGCCGATATCAGCAGCGAGCCGACAAGGTTCATCGCAAGCACGATTATGACTGCCGTGACGATCGCTATCAGCAGGTTGTAGATATCCGACTTTACGCCCGTTGCCTTTGAGAAGCTTTCGTCAAATGTTACTGCAAACAGCTTGTTGTAAAACAGCACGAACAGAACTACCACCACTGCCGCCAGAGCTATGCAGAGCTGTACTTCAAGCTTTGTGAGGGTAAGTATCGAAGTAGAGCCGAAGAGCGTCGAGCAGACATCGCCTGCAACGTTTGCGGATTTTGAGAATATGTTTATCAGCATATATCCCAGCGCCAGCGCACCGACGGAGATCATCGCCACCGCGGCGTCGCCCTTTATTTTTGTGTTCTGCCCCGTCCGCAGGAGAAGTATCGCCGAAGCCACCGTCACGGGCATGATTATCAGCATCTGATTTGTGATGCCCGCAACGATAGCTACCGCCATTGCGCCGAAGGCTACATGGGAAAGCCCGTCGCCGATGAAGCTGAATCGCTTCAGCACCAGCGTTACGCCGAGCAGCGATGAGCAGAGTGCTATCAGCAGTCCGACGATCATCGCGTACTGCACGAACGGGAGGGTGAAATATTTCTGAAGCTTTTCGATAAGCTCAACCATCTATCTCACCGCCTTCCGAGAGTATGAATGAACGCCCGACGGGGCTGTTCATATAATCATCCTTGCTGCCGAAGAACAGCTGCTTCTGTCCGCCGATGTGGAGTATATGGCTGGAAAACATCATGGCGGCGTTTATATCGTGCGACACCATTATAATAGTGATGCCGTTTTTGTTGAGCTTTGATATCAGCTCATAAAGGTCGAGCTGAGCTTTGGGGTCAAGACCCGTCACAGGCTCGTCCAGGAGCAGTATCTTGTCCGCCGCGCAGAGCGCTCTTGCGAGCAGCACCCTCTGCTGCTGACCGCCCGAAAGTTCGCGGTAGCATCTTTTCGCGAGGTCGGTGATACCGAGCCGTTCCATATTCTTTGCGGCGAGTGCCTTTTCGGCGGCGTTGTAAAAGGGTCTGAGCCCCGTTTTACCGAGGCAGCCCGACTGAACGATTTCCCTGACTGAAGCGGGAAAATCCCTCTGCACTACCGTCTGCTGAGGCAGGTAGCCTATCTCACCCGCGCCGACTCCGCCGCCGCGCCTTATCTCTCCCGTGTTCGGGGATTTGAGCCCCAGCAGAGCCTTGACCAGGGTGCTTTTGCCCGAGCCGTTCTCGCCGAGTATACAGAGGTAATCGCCTGCGCGTACCTCAAAATTTATATCGCTGACGACAGTTTCGCCCTCATACCCGAGCGAGCATCCGACGCAGCTTATCTGTACTTCTCTTTCTGACATATCCATCCCTTACTTATGAACCTGATAATCAATTTCAATTTGCGTATGCTATCATTATACCACTATTATATAAGCTTTGTCAAGCCCCTGCGTGATATTTACGCAGGCGGTATTTCCTTAACAAAACATTTACACTTGACATAACCGTGTCGGTTTGTTATAATTAAATCATGCCCGTGCTTGACGCACGGACGCGGAGCTTAACGCTCCTTTGCGGACTTCGTCCGCCTGATCTATTGTATCACTTCGCCTCGGGCTCCCTGCAAGCAAAGCCGCTCGGCATCGTGATAGAATTACACCCGAAAGACCCGTGCCGACGCACGGACGCGGAGCTTAACGCTCCTTTGCGGACTTCGTCCACTTGATCTATTGTATCACTTCGTCTCGGGCTCCCTGCAAGCAAAGCCGTTCGGCATCGTGATAGAATTACACCAGAAAGACCCGTGCTTGACGCACGGACGCGGAGCTTAACGCTCCTTTGCGGACTTCGTCCGCCTGATCTATTGTATCACTTCGCCTCGGGCTCCCTGCAAGCAAAGCCGTTCGGCATTGTTACAGGATATACCCGATGGTTTTTTAATATTTCGCATTTGACCAAGGATAGATATACATATGAAAAGTATCAGAGAACTGCGCGCGGCGGCGTTCAAGAGCCTGCGTAAGCATTACTTTCTCAATGTCGTCATAGTATTCGTAGTTAGCGTGCTGATAAGCGGCGGCTACCGATATGCAAGCGAATGGGATAAGAATGTCGATATGGCAGGATCGCTGCGCCTGAACGAACCGCGCAAGACAAATTTTGAGATCATTGAAGATCTGGTAAACGGGATAAAGGTGCTTGACATAGACATGAGACCCGAAACGACTGCCGAGAAATACACAAAGGGTTATTTCTCCGTGTTCGTCAATGAGACTACCTCTTCGGGCTCGCTCGGCTTCGGCATAATAAACGGCATCAATCAGATAGCCTTCCACGGGCGGGTGGACAGGTCGATCGGCATTTTCATAATGACGGGGATATCGGCGCTGTTCTGGGTCTTCTTCAAGAACCTTATTCTCATCGGGCAGTGCCGTTATTTTATTGAACGGCGTATATACCCCGAGACCCGTGCCGACCGATTGTTCTTCATATTCAAAACGGGGCACGTCAGGCACACCGCGTGGATAATGCTGGTAAGGTCTGTGCGGCAGACGCTCTGGAACGCCACGATCATCGGCGGCATTTACAAGAGGTATGAGTATCTTCTGATACCTTACCTGCTTGCCGAGAACCCGAACCTTACCTGCAAGGAAGCGTTCGCGCTTTCAAAGGAGCTGATGAACGGCTGCAAGCGGCGTGCTTTCAGGCTCGACCTGTCGCTGCTGCCTTATGTACTGCTCGACGGCTTTACGCTGCATATGTCCTCGCTTTTCTTCCTCGATCCCTTCCGTGAGATCATATATGCCGAGATGTACATGGAGCAGCGTGCTGCAAAGCGCACCACCATGAATCTTGAGTTCAAGCTTTACGACACCCTGCTCGCCATAAACCCCGAAGGCCTTGATTGTTATCCAGATTACGTCTGTCCGACACGCTACCACGAGAAGCACAAGTGGCTGACCACCGACTGGGACCGCGGCTACGGCGGCGATACTGTGGTGCTTTTCTTCTTCTTCTTCTCGCTGATAGGCTGGGTGTGGGAGGTATTCTTCTATCTTGTAAACGACGGCGAGTTCATAAACCGCGGCACCATGCTGGGACCCTGGCTGCCGATATACGGCATCGGCGGCTGGATAATCATATACCTTATGCGTCCGCTCAGAAAGACACCGCAGCTTATGTTCATAGGCGCTACCGTTGCCTGCGGAAGTGTTGAATACTTCGCTTCGTGGATACTCGAAAAGCTGCTTAAAATGCGCTGGTGGGACTACACGGGCTACTTCATGAACCTGAACGGAAGGATATGTCTTGAAGGCGTGCTGGTATTCGGATTTGCGGGCGTTACCATGACCTATTTCATCGCACCCGTTGCCGATAATCTTCTTGCTAAGATACCCAAGACGGTAAGAAAGATCATCTGCATAACGCTTGCAGTACTCTTTTTCGCAGACCTCGCCTATTCCGCATTGAATCCCAACATGGGCGACGGCATAACCGGCGGTTTCTATTGAGGCAGCAATGAAGCTCAAAAACATATCCAATCCATACATAAAGGAGAAATATACAATGACAAACAATGCCATCATCCTTGCCGGAGGGCAGGGCAAGAGAATGAAGACCGACAAGCCCAAGGTGCTTTGCAGCGTTCTGGGCGAGCCAATGCTTGAATGGGTGATAAAAGCCTGCGAGAGCGCGGGGCTTGAAAAGCTCTGCATCATAAAGGGCTACAACGCCGCAATGATAGACGAGTACCTCGCGGGGCGCGGGTCTAAGACTGAGATCAGCACAGCACTTCAGGCGGAGCAGCTCGGCACTGGTCATGCCGTCATGCAGGCTGAGGATTTCCTTAAAGCCAATACTGACGGCAATATACTGATACTCAACGGCGACGCTCCTTTCATTGATGCCGAGACGATAAACGGTGCGCTTGAAGCTCACATAAACGGCGGATGTTCCGTGACGGTCGTTACCGCGAACATCGCCGACCCCACAGGCTACGGACGCATCGTCCGCGGCAGCAGCGGCATAAGCGCCATCGTTGAGCACAAGGACTGCACTGCCGAGCAGCTTGCCATCACTGAGGTGAACTCGGGCTGCTACTGGTTCAGGACGGCAGACCTCATAGAAGTCCTCGGCGAGCTGACAAACGACAACGCGCAGGGTGAGTATTACCTCACCGACTGCATAGAGCTGCTGATGGCAAAGGGCAGAAAGGCAGAGGCGTTCACTTCGCACAATCCGAGCGTTGTGCTGGGCGCAAACGACCGCCGTGCTCTGCTTGCGCTCAACGATATGGCAAGGGCTGAGATCATCGGCAGACACCTTGACAACGGCGTTGAATTCACCTGCACCGACGGAGTATCGGTAGGCACGGACGTTACCATCGGTCAGGGCACCGTTATCCATGCGGGAGTTATCCTGCGCGGCAGCACCGTGATCGGCGAGAACTGCGAGATAGGTCCCAACTGCATCATAGAGGATACCGAAGTCGGCAGCGGAGTTTCCCTCAACAACGTTCAGGCTTACGAATCGGTGGTCGAGGACAACGTTAAGATCGGACCCTTCGTTCAGCTGCGTCCCAACAGCCATATCAAGCGCGGCGTGAAGATCGGCGATTTTGTTGAGATCAAGAACTCCACCATCGGCGAGTACACGGCGGTAGCACACCTGACCTATGTAGGCGACAGCGATGTGGGAGCGAATGTAAACTTCGGCTGCGGAGTTGTGACCGTAAACTATAACGGCGAAACAAAAGCCCGCACGGCGATCGGCGACAACGCATTCATCGGCTGCAACACGAATCTTGTGGCTCCCGTGCGTATCGGAAACGGCGCATACACGGCGGCAGGCTCGACTATCACCAAGGACGTCCCCGATAACGCCCTCGCCATAGAGCGCGGCAAGACCGAGATAAAGGAAAACTACGGGCTCCGCAAGCTCAAACGCCACAAGGCAAAGTACGAGGCTGCCAAAAAGGCTGAGGAAAGCAAATAAGCGATACCCGAACAATGAACGGCGATACTGCAAAGAGTATCGCCGCTTTTTTGTTCACTTCACACCTGCCGCAAAAAAAGAGCTGCCGCACTTTCATGCAGCAGCCCGATATGTATCAGTACGCCTTGCCCCAGAGCACCATTGCCTTTGCGGGCTTGCCGCAGCATACGCACTTGTCGTCGTGCTGCTTCTGGTCGAAGGGCATACATCTTGAGCCTGCGCCTGTCAGCTCCTTTACCTTGTCCTCGCACGCCTCATCGCCGCACCACATCGCCTCGATGAAGCCGTCGCCCTTTTCGTTCAGGGCAGCGTTCATCTCGTCGATCGACTTGCAGACGTAGGTCTTGTTTATACGGTTTGCAAGAGCCTTCTCGAACATACCCTTGGGGATAACGTTCGTCAGCAGATCGTTTATCCTGTCGGTCAGCTCGCCGAAGGGAACGTTCATCTTCTCGCCGTTGAAACGCAGTGCCACAACGCACTCGCCATTCTCGATGTCCTTGGGACCTACCTCGATGCGGACGGGAACGCCGCGCATCTCGTGCTCGGCAAACTTCCATCCGGGCGACTGGTCGCGGTCGTCTACATTAACTCTGATGCCCGCAGCCCTGAGTGCGTCCGCAAGCTCGTTAGCCTTTTCAAGAACGCCCTCCTTGAACTGCTGTATCGGCAGGATAACAGCCTGAACGGGAGCTACCGCAGGGGGGAGCACAAGTCCGCTGTCGTCGCCGTGTGTCATGATGACCGCGCCGATAAGACGGGTGGTAACGCCCCAGCTTGTCTGGTGGGGGTATGCGAGCTTGTTGTCTCTGCCTGTGAACTGAATGCCGAACGCCCTTGCAAAGCCGTCGCCGAAGTAGTGCGAGGTACCCGCCTGGAGCGCCTTGCCGTCGTGCATCATGGCTTCGATGGCGTAGGTAGCCTCAGCGCCTGCGAACTTGTCACTATCGGTCTTTCTGCCCTTTACGACAGGCATTGCAAGCGCCTGCTCGCAGAAGTCTGCATAAACGTTGAGCATCTGCTCGGTCTCGTGGATAGCCTCCTCGGCAGTCTCGTGGATGGTGTGACCCTCCTGCCAGAGGAACTCACGGGAGCGGAGGAAAGGACGGGTGGTCTTTTCCCATCTTACTACCGATACCCACTGATTGTAAAGCTTGGGCAGGTCGCGGTATGAGTGTACGATGTTTGCGTAATGCTCGCAGAAAAGTGTCTCGGAAGTGGGGCGGACGCAAAGGCGCTCTTCAAGCTTTTCGCTGCCGCCGTAGGTCACCCATGCCACCTCGGGAGCAAAGCCCTCAACGTGATCCTTCTCCTTGTTGAGCAGGCTCTCGGGGATAAACATAGGCATACATACGTTTTCGTGACCCAGTGCCTTAAAGCGGCTGTCGAGGTCCTTCTGAATGTTCTCCCATATAGCATAGCCGTAAGGTCTTATTACCATGCAGCCCTTTACGCTGGTATACTCAACAAGCTCTGCCTTTTTGCAGATATCGGTATACCACTTTGCAAAATCCTCGTCCATTGAGGTTATAGCCTCAACCATTTTTTTCTTTGCCATTTTTAAAATCAACTCCGTAAATATCTTTATTGTAAATTTTGTAATTCAAGTCGTAATCGGGGTCGGACGAAGCGTCGAAGGGTCCCCTGACCGAAGGGACGTTCTGATCTGCTTCGTCCTTTGTAGGTCGCGGGGGGCGGTGCTTGTCTATCTGTTTTGCAAGATATGGTGTGACGATGCAGCAAAGCATTATCACCGCCATAAGCCCGAGCGACATACCCATCACCTTCAGCAGAAGATGCACCAGCTCGGTGTTTTGCATCACATCACCTCCGTGTTATCGTGCATATCCCGTTTTAAACTGCACACTTACTATTCTACCACACTTTACGTTCCTTTTCAATACCTCGCGCCCAGTTTTTTCATTTTATTCAAATTCATATGAGCGGTCAGGGGCTGTTCAATGGCAGGATAATATAATAAAAAAGCCCCCGATAAAGGGGGGCTTTCATAAAGCAATGTAAAGCTGTAAATTACTTGAGCTCTACGGTAGCGCCAGCCTCTTCGAGCTGAGCCTTGAGATCCTCAGCCTCAGCCTTGGAAACGCCTTCCTTGATAGCCTTGGGAGCTTCCTCAACGAGAGCCTTAGCCTCCTTGAGGCCGAGACCGGTGATGGACTTAACAGCCTTGATAACGTTCATCTTAGCGTCGCCGAAGGAAGCGAGGATTACGTCAAACTCAGTCTTCTCCTCAGCAGCGCCGCCTGCAGCAGCACCGGCAGCGGGACCTGCTGCGATAGCAGCGGTAACGCCGAACTCCTCCTGGATAGCGTCAACGAGCTCGGAAAGCTCGAGTACGGACATAGTCTTGATCTCTTCGATCATATTTGTGATCTTTTCAGATGCCATGATGATTAACTCCTTTTCAAATATAGTATGATTGTCATGCAGCCGTCAGGCTGCGGTCTGCGAAGCAGGCGCTATCAGGCAGCCTCTTCGTTTTTCTTGTCTGCAACTGCCTTGAGGGTAGCTGCCAGCTTGGTGAGGGGACCCTGAAGGGAGCCGACCAGCTGTGCAAGAAGGGTCTCCTTGCCGGGGATCTTGGACAGAGCAACAACGCCTGCCTGATCGTAAACGGTGGTACCGATGAAGCCTGCCTTGAGGCTGAACTTGTTCTCGAACTCGTCAGCGTACTTGCCGAGCAGTCTTGCGGGAGCAGTCTCGTCATCATTGGAGAGGGCGAGAGCGGTAGCGCCGTTCAGAACGTCGTCAAGACCTTCGATACCTGCCTCCTTGAATGCAAGACGGAGCATTGTGTTCTTCTCAACGAAGTAATGCACGTTGTTCTCACGCATATCGCGGCGGAGCTTGGTGTCTTCCTCAACGGTAACGCCCTGATAGTCAACGAGAGCACCGGACTTAGCTGCCTTGATAAGCTCAGCCAGCTCGCTTACTCTCTGCTTCTTGGTCTGTAAAACCTTTTCACTTGCCATTTTGTTTTCACCTCTTTGGATACAAGATAGCAAACGCAATAAAAAACTCGTTCCGGCAAAAGACGAAACGAGGTATGATCCAGCAATAATACTATAATGCTGCAATCCTCGGCAGGTCTTACCTTTGTGCCTGCTGTCTTTAGATCACGAATGCCTTAATATTATAACAAATATCCTGTCGTATGTCAACGGGTTTCACGACAGGATATGTAAATTTTGTGTTAACTTTCCCGCCCGTCGGCTCAGTATCCCTCTTCTTTTAGTTCCCTGACAAGCTGCACATAGTATTCCCTGACATCGAAGCCGTCGATGTTTTCGCGGAAGAGGTCTATCATATCGCCGTGTGAGATGCCGCGCTTTCGGGTGTCGGGCACCATGCTCCTGCGTTCTCCCCGCAGCGCCGATTCAACGGGCACAAGTCCGTCGTTGCCGAGCTTTGTGTAAGGCTTGTTGAGGAAATACCCCAGGTTCAGCGGGAATCCCGCCGCCCGTGAAGTCACCATGCGCGACATGACGCTGTGGTAGCGCACGTTGGGGGAGTCGGGGACTTCCGCCTCAAAGCGTTCGCACGCCGCCTTTGTGAGCTCGCCCACGCCGAGCAGGAAATGCGGGTCGCGGTCGCCCAGTCTGCTGAACAGTCGGTTGTACTTTCTGTCGCAGAATTCCTTTAAGCCCTGCGGTGCTTTTTTCAGCACGTTATCCACCCATTCGCAGCCGAAGTGCGGGGTGTTTATCGTCGTGAGGGTCGCGACGTATTTGTCCATGCCGAGCGCCGATATCGCGTAGCGGCTGTCGAGTCCGCCCTTTGAGTGCGCGATGATGTTGACTTTCTCGGCACCCGTTTCGGCGATGATGGATTTTATCTGCTCGGCGATCTCTCCCGCCGACACCGAGACCAGGTTTGCCGACTGCTGCTTGCCGTAGAACACCGTCGCACCGTTTCGGATAAGCTCCGCGGGTACACGCCCCCAGTAGTTGAAATACTGCCAGTCGCGGAAGAATATGCCGTGTACCATAAGTATCGGGTAGCGGGTGCGGCATATCTGACTTTCCACACGAAGGTTATCCAGCTCGTGCTTTGCCTGCTCGAAGCGGTATTCGCTCCGCGCGGTGCGGTAAAAGCTTTTCAGCACAAGGCTGTTTATGACGGGGATATACCATGTGAAGAACAGCAGCGCCCACTGAGAGGGCTTTATCTGCCGCGAGGACACGGCTATCCGCAGTATGCCGTTTACATTCAGCAGGAATATCATAAGGTAAGCGGCGATGATGTCTGCTATGAGCCGCATGGGCGAGAGCGCCCCCGTCACGAGGAACGCCGTCATGGGGATAAGCTCCAGCCAGAGCAGGGCGCGTCCGTAGCCGAGTATGCAGGCGCCGTTTGAAAGCCGCCCGAGCTTTTCGGTGCTCCTTGCCGTTATGTCCTGCTTCTGCGGGAAGGCGGTGAAGACTATGCAGTGTATTGCAAGTGCGATGATGCACAGCACTTTGGCGGCAGTCCCGAATGGTACGATCGCCCATAGCCCTACGCTGTTGTAAAGCATAAGCAGGAGTATGCAGCGGATAAGTTGTGGTATCTTTTTCATATTGGCAGCTCCGTAGTCGCGGTATATTGTCAGGGAGGAAAAGCCCCTTTATTGCAAGAAAAGGCGGGCAGAAGCGCCGCCTTTTCCGAAGTTACGAAATATTGACCGAACGTCAGTCCACGCTCCAGCCGAACTTTGCGCCCGCGAGTACATGGAAGTGGATATGGAATACGGTCTGTCCCGCATTCTCGCCGCAGTTTGAGATCACGCGGAAACCGTCCTTGAACTCATCATGCTCGGCAGCGAGCTTTGCTATCACCTCATAGATGTGCGAGATGACAGCGCTGTTGTCCTCATTCACGTCGGTGATCTTTGCGATATGCTGCTTCGGGATAACGAGCCAGTGTATCGGTGCTATCGGATTGATATCCGCAAAGACGAACACCTTGTCGTCCTCATATATCTTGGTCGAGGGGATCTCTCCCGCGATTATCTTACAGAATAAACAGTCGTTCATTATGTTTGCCTCCCTTTATAATATAGTAGCGAACAGCTTTTGGCGATGTTACTTTATGAAGCCTGCGAGTATCTCGGCAGCCTTGCTCAGAGCCTCGTCTATCTTGGCGGGGTCGCCGACACCTGCCATAGCCTGATCGGGTCTGCCGCCGCCCTTGCCGCCTGTCAGCGCGGCTATCTCCTTGACCAGCTTGCCTGCGTGTACGCCCTTTGCAGCCGCAGCCTTTGAGCAGGTGCAGAGCAGCTTGGGCTTTTCATCGGCAGTGCCTGCAAGCGCCAGAACGAACGGTTCCTCCATGCTCTTTACGCTCTCTGCAAAGCTCTCGTACATATCAGAGCCCACGCTGTCGAGCTTTACGGCAGCGAGCTTTACGCCGTTTACGTCGCAGGCTGCGGATACAACGCTTCCGAACATAGCGCCCGCGATCTTGCCCTTGAGGGAATCAACGGTGCGGCTGAGCTCCTTGTTTTCTTCGAGAACTGCGTTTATCCTGTCGGTGATGAGGGCGGGATCGTTTACCTTGAGCGCCTTCTGAGCCGATGTGATGCGGCTGTCCATCTCGTCGATAAGGTCGAGCACGTTAGTGCCTGTAACAGCCTCGATACGTCTTACGCCGCTTGCAACGGAGCTTTCCGAGAGTATCTTGAACAGACCCGCTTCGGCGGTGTTGGAAAGGTGTGTGCCGCCGCAGAATTCCATAGAGAAATCGCCGACGGATACAACGCGGACGGTCTCGCCGTACTTTTCGCCGAACAGTGCCATAGCGCCGAGCTTTTCAGCTTCTGCGATGGGAAGCACCTGAGTGGTCACGGGTATGCTGTCCATGATCTTTTCGTTTACAAGTCTTTCGACCTCTTTAAGCTCATCGGGGGTGATAGCCTCAAAGTGTGAGAAGTCGAATCTTACTCTGCCGCTGTCTACCAGCTGACCCTTCTGATGAACATGGTCGCCGAGTACCGAGCGGAGAGCTGCCTGAAGCAGGTGAGCTGCCGTATGGTTGCGGGCAACAGACTTTCTGTAAGCGGCATTTACCTCAAAGTGAGCCGCCTGTCCCTGCTCGATATAGCCCTCAACGATCTTTACGGTGTGGGCTATCTTGCCTGCAACTGCCTTCTGTGTGTCGGTAACTTCCGCCTTGCCGGTTTCGGTGGTGATGAAACCTATGTCGCCGACCTGTCCGCCGCTCTCTGCATAGAAGGGGGTGGCGGCAGATACGATGTATGCGGTCTGACCCGCTTCTGCGCGGGTGATGAGCTCTTCGTCATTTGTCAGGAAGTCGTTCTTTCCGTCGGAGGCAAGAGTCTCATAGCCTAAGAACTCGCTCTGGAATTCCTTGTCGATGCGGTGGAATACAGTCTCGTCTGCACCCATGTACTTGGAGCCGCCGCGTGCCTCTCTTGCGGTGGTACGCTGTACCTCCATGCACTTCTCATAGCCTTCCTCGTCTGCGGTAAGACCCTTTTCCTCAAGTATCTCGCGGGTGAGGTCGAGCGGGAAGCCGTAGGTGTCGGAGAGCTTGAAGCAATCCTCGCCCGAAAGCACGGTCCTGCCGTTTGCCTGCATATCGGCGATAAGGTCATCGAGCAGCTTCATTCCGCGGTCGATGGTGCGGTTGAAGTTCATTTCCTCGTTGGTGAGTACCTTTACTATATAATCATACTTTTCCTCAAGCTCGTTGTACTCGCACTTGTTGCAGTCAACGACGGTCTTTACCAGATCCTTGAGGAACATACCCTCGATGCCGAGCAGCTTGCCGTGGCGTACAGCTCTTCTCACAAGGCGGCGCATAACATAGCCCGCGCCCTCGTTGGAGGGGAGAACGCCGTCTGAAGCGAGGAATGTCACAGCGCGGATATGGTCGGTGATAACGCGGACGGAAACGTCCTTCTTGTATTCCTCGCCGTAGGTGCAGCCTGCGATCTTGCAGATGTGGTCGCGTATAGCCTTTACGGTGTCAACGTCGAAGATGGAGTTTACGTCCTGCATAAGTGCTGCAAGTCTTTCAAGACCCATGCCCGTGTCTATGTTCTTCTGTGCGAGGGGGGTGTAGGTGCCGTCCTCGTGGCGCTCGAACTGGGTGAACACAAGGTTCCAGAACTCCATGTATCTGTCGCAGTCGCAGCCCACCTTGCAGTCGGGCTTGCCGCAGCCGTACTTCTCGCCGCGGTCGAAATATATCTCTGAACAGGGACCGCAGGGACCGTCTGTGCCTGCCTCCCAGAAGTTATCTTCCTTGCCCATGCGGACGATGTGATCCATCGGCACGCCGACCTTCTTGTTCCAGATCTGCTCAGCCTCATCGTCGTCCTCGTAAACGGAGATGTAAAGCCTGTCCTCGGGCAGCTTCAGCACCTGAGTAACATACTCCCATGCCCATGCGATAGCCTCCTCCTTGAAGTAATCACCGAAGGAGAAGTTTCCGAGCATCTCGAAGTATGTACCGTGACGGGCGGTCTTGCCGACGTTTTCGATGTCGCCCGTGCGTATGCACTTCTGGCAGGTGGTCATCCTCGCACGCGGGGGCACCTCCTGACCCGTGAAGTAGGGCTTGAGCGGAGCCATGCCCGCAACTATCAGCAGAAGCGAATTATCGTTCTGCGGAACGAGAGAGTAGCTCTTCTTGCGAAGGCAGCCCTTGCTCTCGAAGAATTTCAGATATGAATCTCTGAGTTCGTTAAGTCCTGTCCATTCCATAGTTTTTTGACCTCCAGTTGTGTTAAAACATCACCCTATATTATAGCATAGTGGCGAGCCTGTTGTCAAGTACGGAAATGTAAATAAAAAGCCCCGGCGTCTTAAGGCAGATACCCATATAGAAGTTTTGCCCCGAAGCGTTCAAAAGCGCTTCGGGGCATGGTATTTTATATAGCTGCTAAGTTAAATTAGAATCTGTTGCCACATCATAGAACGATAGACAGTTCAGTTTGTGTTGACATTTAATCTTTCACAGGGCAGATCATCTGAAGGTCAAACGGTTCCTCTTCAGCAATCTCTTTTATAGGATCACTTGCCAGGTCACTCCCCATTGCTCTGTAAAATGAGATCGTCTCCTCTGAAGAACAAGCAGATATGTACAAAGCTTCCGCACCGTTTTTTCTTGCTTCATCTTTCCCTGCTTCAAATATTCGTCTGCCAATGCCCTGTCCTCTGTATTCAGAAGATACCTGCATCATATCAAGGATCATGTACGGACCATTAAGTCTTTTTAATAGTCCTATAAAGCCGATCACTTTATCATTTTCCAGTGCTATATATGTGATATATTCATCACTGCATATTTTCTTAGCTACAG
>JAILFN010000048.1 GCA_024697545.1 Ruminococcus sp.
ACGGGGAGGCTATCGCCGCGTTCGAGGACTTTCCCCCTAGGTTTCTGCCCCCCTCGCCTCCCCCCACTTCCTTACCCCTTTTGCCTCGAACAGCTCACTCGTGTCCGTACTGGGGTTGTTTGTGAGCTTTGGGTTTGGTTGATATGGTGCGTTGAATGTTTGATTGATGTGACTGTTCATTTTCAGCCTTGAAAAAAAGGGGAGAAAGGTGCTTTCTCCCCTTGACTTTATTAACTCACTTTTGTCCCATGCTATAGCCGCCGAATATATCTGCTTATAAATATTATCTATTGAAACCCCGCTGTGTGATAACGTAATCATATAATGCGCTTTTTATTCGCTCATTGTTGGCGTTGTGCTGAGAACGATCATGCCTGTATCCCTTGATAATGCTGATTGACATCGTTATCCTGTTTTGTCCTGCGGAATGGTAACGCAAATAACAGTGGGCTTATAGGCTGGTTCTATGATCGGTATGTTATATAAAAACTTTTGGCTATAGCGAGCCGCAGTAGGTATTGTGATGAATAGATCAGGGCAGATGTTTTTGATATCCCGCCGAACGACAGTACACGGTGTCAGTTGTCCTTTGTTGCGATATATCGCTAAGAAAACGTTGTCAGTTTTTTTCTTTGACTTTTTGAAGAAAAAGAAATATGATAGATATATCGAATGAGGTGGTTGAAAATATGATAGAACTGACAAATATCAGCAAGACTTTCAAAACAGCGGAAGGTGAACTTACTGCCCTCAATGATGTGACGGTACATATAAGACCTAAAGAGATATTCGGTTTTATTGGCTTTTCGGGGGCAGGCAAATCCACGCTGCTGCGGTGTATAAATCTGCTTGAAAGACCCGAAAGCGGAAAGGTGTTGATAGAAGGACATGATCTTCTTGCACTTAGCAAAAAACAGCTTCGCATAAGCCGTCAGCATATCGGCATGATATTTCAGCAGTATAACCTGCTGAACAACGCAACGGTGTTTGAAAATGTCTGCTTCACACTGGAGATAATGGGCGTGCCGAAAGCAAAACGGCGTGATATAGTGATGAAAAGCCTTGAGATAGTTGATCTTGTCAACAAGGCTGATGACTATCCTGCAAAGCTTTCGGGCGGGCAAAAGCAAAGGGTCGCTATTTCAAGGGCGATAGCTTCTCAGCCAAAGATACTCCTCTGCGACGAGCCGACTTCCGCACTTGATCCGCAGACGACAAAGAACATTCTTGATTATCTGAAAAAGGTAAACGATGAACTTGGCATAACGATAGTGTTCGTGACCCATGAGATGGAAGCGGCGCGGAAGCTTTGTGACCGTGTGGCAGTTATGGAGAACGGGCGTGTACTTGAAGTGGTGGATATGGCGGAGGAGAAACATCATGCTTCGACATCGCTGGGAGAATTTTTGTTCACGGACGGAGGTGGTATATAATGGAAGTTGTGAGATATTACAGCCCCGAGATAATCAAGGCGTTCGGCGAAACATTCTATATGATGTTCCTGACGCTTCTCATCTCATCTCTGCTGGGCATACCTCTCGGAACGTATCTTTATCTGATACGTCCCAATTCTGTTATGGAGCACAAGAAGGTTTATCTGGTGCTGGATGTGATAGTCAACGTGATACGCAGCTTTCCGTTTCTGGTGCTTATGATCTCGGTGATACCGCTGACAAGACTGCTGACAGGTTCATCGCTCGGCACAAACGCTGCCGTGGTGCCGCTTTCGATAAGCATGGTGCCTGAATTTGCAAGACTGATAGAACAGGTGCTCATCGAGGTGGACAGAGGTGTCATCGAAATGGCTGAGGCATCGGGTGCTACCACCCTTCAGGTCATAATCAGAGTGCTTTACCGAGAGGCGCGAAGCGGCATGATAAGCTCGGCGACTATGCTTTGTGTAAGCTTTATATCCTATTCAACGGTAGCAGGTCTGGTAGGCGGCGGCGGTATAGGCGATTTCGCGATACGTTTCGGCTATTACAGATATCAGCCCGAGATAATGATCTTCACGGTGGTCATAATAATACTGCTGGTGCAGGTGATGCAGACTATCGGAAGAAAGCTTGCACAGAGGCTTGACAAACGCATCAAAAACTGAAAGACGAAAGGAAGTAAGAACATGAAAAAGAAGATATTCGCATTTATAACAGCCGCAGTGCTGGGAACACAGCTGCTGACAGGCTGCGGGAGCTCGGGAAAGAACAAGGACGATGATAAGGTCATAACACTGAGCGTCTGCAACATAAAGGCTTATGAAGATACAACAAAGGTCTGGGCGGATGAAGTCGCAAAGCTGGGCTACACCCTTGACTATCAGATAGTTTCAAGCGGTCCGCAGTTGAATCAGGCGGTTGAGGACGGTGACTGCTTTGCTACATATCATCAGCATACCCCCGCGATGGACGACTGGAATGAACGCAACAAGGGTCATCTTGCTGTGGCGTTCAAGGTGTTCACTGACAGAGCAGGCATATTCTCGACCAAATACAAAAGCCTTGACGAGCTGCCCGATGGTGCAAAGATAGTGATCTCAAACGATGCAGGCAACAGCTTTCGCGGACTGGTGATGCTGGCAGATGCAGGGCTTATAAAGATAAGAGATGACATCGACCCTGTTAAGGTGACGCAGAAGGACATTATCGAAAATCCCAGGAACTTCGAGTTTATAGAAGTCGATTACGCTATGCTTTCAAAGACGATAGAGGACGCCGATGCGGGATTTCTCTACGCCACGATAGCCACGGAGCTGGGGCTGTTTTTTGAAAAAGATGCACTCATCGGTGAACGTGAGGAGCTGCAGGAAGCGGACATAATCGCCGTCCGTGAGGAGGACGTAGGCTCGGAAAAAGCCAAGGTGCTTGAAAAGGCATACAAGACAGATGCGATGAAGCAGGCGCTGAAGGATACCTTTGGCGGTGAGAATGTCCTTGAACCTGCATGGTGATATATAAAAATGACAAGCAAAGGAGATATACCGATGTCATCAGCTGTTAAAACCATTATTCCAAAGATAAATATCGACCTTCCCGAGGTCACGATAAGAGAAGTAAGACTGGGTTCTGTGACGAATTTCACGGGTACAGCAAAGGAGCTGCTGGAGCTTTCTGAATGCGGCAGCCTGAAAGACAAAGGGCGTGCTTTCAGCCAGAGTACGGGGTGCAGCTCGCTCAACGCATTCTGTCAGCTTTCGGGCATACGCGGAGTTGTGGTGATAAACCATGCGCCTATCGGCTGCGCGGGAGATTTTCAGTCATTTGATTTCGTTCACCGCACGAGCCTTGAAGGCTTCGGGATACACGATTACAACGGCAGGTTCTATTCCACCGACCTGCTTGAAAAGAACACCATCTTTGGCGGCATAGAAAAGCTGAAAACCGCAGCCCGCGAGATCTTTGAAAGGGAAAAGCCAAAGGCGATATTCATAACAACATCGTGCGCTTCGGGCATTATCGGTGATGATGTAGGTGCGGCAGCGAATGAGCTAAGCCGCGAGTTCGGGATACCCGTTTCGCCTTGTATATGCGAGGGCTTCCGCTCAAAGCTGTGGACGAGCGGTTTTGATGCAGCCTTCCATTCGGTGCTGAAAAGCATAGTTAAGCCGCCGCGAAAGAGATCCAATAAAGTAAATATCATAAACTTCTGGGGCAGCAGGATATTTGATGACCTGCTGAACGAGCTGGGCTATGAAGCGCAGTATATCGTGCCTTATGCGACATATGAGGAGCTTGAATATATCTCTGAAGCTGCCGCCACGATCCAGATATGCTCAACGCTCGGTTCATATCTCGGTGCGGCACTTGAGCAGCTCTATGGCGTGCCCGAGGTGAAATATGCTCCCGCTTTCGGCATAGAGGGCACAGACAGATGGATGCGTGAGCTGGGCCGTGTGCTTGACCGTGAAGAACAGGTCGAAAAGATAATAGAACGCCGCCACAGAGAGATAGCGCCGAAGCTTGAGGAATACCGCAGCAAGCTCAGCGGGAAAAAGGCTTATGTTGCAGCGGGCGCGGCGTTCGGCCATGCGCTTTCGGCTCTGATACAGGATCTCGGCATGACACTTGTTGGCGCGTCCGTCTATCATCACGATGCGTTTTACGACAACCATGACAAAGATTCCGATGCACTTGCAAATACGGTGAAAACGTTCGGAGATATACCAAATTATCGTGTCTGCAACAAGCAGCTGTTTGAGATAGTGAACGTTCTGTATAACCTTGATGTGGATATACTTATAGCCCGTCACCCCGGCATAGTCGTCTGGGGCGCAAAGCTTGGTCTGCCTACTTTCATAATGGACGATGAACAGTACGCTTTCGGATATCAGGGCATACTCAATTACGCGGAAAAGATACTTGAAACTCTTGACACCATTGAGTTTACAAAGAATCTTCAGAAGCATTCGCGTATGCCGTATACAAAATGGTGGCTCACACAGCCCGTTGATACATTTACGATCGGAGGCAGCAGCAAATGAGCAGTTTTATTTCACACCCCAAATTCACCTGTGCATTAGGGGCACAGCAGACGGTCACAGCGATAACAAGGGCTGTACCGATAGTTCATTCGGGTCCCGGCTGTGCTGTAAAGGTACACGAGCTTCTGGGTCAGGGACAATCCTATGTTGGCGGCGGAACTATCCCATGTACCAATACAGGCAGCAAGGAAGTAGTATTCGGAGGGGTACATAAGCTTGACGAGCTTATAAGATCGACCTTGAAGGTGCTTGACGGCGATCTCTTTGTGGTGCTGACAGGCTGTACTTCCGATATCATAGGCGACGACATCGGCAGCGTAGTCGAAAAATATCAGGCTGAGGATATACCGATAGTTTACGCCGAGACAGGCGGTTTCAAGAGCAACAACTATGTCAGCCACAGCACGGTTGTAAATGCCATAATCGACCAGTATGTGGATAAGTTCCGATCGGGCAATGGTGTTGAGAAGGGGCTTGTGAACGTATTTGCATCGGTACCCGATCAGGATCCCTACTGGGAGGGCAACCTTGAAGAACTAAAGCGGATACTTGAAGGCATCGGGCTGAAGGTCAATATTCTTTTCGGCTCACGTTCGGGCGGACTTGACGAGTGGAAGACTATACCCGATGCACAGCTGAATATAGTTGCGGATACATGGGCAGGCGTTAAGATAGCAAAGCATCTTGAAAGAAAGTACGGCACACCTTTTATCCATTTCCCCTATTTCCCCGTGGGAGGTGAGCAGACGAGCGATTTTCTGAGAAAGGTATCAAAAGCCGCAGGGCTCGACAGTGAACGCACCGAAGCTTTCATCAAAAAGGAAGAGGAACGCTTTTACATCTTCCTTGAACGCATGGCAGATTTCATACTTGAGTTCAGATACGGCATACCAAGACGTTTCTACACCGTCCTTGATTCATCATACGCTGTCGGAATGTCAAAATTCCTGGTGAATGAACTCGGCATACTGCCCTCGGGCGTGTTTATTTCCGACAACACCCCTGAACGCTGGCAGAAGACAGTTGCCGAAGAGCTTGAGAATATATCCGAATACAGGAGCGTCACCCCTGTGTTCGAGACAGACGGAGAAAAGATACTTCTTGAAATTGACAAAGACGATCACAGGAACAGGTTCATAATACTCGGCTCGGCATGGGAGAGCCATTATGCAAAGCAGCATGACGCCGATCTTCTGATACTGAACGTTCCGCTTACATACAGGCTGGCACTGAACTGTGCATATATCGGCTACAACGGCGGACTAAGGGTCATAGAGGAGATATATAACGGAGTCCTTGAAACCTACAGAAGCTGAGAATGGAAACAATATGTAAAATATCAATAATCAAAAAGTGAAGCCTCAGCCGATATGGCATTGGATATTTGTAAAACAGCGAAAATAGCCGCTGACGCAAGACAACGTTATCTCGGCTGACGGCTTTGGTTTGTCCGAGATATGTTTGGGATACCTGCCGAAGCGAACGGCGGTTATCCCGCCTTCGTGATAACGTTATCACCGCCCGGCACAATATATAAGCAGCTCGTCTGCCTTCCGTATTATTGACACAGCCATTTTTGTGTGGTATACTGTGTTTATATCATATTATTTATATCGGAATTATTTAATTTAGATACAGAGGTGGCAAGTAAGATGAAACAGGAACAGCTGAATGAAGCGCTGTACAATAAATACATAGCCCCTACGGAAAAACCGAGGACCTCCTCCGTGGGTATTGAGATCGAACTGCCCGTGGTTGAGCTTTCTGGAAAAGCTGTTGAGGAAGATGTTGTCATAGCAGCAGCTGACAAGTTCCGCGGGCATTTCGGGTTCGTTTCCGATGGCGTTGATGATAACGGCAATGTCAATTCCATGACGGATAAGGCAACGGGCGACAATCTTTCCTTTGATTGTTCCTATTCAAATCTTGAACTGTCCCTCGGCAAGAATGATGACCTCAACGAAATACATGATACATTCAAAAAATATTACAGCTTCCTGCAAGATCTGTTTTTACCGCAGGGTTACACGCTTACGGGAATGGGCATAAACCCTAATTATGATATAAACAAAAATGCCCCCGTGCCGAACGAACGCTACCGTATGCTTTATCACTATCTTCATTCCTATCACAGATATGAGGACGATATCAATATGCGGTTTCACAACAGACCTGATTTCGGCACCTTCACAAGTGCATCGCAGGTCCAGCTTGACGTTAGCCGCGATGAACTGATAGATACGCTGAACGTTTTCAATATGCTTGAACCTTACAAGGCGGTGCTGTTTGCAAATTCATATCTCCCCGATCATCCCGAGTATCTGTGCTCCCGAAATATGCTTTGGGAGAAAAGTATGCAGGGGTACAATCCTCATAATATAGGTATGTTCTCAAAAAAGCTTACGAATATTGATGAGCTTATCGAGTATATAAAAACACAGTCGGTCTACTGCACCATGCGCGGCGGAAAATACATAGATTTCAAGCCGATGGCAGTGCGTGATTATTTTGCGTGTGAAAAGGTCACAGGTGAATATTTTGAAGGCAGTGCTTACAGAACAGCCGAGTTTACGCCCGATAACAGCGACCTGCAATATCTTCGCACATTCAAGTTTGAAGACCTGACGTTCAGGGGGACGGTGGAATACCGCAGTTCATGCACCCAGCCCGTAAAGGACGTTATGACGGTAGCCGCATTCCACACAGGTCTTGCGGGCAGGCTTGACGAGCTTAACGAGCTTATCTCTAAAGACAGCGTGATATATTCCCACGGATATACGGCTGTGGAATTGCAGGATATCCTTTCAAAGCGGGATATACCCGATTTCATAGTCCGCAAGGGGCTCAGCAGACAGCTTGTTCGTATACTTGACATAGCTTCCGAAGGACTGAAGGAGCGCTGCAAGAATGAAGAGCATTTTCTCACGCCGCTTTATGAACGTGCGGAAAAGCTGAAAAATCCATCGCGTGATATGTTGGAGGGTCTGGCAGGCGGAAAAGACCTGCTGTACTATATCCGAAAGTATTCTGAGATATGATAGATAAAAAACTCCCCGAAAGCTTGTGCTTTTGGGGAGTTTATCTTTTCATCGCCTGCATCGTTCTTTGAAGACTTCCGTAAGAGTACCGTCTTTTCGTGCGGCAGTTTTTTAATTTGTCAGATCCCGATCGCCAGCTTTATCATGAACAGCAGCGCGGCAACTATGAATGATGTGCCGAGCATCAGCTGACGTGAGGTGAAAATGTCGCTTTCGTTGGGGTCTTTAAGCTGCTCGCCTATCGTGAAGGTACGCATGAACTGGTCGCTGTAGACCTCTTCGGGCAGAAGCGAGATGCCGAGCAGACCTGCCAGCACCGCGCGGCAGCTGCCGAGAGATGTTCTTGCGCACTTTTTGCTGTCGCTCTTCATTATGCGCTCGGCGTTTCGGGTGTTCAGCTTTAAGAACAGCGCGTCCACCAGCATGATGATCGCCGCAAGCTTTCCGGGCAGATAGCAGAGAACGTCCCTCATTCCCCTTGCTGCGTCGCCAAAGCTGTCGTCCTCGCCGTAGAGGTTTTCGGTAACGCCCGCCGCAGCATCGGTCGCCGCAAACAGAATTGCGCCCGCGCCCGAGAGCAGGAACATACAAAGCATGGGACCGACTATGGTGTCTACCGTTCTGTCGGCAATGCCCTGAACAGCACCTCTCGCCGAATCATCGACCTCAAAGCCCGAGCAGTCCTCGCCCGAGAGCAGCGCGGCAAACCTTGCAGCCTTTGGCTGGTTGCCTGTCTTTACCGCTCTTGCGGCTGTGCCCGCTGCGTTGCTCACGCCCTTGATGTCCATGACCGACCAGCAAAGCAGTGCGTCAACGATGATAGCCCCGAAAGGGAAGAATATGTAGAGTGCTATAAGTATCGCCAGTACGGGGATCAGCAGTATGAGCAGTATCACTGCAAGGTAAACAACGCCTGCGGTATGCTTGCCCGCTTCGCTGTCCTGGTATTTGTTTTTGATGGAGGGGGCAAGTCTTTCGCAGAGAAGCCCCAGCAGCCGTCTTGCGCTTATCGCCTTTGGCACGCCGAGTGCCAGTCCGAGAACATATCCCGCTGTCATAGCGGCAAGTGTGCTAATTATCATATTCTTACATACCTTTCTTTTAGGATCTGCCGCGAAAGTATGTCAGACCCTTAATGCTTCATACGTTCGCGCAGACGTTTGTAATCGGGGCAGCAGGTGCTTACCAGCGCCCAGAAGTCCGCGCCGTGATCCATGTGCTTTAAGTGGCAGAGCTCGTGTATCACCACATAATCAATGCACTCCTGCTCAAAGCAGATCACGTCAACGTTGATAGATATATTACCGCTGACCGAGCAGCTGCCCCAGCGCGACACCATCTTTTTAAAGGTCACGCGCTTCGGGTAAAGCCCGAGCTTTGCGGTGTATTTATCAAATGAAAGTCTGACGCGCTCTTCGCACAAGCTGTAAACAAAGCGCCGAAACAGCCGCCTTACGTCCTCAGCGCCCATTCCCTCGTGAATGAATATAGTGAGGGAATCATCTGTGAGCAGCGGTTCGCGGTATTCGTCCGATTCGGCTATACGCAGCTGCCGCTTCGTCCCCAGCAGTGAAAAGCTTTCGCCGTCGGAAAATTCCTCGGGCAGCCGCGAACGGTCCTTTGAGCTTTCAAGCTTTTCCTTCAGCCATTCGCTGTGCTCGCTTATAAGGGCTTCCGCCCGCTGAGGGGTACCGCCGTAGGGCAGCCTCACGGTAAGTACGCCGTCCTTAACGCTGAGGTAAGCGTTTGAACGGCGTCCTATATCAAGAAGATATTCCAGCTCTCTGCCGTCAAGCGTCGTGCTGCAAAGTGTTTTCATCAGTCTAACAAGCCGTCCTTGTATCAGGTGAGGTATTCGTAGTAGATCCAGCCCTCAGTGCCGTAGTAGCTTACCTTTACATATTCGCTTCCCGCAGGTCTTTCGAGAACGGTTACCTCTTCGCCCGCGTCGATGGAGAATATCGGCTCACCCTCCATATCTCCCGTAGAGCGCAGATATGCGGTCTGGTTAAGAATTGCGGTCTCGCCGTCAGCAACAGATTCGGTAGACTCTGCCGTCTCGGCTTCGCTCTCGGTCTGTTCTTCTGCACGGGACTCGTTAAGGTCTATGACCACCTCGGAATCTGCCGTATCGGTAACTGCTTCCTTGGGCAGGGTAGTGGTCACGTTTTCGGCAGGTTTGGTCCCTGTGTATTCGCCGTCGGGGACGGAATTGTCATTGGACGGGAAAAGGCTTTTAGCGAGTATCAGTATCACGCAGACAACGAACACGCCGACAACGATTATAGCGGCGATGCCTGCTATTGTAAGCTTTTCCGCGGGTCTTGCGTCTTTTTCGTTAAAGTTTGCCATTATATCAAATCCTTTTCAACGGAGATTTTGTCCCTTATGAGACAGATATTCATCTTATATTATACCCCATTCTACGTCTTTTGTCAATGTTTTTTACAAAAGATTTTTTTGCCCCGAAAAAAAACCTCCTCCGAGCTTTTTCGGAGGAGGCTGTGTTTATCTGTACTGTTCGTTGTAAAGCTCAAGCTCGTCGCGTGTGTCTGTTCGTTTCTTTCTGGTCAGTACAAACGCCGCGATCGCGGCGATAAAGCCGACTGCCGCAAGCCCGATGCCGACATAGCGGAAAACATTCATGACTATCCTGAACGTCTTTAGTGTCTTGGGATCATAGATCTGCTTCGGGTCGGAGGGGTCGTAGCAGAGCTTTGCGGTGTCGCCTATCTCATAGACGGCGGGAGAGCTCGAAAACGGCGACTGAACGGAATATACCTCACCGTCAACGGTGTAGGTATACACGGGAGCGAACGAGGTATCGCCGTCGGAGTTTGTCTTTTTGACGTTATCCGTCACCAACGCAGACACCGTTTCGGTACACTTCGCTTCGGTACGTTCGTATATCTTTGAGATAAAGGTCGATATCCCGAAGAAAATGACACCTGTGAATATGAATACAAAAGAAAACACAAGAACGCCGATCCTCAGAGCCTTTTTGCTCTGAGCCTGCTGATGCTGCGGAGAGCCTGCGTTATAGTTTACGTTATACTGCGGGTAATTTCCGTAGCCGTTGTTCATAAGTATATCCTCAGTATGCGTCTGTCAGTTATTCTTCGGTCGGGATAACGGCAATGCCGAGCTCTTCGAGCTGTGCTGCATCTACCTGTGCGGGGCAGGCGCTCATAAGCTCGCTTGCGTTCTGCACCTTCGGGAATGCAACTACATCGCGGAGCGAATCAGCGCCGCAGATGAGCATTGCAAGTCTGTCAAGACCGAAGCCCATGCCGCCGTGAGGGGGCGAAGCGTAGCGGTAAGCGTCCACCAGGAAGCCGAACTTTGCCGCGATCTCCTCTTCGGTAAGACCCAGTGCCTCGAACATCTTCTGCTGTAATTCATAGTCGGTGATACGCATAGAGCCGCTTGAAAGCTCGGTGCCGTTGAGCACGAAGTCAAACGCCTGTGCGCGTACAGAGCCGGGATCGCTGTCGAGATCCTTTAAGCACTCCTCCATCGGCATGGTGAAGGGGTGGTGCATTGCAAGCCAGCTGCCCGTTTCTTCATCGTATTCAAAGAAGGGCATCTCGGTGATAACGAGGAAGTTCCACTTGCCCTCGGGTATGATATCCAGCTTCTTTGCCGCGATAAGACGCAGAGCGCCCAGCACGGGGAGCACTACCTTATCCTTGTCGGCAGCGATGAGCACAAGGTCGCCTTCCTTGGCACCGAGTGCATTGGTGATGCGGTCGAGGTCGCCCTCGCCGAGGAACTTCTTGAAGGAGCAGTTAGCGCCGTCGGATGTCCAGCGAATGTAAGCCAGACCCTTTGCACCGATACCCTTTGCGTGCTCGGTGAGCTTGTCTATCTCCTTGCGGGTGTAGGTCGCAGCGCCGTTTTCCACTACAACTGCGCGTACCGAACCGCCGTTTTCAACAGCGCCTGTGAACACGGGGAACTCTATGCCCTTAACGACCTCGGTGATATCCTGTATCTCCATGCCGAAGCGGGTGTCGGGCTTATCGGAGCCGTAGCGGTTCATGGCATCGGCGAATGTGAGCCTGGGCAGCGGCAGGGGAATGTCTATACCCATGCACTCCTTACAGATATGTGCAAGGAAGCCTTCGCCCATAGCGATGAGCTGATCTACGTCAACAAAGCTCATCTCAAGGTCTACCTGAGTGAACTCGGGCTGTCTGTCGGCTCTGAGGTCTTCATCGCGGAAGCAGCGGGCTATCTGAACGTATCTGTCGTAGCCTGCCACCATGAGCAGCTGCTTGTATATCTGCGGCGACTGCGGCAGAGCGTAAAAGCTGCCCTTGTGTACTCTTGAGGGTACGAGGTAATCGCGTGCGCCCTCGGGGGTAGACTTCATCATCATGGGAGTCTCGATCTCAAGGAAGCCGTTCTTATAGAAGTAATCTCTTGCAGCCTTTGCGATGTTGTGGCGCATGATGATATTGTTCTGAAGTCTCGGATTTCTAAGATCAAGGTAGCGGTAACGGAGCTTCAGCTCATCGTTTACCTTATCGGAATTTGTGACCTCAAAGGGGGTAGTCTCAGCCTTTGAGAGTATCCGCAGGTCATCTACCGCAACTTCTATCTTGCCCGTCTTCATGTTGGGGTTCGCTTCATCGCGGTCGCGGATAGTTCCGTGTGCCATAAGCACATACTCGCCCTTTACCTGCTGAGCCTTCGCGAAAACCTCGCGGTCGGTCTCGTCGTTGAATGCGAGCTGCACCAGACCCGTGCGGTCGCGCAGGTTGATGAATATGATGTTGCCCACATCGCGCACTCTGTCGGCAAAGCCGCATACCGTGACCTCGCAGGGGGTCAGAGGTACTTCGCCGCAGTAGTGGGTGCGTTTGAGCCCCTTCATTGTGTCAAGCTTCATTTCCATTTTTATCATTCCTTATAATATTATAGTCTTATCATTCGTCCCTTTCGGGAAAGGATCTCAGGTAGCTTTCGATGTATCCTGCCGAGCGGTCGTAAAGAATAAGCCCGAGACCGACTGCGAGCAGACCCGCAGAGACTCCCGCCCCCGCGTACTCCTTCATAGCTACGAGTGAGAGTATCAGAATGAGCAGCACAGCCGTCCATACAGCGGCAGCAGCCACGACCGATGCCGTCCTGCGTATGCTCCCCGTTATCACCGAGCCTTTGCCGTCGGGCAGCTTCTCGATATTCCCGAAGAACCCTGCCGAAGAGCCGTCGTATTTTTTTGCGCGGTGATAGAATATCTCAGCCCTGACCTGTCCGTTATCCTTTTCGCAGCTGCCGTAATAGCAGCATTCGAGCCTGTGTTTTTTCAGGAACTCGCTCATAGCCACAAGGCTGGGTCTGCGGCGGTATTCCGTCAGCTCTCTGCCGAGCTTTGCGCGGCACTGCGCGGGCGTCATGGAAGTCTCTATCCTTACCTTCCTCGGGAACAGAAAAAACATCCTGCCTATATCAATACTCATCGGGGATAAACACCTTGTCATTCATGCGTATCTCGCCGCCCTGTGTGGTATCGACGTACATTCCGTAGATACAGCCGCAGGCGCAGCATTTGAACTGGTGGAATATCTTTCTGTCATAGAACTTGCCGTCCTTTATGACCTCGTCGAGCGGACAGGTCTGGTAAACGATAGTCAGCTCCTTTGCATTGAGCATTCTCATGAAGCTGTCCATGCAGAGCATATACTCCTGCGGGTTATGTATCCGCACCAGCGGTATCTGACCGCATATCACACATCTTTCCTTTGCCATCGGCTGTTCCTCCTTTTATGGTCTTGAAAAACAAGTCTATCTTATAGTATAGCACATTTCTTTTCGGATTTCAACAGTAAACGATAAATTTTTTCAAGTATCGGATCCTGTAAATAAATAGGGAACAAATAGTGAATTTTGTTAGATAAATGTTACTTTTTCAAATGATATTTGAATGTATATTTTAGAGGCTAAGGCTTTCTTATGGGAATGAACGATAGATCGGAGTTGATCTGTATTTTTAAGAAGATACAAAACAAACTGCTGACGGCGGCTATGCTCGTATGCCTTATGGTATTTGCAGCCTGCTGGTTTCTGTCGGTAAGATGGTACCTGCTGACGGCGGCAGCGGCGGCGGCTATGCTTTGCCTTTTCCGCACACTGCTGCACCGAAACGAGCACAGGCTGAAAAATATACACTGCACGCTGATATTCGCGGGCTGCTGCCTTTTGCTGCTGGCGGCTCAGATATACTATGTCTCAAACATCACCTACGTTCCCACCATGAGCGACCCCGTGTTGTACGGCGATCTTGCCAAACAGTTTGTACGGACGGGGAGCTTTGAGGGGCTTCGGAAAAGCTGCTACATCTACGCCTCCCGCTACCCCAACACATGGGGCTCGACATTTCTTCTCATCGGCTGGTATTCCGTCTGGTACAGGCTGACGGGGGATATCACCGTCACCGCGGGGCATACCCTTGATATAATAGCGGTGCAGACTGCGGTGATATTCACCTACCTCACCGCCCGCAATGTGTTCCGCAGCCGCACCGATGCGCTGCTCTGCGGAGTCTCGGCGGCGTTCTGCCCGCTCTATCTCCTTTACACCCCGATATTCCATTCGGATATTCTGAGCGTTGCATTCACAGCCCCTGTCATGTATCTGCTCACAAAGGCTATGAAGAAAAACGGCAGCGGGCGTTATGCCCGCATAGCGGGGGCGGCAGTGCTGACGGGGCTCGGCAACACGCTGAAGGGTACGCTCGTGATACTCGCCATTGCCGCTTCGGTGATCTTTCTGCTGCGCTTCAAGCCTAAGCTCTCGCTGCCCGCTGCCGCCATGCTTATCGGCGGCGTGGTGCTTGCAAGCGCAGGCATGATGCAGCTCGGTCTTGCGACAGGCATCAGCAGCCGTGAATCTATGGACGAATACCGCTTTCCCACGATTCACTGGATAATGATGGGCACCAACAAAAAAGGCGGCGGCTATTACAGACCCGATTCGATATATACCCGAAACGCGGGTCGCTACGAAGAGAAAAAGCAGGCTGATACCGAACGTCTGCACAGGCGGTTTCGACATATGCACGGTCCCGCAGGTGTTATGAAGATGGTGAAGTTCAAGATCTACCGCATATGGAATTGCAGTGACAGAAGATATCGGCGATATATGCGTTCAACCTATGCCGCTGACGGCATTGCGAATATGCTGATACATTCGGAATACCCGAGAGCATTCTGCCATCTGGATCATAACTGCCGTATGTTCTGCATTTTTGCCGCAATGATATATGCCTGCCGCAGAAGGGCAGCTCCCGCTGTTAAATTCGGCGGTATGGCGCTCGCGGGGCTTATGCTTTTCCTTGTTCTGTGGGAAGCCAATCCGCGCTACAACATATCCTTCATGCCGCTGATGCAGGTGCTTACCATTGCAGGCGTGAGATATATATGCAATGTCGTGAAGATACATTGGGATAAGATCGGCGGCGCTGCAAGGCATTCGATTTGCGCTGCCGAATGAAAAAAGCGGCGATACCTTTGTTCGGTATCGCCGCTTTTGCTATAGCCGATGTCAGATAGATCTTGACATTGGCTGTATATAGGGGGAACGTTTGATGCAATGTTTTTTATTTTGCCGTCGCCGTGAACCCGTCCCGGTAGTCCACCGTCACGGTGCTGTCGGGCTCGATCTCGCCCGAGAGTATCTTGTGCGCTATAAGCGTTTCGATATTTCGCTGTATGAAACGCTTCAGAGGTCTTGCGCCGAACGCGGGGTCGAAGCCCTGCTCTATGACCTGCTCCATCGCTCTGTCGGTGACGTTTACGTCTATGCGTCTGTCCGCAAGCCTTTCGTCAAGCTCCGTCAGCATCAGGCGGACGATGTTGCTTATCTCCTCGCGGCGCAGCGGCTTGTAGTAAACTATCTCGTCAAGGCGGTTCAGGAACTCGGGGCGGAAGCTGCGGTGGAGAAGTGCTTCTACCCTCGATTTTGCTTCCTCGCTTATCTCGCCGTCGGGCTGTATGCCGTCGAGAAGATCCTGCGAGCCGAGGTTCGAGGTCAGGATTATTATGGTGTTCTTGAAGTCAACGGTGCGCCCCTGCGAATCGGTGATGCGTCCGTCGTCAAGCACCTGCAAGAGTATATTGAACACATCGGGGTGAGCCTTTTCAACCTCATCGAGCAGTATTACGGAGTACGGTCTGCGGCGCACCGCTTCGGTGAGCTGTCCGCCCTCCTCGTAGCCGACGTATCCGGGAGGCGCTCCGATAAGGCGGGATACCGAGAACTTCTCCATATACTCCGACATATCTATACGCACCATGTTGCGCTCGTCATCGAACAGCGCCTGCGCCAGAGCCTTTGCAAGCTCCGTCTTGCCGACGCCCGTGGGTCCTAAGAACAGGAAGGAGCCTATCGGTCTGTTAGGGTTGGCGATGCCCGCCCTCGAACGCCATATAGCTTCGGTGACCTTCTTTACCGCTTCGTCCTGCCCGATGACGCGCTTGTGCAGCGTATCGCCGAGTGCCAGCAGCTTTTCGCGCTCGCCTTCCATAAGCTTTGCTACGGGTATGCCCGTCCAGCGTGCAACGATACGCGCTATCTCCTCATCGGTGACGCGGTCACGCAGCAGGGTGTTTTTGCCGATGCGTTCTTCGGCTTCCTTTTCCTTCTGTTCAAGCTGCTGCTTGAGTCCGGGCAGCCTGCCGTATCTCAGCTCCGCCAGCTTGTTGAGGTCGTATTCGCGCTCTGCCTTTTCTATCTCTGCGTTGCAGGATTCTATCTCCTCGCGCAGCTTCTGCACATCGGATATCGAAGACTTTTCGTTTTCCCACTTTGCCTTCATGGCGTTGAACTGCTCACGAAGCTCGGCAAGCTCCTGCTGAACGTCCCGAAGCTGAGCCTCGGCAAGGCGGTCGGTCTCCTTTTTCAGAGCCGCCTCCTCGATCTCGTGCTGGAGTATCTTGCGGCGCACCTCGTCAAGCTCTGTCGGCATTGAATCCATCTCGGTGCGGATAAGCGCACAGGCTTCGTCGATAAGGTCTATCGCCTTGTCGGGCAGGAATCTGTCGGTGATGTATCTGTCTGAAAGGGTAGCCGCCGCGATGAGGGCTGCGTCCTGTATCTTTACGCCGTGGAATACCTCATAGCGTTCCTTCAGTCCGCGGAGTATCGAGATGGTATCCTCAACATCAGGCTCGGCGACGAGAACCGTCTGGAATCTTCTTTCAAGCGCCGCGTCCTTTTCGATATACTCGCGATATTCGTTCAGGGTGGTAGCACCGATGCAGTGCAGCTCGCCGCGTGCGAGCATAGGTTTCAGCAGGTTGCCGGCGTCCATAGCGCCGTCGGTCTTGCCCGCGCCGACTATGGTATGCAGCTCGTCGATGAAGAGTATGATGCGTCCGTCCGACTTCTTGACTTCCTGCAATACGGCTTTAAGGCGCTCCTCAAATTCGCCGCGGAACTTAGCTCCCGCGATGAGAGCACCCATATCGAGCGAGAACACCTGTCTGTTCTTTAAGTTCTCGGGAACATCGCCCTTGACGATACGCTGTGCAAGTCCTTCAACTACTGCGGTCTTGCCGACACCGGGTTCGCCTATCAGCACGGGGTTGTTCTTGGTCTTGCGTGAGAGTATGCGTATAACGTTGCGTATCTCGCTGTCGCGCCCGATTACGGGATCCAGCTTGCTCTTTTTCGCCATCTCCACAAGATCCTGACCGTACTTTTTCAGCACGTTATAGGTGTCCTCGGGATCCTGCGAGTTTACCTGCTGATTCCCGCGTATCTGCTGGAGTGCGGAGAGCACCTTTTCCTTGGTGATGCCGAAGGTCTTGAAGATATCCTTCATTTCCGCATTGGGGCTTTCGAGCATACCCAGCAGCAGATGCTCAACGGAGATGTAGCTGTCGCCCATGCGTTCCGACTGAGTCTCGGCTTCGGCAAGTGCGGAGTTCAGCTCTGACGAAACATATATCCCGTCGGTGCGTGCCGATGTCTGCACCTTAGGCAGCTTTTCGATAGAGCCTTCCAGCGATCTGCTCATCATTTCGGGGTCGCAGCCGATCGCCTGCATAAGCTCGGGGATAAGTCCGCCGTCCTGTTTGAGCAGCGCATACAGAAGGTGCTGTTCATCGACCGTCTGGTTTGAATATCTTGCCGCCGCGGACTGTGCGCCCTCAAAGGCTTCCTGAGATTTGGTGGTCAGTTTGTTAACGTTCATAATATCTTCCCCTTTCCGTATTGTTCATTTGCCTGTTTTGATGCGGTATGCCGTTTCTATACTATGCTCACTCCGCCGCCCAGATATTCTTTATAGATCTGTTCGCACCGTTCGGGGGCGGTGGGGTCGTCGAAGTATCGGTTCATGGCTGCGGAAAAAGTTTCGATATACCGCGATATCGCAGCCGCTATCTCATCATCGGTGAGCTTTCTGCCGCCCGTTTCGTAAAGGTCGCGGGTGTAGCAGGTAGGCGCCAGCGTTACGGGGAACCCGCCCTTGAAAAGTCCGCCCAGGTATTTTTTCTCCAGCTCGCTCCAAAGCTTGAAGAAGCCGTCGCAGAGGGCGGAAAGCTCGGCGCTCTGTGTCCGCATGGTGACCTTGAGCCGTCCTACGCAGCCCGAGAGGTCGCGGTAAAGCTCGACGGAGTATTTTACCGTCGGCTTGTACTTGAACCTGAGCGGGGTCTTGACCGCCATTACCGAGCCCGACATTCCAGGGACGGGAAGAAACCGCCTGTCAAGCGCCTGTTCCACCAGTGAGAATATCTCATGGATACGCATTTCGGGGGTGGTGCAGCTGACTCTCTCGGCGAGTATACGGTCGATGAGGTTCGACCTGCTCATGCCCAGCCGATAAGCCATATCATCTACCGCCTGCACCACCTCATCGGACAGCACGATGCTGTACACGCTTTTACTCATCCGAACACCTCCTTTGCCGATATAGCCGAACAACGACCCTCCCGCGAGGGGGAAAATCGTTGGACGGTTTGCTTATTTTTATGAAAGGTATATATATCTAAGTTTGCTTTCTATATAACATTATAGCACGATTAAATAATTTGTCAATGGTTTTATATAATAACTACTGCGGATTTGTATACACGCACAATCCAACGTTGCTTTGCACACTGCAAAATTGTAACATATCACAATTCGCAGGGGCTTGACCCGCGAAACATTCGCCGCTGCCCGCACACAAGCGTCGGGATAAAAAAGAAACAGAGCCGCCGCACCTCGATGCAGCAGCTCTGCTATATTACAGCTTGTATACGCCCGTCAGCTCGCCGTTTTCGTATGCCGCACGCGGTACACGCTCGGAAATGCCGCAGACTACCTCGTAGCCTATCGTTCCCGTCAGTTCGGCTATGTCGTCGGCGGTTATTGTCTCGCTGCCGTCGGTGCCGATAAGCGTTACGGTGTCGCCCGCCTGAACATCGGAACCCGTGACATCTACCATGAACTGATCCATGCACACCCGCCCGATGATGCGGTGCCGCCTGCCGCGGATAAGCACTTCGCCCTTGTTGGAAAGCGCACGCGGATAACCGTCGGCGTAGCCGCAGGAAACGGTCGCGATCTTTGTCGTGTCGGTGCTGGTAAAGGTTCGCCCGTAGCTGACACTTACACCCGCAGGCACGGTCTCAACGCGCGATACCACCGATCTCAGCGACATAACAGGCTGTATCTCGTCGGGGAGCGCAAGCCCCGCGTCGGGTGTCAGACCGTAGAGGATTATGCCGAGCCGCGCAAGCGCCGAACGCCCGTCGCAGCGGTAAAGTCCGCCCGCTGAGTTTAAGCTGTGTACCGTTTCAAGCTTCACGCCGTTTTGCCGCGCGATGTCCGCAGCACGGTAGAGCAGCTCCGCCTGTGTCAGCGTGTAGTTTATGCAGTCGTCGGTCAGGGTGTCGGCAACGGCATAGTGGGTGAACGCACCGCAGACATCAAGCCCCGCAAGCGCCGCTATCCGCCCGAAGGCTTCTGCGATCTCCTCGGCTGTGCCGCGCACGCCTATGCGGGTCATTCCCGTGTCGGCGGCGATGTGGCAGCGGACTTTTCTGCTGCCCGCGCTCTCGCTCAGCTTCTGCGCATACTCTTCACTGACGATCGCCTGGATTATGTTGTTGTCGATAAGCTCATCTGCGTCGGCGGGGTCGGTGTAGCCGAGTATCAGTATCTCGCCCGTTACGCCAAGACGGCGCAGCCTTTCCGCTTCGTCAAGATTCGATACCGCGAACCACTTCACGCCGAGCTTGTCCTGCAAGTATCCCATGCAGGCGCGGTCGCCGTGGCCGTAGCAGAATGCTTTTACGACGCACATGATGTCAATGTTCTCGGGCAGACGCGAACGGTACGCAAGGTAGTTCCCGCCGAGTTTGTTAAGGTCTACCTCCGCCCAAGTCCTTCTGTATAGCTTCATTTATATTTTCTTCCCATCAAGCAGAATTTTGGTTTTTAAGATAGCCGCCTGAGTTTTTGCATCGGGCAGCTCGCCTGAAAGCGCCATTTCTACGGCTTTTTCAAAAGGTATCTTCACAACGTCGAGGAATTCGCCCTCGTCAGGCTGCTGCTCGCCGAAGTGCAGTCCCCTCGCTAAGTACATATGTATGATCTCGGTGTCGTAGGCGACAGTCGGGTATATGCAGCCGAGGTATTCGACCGAATCGGCAACAGCGCCCGTTTCTTCTTTCAGCTCCCTTATGCCGCACTCGCGGTGGCTCTCGCCGTACTCCAGCTTGCCCGCGGGCAGCTCGCACAGAACTTTCATAAAGGGATAGCGGAACTGCTTTACCATGTAGATGTCGCCGTTTTCGTCCAGCGGCAGCACACATACTCCGCCCGGATGCTCGATGACTTCGCGAAATGCCTCCATCCCGTTGTCAAGCACCACCTGATCCAAATAAAGCTTGACAACTTTTCCATCAAACTTCATCTCCCTAGAAACCTGCTTCTCCTCACTTATCATAACATACCACCCTTGAATTTTAGTTTGTACTGTTTCTCTGAGGGCTCTGCCCTCAGACTCCCGCCAAAGAACCCCTTTTGGAGAAGGGGTTCTCTGGACTCTCCCTAAACCTATTTGTTCTTTTTCAGGCAGGGGCTGCGCCTTGACTGAAAAAAGAGACCTTTTTCAAGCAGTCACATTACTATAAAAAACAGTATGCCCCTGCCTGAAAAAGAATAGAAAAAGTTTAGGAGGGGTCCGGGGAGACCCTTTCCAAAGGGTCCCCCGGCAGGGGTTTGGGGACAGAGTCCCCAAAGACACCGCACCATCTGAAAGTTCGGGGCTGTCAGATGATGATCTCGCCGGTGAAGACGGTGACGGCGTCGCCTGTCATGTAGACGGTGTCATCGGTAACGCGGATAACGAGGTCGCCGCCCTTTAAGCGAACGGTTATCTCTTCATTTTTGGGGCAGTGACCGTTAAGAACAGCTGCAACAGCCGCAGCGCAAGCGCCCGTACCGCAAGCCCAAGTCTCGCCGCTTCCGCGTTCCCACACGCGCATTTTAAGGGTATGGTCGTCGATGACCTTGATAAACTCTGTGTTCACGCGCTCGGGGAAGATGGGGTCGAACTCAAACTGAGCGCCTATATCGGGCAGATCGAGGGTGTCGATGTTGCCGTCCATGAAAACAACGCAGTGAGGGTTGCCCATAGAAACGCAGGTTATGTTGTAGTCGTTGCCGCCGATCTTCACCTTGCGGTCAACAACTCTGCCGTTCTTGTCGGGCTTGAGGGAAACGGGTATCTGTGCGGGTTCGAGAATGGGAGCGCCCATATCGACAGTCGCGCCGTTTACCTCGCCGTAGTGGCGTGAAAGCTTTACCTTTATGATGCCCGAAAGAGTCTCGATCTCAAAATCATCCTTGTCAACGAGCTTGTGGTCGCGCATGAACTTAGCCACGCAGCGTATGCCGTTGCCGCACATCCTGCCCTCAGAGCCGTCAAGGTTGAACATACGCATCTTGCCGTCTGCGATGCGGGAGCGCTGAATGAGTATAACGCCGTCGCCGCCTACGCCGAAGTGCCTGTCGGAGAGAGCCAGAGCCAGACCCTCGGGGTTGTCGATGCGCTGGTTGAAGCAGTTGAAGTAAACGTAGTCGTTGCCGCAGCCCTGCATCTTTGTGAACTGAAGCTTCTGCTTTTCGGTACGCATATGGTTTATATCCACGATCTCGGTGTTGGCTTCGCTGTACTTGGAGCGTATGGAAGCTGCTACCGCGTTCGCGGTGTCTATCGAAGTCAGGCAGGGAATGTTGCGCTCTACCGTCTTGCGGCGGATCTTTACGCTGTCGCGCTGCGGGCTCCTGCCCTTTGAGGAAGTGGAGATAACGTAGGATATCTTTCCGCTTTCGATAAGCGTGAGGGTGTTCTCTTCAGCCTCGCCGATCTTGGCAACGGGTTCGCAGGGGATACCGTGTTCGTTGATGACCTTTGCGGTGCCCTCTGTGCCGTAAAGCTTGAAGCCGAGGTCGTAGAAAGCCTTTGCGGTCTGCGGTATCTCGCGCTTGTCGGGGTCGCGGACGGTTATAAGCACGCCGCCCTCAACGCCGAGCTTGTAGCCTGCGGCGATAAGACCCTTGTGCAGAGCCTCTTCGAGGGAGGAAGCAACAGCCAGCACCTCGCCCGTGGACTTCATCTCGGGACCTAAGTGGTTGTCAACGTCTATGAGCTTCTCGAATGAGAATACAGGCACCTTTACTGCCACATAGGGAGAATTCTTGTAAAGCCCCGTGCCGTAGCCCATGTCTTTGAGCTTTTCGCCCAGCATACATCTTGTGGCAAGGTCTACCATCGGCACGCCCGTTACCTTTGAGATGTAGGGGATAGTGCGGGAGGAGCGGGGGTTTACTTCGATAACGTAAAGCTCGTCGTCGTGGATAAGGTACTGGATATTTACCAGACCCATAGTCTTTAAGGATACTGCGAGCTTCTTTGAGCAGTCGATTATGCGCTCGATAAGCTTGTCGGAAACGTTCCATGCGGGGTATACGGCTATCGAGTCGCCCGAGTGTACGCCTGTGCGCTCGATGTGCTCCATGATACCGGGGATAAGGATATCCTCGCCGTCGCAGATGGCATCTATCTCAAGCTCTGTACCCATGAGGTACTTGTCGATGAGTATCGGGTTTTCTATCTCCTGAGCGAGGATTATCGCCATGTATTCCTTGATGTCCTCGTCGGAGAATGCGATTATCATATTCTGACCGCCCAGTACATAGGAAGGACGCATGAGCACGGGGTAGCCTATCTTGTTTGCAACTTCAAGAGCTTCGTCGCAGGTCATTACGGTAAAGCCCTGCGGACGCTTTATGTTGTGCATCTCAAGCAGCTCGTCAAAGCGCTCTCTGTCCTCGGCAGCGTCGATGGAATCGGGGGGAGTTCCCATGATGTTTACGCCGTTTGCGGCAAGGTGCTTGGTGAGCTTTATCGCAGTCTGTCCGCCGAAAGCCACTACTACGCCGTAGGGCTTTTCAACGCGGATTATGTTCATAACGTCCTCGTCGGTAAGAGGCTCAAAGTAAAGCCTGTCGGCGGTGTCGAAGTCGGTGGATACCGTTTCGGGGTTGTTGTTTACGATAACAACGTCAAAGCCTTTTTCTTTAAGTGCCCATACGCAGTGAACGGAAGCGTAGTCGAACTCAATGCCCTGACCTATGCGGATAGGACCCGAACCGAATACTATGACAGTCTTGTTGTTTGAACGCTTGCTCTCGATAAACTCGGCAGCCTCGTCCTCGTTGTCATAGGTGGAGTAGAAGTAGGGGGTGACGGCGGAGAACTCTGCGGCGCAGGTGTCCACCATCTTGTATACGGCGTGCATCGGCTTTTCTACCTTGCAGCCGGAAAGCTGCTCGATCACCTTGTCGGTAAAGCCGAGCTTCTTTGCATTCTCATATGCCTCAAGACCGTTGTTTTCCAGCTCACGCTCAACATTGATAAGGTTTTTGAGCTTTGAAAGGAACCATTCGTCGATAAGGGTTATGGCGTGGATCTCGTCAACGGTCACACCGCGGCGGAGGGCTTCGTATACTACGAAGAGACGCTCGTCGTTGCAGTTGTGTATCTTGCTTCTGATCTCCTCATCGGAAAGCTCCATGAGGGCGGGGGTACGCAGCGAGCTGTGACCTATCTCGGCACCGCGGACAGCCTTCATGATAGCCTGCTCAAAGGTAGTGCCGATAGCCATAACCTCGCCCGTTGCCTTCATCTGAGTACCGAGGTCGCGCTTTGCGTATACGAACTTATCGAAGGGGAACTTGGGCATCTTGACTACAACGTAGTCGAGTGCGGGCTCGAAGCAGGCGTAGGTCTTGCCTGTTACGGCATTCTTTATCTCATCGAGGGTGTAGCCTACAGCTATCTTTGCAGCCACCTTGGCTATCGGGTAGCCTGTAGCCTTTGAAGCCAGTGCCGAAGAGCGCGAAACTCTCGGGTTTACTTCGATAACGGCATACTCAAAGCTTTCGGGGTTAAGTGCGAACTGGCAGTTGCAGCCGCCCTCTACTTTAAGTGTGTCGATTATTTTAAGTGCCGCAGAGCGCAGCATCTGGTATTCCTTGTCGGCGAGGGTAACGCAGGGCGCGATAACGATAGAGTCGCCCGTGTGTACGCCTACGGGGTCGAAGTTTTCCATAGAGCAGACGGTTATGACGTTGCCCTTTGAGTCGCGCATTACCTCAAACTCTATTTCCTTCCAGCCCGCGATGCACTTTTCGATAAGCACCTGAGTGATGGGGGAGAGGTACAGACCGTTTGAAGCGATCTCGCGCAGCTCTTCCTCGTTGTTTACGATACCGCCGCCCGTGCCGCCGAGGGTGAATGCGGGGCGGACGATAAGCGGATAGCCTACGTCCTCGCGGTTCGCGAAATCCACTGCGTCCTCAACGGTGTTGACTACCAGCGAGGGTATGCAGGGCTGACCTATCGACTCCATAGTGTCCTTGAACAGCTGTCTGTCCTCAGCCTTGTCGATGGTCTCGGGGTTTGCGCCGAGCAGCTTTACGCCGTGCTCCTGCAAGAAGCCCTCCTTTGCGAGCTGCATCGAAAGGGTAAGACCTGTCTGACCGCCCAGTGTGGACAGCAGAGAGTCGGGCTTTTCCTTCATTATTATACGCTTGATGGTGGTAAGGGTAAGCGGCTCGATGTATATTTTGTCAGCCATGTGGCTGTCGGTCATTATCGTTGCGGGGTTGGAGTTGACGAGTATTACCTCGAGCCCCTCCTCCTTTAGTGCGCGGCAAGCCTGAGTTCCCGCATAGTCGAACTCGGCAGCCTGTCCGATAACGATAGGTCCCGAACCGATCACCAGCACACGTTTGATATCTTTATTCAAAGGCATTTAGCTCAATCCTTTCTGTCTATCATTTCTATGAATTTGTCGAACAGGAATCCCGTGTCGAGCGGACCGCCGCAGGCTTCGGGGTGGAACTGTACCGAGAAGGCGGGCATATAGTCATAGGACACGCCCTCGCAGGTGCCGTCGTTGGCGTTGACAAAGGAAGCCTTTGCGCCCTCGGGCAGCGAGCTGTTTATTACCGCATAGCCGTGGTTCTGGCTTGTGATGTACACTCTTCCCGATTTGGTATCGGTGCAGGGCTGGTTCGCGCCGCGGTGGCCGTATTTCAGCTTTTCGGTGCGTGCGCCCTGAGAGAGTGCGAGAAGCTGATGGCCCAGACAGATGCCGAAGGTAGGTATCCTAAGCTTGCAGAGCTTTGCGATCTCCTCGATGATGTCGGTGTTCTCGGCGGGGTCTCCGGGACCGTTTGAGAGCATTATGCCGTCGGGAGCGAGCTTTCTAACTTCCTCAGCGGGGGTAGAGGCGGGAAGTATCGTGACTTCGCAGCCGCGCTTTACAAGCTCGCGGCAGATGTTGCGCTTTGCGCCGAAATCATAAAGTGCAACACGGCGCTTTGTCTTGCCCTCGGGCTTAACGACCTCGATCTTTTTGCAGGTGGTATTCTTTACAGCATCGGTGACTTTATAGCTTTTCAGGTCGCCGAAGGAGAAGCCCGAGCCCTCCTTGACTATCTTGCCGTTCATAACGCCCGATTCGCGGACGATCTTAGTCAGCGCTCTGGTGTCAATGCCGTAAAGTCCGACTATGCCGTTTGATTTTAAAAAAGTGTCAAGATCACCCTCGCATCTGAAATTGCTGGGATCCTGACACCATTGTCTTACAATATATGCTTTTACATGGGGCTTTTCACTTTCAAAATCAGAGGGGATAACACCGTAATTTCCGATAAGCGGAAAAGTCTGAACAACTATCTGACCGTAATAGCTCGGGTCTGTAAGGGTCTCAAGATAGCCTGTCATAGCGGTAGTAAAAACTATTTCGCCAACAGCTTCACCCTCAGCGCCAAAGCTTTTGCCCTCAAATATCGTGCCGTTTTCAAGTATAAGGTATGCTTTCTGCACTTTAGATTCCTCCCTAAAAATTTTTTGCACCTATCATTATATCACATAACGACTTCGATGTAAAGGTATTTAACAAAATGTTTTATTTTTTCTTGATGCGGCAGTCGGGCGGCCAAAGGCAAAAAAAGAACCCCTGCCGAAGCAGAGGTTCTTGGTTTCAGTTTTTAAGTAAGAACTTTACCTGTTAAATTACTTCTTGTAAGTGTTCCAGGTAACGCCAGCCTTGCAGGTCTTCCAGGAGATAGGAGAAGGATACTGACCGATGATCTCGTCAGAAGCGCCCTTCTTCCACTGTACGAAGAAGCTAGGCTTACCAGCGATGGTAACCTTACCGAATGAGAAGTAACCGGACTCACCCTCGTTCTCTACGAGAACCTCAGCGATGGTACCAGCGATGCCGGAGTCAGCAGTGTAAGCGGTAGCCTGACCATTTACTGCTGCGATGGATGCCAGAGCAGTACCTTGGATCTGTGCGTCAGCAACATACTCTGCAGCTGCGTTGTAAGCAGTCTTAGCGTTGCCGTTAGCGGTCTTCAGTCTTGCCTTCTTTACATAGGTCAGCATCGAAGGTACGAGGATAGCTGCGAGCACGCCGATGATCGCAATAACTACTACCAGCTCAACCAGTGTAAAGCCCTTGTTTGTCTTTCTCATGAGAAATCCCTCCATAAAAATAATTCTATTTCGCCCGGGTGACTTGTTCACCCCTTAGCGTAATTACATTATACACGATGTTTTGCTGAAAGTCAAGTCTTTTTAGTATTTCTTATGCAAAAACGTGATATTATATAAACCATACTTGCTATATTTGTTCGTTATGCACATGACAGCAAAAAATCCTCGGGAAATTTAGCTATTTTCCTGAGGATTTTTTTGTTCTGTGGTGCGTTCTTGCGGTTTAGCGGTCTGTTCTGCTAAAACAAGATCACTTCACTTTTATCTTTACCTTTTTGGAATTTGCCGAATAAAGCTTCTTGCCGTCAACCTTTATTATGGTCTGCACCATAAATCTGTAGGTCTTGCCCGATTTGAGCGACTTCTTGGTGAACGCGGTCTTTGAAGCGCCGACTGTCTTTATCGGCTTGAAGGTCTTGCCGTCGGTGCTCATGAGTATGCGGTAGCCCTGAGACTTGCTGACCTTGTTCCATTTAAGAACTGCCGTGCCCTTCTTGGTGGAGCTTACGGTAAGCTTGGGGGCTGCGGTCTTGGTGGCGGTGTTTATCACAGCCTTTGCACCCGTCTGCCCGCCGCCAACTGCCGCTGTTTTATATCGGTACACCGTGCCCGCCTTGAGGCTCTTGTCCTTGAAGCTTGTCGCCGTTACGGTCTTGATCTTCTTCCAGCTGCTGCCCGACTTGCGGTAGATGACATACTTTTCCGCGCCCGCGACCTTGTCCCATTTCAGGGTGATGGAGGTTTTGGCGCGGGTAACGCTTACCGTCGGCTTGGCGGGTACTATCTTATAGGTGAGCGTCGTCTTGCCGCTGTATTTGCCCTCGCCCGTGATGGTGACGGAAGCCTTGCCGCACTTGTCGGCATTGCTGAAGCTGAGCGTGAAGTCGGTGCCGTGTGTAAGAGCCGCGCCGTCTGCGGTGACAGCGGGTATCGGTCGCACCGTCTTGCCCTTGTATACATATGAAGCCGCAACGCCCGATATCTCGCAGGCTGTGATGTCTCTCTTCCATACGGCGTACATGGTGATGGTAGCGCCGTCCTTTGCGGTCAGGTCTGATACCTTCTGTCCGTCCGTGTAATCGGGCGATGAAGCGGTTGAGGTCCTCGCCCAGCCTGCGAATATCCAGCCCTCGCGGCTGAATCTGCACTTGTCGAGAGCCGCTTCTGTGCCGTAGGTCATCTTCTGCTCATAGCTCGATTCCTTGGAGCCGTTTGATATGTACCTGACGGTATAGCTTATGCCCGTGTACTTTACCTTTATAACGGTATCCGCCGTAACGCCCGAAGCGTTCTCTGCTGATGCCTTGTAGCCATCGCGGGTGAAGCAGTCTGCGGGGAAGGCAACGCTTCCGCCCTTTTTGGTGTAAAGCTCTACCGACTTCTCGCCGTCGGTGAAGGTCACCTTGCAAAGCTCGCCCGCTTCGCCGTCGCGCACGAACACTGCCTGAAGCGCAGCTGCCTTTGCGGGGTCAACGGTGATGCTCGCCTCGTCTGAGCTGAACGTTCCGCGCCAGCCCACAAAGGAATAGCCCTCGGCGGGTTCTGCCGTGATGGTTATCGGAGTTTCGGGGAAGTAGCTTCCGCTGAACCTCTTTGAAGTGTCGATGTCTATCGTGTTGAGCCTTACGCTGCCGCCGTCGGGGTTTATCGTGTCGATGTTGACCGTCACCGCATCGGGGAGTTTGAGATCTGCCGCCAGCATCTTTGGCACATAAGCGGGGCGGTTGTTGAAGAACTCGTGCATTCTTGCAAGGCAGGGATCGGTGGCGTTTGAGGTGTTTGCCCAGTTGGGATAGCGTGCAAAGCACTTTGAAAGCTCGGGGTAATAAGCCGCACGGAACGGCTTTTCCTTCTCGGCGACCGCGTCGGGGTCGAAGTTCTTTGCGGTAAGATCCATGAACGTATTGATGAACCGTGCCTTGAACTCCTCGTTCTTCATCATGGCATTGAACAGCACGGGCATATCGTCGCGTGTGTTGCTCATAATGTTCCTGAGATTGTTGGCGGTCGGCTTGGTCGAAGCGTTGCCGTAGTGGTAAACGCCCATTTCGGTATCATACAGATTGAAGCGCCATCTGCCGTCCGAGTAGGGATTCGTGGGGTCTACGGTGCGTGTGCGCCACAGTGAATAGTTGTTGCCCGGCCAGTCCTCGTTGATTATGTACATCTCGACAGACATATAGTCGATAAAGCTCTGAACGTCTATCATACCGCACATCTTGTCGTAGTTTTCCCTGACGGAAAGATCGTTGTTCTCCGCGAACTCGCGCATTTCCCTGAACAGCCCGATGTCCTCCTCGGTGCCTTCGTCTATCTCGCCCTTCTTGTATACCACGACTTCGTCTGAGTTCACGCTGTAGTTTTCCTCGTAGTAGTCGTCGTCAAAGTCCTCCTGCAAGGTGAACAGACCGAAGTATTCGCCGTCGATGAACATAACGCAGGGTCGTCCCTCCTGCGTGTCGATCGCACGGTCGGACACCAGCGACTGTATGTAGCTGTCCTTGTACTTTGTGTAGTCGATATCGTTACCGCCTGCGCGGCATACGAACTTCTTGAACTTTTTGAGCTGTCTGCCCGAGCCGTCCTCTGCATAGACGTTCGGGATCAGCGGGTATTTGAAGTTCTTAGCGCCGTACTCCTCTCTTGCGTAGAAGCGCACCGACTTCTGATATGCTGCGCGTGAGTATGCGCCCTGAGTCCTCATGCCGCAGTCCTGCGAAAGCCCGAGGGTGCCGTCGGCTTCAAAGAAGTCGATGTGGCAGGCGCGTTCCCATTCCTTGCCCCTCTGATTGTAGTTCGCGGGCTTGTTGCCGTCATCAAGGCTGCGGTATTCGGGCTTGCTCTTGTTGTCGTCAAACACCTTGCCCTTTACGAATATTCCCTTCTCATAGCCGAAGAGATCCTGCGGATCGGTGGTAACGGATATTATCGGCAGACCGTTGTGGTTCTTGCTGCTTACGCCAACGAAGTAGCTCTTTGTCACTGTCTCGCTGTACTTGCCCGCTGCGCTGTATGTAACGGCGCGGATAACGGTGCCCTTGTCCACGGCGCTCTTTGAAGGCAGCCTGCCGTCCCAGGGGGTTATCTCGCTGACCTTTACCATCGCCGAGATAAGGTTCGCCTCGGCGCTGCGGTTGTGTATGTTCAGCGGCGATTTATACTCGATCCTCGTGGCTGAGGTCGCGGGGTCGGTGCCGTCGGTGGTGTAATATATGGTATTGCCCGCATCGGTCTCGAGCGAGAGGTCGAACGGGTCGGCATACATACCGCTTTCGGCTCCGAACACGGGTGCGTTGCAGGGCACTGCCGACTCGGCTTCATTGTTTGAAGCACCCGGGGTCGGGATGAGCAGCTGAAAATCGCCCGTGCCGTCGGGCTGCCTTGCCCATGTGGTATCGTCCTCAAGGGCGGGTACTTCCGCCGTATCGACGGTATCTTCGCCGTTCATAAGCGAGAGCTTCACGCCGTCGCCCGAAAGGTTATAGCCTGTATTCGGCGCGGAAGCATCGCCGTTATAGGTCTTGCAGCTGAACACCAGCAGAGTTCCGCCCGCGGGAACGGTAACGTCCGAAAAGGCGTACTCGCTGCTGTCGTCCTTCACGAGCTTCCAGCCGTTAAGGTCGGCATCGGTGTCGCCGCCGTTGTAAAGCTCTATCCAGTCGCAGAACTCGCCCTTTTTGTCAACGGCAGATGTCACGTTGCCGTTGCCGCCCGAGTTGCCCGTGCAGACTTCGTTGATAAAAAGCCGTGCGCTGCCGCCTGCATCGGCTGCCGAGGGGGCTTCGCTCAGGCTCGCGGAAGCGGGAAGTGCTCCCGAAGCGGAAAGCATTGCCGCTGCGGATATCATAGACACCACGCGGCGCTTCAGATCGTTCATAATTTTGACCTCCTGTCTTTGCAGTTGTATAGTTGTGCGAATATTCTTATATTTTCTACCGAAAACGGCAATAAATGGTCGCGGTTTTCAGAGTATCTTACAACTTAATTTTATCACATTGCAGACGGTATGTCAATTGTAACGATAACAGAAAAAGTTGATACCCATTTGATTATTTTAACCAAACAGCGCGTATAATATCCCGTAGACGACTCCCGCGGCGGTCCCGTAAAGTATGACGGGACCCGCTATCGAAAATATCTTCGCGCCGACCCCAAGCACATAGCCCTCCGTCTTGAATTCGACTGCGGGTGCGGCAACGGCATTCGCAAAGCCCGTTATCGGCACGAGAGTCCCCGCGCCCGCGTGCTTTGCGATCTTCTCATACTTCCCGAGTGCCGTCAGCAGCACCGAAAGAGCTATGAGCGTCACCGAGCACCATGCGGCAGCGTCCCTTTTATCAGCGCCCATGAGCATATACAGCCCTGTGAGGATCTGCCCCAGAAGGCATATCGCCCCGCCGATGGCAAACGCCTTGAAGGCGTTGAGATACCAGCGGCTGTTTCTTGAAGCCTTCTTAGCCATTCGCGCATATTCTTCTTTTGAAACGTTCATATAAAGATCACTTCTCCCTTCATCGGTCGAGCTTATTATCCCCGCCTGCGGAAAAATTATTCTTCGAGATTGACATGGGCTTGACAAGTGTGTTATAATATACATAATTATAATAGTATAGATCCGAAGGCGGGGTGAAGGTATGGACAGCAGGCTTGAACGTGAGATAACCTATCTCAAAGGCGTGGGTCCCAAAAAGGCTGAGATATTCAAAAAAGTCGGGGTAGAGACTGTCTATGACCTGCTCCAGTACTGCCCCCGCGATTATATCGACCTCTCCGAGCCTGCCGCCGTTGCCGATGTCCGCCCCAATGAAGAAGAGCCTTATTCGGTGCGGGTGCGCCTTGTCAAGAAGCTGCCTGTCGCGCGTGTGCGGAAGGGGCTTACGATATCAAAGGCGGTGTTCACCGATGACACGGCGGATATCACCGTCACGCTGTTCAATCAGGAGTACACCTTCTCGAATATGCAGGAGGAAAAGCAGTATGTGCTTTACGGCAAAGTGACGGGCAATATGCTCCGCCCCGAGATGAACTCGCCGATGATATTCGCGGGGGATTCCGAGGATCTGATAGTCCCCGTCTATCCGCTGACTGAGGGGCTTACCCAGCAGTTTGTCAGAAAAGAAGTCAAGGCGGCACTCGACCTGCTCGGAGGCGACTCGCCCGATATAATGCCGCAGTACCTGCTTGATAAGATAAAGCTGCCGTCGCTTAAATACGCATGGGAGAACGTTCACTTCCCGCGGTCGGTGTACAGCGCTGTCGAGGCGCGTCGGCGGCTGATATTCGATGAGTTTTTCATCTACTCGCTGGCGATAGCCTACCGCCGCAGCACTTCCGATGAGATGTCGGATCATGTCATGAAAAGATACAGCATGAAGCCGTTCAAGGAGATACTGCCCTTTGAGATGACGGAGGCGCAGATGAAAGCCGCCGCAGACTGCGGCAGGGATATGATGAGCGGACACCGCATGAACAGGCTGATACAGGGCGATGTCGGCTCGGGAAAGACCGTCGTGGCGGCTTGCATCGCTTACTATGCCTTTAAAAACGGATATCAGTCCTGCCTGATGGCACCTACAGAGATACTCGCGGCGCAGCATTATGAGACTTTCAGGAAATACCTCGAACCGTTCGGGGCAAAGGTATGCCTGCTGAGCGGCGGGCTTCGCCCGAAGCAGAAGAAGGAGATACTCGCGGGGATAGCCGACGGCAGTTATGATGTCGCAGTCGGCACCCACGCCCTTTTCTACGGCGATGTGCAGTTTAAGGATCTTGCACTCGTCATCACCGATGAGCAGCACCGCTTCGGGGTCGAGCAGCGCAGGAAGCTCTCATCAAAGGGCAGGAACCCGCACACCGTCGTTATGTCCGCCACCCCGATACCCCGCACCCTGGCGCTGATGCTCTACGGCGATCTTCAGGTGTCGGTGATAAACGAACTGCCCTCGGGACGAAAGCCCGTGCAGACCTATGCCGTCAGCGGCAAGATGCGCGAGCGGGCTTACGGATTCGTCAAAAAGCAGCTCGATGCGGGACATCAGGGCTTTATCGTCTGCCCCGCCGTTGAGGAGAGCGAGCTTGACATAAAAAACGCCAAGACCTACTACGAGGAGCTGAGCAGGGGGGCGTTTGCCGATTATAAGCTGGGGCTGCTTTACGGCAAGATGACGGCGGCTGACAAACAGGCGGTCATGGACGCTTTCAAGGAAGGCACTATCGACCTGCTCGTATCGACTACCGTGGTAGAAGTCGGCGTGGATGTTCCCAATGCGACCGTCATGGTGGTGGAAAATGCCGACCGCTTCGGGCTCTCGCAGCTGCACCAGCTGAGGGGAAGGGTCGGACGCGGCGGCGATGAGGCTTTCTGCGTGCTGATAACCGATAACACCTCGCCCGAGAACGTAAAGCGCATGAAGGCGATAAGCGGCACCAATGACGGATTCAAGGTCGCGGAGGAAGACCTGAGACTGCGAGGTCCGGGAGATTTCTTCGGGACGAATCAGCACGGGCTTCCCGCATTCAAGATAGCCGACCTCACCCGCGATATCGAGCTGCTTGAACGCGCACAGAAGCTCTCGGCGATGGTGATAGAGGAAGACCCCGCATTGATAGGCAGCAAAAACCGAGATCTGAGCAGTCTGGTGCAGGCGCTTCTGAGGCGCGGCGCAGAGATCAGCTGACCCAAAAGCAAGTTTAGGGGGGATCCAAGGGTGACCCTTTTTAAAGGGTCACATTGGTCGCTCCGTGAGGAGCGAAAAGACCAAGGCTCAAAGTATGGAATTATTACTAATTAAAATCGGCACCGTAAATCCATCTTGGGTTAAGGCTTCCATTGACAAGATATCACCATATCGCAAGAACCCCGCCAATGCCGATTTTAAATTCCCCGATGGTGAGCGAAGCGAGCCGAAGGGAATGTCCGAATTCGCCCGCAGGGCGAACTAAGCGCGACCAAAAAGAAAGGACATGAATATGGATTATTCCGAACAATTCAAATACTGGATATTCAGACTTGTGCTGCTCGTAAGCGCAGATATCATGGGGCTTGTGGTGGGAAAGCTGTTCCTGTGGGTGGCAGCGTCGTTCCTGCCGTTCGCGCTGCTTCCCGTCAAGGAATTCCTTATCAGCGATATGACGGGCTCGGTGGCGGCGGCGGTCACCATGACGGTGCTTCTGGGGCTCGTTTTCCGCGATGACGGCAAAAAGCACGCTGCTTATGAGGACATGGACCTGATACTCGTGACGATAAGCGCGATGCTCCTGCTTGCTGCCTATTTCGTCCCCGTGATATTCTATAACCCCGCAGACAGCTCTAAGGCAGCGGATACCTTTTATTATATGTTCTATTTCCCCTGCCGCTGGGTGATGGAGGGCTTCGGCGCGGATATAAAGACAGCGGCGGCAGTCGGCATCGGCATTATACTCGCGGTGCAGCTCGTTATATACAATTATAAATATAACTCTTATAAGAAAAAGCATCCGTTTATGTTCAAGACTGCCGATGCGGCGCAGGAAAAAGAATGACCCCTCAGGAACGGATTGTGATTTATAAAGATATTGCGTTTTTTGTCTATCTGTTAAGTATAAAAAAATAAGTAAAATGACTGACTTTGTTTAAGATTAGTAAAAATGTATAAATGGACGCAGTATATTTTGTTAAAATTATTATTAAAAAAATACTTGCTAACGCTTGAATTGAACTAAAAAAAATGTTATAATTAAGAAAATACGTTTTGTGCGTTCGCTGAGAGGCACTTAGTGCTTTACAGTGAAAAAGCGTTTTAGCGAAACGTGTTAACAGGTGGAGGTGTAACGTATTATATGAGAAATTACAGCTATGTTGCTAAGGATTCTCAGGGTAAGACCATAAAAGGTATTATCGAGGCAGAAGATCAGCAGCAGGTGCAGGAAAAGATCTATGAGCAGGGTCTGTTCCTTATCAGCTCGACAGAGGCACTCGGCGGCGTAAGACAGGAAGGCGTACACAGGTTTACTGTAAAAGACCTGGCATTTTCCTGCCGACAGCTCGCGGCGATGCTTACTTCGGGTCTGACGATCGTTAAGGCTCTTGATATCATGTATAAGGAAGAGTCGAAGAAAGCCGCTAAGTCGGTATGGCTCGCACTTTACGAAGACGTAAACAAGGGCTCAAGCTTCACGGAAGCACTGCTCAACCGAGGAGGAAGCTTCCCTGACTTTATGATAAGCATGATCGACGCGGGTGAATCTGCGGGTAACCTTGATATCACCGTTCAGCGTCTTTCCGATTTCTATGCTAATCAGAACAAGACCCAGAATACCATCAAGGGCGCTATGATGTATCCTATCATACTCGGTGTCCTGACAATAGTAATGGTAATAGGTATGTTCACATTCATCATGCCTATATTCGCAGGACTGATGTCTGAGGATCAGATGCCGCCTCTGTCAAGAGCGCTCTTCGGCTTCTCAAACTTCTTAAAAACAAAATGGTATATTCTTCTTATCGCTATAGCGGTCGTTATACTGGCGATACGCTACGCACTGAAGACACCTGCCATCAGGCTCAGGTATGATATGATAATCCTGAAAATGCCTGCGGTCGGTCCTCTGGTCGTAAAGATCTATGAGGGCAGATTTGCAAGAACTCTTTCGTCTCTGTATTCCAGCGGTATCCCGATGGTAGACTCGCTTCAGCGTGCATCGTCGGTACTTAGTAATTCATACGTCGATAAGATGTTCATACAGGTCATCGACGAAGTTAAACAGGGTTCTCCCATGTCTCTGGCTATCGCAAAGACCGAGATATTCGAGGGTATGTTCACCTCGATGATCTACGTCGGCGAAGAGTCGGGTGCTCTTGACGAGATACTTGAAAAGACAGCGGACTATTACGAGGAAGAATCGGATGCGGCTGTTAAGCGTCTGGTTTCACTGCTCGAGCCTCTGATGATAATCATCATGGGCGGCGCGATAGGTGTTTGTCTTGCAGGTATATTCCCGCTGCTGTATGGCGGTATCGGCGCACTCGAGAACTCGTAATAATACTACTGGGAAATTTTATAGGCGGCACGGCGGACGTTTTCCGCCGCTCTGCCACAATATTTAGAAGAGGTGAAGGAATAAATGCTGTCGTTTGATATTTCTGATAGACAGATAAACATTGTAAAAGGTGATAACACCGGAGTAAAGATCAAGATTGACAGGTCGCTTACAGTTGATGTTCCGGAGGATATGATAATTAACGGTGAGGTCGTAAACCTTTCCGGTCTGGCAGATCTTCTGGTACAGAATCTGAAGTCGCAGTCAATGATGGATAAGGAAGCTGTTGTAACTTTCTCTTCCAGCAACATAGTATTTAAGGAACTTATCGTTCCTAAGGCAAAGGGCAATGACTTCCTGAACATGGTGCAGAACCAGATGCAGCAGGAAATGGGTATTACCGATGACTACTCTATCTCCTACACTATCGTAGGTGAGGCGGGCCCTGATAACGCAGGCTCGCAGAAGGTACTGGCTACCGCTTGTCCTTCCAATGTAGTTGAAGGCTTCAGAAAGCTGTTCAACATTATGTCCATCTCGCTCAAGTCTGTTAACATCAGCTGCAACTCTATCTCCCGTATAGTTCTTGCAGAAAAGCAGAACCTTGAGAAGATGCCGCTTCTGGTTTGCCAGATAGACGACAACTACCTCGGACTGACACTGTTCGAGAACGGTCAGATGGCTTTCGCAAGATATGAGCCTATCTCTCAGGAAGACTATGAGTCGGAAGAATACCTCACCGAGGCTATCAGTGAGAACATCTTCCGTATGGAACAGTTCAACAAGGCAAGAGGCGGCCCGGGTCTTTCCAACGTAATTCTTTACGGTAAGATCGACGACTATATCAAGCTCGTTGACGCACTCGACGCTCTCGATGTTAAGGCTTCCGTTCTGGGCGTTCCTTCTCAGATCACAGGCTATGAGAACTTTGAGTTCACCGTATTCGCAAACGCTATCGGTGCTCTGTACAGAAGAAACAAGACTACCGAGCGTATCAACCTGCTCGAGGTAGATCAGGCTACAGGTAAGGGCGGCTCGAGCGCTTCCGCTACTACCCTTATCACACTCGCTATCGCAGTCGGCGCTTCCGTTGCTCTTATCGCAGGTATCACAGGTATCATCCGTATCCGTGAGAACAGCATAAACAAGCAGATCGACGAGGTCAACGCTCAGATCGAAGAGTGCAACAAGATCATCGCCGAGAACCAGAAGCTTCACGATTACCTGATCGTTATCAATCAGTATCAGGATGCGGTAGATCTCGCTAAGGATAATATGGATACTCTCCCGCTTATCAAGAAGGAGATATTCGATCAGATCGACGCCGACCTGAAGGACACCAAGAGCGACAAGAAGGGCGACAAGAACGATATCGTATACTCCGGATTCACTTATGACAGAGGTTCGGGTACTATACGCATCAGCACCGTTCAGCTGCCTGAGCAGAAAACTGCTAATGACTTTGTAAAAACTGTTGTTGATACCGGCTATTTCGCAGACGTTACCTACGGCGGTTATGTGGGCACCGGTGAAGAAGGCAACCCCGTTATCATTTCGAGCGTTGACCTTATTCTGAAGGATGTTCCCAAGGAGGACAGCTCTGAAGAAGCTGCAACAGAGGAGGTAACTGAGTAATGAATCTTAATTCACGCGATAAACTGATTTTAATAGTAGTACTTACAATTGCAATCTGGGTCGCAGGTATCATGTTCTTTATCAAGCCCGCGATCGAAGCAGTAAAGCTTGCAAGCCAGACCCTTGACGCTAAGGAGATAGAGCTTGCCGATCTTCAGAAGCAGATCAAGGAAGACGAAGATCTTCCCCAGAGATGCCAGGAAGCTTACGACAAGGTCGTTAAGACCGCTGAGATCTTCTACCCCATGCAGAGACAGCATGAGGCTATGATGGAGGTACAGGATCTTCTTGATGTAGACAAGAAGACCGAGGAGCAGGACATCCAGAATCAGGATATGTCCATCACTACCGCTTCCTCTGTTAACCTTTCCAGATACGTTTTCTATCCCGCAATGGTAGCTACTACCTTTGACGAGATCATGCCCGAGGACGCTGAAGAGGCAGCACAGATCGACACACTGTCACTCGGCGCATACAACATGAGCTTTAACTTCAAGGCTAAGAAGGAAGATCTGCTCAAGTTCTTCAACCAGATCCAGGACAGAACTCCCAGAAGCCTTATCATCGACAGCGTTGATATCTCTGACGTTGCTGAGAACGAAGAGGACACAGAGTGGGACGGCACCATCAATATGGAGTACATCATGATCCCCGATTTCCCGTCTCCCGATGATGTTGATAAGCTCTTCCCGAACACGCCTGTTGAGACTGTTGACGCAGTTGCACAGTAAAAAAAATAACCATTATATGGTAAGGATGGAGCTCTATCCATTCTTGCCATGTAGTGTTATTTAAAGGTTGATAATTTTAAGGCTTTATTTTAGAGAGGGTAGAGACTTAAAAAAACGATAAGATTTACGAAAGGTGGTTACGGAAAAGATGAAACGAGTAAACGGCAAAAACCAAAAAGGTACGGTTCTGCTTGCCGTAGTTTGCTTTGGTATGATGTGCGTTACTATGGCAACGATGTGTCTGTGGCTTGTTAACTATTCTAACGGCGCGACAGCCAGAAACGTAATGCGTACCCAGGCAAAGGTCACTGCTGAAGCTTGTCTTACCGAGTATATCAGTGCATATACAGGTACCATAAGCGGCACAGGCAGTACATTAGACGGCAAACCCGCCTATACTTACCTTCAGAACCTCGCAGCGGGCTATACCGAGTCTGCTCCGAGAGTATTCAAGGTAAATGACGGCGATGCAAAATTCAAGCAGAACTACGGTGAAGCTGAGATCCGTCTTTATGATGACCCCGCAGGCGGATTCAGAGTTAAGTGCGTATGTACTGTGGGCAAGGGCGGCTATCTGAAGGCGCAGACCCAGTCGGCAAGCGTTAAGTTCGCTTCCGCACATGCTACTCCCCAGATCACGAGTGATGCGCTCGAGTGCTCGCAGGGCTTTACCGATACGGGCGGAAGACAGGCAAATATCTCGGGCGATATGCACATTGAGAGAAAGCTTGTCTGGAATCCCGGTTCGGGCACTTACGAAGAGGGTCCCGATGAGGTATTTACTGTTGGCGTAAATAGCGGTAAGTACAACTCTCACGTTTACAGTGAGTATTCTATCCAGCTCTCCAACGGCGGTACCTTCACCGACGTATACAACAAGACAGGCACACTGAATTATGAGCCCAACGCGTCCAGCCACAATGGTGATGCCTTCGTTCAGGCTCCCGTTATCTGGACTGACCAGTATCTGCTGGCTACCGATAACAATGCAGGTGTAGGCACAAAGGTCGGCAAGACCGATGTACATCTGTATAACGAGTGGACTGCTGACAGAGCAGGCACGTCATACACTCCTTCGCTCCTTGAGAACATGGACGGCTTTATCTATGTAGGTCAGCAGGCACTGTTTATCGGACCTGCGGGTGCTAACCTCTTCATAGGCTATGGAGATAGTTCGGGCGGAACGATGACCAAGCCGATCGACCTTTACTGCGGCGGCGCATATTTCGGCATGATAAACACCCACGTTGATTGGAACGGCTCGTTATCGCGCAATCAGCAGTTCGATGCTGCGAAAGGCGTAAAGTTCCCCGCAGGTGTACCACACGTAGAGGGTACAGCGGTAACCAATAACGATGGTACTGTCAAGGGTGAAGGCGGTGCAAAGGATTATACAATAAACGGCAGCGTTTATTGCTTTGATAACGGCGCTACAGGCAACACCAATGCGGACCAATCGGGCAATCTCGTATGGCTCAGTGAAAATACCGGCAAGACGATCCATATTACGGGCGATCTGTTTGTAGAGCACGATATTTACATGACAAAAGATAATACCATCAAGGTAGATGGTGAGGTTCATATCGGCGGTAATGTATATGTCGTTACAAAGGGTTATAAGTGGAACTCTGTTAAGAGAGTAATGAAAGTTGACCCCACTGGCGGAGTGTGTACTCAACACGGTAATTACATGTCTTTAGGTTCAGATCCACACAAATATGTGACCGGCACCACGGTTGGTGGCTATACTCGTTCACCTGCGACTGCCGATCAGCTCAAGAGAGATCAGATCCCTCAGAAGGGTTATCAGGCATCTACAGGTGTTCGTTCTTCGACCAGATCAAGACTGAGAAACACCTACGCAAATGCTACTACAAACAAGATCTTTGAGGCTTCCCTCAACCCGAGCCATGTTCATCATGCTTCTGCAAGGGACATCTCCAAGAAGTATGCAAAGGCTATGGCTACCAGGATGTCCGATCCCGATATGATGTATAAGGACAGCAGCGGCAACGAGCACAAGGTACTGACCAAGCACACAGGCAACGGCAGCACCGTATATGAGATCGGCACCAGCTGCTACATGGAACCCTCCGACATCCAGGCACCTGGTGATAGTGCCGATGACGAGACCAAGAACAAGAGATACGTTGTAAAGCTGGTAGATGAGGATATCGTTATCGCACTTCCTATCCAGAACGGCAACAAGGGTTCTCCGCTTATCTTCGTTGACGCTACCGAGCGTAAAATTGACGCGACCACCAAGGAAGGTCCCTTCGTATACATTATGTATTACTATTCAGGAGGCGGTTCTATCACGAGAAATGACGCTACGGGCAATGTTACTATCAACAACTGCCTCTATTTCAGCGATGACTCCGCCATTCCCCTTGGTTATAAGGATGTAACTGTTACTGATGTTTATGATACAGACACTCATTCTTACAGGGATGTAACAGTCAGAATGGGTAAATCCTCTCAGGACTACAGGACAAACACCTGTCCCGATATCAGGCTGGGACGTACCGACTGCGGCAGAACATGGATCTCCGATCTTGACCTGTATACTCCTTATGAGGTATCCGTTGAGATCCACGAGGACACCATAAGCAAGACCTATTTCGTTAATACAGACCTTATCGCTCCGAACGTTGCAGATGTCAACGACCCCAGCGAGATGGCGGGTTCGAGCGATACCTACGTTGATCCTAACGACGGTACTACAAAGACGAGGATCAGAACTCAGTTCTATCAGAACGTTATAGTAAATCTCGTTCCCGATGATGTAGATTACTTCTTCCAGGGAACCGACACCAGAGCACAGGGCATTCTTTATGCTCCTGCAAGCAACGTTACTTTCACAAGCGCACAGATCAAATGGTATGGTCAGGTTAAGTGCAAGACCTTTACAGTACAGGGAGAAGTTTCCAACCCTGTTATCGTAGATATCCCCGCAGGTGCAGGTTCGATACTTGATTACATCAACGTATCCAACTCCTCTGCTACGGGTATCGAGATCCAGTACTATGAGTACTAAAAGGGGGTGCGATAAATGAAAATTAAAAAGAATCAGTCAGGTATGACTCTTGTTGAGGTCGTTATCGCACTCGGCGTATTCAGCTTTACATTCCTCGGCGTTACTATGTGTCTGTCAGCAGCTTTAAAGCTCAACAACAGAAATATGCTGAGAGACCGCGAGCTGAATGCTCAGCAGAAGGTCATCGAGGAGCGTAAGGTCGATGGCGTTGCTTACCTTAGCGGCAGCACCGACAAGATCGTGTTCGGCAACAGTGCCATCGCTCTTGCAGATAACCAGCGTGCAAACGGCGTCGGAACACGCGATCACGTCACCTATTATCACGCAGTAAAGACCGCAGCTCAGGGCAATACCTATAACTTCGAGATCAAGAGCCTGACCAGCACACCGCTGGGCAACGCCACTCTTGAAGCTGCCGACAAGGATGCGGGCATTTATCATCTGCACGTTACAAATCACTATGCAGGCAACGTTGACGTTGTCGTTGAGACAAGCGGCGGACAGTTCTTTTCGGGAAGTATAGCGAGCGGCTATAAGAATTCCTCTACGATCTTCTCCCGCACGCTCACCCCTGCGGGCGTTACAGCAGTTCCCGGCGGATTACCTTCAGAGCTTCTGCTAGGATACTACAATCCCCCCGTTCCGCCCGCAACCACCGCACCCGTTCCCGGCACGGTAAAGGTCACCGTTACGCTTGATAACGGGTCGTCCGTAGTGAAGACTATTGATGGCACTACCTTTAAGCTTACGGGCAAGGTACTCATAGATGTTAATTCATCGGGCGGTGTCAGCAACCCCGCAAGCGAATAATGAGGAGGTAATGAGAAATGAAAAGATCTCTTAAAAAAGGTTTTACACTTGTCGAGCTCCTCGTAGTACTGATGTTGATGGGTATCATAACGACCTGTATCGCTATGGCGATAAGACCCGTTACTCAGCTTTATGCGGACATTAACTACAAGTATGAAGAAGAAAACGGTGCTATCACCTCATTCGACTTCATCAACGGCGATCTGAGATATGCGACAAAAGTCGAGATCGTCAGCAGAGATAGCCAGGCGGAAGCATTAGGTTACGCTTCTTCCCGCAGCGGCGACTATAAGAACTTCATGCTGTTCAGCAACGATAGCAGACCTAACAGCAATAAGGGTGCAAGAGGTTATGTCAGCTATGGTCTGACCTCAGGCACAGCCGATTGGAAATATGTAGTTTCCAAAGAATTGCTCGGCGAAAATGATTTCCAGTTCTCTCTCGACAGCTATAATACAGCAGCGGGTGAACAGAGCATGACCATAACGGCGATCGCTCAGCCCATGAAGATGACAGCTGACGGAGCAGGTTTTCAGCCTTACAACGGCTGGACCAAACCCAGATCCGATATGCGTAAGTGCTACACATATAAGGAAGCTATTCAGTTTGTGAATATGAGCCACGCTTCTGCTCTTAATCTGACCGTTAACTTCAACGTTAACCTCACCTCGGATAAGAACATTCTCGTGCTTTATTCCAAGCCGAAGGATCTGCCTGCTGCTCCCGTTTCTGTCGGACCTACCGGCAGCGCGATCGGACCTCACAACGAAGCGGACAGGAAAAAGAATACAGTTAAATACGATGCAGGCGGCGGTGGCGCACCTGCCGGTTCTCCCAAGCTTATAGTTCACTTCTATAACACTGCTAACGACCCTTGGCGTAGTTATAAGCTAGTTAAAGATGGCTGTGCATGGAGCAGATCCGACGGCGAGACAAGTGCTGCGGAGGTGATCAATTCAAAGACAGTAGATGTTGAAGTTACTTCGATATCCACCGGTAATACATTTAGAGTCAGGACCGATTTCGGCGGCGAAAAGGATATCTTCACTATGAGCGATACCGATTTCGCTGCGCTGACAGCAGATAAGCACGTTTACATCTGGCATGACGCCGGTACTCCTACTTCTAAGGATGACTTCATTCAGACAGGACCTTACACTCCCCCCGGAGGACTCAGCCCTACAAAGCTTCTGAAGATCCATTACATTCCCTGTGACAGCGATCCCGGCGGTATCGGACTGATGATTCGTGACGGTGACACCGTTTCACTTCCTTCTGCCAGCGTATCGTTCAACGGCACCGTTCGTGAGGTACCCAACAACGGAAAAGTATTCTGCCAGGATTCGTCCGAAGAGATCTATGCAGAGGTCGAGTTTACTATGGAGCACGCAGCTGTAGTGATAGGTACTGCCGAACATGATTGGGATTCGAGTTTCCGCAAGGAGTACTGCACCATAAGCGTAGACTACGAACTTGTAGGCGACGAAATGGAGATATGGCTCTACGACGGCGAATGGTCGGAGAATAAGGACGACCTTGAACTTCCCGTTGATCTTAACAAGGAGATACTCCTCCACTATATGTGGTCGCCCGGAGGCTCAACAAAGGGTCTTCTTTTCAAGGATAAGGACGGCGTTCCCCATTCTTCCACTACCAGTGAGGGCGCTATCCCCGACAACCCAAACTCCTGGGATGCCAACGTATTCACAAGAAAAGCAGATGGAAGCTTTGATATAACCGTTACTCTGATAAAGAGCGCAGCTGTCGTTGATGTTATCAGACATGATGCCGGTGCGTGGAGCAGCGGATTCCTTACTCTCAATAGTGAATCCGCCGATGAGTATTGGATCTACAATGATGTTGCTTACGCCAACAAATCGGATGTACCCGGCATGGGCGAGCTCAACAAGAAGATCAACCTCCACTATGTAGGCGGTTATGCTTACACCGATGGTCTTGTTATCATCGACAACGACAGTCTGAACGAATCCGTCAAGGTCGGCGATGATCTTGTTGCCGACAATGGTATGTACGATTGGTTCGCAGGCGAATCGGGCGATGTTACCGTAACTCTCGTTTACGCCTCGTCCTCCGCAAAGGTTGCCTTCAAGTCAACAGGTACCGGTTTCCCCGATGATGAGGCTGTTGTAACTCTTGACAACAACTCTCAGGACGATTACTGGTTCTACTGCGATAAGTGCTACAACAGCGAGGCTGAAGCCAACGAGGCTAAGGCAGCTGCCGAAGCATCTACCGCTGGTCCCGAGACTACCGAGATGTCTGTTACAAGAAGCGGCATTTCTGCGGCAGTAAAGGCGTTCTATAAGAGAATGGCTTTTGGCAAGGCAGCTTAAAACAGTATCATAATTTCACAAGCGGCGCGAAACAACGCCGCTTGCTGAAAAAATCCCCCGGGCTGACGGCTCGGAGGATTTTTTGAGCAAATTATTTAGAAATGCTTAGTAAGGGAATATGGGCTCGAACGGAAGGTTCATTACAGCGTCTTCGCCGTAAACTATTTCTGCAAGACCCGTGAAATTCATGTACCAGTTCGCAATATCAAAGCCCCAGAGCATGGCAGTAAGGATCCCGATGGAAAGCCACGGTCCGAATGCGAAAGCCGATTCGCCGTTTATCCGCTTCAGGATGACCCCTGCGACCGCGCCAAGCACGATGCCAAGCAGCAGGGCTACAAGTATGCGAGAGGTGCCGAGGAAGAATCCCGCACCCGCCATAAGATAAACATCGCCGAGACCCATCGCTTTTCCTTTAGATATAAGGAATATCAGCAGCAGCGGTACAGAAGCCGCGAAGAGTCCGATGATATGGCTCTTGAGCGGAACACCGCCCCTGTTGCTGCAAAAGATCATCTCGGGTACTGCGAGTATCGCTATGAAAACGCAAACGCCCGTTGAGATAAGCTGTGTGTCCCAGTCCATGAAGAATACCACTATAAGTGCTGAATATACAAGACAGCAGAGGATAGTGTAGAGCATTCTGCCTGAAACGAGATCCATTTTTAGCGCTATCAGCACCCAGCCCACTGCGTTGAGAAGCTCAACGATGGTGTATCTCGGGGAGATGGGGTCGCCGCAGGCACGGCACTTGCCGCGAAGCAGGCACCAGCTGACGATGGGGATAAGGTCGCGCTTTAATATCGGCGTGCCGCATTTCATACAGTGGGAGTTTGATTTTATCAGCGACTCCTCCTTCGGCAGACGGTATATGCAGACGTTCAAAAAGCTGCCGACCACCGCGCCGAAAAGGAACATGAACACATAAAGTATAGCAACATATATGTTGTATTGAAGCTCGGGTGTCAATCGTTACACCTCCTTTATTGTTTGATTTATCAATAGTATATCATATTTTTTACCTAATTTCAATAGTAAATCATTAAATTATCGCGGATTTTTGCGTGGGTGTGCGCGAAATAAACAAGCCGCGGGACGGGAGATCTGATATATGAAGAACATACCTATTGGAGAACACTTGATCGAAAAAGGTCTGCTAACGCAGGAACAGCTGGATCAGGTCCTTGCAGCTCAGAAGGAAGAAAAGAACAAAGGCAAAAAGCTCGGCGACCTTATCGTTGAGATGAAGATGGTGACTGAGAACCAGTTCGCAGAGGTGCTTGCCGAGCGTCTGAATATCTCCTTCGTTGACCTTGATGCGGCTGAACTCCAGTCTGATATCGTCAAGAAGATACCTGAGGACAAGGCAAGAAAGTATAACTGTATCGCAGTTAATAAGGTAGGCAGAAGACTTACCGTAGCGACAGATAACCCTTCGGACTTCTACGCTATGGAAGATCTGAGAGCTATCACAGGCTGCTCCATCTCTTTCCAGATGGCAACAGGCCCTGCTGTAATGAGAGCTATCGGACGTTTCTATTCTCAGGGAGTTACCGAGACTATCGTTGAAGAGGCTACCAAGGAGAAGGAAGAGCAGGTATCACTGGACGATCTCGTTACTGAGGCTTCCAATGACCGTATCGACAATGCGCCTATCGTTAAGCTCGCCAATGCTATAATCGAAAACTCCTTCCGTAAGGAAGCTACCGATATACATATTGAGCCGTTCGCGACCGAGACAAAGATCCGTATCCGCGTAAACGGCGACCTTATCGAGCTTATGAGGATATCCTCCTCGCTGCACGTTGCCCTCGTTACCCGTTTCAAGATCCTTTCGGGCATGAACATCGCCGAAAAGCGTATCCCTCAGGACGGCCGTATGTCGCAGATCATCGACGGTACCGTAGTTGACCTTCGTGTATCTAACCTTCCTATGGTTTACGGCGAAAAGGTCGTTCTCCGTATCCTCGCTTCCGATGACTCTGTAAGAAAGATACAGGATCTCGGTATGACAGACTATAACTATGAAAGATTCGTATCCTGCCTCAAGGTGCCCCAGGGCGTTATCCTTGTAACAGGACCTACCGGTTCAGGTAAATCTACCACACTTTATGCGGCTCTCGGTGAGATCGCTAAGCCTAACCTCAACGTTATCACCGTTGAGGACCCTGTGGAAAAGAAGATCAGAGATATCAACCAGTGTCAGATAAACGAAAAGGCGGGCATGACCTTTGATGCGGCGCTCCGCTCGATCCTTCGTCAGGACCCTGACATCATAATGGTCGGTGAGATGCGTGACGCGGAAACTGCGTCTATCGCGATCAGAGCGGCTATTACGGGACACCTTGTGCTCTCGACACTTCATACCAACGACGCGGCTTCTACCGTTACAAGACTTGTTGATATGGGCGTTGTTGCTTACATGGTCGCTACTTCACTTATCGGTATCGTTGCACAGAGACTTACAAAGAAGCTCTGCAACGACTGCAAGAAACTTACGATGTCCAAGGATTTCGATAACGAACTGCTGGGCGTTGACCACAGCATCGAGGTATATGAGGCTGTCGGCTGCCACAAGTGCAACGACACAGGCTACCGCGGCAGAACCGCTATACATGAGATCCTGCTCTCGACCCCCGAGATGATGGCGCTCATCACCCGTGAAGCTAAGGCTGATGAGATCTCGACTCTCGCAAAGGAACAGGGCTGCAAGCTGCTGAGAGACAACTGCGCCGAGCTCGTAATGAAAGGCGTTACTTCGGTAGAAGAGCTTGTCCGCGTAACTTACGCAGTATAATTATCTGTAAACCTTATCCGCGGTCTGACGGCGGCGGTATAATATATCCTGCACTGCCGCGCAGAGCGGGGTAATACACACAAAATGGAGGTAATCAAAAAATGGCTATTGATATTAACAAGGTACTTGACGAGTCCCGCGCACTGGGCTGCTCCGACTTGCACTTTACCGTAGGTATCCCCCCTATAGTAAGACAGGGCGGTAACCTGAGAAAGCTTTCTTCCTACCCTGATATGACCGAGATCGACATCCGTCAGGTAGCAAGAAGCATGACCAATGAGAAGCAGTGGGCTTCCATCCAGGACAGAAAGGATACCGACTTTACATATGTATCCACCCGCGGATTCCGTCACCGTGTTAACGTATATTTCCAGAGAGGCAACACCGCTATCGCTATCCGTCTGCTGAGAAATGATATCCCTACCCTTACCGACCTCGACCTGCCTCCCGTACTGGCAGAGTTCGTTATGCGTCCCCGTGGTCTGGTGCTCGTTACAGGTCCTACCGGTTCGGGTAAGTCTACCACTCTGGCAGCTATGATCGACCACGTTAACCTGCATAAGTCGGCTCACATAATCACCGTTGAGGATCCTATCGAGTACGTTCACGCGCACAAGAGATGTATGGTAAACCAGCGTGAGATCGGACAGGACGTACCGAGCTTCTCCCTCTCACTCCGTGCTGCTCTTCGTGAAGACCCTGATATCATACTCGTCGGAGAAATGCGTGACTTCGAGACTATCGAAGCAGCTGTTACCGCGGCTGAAACAGGACACCTTGTTATGAGTACACTTCATACCACCTCCGCGGCTTCCACCATCGACCGTATCATCGACGTTTTCCCTGCTCACCAGCAGCATCAGATCCGTACACAGCTCGCGTCCGTTCTGGTCGGCATCTGCACCCAGACCCTCTGCCGTACACTTGACGGCACAAGCCGTGTAGCTTGCTGCGAGATCCTGAACGCTACCGACTCTATCCGCGCTATGATCCGTGATGACAAGGTACATCTGATCGGTTCCGCAATGCAGACAGGTAAGGCATTTGGAATGCAGACCCTCGACCAGGAGCTTGCAAAGCTCGTAAACGAGAGAAAGATCAACATGGACGTTGCACTCGAAAAGTGCGCGAACGCTGCCGATCTGAAGAGATTCATTGCTTCGGGCAAGGCAGGCGTATAAGCTTATATATTCCGTGTAATAATAAAGGGCAGTCTTCGGGCTGCCTTTTTTGCGTATTTTGCATACCGCGGCGGGCGGTTTGAGTTAAGAAAAAACTTGACATCAGGGGGGAAATGGGGTATAATCTTAACAGTGAGAGATGAGAGGATAAGGAGTTGAGAGCAATGCTGTCGGTGGTCATTCCCGCTTATAATGAGGCTGCGATGATACCTAAGACCGCTGCGGTCATAGACGGGCTGCTGGAGGAAAACGGCATCGAGCATGAGCTTTTGTTCATCGACGATGGTTCGACAGACAGGACATGGCAGATGATAACGGCTTCCGCAGCAAGCCTGCCTTCCGTTCGCGGCGTGAGGTTTTCCCGCAACTTCGGCAAGGAGGGCGCTATCATGGCGGGGCTTACCGAAGCACGCGGCGACTGCGCTGTAGTTATCGACTGCGATCTTCAGCACCCGCCCGAAAAGATCATCGAGATGTATTCGCTCTGGGAGCAGGGGTATGAGGTCATCGAGGGAAAGAAGGACGAGCGCGGACAGGAAAGCGCGGTACATCGCTTTGCGGCAAAGACCTTCTATGAGCTTATCAGCCGCGCCGCAAAGATAGATATGCAGGACGCTTCCGACTTCAAGCTGCTCGACAGAAAGGCGATAGACGTTATTATCAATATGCGCGAGAGGAATATGTTCTTCCGTGCGCTTTCATCATGGGTCGGATTCAGGACGGCGACCGTCCGCTATGAGGTGCAGGACCGTGAGTTCGGCGAATCCAAGTGGTCGGGGCTCTCGCTGGTGAGATATGCACTAAGCAACATAAGCTCCTTTTCCACGGCACCGATGCAGCTGGTGACGATACTCGGCGTTCTGATGTTCATAGCGTCGGTCGTGCTCGGGGTGATCGCCCTTACACAAAAGGTGATCGGAAAAGCGCTCGAGGGCTTCACGACGGTCATACTGATACAGCTGTTCTCAGGCAGCGTGCTCATGATGAGCCTCGGTATAATCGGCTATTACATCGCGCGGATATACGAGGAGATAAAGGATCGCCCCAGGTATATAATCTCGGGACGCTGCGGTGAAGATGACAGAGAGTGAGAAATATACGGCTCGCAGGCAGCGGATATGCTGCTGCGGGTCTTTTTGTTTGGTGAATATGTTTTACCCGCGGCAATTCGGATTGTTGAAAACTGTGTATAATGTACACCAAAAACGGAAGATAACTGAAATTTTTTGACGTAATGGCGAAAATTGAAAAAAGGGGTTTATTTTTTTATCCAAATGTAGTATAATTTAATTAGGAGTACCTATGTTCTGAAAATGGAAGGAGATACGCATTTTTATGCTTACACTGGAACAGCTTAGAGAGAAAAAACACCTGCATTTTATCGGTATCGGCGGGTCGGGTATGTACCCCATCGTGCAGATACTTCACTCGCAGGGATATCATATCACGGGTTCGGATAACAATGAGACCGAAACGCTCGATGCCGTGCGCGATATGGGCATTGAGGTACATCTGGGACAGCGTGCCGAAAACATCGCGGGGGCTGATCTTATCATCTACACCGCCGCCGTTCTCGATGACAACCCCGAGCTTGTGGCGGCAAGGGCGAGCGAGGCGGATGTCGTTGAACGCGCCGATATGCTGGGGCTCATCACAGAGCTTTTCGATAACGCCATCTGCGTGACAGGCACCCACGGAAAGACCACGACCACCGCCATGCTCACCGAGATATACGTTGACGCGGGACAGGATATAAGCTGCTTTATCGGCGGCAAGCTGCCTGCCATCGGCGGCTCGGGACGCTTCGGCAAGAGCGATATTTTCGTCTGTGAATCCTGCGAATTTAAGGATCACTTCTTGAAATTCAGCCCGAACACCGCCGTGATACTCAACGTTGATGCCGACCACCTTGATTACTTCGGCTCACTTGAGAATATAATCAAAAGCTTCCGCACCTTTGCGGACAAGACTACCGGAAAGCTTATAGTGAACGGCGGAGATGCCAACACCATGAAGGCTATCGAGGGTCTTGACAAGGAGATCGTCACCTTCGGCGAGAGCGGCGACAACGATTATTTTGCAGAGATAAGAAGCATATCGGGCATGACTACCGAGTTCGATATATTCGAGGCGGGCAGGAATGCGGGCAGCTTTAAGATACACGTTCCCGGAAAGCATAACGTGCTGAACGCCCTGGCGGCTGCTGCCGCTGCGAGAAGCACGGGCGTTGACTGGGCGGATATCCGCCGCGGTCTTGATAACTTCCACGGCGCGGTAAGACGCTTCCAGAAGATAGGCGAGGTCAGGGGAGTGACTGTGGTCGATGACTACGCACACCACCCCGCCGAGATCGCTTCTACACTAAAGGCTGCGAAATCGCTGGACTTTAACCGCGTGTGGGCGGTGTTCCAGCCTTTCACATACTCGCGCACAGAGCTGCTTATGGACGACTTCGCCGAAGCGCTGCAGATAGCAGACAAGGTCGTGCTGACAGATATAATGGGCAGCCGCGAGAAGAACGACCACGGGATATACACCGAGCAGCTCGGTGCCAGGATACCCGGCGCTGTCTGGTTCGACACCCCGCATGAGGTCGTGGACGAGCAGACCGCCGAGCAGAAGGAATTCAACTTCGGTCAGGTGACCGATCACATCGCCGAACACGCCGAAGCGGGCGATATGGTGATAACGATGGGCTGCGGCGATGTGTACAAGGCGGCTAAGATGCTGGTGAAGAAATTATAATGAGATCTTCGTGCAGCTGCCGCAAAAAGTAAAAAAGAAGCAGAGACTGTTTTTGACCAAGGGAGGGTTGAATAATGAAAGCCAAGATAACCGAGACCGAAAAGAAAGTTTATGAACATATCAAGAGCAGCTTGCAGCAGGGCTACGCACCGACGGTACGCGAGATCTGCGCAGGATGCGGATTCAAATCGACCTCAACGGCACACCGCGCCATAAAATCACTGGCGGAAAAAGGCTACCTTGAAAAGCACAACAAGCTCAACCGCGCGATAAGGCTTGCGGGACGAAAGGTCGTAAAGGTGCCGCTGATCGAAAGGGAGGAGCAGCTAAATGCCGCTTCGATAGATCAGGCGGATACTTTCATTGATATCAATCCGCCCGAGGGCGTTACGGGCGAGCTGTTCGCCGTGACGGCTGATGAGGATATCCCCTCGGCTTTCGTCAGAAAGGGCGACATCATCATTGCCGAGACAAACGGCGAAAAGCTGTCTGTTGAAAAGGGCGGCATAGCTGTTGTGGTGCAGGGCGGCGGAACGCTCTCGCTCAAACAGGCAGTAACAAACGGCGCTATGGCGATAGGCAAGGTCGTGGCGGTCATGAGATATGTGTGAAAACAGATATATACACAGATACAAGAGGAAGAGATAAGACAAATGGGAAACAGAAGATGCTCGGCTTGCGGTGCGCCGCTTGCCGATGATGCAGTGATCTGCCTGAAATGCGGCAGGGTGGCGGGCAGGCAGCCGCCGAGACGCCCCCCGCAGCAAAGACCTTCGGGCAGACCCGTGCAGAGGAATACTAATACATATCCGCAGCAAAGCCGCCGCGGTGTGCAGCAGGCTCCCGCAGGCAGACAGCCTCAGAGGACGGCTCGGGGACAGCGTCCGCGTGCGGCACAGCCCGCGCCTCAGCCGCGGAAGGTCCAAAGACCCGTTTATGACGCGCCCCCGCCCGAGGTGCAGGCAAGAGAAGCGGGCGGAAGATTTAAGCGCAGCAGCGGTGTGAGCGGCAAGATAAGGCTCGCGGCAAGGGGATTTGCGGCGGCGCTGCTCATCGCGGTTATATATATCTGCGGCTCTTTGATACAGACCACCCGCGTGCGGCTCGCGACATATCACTTCAAGAGCAGCATGAAAATGACCTACTCAAGCTACGGCAAGGCTATGGACAATTACTTTGAGGAAGGCCGCTGGTCGGCAAACCTCTTTACGGCAAGCTGCACATATACGGGCAGGAACAAGCACGGCGAGGAATACAAGATGGTATTCAGCGCAGGTGTGAAGATAAAGCTGAAAAGCATGACCGTTGACGGCGAACCCATTGATAAGGATATGATCGAGACTAAAGTTATGGGAATGTTCATATAGGGTGTGCTGCCATAAAGGATAGAAGTTTTTTGGAAAGAGAATGAAGAAAAAGAAAAAGCATATTATTAAAGGTCCGCTTTATGTCATAAGCTATGTGCTTGCACAGCGGTTTGTGGTGATACTGCTGCTGCTGGCGCAGATAATACTGATATTCTATATGTTCGCCGCGCTTCAGCAGTATTCGGGCAAGATGGCGATCATCTTTCAGGGGCTGGCTTCGCTGACCGCAGTGTATATACTCAATAAGCAGAGCAAGGCGGAGTTCAAGATAGGCTGGCTGGTGCCGCTTGTGGCGTTTCCCGTGTTTACCGTGGCGATATACTTTTACCTCAACAACCAGTATGCCGCGCGGTATACGCGAAAGCTTTACGCACAGAAGACCGCCGATACCTCGGGCTTTCTGCGGCAGAACAAAAACGTTCTGGCGGAACTCAAAGCCCGCGACGAGCAGACATACCGCTATGCCTGCTATATGAAGGACTTCGCGGGTTATCCCGCCCAGCGCAACTCTATGGTCAGGTACTTCCCGAGCGGGGAAGAAAAGCTGCCGGTCATGATAGAGGAGCTTAAAAAGGCAAAGCATTATATATTCATCGAGATGTTTATAATCGACCGCGGGACGATGTGGGACGAGATACATGAGGTGCTGAAGAAGAAAGCAGCCGAAGGCGTTGACGTAAGACTCATATACGACGGCATGGGCTCGCAGAACATACTGCCGTTCGGCTACCACAAAAAGCTCACCGAGCAGGGGATAAAGACCCGCGTTTTCCAGCCCTTCCTGCCGCTTCTTTCGTCGGTGCAGAACAACCGCGACCACCGAAAGATAGTCGTGATCGACGGTCACACGGGCTTTACGGGCGGTGATAACTTTGCCGATGAATATGTAAACCGCATCAACCGCTTCGGCTACTGGAAGGATACTTCGGTGATGATAAAGGGCGACGCGGTCTGGAACCTCACGATGATGTTCCTGCAAATGTGGGAGGTCATCGGGCGCGAGGGCAGGAGCGAGTACCGCGATTACCTGCCGCACCATTACAGGACGGAAAAATATATCTCCGACGGATTCGTTATCGCATACGGCGACTCCCCGCTTGACGATGAAGACGTAGGGGAACTCACCTATATAAATATATTAAATACGGCGGTGGACTACTGCTATATCTCAACGCCGTATCTGATACTGAACGAAGAGCTGATATCGGCTCTGACATTCGCCGCGAAAAGGGGCGTTGATGTGCGGATAATTGTCCCGGGGATACCCGACAAGCCGTATGTCAAGATAATGGGAGAAAGCTTTTTCGGAGAGCTTATGCGAAAAGGCGTAAAAATATATGAATTCAACGGGTTCAACCATGCGAAAATGTTCGTATCTGATGACCGCAGGGCTGTCATCGGCACGATAAACCTCGATTACCGCAGCCTGTATCTGCACTTTGAGAACGCCTGCTTTATGTACGATATGCCCGCGGTGCTGGATATCAGGGCGGATTTTGAAAGGATGTTTGCCGAGCAGTGTCATGAGGTAACACCCGATGAACTCGTGAACCGCCCGAAAGGGAGAAGGGCTGCGGCGGCAATGCTCAAAATACTCGAACCGATGCTATAACGCGAAGAAGGTGAAATGCAATGAGAAAGAATGATAAAAGAAGAACGATAGCGGTATGCCTTACAGGCTACGATACTTATAATGAGATAGTTATGCTCGAGGGCATACGACAAAAGTGTGCCGAGCTTGATATTAATCTGCTTACCTTCTTCAACTCTGTTTTCAAGCCTGCGCTTAATGCAGACTATACTCTTCACCCCAACACAATCGCGGGCGAGACTATGGTCTATGAGCTGATAAACTATGACACTATCGACGGGCTGCTGATATTCGGCGGCACCTTCCTTGATGATGATACCTTCAGGAAGATACTGACCCGCTGCCGCGAGCACGGTCTTCCCGTTCTTGATATCGACGACCTTTCGCACAAAGACTGCCGCAGGGTACTGCTTACCGACGGAAATGCGATGGAGGAAATGGTCGATCATGTCATAGAAAAGCACGGCTGCCGCGATATTTGCTTCATGAACGGATTCAAGGACAACCCTCAGTCGGATTCCCGCCTTGAGGCTTACAGGGCTTCTCTTGAAAGGCACGGGATACCCTTTGATGAGAAAAACATCTACTACGGCTGCTTCTGGACACCCGCTATTGAAGAGACAAAGCGCCTGATAGCCGAGCGCGGCAGGGATAATATGCCCGACGCTATCGTCTGCGCCAACGATACGATGGCGCTTCACACGATGGACGTGCTGAAGGAGAGCGGCTTTGATATTCCCAAAGATATTATCGTTACGGGCTTTGACGCTATACCCGACAGCGCCGAATCCATTCCGAGCCTTACAACGATCCGCCGCGGCTTGCGTGAAGCGGGCGAGGCGGCGGTGACAGAGCTTACCGAGATGATGACGGGCGGCGGCGGAAACGGCGATGTGATGATAAGCGCAGTAGTTGAGCCGCGTCAGTCGTGCGGCTGTGTGGCAGCCGCTGTTCATGAGGAGGAGACTTATGCAAAGCACATCTCCGTTTCAACTTACACGCGCGAGTTCAACCTGTACCTTCTGCATATGCACCACAACTTCTCGGGCACCGAGAGGTCTGAGGATATGTTCCGTCAGCTCAAGCACGGTGCCGAGCTTTGCAATATCCCCGTACTTTACGCCTGCATAAGCGCCGAGATCGAGCACAAGCAGGCAGGCTACAATGCCGACGAAGAGCCTAAGGGCATTACTTATGTGCCCGAAAAGATGGTGTCTATGTTTATGTACGGCCACGATGTGCCCGTCGGGACGGAATTCCCGACAGCAGATATCATCCCCGGCGGTGTCGGCACCCGCGAAGAACCCGATTACTTTATGATAGCGCCGCTTTACTTTAAAAATTCATTCCTCGGCTATATGGCGCTCCGCCCATCGGGGATATTCCCCGACGGCGATATGTTCAGCAACTGGCTGATGACTACCTGCAACAACGTCGGAAGCTATTATATGAACAACGAGCTTCAGGAAGCCCTTGCCGAGCTTCAGAGCCTTTATCTGCACGACCCCCTCACAGGCATATACAACCGCCGCGGCATGAACAAGCTTGAAAGCGGCTTTGTAAGGTCTTCGCTTGACGAAGGCAAGCACGTTGCCATCGTCTGCGCGGACGTTGACGGGCTAAAGAAGATAAACGACAGCTTCGGTCATGAAGAGGGCGATAACGCCATAGTGCAGTGTACGCACGCGCTCAGGAGCTCATTCCCCGCCGACAGCATATGCGTCCGCACGGGCGGCGATGAGTTCACCGTTCTGGCGGCGTTTGACACGACCGATGATGTAAAGCGGGCGATCGCAGATGTCCGCAGGCATACAGACGCATACAACGAGATAAGCGGCAAGCCTTACAATATAGGGTGCAGCTGCGGATTCAGTATGCTGCGTCCCGATCTTTCGAGCGACATGAACCTTGAAGCCGCAAAGAAAAAAGCCGACATGGCGATGTATGATGAAAAGCTGCGCCGTAAATCGGTGAGGACAAACTGACAGATACAAAAAGCCCGTGAGTATCAAAAGCTCACGGGCTGTTATTATTTATTGTTTTTTGCCGTTTTCGGCTTTTTTTGCAAGCAGCTCGATAAGTCTGCCGTTTTTGTATTCAAAGAGGAAGATTATCAGGATAACTATAACTCCTGCGATCGAGATGATAATGCTGCCCGTGAAGTATGAGGGCTCAAATACCATCTCTATCTTGTTGGCTCCATTTTCAAGCGGTATCGTGATGAGAGAATCCATCGAGGTATCGGTGATGACACGCTTGCCGTTTACGGTAACAGTCCAGCCGGGTTCGTCGGGGATCGTCGTGAAGAGGTACTGCCCGTCGGAAGCCGAATCACACTCCATCGTGACGCGGGTGTCGCTGAGACTTGTGACCTCTGCCGTCGACTGCTGTACAACGCCCGCCGACTGCTCAAAGCGCTCGGTGTCGAAGGTATAGAACAGCTCGTCGCTCCAGTAGGCTTCGTTGTCATCGTTGTCGATGGTAACGCGGATACGGACGTCCTCGCCCTTCATAAAGCTGCCCAGCTGAAGTATCGAATAGTTGTCGCCGACAAAGAACTGTCCCGCGAAATCCATAACGCCGTCGCCGTTCAGGTAGCTTTCCTCGTCCTTGACCCAAACGTTGCAGGTGCGCTCATAACGGGTCGGCAGATACATATAAAGCTCGCCGTCGCGGTCCATCTCAACAACATAATCTATGTGCGCTTCGCCCGCAGACTTGTCGGTGGGGTAGTATTTGGTGTGATGCTCCTCATCGCTTATCTTCGCGGTGGACATATTAAGCCTGTCGCTGTCCTTCGGAACTATGCGGGTAAAGTAAGGCACTACCTCGGGCTCGCCCGCCAGCACGCTGTAAAGCAGATTCTGGTTCTCAAAGGGGTTTACCTTTGAAAGCTCGATGGTGTTTATGCGTTCGTCTGTGACGCAGCCGAGACCGCCCATAGCGTAGGGATTCTGATAGAACTTATAGGTAGTCCGCTTTTTCTCTTTTACCTTTTTCTTGACCGTTCTGCCGTTTTTCTCAACTTCTTCATAGGAGAGGTGAACGCTGTTCTCATCGACGTGCGTCGCGAGCTTGTACTGCTCTGGTATCTTTATGCGCTTGTCGATGTAGCGGTTGTCGTTGTCCTCGTCCTCTTTGTTCATGATATACTTTATGTCGAAGACCGAATCGGTGATGAACGTCCTGCCGTCGTACTTGGTATAGTGACCGCCGTAGGCAAATCCTAACCGTTCAAGCATAGTCAGCGCGGGCGCGTTCATTACCGAGCTTGAGTGGGATATGCCGTAATAGCCCGTGCCGATGGGGTCGTTCACCGTGCGGTGGAAGGTAGCTTCCATTCGGTAGAACGGCTCGTCGTCGAAATACCTGATGTGCCGTACCGCATCGCGGGTCTCCGAGATATACGGCTCGTATGAGGTGTAGTCGCTGTAAACGACATCGTTGTCTATCTTCTGGAGGGTGTCCATAGTGTTCGCGAGCATCTCAAGGCTCACGACGATGCAGGTGATGGCGCACACGGCGTATGAAAGCCTGTATTTGCGGTTGAGGTATATTATCAGGAAGTACACCGCAACGGCTATGGCAGAGAACCATATGCCGCCGATAACGGCTCTGTCCTTGCCGTCCTCCCATGCCACGGTGCGGAAGATCTCAAAGTGCTCGTAGCCCTCGCGCTCGCACCATACCAGGAACATCACGATGCCGAAGAACACCCCGCCTATCTCCTTTGGCGTTATGCCGTCTAAGTTCTCAAAAGCCTCAAACGCCATGACCACCATCAGGAATGAGAATGCAAAGGAATAGCGGAAGGGGAGCCAGTTGGGCACCTGAAAGCCGTGCCACACTATGTCCACGGGCTTGATATACATGAACACGATCATGATAAAGCTGAGTATACCGCTTGAAACCTTGCGCTTCATTGAGATCTTTCGGTTCATGAAGTAAAGGGGCACCAGCAGCAGCACTGCCGTACCGCAGTATACCATCGGCAGACCCTCGGGGTATACCGTGTCATAGCTCATCGGGAAAAGCTTTGTGAGGAATGTCAGGAAGTCGAACTGGGTCGCCATCGACCAGTTTGGCTCGGAGAATTCCAGCTTTCCGAGCTTTAGCGCGTTGTATACGGGTATAAGCACCCATGATGCCGCAAGTATCGCGGTGAGCGTGCCGCCCGCGAATTTGAAGAGCGAGCTTATCGGCTTTTTCGGCAGGATACGCCCGTCCTCGCCGAAGTAGGTGTAGATAAAGTAGCAGAATGTGAAAAAGCCCATCATGTAGCCGATGTAGAAGTGGGCTATGAACATGAGCGTCAGCGGTATGACATAAGGCAGCACCCTGCCCTCGCGGACGAGGCGCTTTACGCCCAAAGCTATAAGGGGCAGGTAGATAAGCCCGTCCAGCCACATGGGGTCCATCAGCTGCACTATCATGTAGCTCATAAGCGAGTACATAAGCGAGAACGCAACGACAGAGGTCCTCTTTGGCTTGCGGTCTGCGGTCTTGTTGAGGAAGTAAGCAAAGCTGAGCGCCGATGAGCCTATCTTTAAAAGCTGTATAGTCTCGATAGCGCCGCACATGGCAGTCCTCGGGAAGAGCACCACAAGTATCATGAACGGGCTTGCCAGATAGTAGGCGTAAATGCCGAACAGGTTGCCCGAAAGGTTCCTCGACCAGCTGTAAATAAGGCTTCCCTTGCCAAGCACTGCGTCGCGGAACATCTCATAGTAGTAGACGTACTGACCGTTCAGGTCAAGCACCAGCACCGAGCCCTCGCCGAAAGGGTGTACCCCGAACAGCGCGTAGGCAAGATACATTATCCCGACGGGAAGCACAAAGCATAGCAGGTACAAAAACGCAGGTCTTTGCAGAGTGCTCATAAGGCGTTCGATCCTTCTGATCCGTGCTGCACGCTTTTCGGCTTTGAGCTCTGTTTTTGTCTTCTGAGCTGTTTCGGCGGGGGTGTTTACATTTCCCGCCGAAGCGCTTTCATTAGTTGCCATTTTAAGATATCGTCCTTTTCTTTTTTATACTTTCCGCGATGTATCAGTAATACCGTCTTCCGGGATACTCTCTCTCCATTTCCATCTCGCTTTCGGCGTGCATATAGTCGGGCATCGAAAGCGCCATCCTCGCTTTGGCAAGGTCGCTCTCATCGGGCATATGCGCAGCTCCCGACTCAAAATTCTTATTTGCCTTCAGCGAGTCGCCGATAAGTCCGCCGCTTTCCACGCCGTTTTTGTGCTGCAAGAAAGCGAAGGTGAAGAATATCAGCGCCAACGATCCTGCACCTGCCGCGTATTTCAGATATGAATCATCGGGCTTGGGCGGCTCGTCGTAGCTGTATGCCTTTTTTGGATCTGAGGGGCAGTAGTGTATCGGCACCTTGCCGCCTATCGCCTTTTTATCGAAGGTATACGGCGTATAAAGCGTATACTTTTTCCCGCCCGTCGTATATTCGACAAATGCCGAGGACATCGTATCGTTGTCTGAGCTTGTCCTGACGCTTATTATGGTCGCATCGGCGGTCGATATGCAGGTGCGTTTAAGTTCGTTGTAATGGGACTTTTCCTCTGCCCAGAGGATAAAGAAGAATACAGCTGCCAGAAATATAAAGATCGAAGTCACCATTCTGTAAACGGGCGAATGGCTGTTTCCGCCAAGAAGAAGTCCGATATATGAGGGATGGTAGCGTCTGTAAGCCATATAGCGTTCCTTTCGTTATACGGGGTGCATGATGTTGAAGTCGTTGCGTACCCTTGAGAATGCGATGCTAATGTGCATCACATAAACGTACATGATGATGCGCGTGATGATCTCGACAGCGCCGACACCTGCCTGAAAGCTGCTTAGGGGCAGTATGCGGTAGAGTGCTTCGGTGAATACGGATATCCCCGCAAAGAGGGCATAGCGTCCCCATTTCTTTTGCAGAGCCGTCAAAAGCGAAGGGTCGTTTACAAGCTCGTGATGCGATACTATGTGCTTTAAAAGCCCATATTCGGCAAATATCACGAAAGTCGCAAGCGACGCGCCGAAAATTATCCCGAGCGGGTGGCGGAGCTTTTCGGGGATCACCCCGAAGCGCAGGAGCAGCGTTACGGCAAGTCCGCCCGCGGATATCCCCGCGATGCCCATGACCCTGCCGCGAAAGGCTTTAAAGCCCTCCGATACGGAATCGGCTTCGGCAAGACCCGCAAGCATAAACAGCGCACCTACCAGCCGTACTCCGTAATTCATCTCCCAGCCGAGATTGAAATTCATAGCGCAAAGCACAAATCCGACCGAAAGAAAATTCATAGCCCGTCACCTCCGTCTGCAAGACCCCGTACCTATTGAGGAACGGGGTCGCGATTTTGTCGTATAGAGAGATTATTCCTCTGCGCCGCCTTTGGTAGCGGTAATGCCCTTAGCTTCAGCCTCAGCAGCTGCTGCCTGCTCTGCATCTCTCTTCTTCTTAGCCTCGATAAGAGTGTTCTTGATGGAAGCGAGCATATCCTTTGTGAAGGGCAGGTTGTGTCCCATAGGATCGATAACGAAGCCTATGATGTTGTCAGCCGACTGCTCGGTAAGACCTGCGATATCGGCAAACTTCATCTTAACGGTAGCAAAGCCCTGATCGTTGGGCATCTTCTTGAACTCTTCCTCATCGGTGAAAACAGGGAAGAAGGTCTGCTCCTTGTTGTTCTTGATGAGCATGAATCTTGCCTGTGCGGGCTTTTCCTCGGTCTGGAATCTCAGGTGGTTGTCCTTGTCCTGAACGAGCTTTGTCTCAGGGTCGGGCTTCTTGATGATAGCGGGGATGAAGAATGTGCTCTTGAGTGCAGCGTTGATAACTGCGCTCTGAGTCTGACTGTTAAAATCCTCTCTCATCTTGTCGATAGCTTCGATCAGTGCCGAATTGTCAATTACTTCTGCCATTTTCTTTTTTCTCCTTTCGCGCGGCTGCAAGGCTGCTGAAACTTCGCACCGTAACCTCCGCGGCGTATTGATTGATATGATTGATTAAAGCAGCCTGTTCGTCGTTTTAGCTGCCATTATCGTCTGCTGCATTGCCGCCGTTTTGCTCACGGCTGCTGTTCGTCCTCAAGATCAGTCTCGATTATATACTTCGGACGCTTTTTGCTCTCAAGGTATATCTTTCCGATGTACTCGCCGATAACGCCTATCGCCAGCAGCTGCAAGCCGCCCAGCGCCCATACCGAGACCACGGTGGTAGTCCAGCCTGCGACGGTCTTCCCCGCGAAGTGTATCACAAGGAAGTATATCAGCATGAGTACTGAAACGATGAATATAACGATGCCGAGCGTTGTGATGAGCCGTATCGGTTTAACGGAGAGGGAAGTTATGCCCTCGACCGCGAGTGCCAGCATCTTTTTCAGCGGGTACTTTGATTCGCCCGCCTGACGCGCGGCTCTTTCGTATGTCACTATATCAGATTTGAAGCCGACCATAGGCACCATTCCGCGCAGGAAGAGGTTCACCTCGTCAAATTCGGCAAGTGCCTCAACGGCGCGTTTGCTCATAAGGCGGTAATCAGCGTGGTTGTAGGTTATCTCCACGCCCATAGCTTCAAGCAGCTTGTAGTAGCCCTCGGCGGTGAATCGCTTGAACCCTGTGTCAGTTTCTCTTGCGGAGCGCACGCCGTAAACGATCTCGCACCCTTCGGCGCGTTTGTCAAGAAATCCGTCTATGGCGTTGATATCGTCCTGAAGATCGGCGTCCATCGAAACTATGATATCTGCGTGATCCTTTGCCGTCATAAGTCCTGCCAGCAGAGCATTCTGGTGCCCCCTGTTGCGTGAAAGCTTTACTCCCGTGAACAGATCACAGCTCCTGTGGAATCTTTCGATAAGGTTCCATGTCTTGTCCTTAGAACCATCGTCCACGAACATCACCTTGCTGTCAGGCGCTACTCTGCCGTCAGCTATCAAAGTATCAAGCTTTGCTATAAGTGCCCGCGCCGTAATGGGGAGCATCTCCTCCTCGTTATAGCACGGTATCACTATATAAAGTGTCTCCATTTTATCTAAAATTGCTCCTTTATCTGTCGGGTCATATCCCGAACAGCTTTTTTGCATTCATATTTGTAATATCTGTCAGCTGCTGTGCGGGTATACCGCTAAGGCGTTCGCCCTCGGCAGCGACATAAGCTATCATTTCACTGTAACAGCGCTTTCCGCGGAAGGGCGGCGGCGCCATGTAAGGGCAGTCGGTCTCAAACAGAAGCCTGTCCGTCGGCACGACCCCAAAAGCACGCTTTGCCTTCTTGGCATTTTTGAATGTAAGCGCACCCGTAAAGCCTATGTAAAGCCCGAGCTTCAGAAGCTGTTCAGCCGTTTCCGCCGAGCCGCTGAAGCAGTGTACCACCCCGCGCGGGCGGTGCTTTTCCATCAGCCTCAGAAAATCCTCGGTAGCATCGCGGCAGTGCATTATAACGGGCAGATCCAGTTGCTTTGCAAGCACAAGCTGTGCTTCAAAAAGCTCCCGCTGAGCCTCGCTGTCATAGCCCTCATAGTGGTGATCCAGACCTATCTCGCCGATGGCCTTCACCTTCGGGTGCAGAGCCAGCTCCCTGAGCCTTTCGATATAGCCGGCAGGCAGCCCGTCGGCATACTTTCCGTACTCCTTGTCAAGAGTTTCGGGGTGTATCCCCACGGAGGTGTAGTATCTCTCAAAGCGTTCTGCCATATGCAGACCGAACTCCGCAGAATCAAGGTCGGTGCAGGCGTGCATAAGGTACTCCACCGACGAATCACCGCTGAAAAGGTGATCCAGCAAAGAGTCTCTGTCGCTGTCAAAGGCGGCATCGTCGTAGTGGCAGTGGGAATCAAATATCCCGCGGACCGTGCAGTCCGCCTGTGGCATCACAACAGCTTCCACATAAGCACCCCTTTTCACATTATACCACAATATTATAACACATTTTCAGACATTTGTAAAGACCTTGCGGATAAAAATAATGTGAAAGGTTTTTGTTCAACCTGTCAAAAAAAGCCCGCGGAAGCTGCCGCGGGCTTTAGTATTCAGCGTATCTTCACCGAGAATTCCTCGCCGCAGGCGGGGCACTTGGTGTTGTGTTTGCCTTTATTTCTGGGAAGGCGGAGTGTTTTTCCGCAGCCGGGGCATTTCTTATAAGCGAAATTCACCGTGTCACGGGAAGGGCGCTGAGCGTTGAGCTTTCGTTTTATCCCGAGCTTTTCACAGGCGCGGAGCAAAAGCGCGTTTTCCCTGCTGCGTGCGGGTATATTCTTCGACAGCGATCTTATCACTGCCATAGCGAATATCACCAGCCCGATGATATGCAGCACCCATGAATGCACAAAGATGTTAACGATGGTAAGTAGCAGATACAGCCCCGTGAGCAGATAAAACAGTTCATCTGCGCCGTAGCGTCCCTCCATCATGCGGATAAGTCTGTCTTTGAAAGTCATTCAGTTTCCCTTCTTACTGCTGACCCTGCTTAGAGTAATACTCCTCCTGACGGTCATAGACCTCCTGAACGCTGTAACGCTTTACAGCCTTTGAGTTCATCTTGATGTCCATAGCCTCTACCCAGCTGTCGATAAGTCCCTGGAACTCGTCTTCCTTCATATCGCTGATGAGCACGGCATGGTTTTCCTCAGCGTACTCGGGCTTGTCGGCGATGTCTGCGGACATGAATACATAGTAAGCAGTGTCGTCCTCATAGAAGGTAGCCTCGCCCATTTTTGCATTCTTTACAGCGGTAAGGCGGTTAGCGTAAACCTCGTCGTAGGTGTCGGAGTTCTTGTCCTGACTGTATGTATAGTCGGCGATGATCTCGTTGTCCTCTTCTGCCTCAGCGCCTGTAATGTCGTCGAGGGAAACATCGGTATCGCTTGTGAGATCCTCGACCTCAGCGCTGTCTTCGGTCTCTTCGGAAGTCTCGGCAGTCTCAGCCTCCTCAGCGGCAGCCTCGGTCTCTGCGGGAGCTTCTTCGTCAGCAGAAGTCTCGGCGGAAGCCTCCTCCTCGGGAGCTTTGACTTCCTCAGCCTCGGTCTCTGCCTCAGCTTCAGCCTCAGCCTGAGAAACGGTATCCTCTACCTCAGCAAGGCTCTCATCGGAAGCGGACTCTTCGGTCTCTTCCTCAGCAGCGGACTCTGGGGTCTCCTCGGCAGCGGACTCTGCGGTCTCCTCGGCAGCGGACTCTGTGGTATCTGCGGTTGCGTCGGCTGTCTCTTCGCCCTCTGCGCCTGCTTCTTCCTCTGCCGCCTGCTCGGCTTCCTGCTCTTCCTTATACTGCTTGATAAGCTCATCAAAGCCTTCAAAGTCAACGGACTTTGCCTGCTCGAGGTAGCTCTCGGCCTTAGCCTTTATCTCGGCATTCTCCGCTTCAACGTCCTCGCCTTCGGCAGCAAAGCTCTTGGAGAATGCTATCTGCTTGAATCTTATGAAGTTTTCGTTGAGGTAGTTCTGGATATCCTCGTCGGTAACGGGGGTCTCGCCGTCGGTCTCGTAGTAATGATCGAACACAGCCTGTCTCTTGTAGGTCATCTCGGTGACCATCTTTAAGGATTCCTTGCTGATGCCCTCGACCTCATAGAAGTCCTTGGACTGCTCCCATGAGGACTCTACCTGATCCTTGATCTCAGCCTTCTGATCCTTTGTCAGCTTCAGACCCAGCTCGTCGAACTTTGCGTTGATAGCTGCGAACTCCTTGGTCTTCTTGATAGCCTCTTCCTTGACGAAGGTCTTGAATGACTTTCCGTCGATGTTCTGGGTAAGAGCCTCAGAGGGATCGGATATCTTCTGTGCGTAGTAAAGGGTGTACATCTGGTTGGTCATTTCGGTGAGCAGGAAGTTTATGTATACGCCCGCATTGATCTTTTCGCCCGAAACGGTCATTGAGTAATCTGTCTGCGAGCAGCCCGCCAGCATGGAGGCTGCAAGAACCGCCGCGCAAAGTGCGGCTGCCGCTCTCTTCATAAGTCCTTTTTTCATATCTTTATTTTTCCTTTCATAGGTATCCTTGAAGTGATACCGCGCGCTGCACCGTGGTCGTGGAGCGGCGGAGCCTGCCGTAAATGTATATGTGCGAGAATACAACAAACCAAATTATAGTATAGCAAAAAACCGCCGCAAAGTCAACCCCTGCGGCGGATATATGTTTTATTTTCGGCAAATTATCACTTTTCGCTGCTGCCGAGCGTGAAGAAATCGTCGTTTTTGTTCTCGCCGTATGTCGAAAGGTATACTCTTTCAAAGGTGACGGCGTTCTTGGGGCGAAGGTCGCTGTCGCCGCTGCCGTCTGATTCCGAAGGCTTTACCACTTCCGAGGATATCAGTTTTTCGTAAGCGTCAAAGCCGTCGTATACCTGTGCGAATATCGTGTACTGCTGAGAGAAGTTCGGCACGCCGCCCTTTTCTGCGAATGCGCCGTTGAGCTGCTTGTTGTCGCTCGCCTCGTTCATCTCGGCTATCGTCTTTTCATCGAAATCAATACTGCCGATGAAAAGGCATCTGCTGCCCGCCTTTATCTGCGAATTGAGCAGCGACTGGCGGTTGCCGTAGGCTGCGATAGCGCCGTAGAACGGCCAGAGATCCTTTGACTTCTCTGCGGCAAGCTCGGTCTTGTCGGTGTCATCGTTGTCGGTGCCGTCAGATGTCTTGGCTCCGCCCATGAAGTAAACGCCGTCCTGCACGGCAAATACCTTGCTGCCGTCATAATACCCTGTCGAAACAAGGTTCGTAAAGTAGTCGTAATACTCGGGGGTCTGCTCGGGGAACAGCACCGCCTTGAATGTGCCCTCGCTTGTCTCATACACCGCGACGGGGGTATCATCTGCGGGGAGGTCGTACTGTATCAGCTCGGCGGTGGAGTAGTCTATCTTGTTCTTTTCGTCCTTTTTCATTGAGATGAAGTATATCACCGAGAACACCACGACGAACACCACGGCGATCATGGAGAACTGAAAGTACGCCATCATCTTTCGCCGCGCGTGCGGCACGCCCATGGTCGAGTTGTTGAGCTTATCTACATAAGGCTTGTTTTTATCTGCCATTACTTTTTATACACCTTTGTTCCTTCTCTTGTCTCCTTGACCTCCCAGCCAAGCTCTGATATCTTATCACGAAGCTCGTCTGCCAGCGCGAAGTCCTTTGCCTTTCTTGCCTCGCGGCGCTTTTCAACAAGCTCTGCCACCTCGGCGGGGACATCGCTCTCTGCGTCCTGCTGTGCCTTGAGCTGAGCCTCTGCGTGACCGATAAGGTCAAGCCCCAGAACGCTGTCAAAGCTCTTTATAAGATCAAGCTTCTGATCCTTAGAGATATCCGCCTTCAGCAGGTCGTAAAGAACGGTGACTGCCTGCGCGGTGTTGAGGTCGTTGCATATGGCTTCGGTGAAAGCCTTTTTCAGTTCCTCAGCCTTCTGAGCGCTGCCTTCTGAGGGCTGCTCGCTGTAAACGGCGGCGATTCGTGCCACCAGCTTTTCATAAGCGCCATTTGCGTTGTTAAGGTTCTCCCAGTCGAAGGTGAGGGTCTTGCGGTAATGGGATTGCAGGCAGAAGAAGCGGTATACCAGCGGGTCGTAGCCCTTTTCCTCAAGCAGCGAAACGGTCAGGAACTCGCCCTTTGATTTGCTCATCTTGCCGCCCGAGGTGTTGAGGTGGTGTACATGGAACCAGCTGGGGCACCACTGATGGCCGATAAGCGCTTCGGACTGTGCGATCTCATTGGTGTGGTGGGGGAACTGATTGTCGATGCCGCCGCAGTGCAGGTCGAGGTATTCGCCGCAGTGCTTCATGGCGATGCAGCTGCACTCGATATGCCAGCCGGGGTATCCGATGCCCCAGGGGGAATCCCATTTAAGCTCCTGATCGTCGAACTTTGATTTTGTGAACCAGAGCACGAAGTCAGCCTTGTTGCGCTTGTTGCTGTCAGCCTCAACGCCGTCGCGTACGCCTACTTCAAGGTCGTCCTCAGAAACATCGCCGAAAACGTAATACTTACCTAGCTTTGAAGTATCGAAGTAGATGTTGCCGCCCGCTTCGTAAGCATAGCCTGTCTCCATGAGCTTTTCGACCGCCTTGATGAACTCCGCGATATTGTTGGTGGCGGGCTCAACGACCTCGGGGCGCTTTATGTTGAGCTTTTCGCAGTCGGCAAAGAAAGCGTCGGTATAGAACTTCGCGATCTCCATAACGGTCTTGTGCTCGCGCTTTGCGCCCTTGAGCATCTTGTCATCGCCCGTATCACCGTCGGAGGTAAGGTGTCCGACGTCGGTGATATTCATGACTCTCTTAACATCAAGCCCCTCATATCTCAGAGCCTTTTCAAGAACGTCCTCCATGATATAAGTACGCAGGTTGCCGATGTGTGCGAAGTGATAAACGGTAGGTCCGCAGGTATACATCGAAAGCTTGCCGCTCTCGTGTGTAGCTATCTCTTCTTTTTTTCTTGTCAGTGAATTGAAAATCTGCATTGGAAGTTCCTTCTTTCATTGATTGTGTGTATCTGAAATTATCCGTATACATCAGGGCGGTGCTGTGCCTTACTCTGTCGGGTCTATATAGCTCCAGTATTCTTTAAGATATATGCCGCCCGAGATTATGGTGAGCACGGCAGCCAGCCAGATGAACACTTCGTTTACAGCGAACAGACCCGGGGTCTTTCCGCCTACGGCTTCAAAAAGCATGATTATAACGAGCGCCACCATCGTGAATGCGGTCTTGAGCTTGCCCCAGATGCCTGCGGCGACCACGATGCCTTCGTTTGCGGTGACAAGACGCAGTCCCGACACCATGAACTCACGGGCGAGTATTATGACCACCGCCGCGGGATCGCACCAGCCGAGTGCGGTAAAGCAGACGAGTGCCGACATAACGAGCATCTTATCCGCAAGCGGGTCGAGGAACTTTCCGAAGTTGGTAACTAAGTTCTGTGCCCTTGCTATCTTGCCGTCTAGCAGGTCGGTGATGGAAGCCGCGGCAAAGATCACCAGCGCCAGCCACACATGGCCCGGGAATTCTATCATCAGCGCCGCTACAAAAAACGGCACAAGTATCACTCTTAAAACGGTAAGTTTGTTCGGTAGATTCATGTATCTTACTCCTTTGTTATGTGATTTTATTCTATGACCTCGCCAAGCAGGTCGCAGTCAAGCAGGTCGTTGATCTTCACCTTAACGTAGTCGCCCGCTGTCAGCTTGCGGGGGGTGGTGAAGAATATCTTTCCGTCTATCTCGGGCGCGTCGGCGGCACTTCTGCCGAAGCAGCACTCCGCGTAACGGTCAAAGCCCTCAACGACGATCTCGACCTCGCTGCCGAGCTTTTTCTGATTCAGCTCATCATTTATGAACATCTGCTGTTCCATGATGATGTCGGCGCGTCTTTGCTTTTCCTCCTCGGGTATCTGATCGGGGAACTCCGCGGCGGGGGTGTCCTCTTCGGGGGAGTATGCAAAGCAGCCGAGGCGGTCGAACTTTATCTCATTGACGAACTCCGCGAGCTCTTCAAACTGCTCGGCGGTCTCGCCGGGGAAGCCTGTTATGAGCGTGGTACGCAGCGTCACGCTCGGTATGCGCCGGCGTATCTTTGTCATAAGCTCGGTAAGGGTCTCGCGGTCGCCGTGGCGGTTCATGCGGCGCAGCACCTCTCCGTTGCAGTGCTGTATCGGTATATCGAGGTACTTCACGAGCTTTTCCTCCCGCGCGATGGTGTCGATAAGCTCGTCTGTTATGCGCTCGGGATAGCTGTAAAGGGTGCGTATCCATTTGAACCCGTCTATCCTGCAAAGCTCGGTCAGGAGCTGTGCGAGCCTGCTCTCGCCGAATAGATCCTCGCCGTAGCGGGTGGTATCCTGTGCGACCACCACAAGCTCTGTCACACCCTTGCTCGCAAGGTCGCGGGCTTCGTCAAGGATATCCTCCATCGGGCGGGAGCGGAACCTGCCGCGTATCGCGGGGATAGCGCAGTAGGTGCAGCAGTTTGAGCAGCCCTCTGCTATCTTGAGGTAAGCGTAAAAAGGCTGAGTAGAAATGATACGTCCGCCGTTCATCTGCAAGTCAAGCTTATCGCCGCAGATAAAGCCCTTCTCCTTGCCGCGGACAATATCTTCGATTATCTCGGCGATCTCATCGTTCTTGCCGAGCGATACGACAGCGTCAAGCCCGGGGAGCTGTTCGAGCACCTGTTCGCGGTAGCGCTCTGCAAGGCAGCCCGTGCAGATAACGCCCTTGATGCGTCCTTCCTTTTTCAGCTCGAGGAATTCAAGTATAGTCTCGATAGCCTCTTCCTTTGCGGACTGGATAAATCCGCAGGTATTTATGACCGCAACATCTGCGAGAGCGGCGTCCTCGATAAGCTCAAATCCGAAATCACGCAGTTTGAACATCATTTTTTCGGCATCGACCTGATTCTTCGGACATCCGAGCGACACCATTCCAACTCTTATACTCATTGCCACACTTTTCCTTTCAATCATAATTAGTTTTATTATACCACACTCCGCCCTGCATTTCAAGTGTTTTTTATGAATACGTTCTCAGCTGCCGCCGCGCCAAACAAATATAAAAACGGGGGAAATGCTCCCCCGTTTTTGCCGTTAGTTTTTCCAGTGGTCTTTGGCTTTCATCATTTTGGTTTTCAGCGTTTCGCCGTGGCTCTTCAGGTATTCGTTCGCCGAAGCTATCACGATGAGCAGTATTCCCGCCGCAAGCAGGTATACCCACCACTGCACCGCCGCAAGGAAGTCGCGGGTGATGTACAGCGTAAGTCCGAGGAATGATGCCGCCGATATCACGAACCAGCGTCCGCTCTTGACCGCAAAGGATATAAGCATTATCGTGAGCGTTACCGAAAGCACCGTGATCGTGTTGGCAAGCGACTGATGTACGAGTGCGTCGGTGAGAAGTGCCGCAAAGGCAGTCACGAACACGCCGAAGGTCACGTTCTTTATCGTTTCGTTCCCGTTCTTCCAGATGGAGCGGTAGATGATGCCGAACAGAACTATCGCCAGTATGTTCAGCTTCCAGAGGATAAATACGTTCTCTATCTTGCCGAACGGCTGCACCCATATCAGCATACAGATAAACGCCGAGGATATCGTGACAAATGTCTTGTTCTGCTTTTCCGTGGTGTTTTCGCGCATAAGGTTCAGCGTGAAAACGCTGCCCATGATAAGCGCCGTGAACCATGCGGTCTTTTCCGCTATCATCGCCGAGTGTTCGGTTATGACCATGATAATGCCGATGACCGAAGCCATCGCAGGCAGGTCGATGCGGAACAGCTCGTTTCGCTTTTTTTCGATAAAGCCGCGCTTGTGGAAGATCCTCGAAAGGATTATGTATACGGTAAACACCGTCACGCCGATGATGTATCGGCACATCACGATGCTGTCATGCTCCGCTGTGGGCAAAACTGCCAGCCTGAAGGCGGCGGGGTAGACAACTATAAGCGGGAAAGCCGCGGGAAGATCGTTCCTGAAGCTCTCGCTTAGCAGGTAGAGCGCCAGAGCGATGCAGAGGACAACTATCAAAACGATGTGGGTGCTGCCCGTGTGGGTCATGTCTTCAGAAGATGTAAGCAGCATGAAGCCTGCCGCAGCCGCCCAGATATACTGGTGCTGCGCGAAGAGCCTGAGGTCGGGCTTTCTGAGCTCGCCGCCCGCACGCGCCCTGCGGGTCAGCATGGCGAATACCGCCGCTGCCGCCAGCATTGCCGCAGATATCAAAGCGGTCGCCCAGTGTCCGTCGATCTTCGCATATGCGAACAATATCGAATGCAGATCCTCTTTAGCCGCGAACATCATCAGCGGTGAGAATGCGCGTATCACAACAAGGTGTCCGCTTTCGCTGCGCTCAAGACCCTCGTAAAGCATCAGAACGGAAAGTGCCGACCATGCTGCAACAGCCGCAGTCATAAGAGACATTTCCGACGAAGCGTCGGAAAGCTCGGCGCACTGTATGCCGATGAGTATCGGGAGGGCGAAGTCCGCGAACACGGTGCGTATCTTGCGGATATTCAAAAATCCCACCATAACGCCCGCCGACATCACCATGAAGAACGCGGAGCGCAGTATCAGGCGGCTGTCCGCGTCGGCAGCGCAGGTCCTGAAATATATCTCCTCGCTCAGCACCGATATGGTATAGGCAAGGTACATCACGGCAACGGGGTAAGCGCGCCGCATTATGTAGGTGACTGCATGGAGCTTTGGCTTGTGCTCAAAGACGTATGCCGATATGAGGAGTGCCGTCAGCAGGGCAGCTGCCGCCGCGTATCCGCTCGGCCCGCCGATGTAGCCCTTGTAGGGGTAGCAGCTGAACGCCGCTATGACTGCTGCTGCCGTCAGGAGCAGGTCGGATACGGCAGTGCGGAGCTTCAAGCCTATCCTTCCCGAGAAGCGGTAGAAGAACGCCGTCAGCAGCAACAGCGCCGAATAGGTGAACGCTTTGAGGGGCGAGGGATACCTGAACGGGTGCTCCTCGATGCTCTCAAATCTGCCCGTATCAAAGAGTTCGGGCAGTAGGTTATCATAAAGGAACATAGCCGCAAGCCCCGCGGTTATCAGTGCGGGAACGGCGGAGAGTGCCCTGAACACTTTCTGTTCGGTCTCGGGAACACCGCCCAGACCGTGAGACATAGCCGCCATCGCGGCAAAGCTCATGAGGAATATGACCGTTGCCATCGCGGTGGAATCGGCAGTGCAGACGAGTGCTGTGATAAATATTCCGCCGATGAAGGCGCTGTCGGAAAAGCCCGAAGCCAGCTTACGCACCATCCTGAATGCCGTGAATGCCACGAGCATTACGATAGCGGCGATCACGCACTTTAAGGCATGAGCTTCTTCAACATCGCCGAGGTCGATAGCTGCCGCTGCTTCGGCAATGAGCATCAGCAGGACAAAGGGCGCAAAGCCGCGTATCACGGGATGGTCGAGCTTTACGGCATAGAAGATAAGCTCCGCCGCCCATAGCCCTACGGTCATCAGCTGCGGGACAGTCCAGCCGTCTGCGAGGTTATCCAGCAGAGAAGGTACTGCGGTCAGGGCATAAACTGCCGATATAACGATCGCGAACCTGCGGAAGATGGGGTCGTTCTGTTCGCCCATCAGCTTTGCGCCGCGGTAGGTGATATAAATGAGCAGCGCCGCCACGAAGTTCAGCATCAGCGACCATGTTTCGGGGGTGTCGGCTATCTGGAAAGCGATGAGAGAAAGGCTCACCGCCCCGCCGTAGAGCGACATATGCGTGAAGGCGGTCTTTTTGTATATGCGGGAAGCGCCCGCAAAGAATGCGGTAACTATCAGCGAGAAGACTGCATAGAGGGCGGCTTTTCCATCGCCCGATGTGCTGAACCATTCGCCCATAAGCTCAAAGTAACCGAGGCTCAGGAAGCTGAGTCCCGTGAACACGCCGCCGAGCATATAGAACGCAAGACCCGTGCTGATAAGCTTTAGCTTTTTATGTGCAAAGGCGCTTACGCCGAAGAAGAACGCCGACGCGAGCCCCACCATGCCGACTCTTTGCAGGTCGCTCATGGTATGCCACTGAGCTGTTGAGAATATAACGCCCGAGAGTATAACGAACGCCACGCCGATGAACAGCATGACCGCCGCCGTATTGACAGGCTTTGCCTCCTTGAACCGAGGCTCGGGGCGGGGCGGGAAGTTCGTCGGCATATTGTACTGCGGACGGGGCGGGAGCGGCTGCTGCCCGAAGCTCTGCTGCGGGATGTTCGGCACGCCCTGCATCTGCTGAGGCATAGGTGCAGGCTGAGGCATGGGCATCGGCTGAGGCATGGGCGCAGGCTGAGGGATAGGCTGAGGCTGCGGCATGGCAGCAGGCTGTTCGGGAATGACAGCCGTATCCTTCGCTATATCGGCAGCCGCTGCGGGAGCGGGCTTCTGAGCCGCCGTGTTTTCCGTTACGGCAGCGGCAGGTGCGGTGTCGGGCTGAGGTATGTTCTGCGGCGGCGGCATGAACGGCTGTTGCTGCATCGGCGGGGGATCATAGGGCGAGCCTATGCCGCTTATGACGCTGTCATGTTCATGCTTGCTTATCCTGTTGCGGAAGTAAAGGTAGTCATAGAACTTCTTCATCCGTTTGTTCTTGCCGCATTCATTCGCGAGTATTATCGCGAGCGAAACTGCCGCGAGAAACATTATGATCCCGAATCCCATATCAGCACCTCCTTTTGATAAAAATATTTACATAATTCAGTATATCACAAAACTAAAACGATTTCAATCCCTTCTGTATGATATTTATGTGAAAACGGTAAACAAAAAAGAACTGTTGTCCAAAAGCAACAGTTCTTATCGCGTCATACAAAGAATCTCTTTTGAAGTGAACGCCGCAGCTTCGGTGAGACTGCTATAATTATAAGCAGCAGACCTATCATAAAGCAGGCTGCAAACGGATAGAAAGACCATATAAGCCTGTCGTTCACACCGAAAGTCAGATTGATAAGGAATTCTATGAGCATGATATGTCCTCCCGTGAGCATGAACATACCGCCGAATATGTAAAGGTAGCCCCGCCCGACGTACTTGCATAGCGTGACCGCAGCCGTGGTTATCAGCGCAGAGCCGCCGACTGTCGGCAGCGCAAAGCTTAAAAACCACTTTCCGTCGGTGAACAGGCATATGTACAATAAGAACAGCGCACAGGCTGCGTGGTCGCAGGGCAGGAATACGACCGCATTCGGGTGGCGGAACCATATCGGCAGCACCGTAAGAACATACAGCAGCACCACCGCCGCCGCGACTATCCCCGACCAGCTTATCCCGCCGTTCAGGCTGAGGTCGCATATCATCGGGAGCAGTGCGCCGAGCAGGAAGAAGGCGGTTATGACGAACAGAGCGCCCGCGCGTGTCACCGTCTGACGCTTTATCGGCGGGTTATCGGGATAAAGCGGCTCGCCCTCGGGCTGCGTCAGCTCGGGGTGATAGACGGTGGTGAAGCACAGCGGACATTTCTTTTCGCTGTCTGCAAGCTCAACTCCGCATTTTATACAGTACAATTCTTTCTACCTCCCGTTGCTCTCGACCTTTACCGCAAGCCCCAGCTTTCGCAGCGTGGTATAAAACCTGCGTTCCAGCACGGGCTCTTCTATCGAGCGTATCATGGTGACGTACAGCTTTCCGCCGTAGCTTATGACTGTACAGTTGTTCGGCGAAGTCCTCTGAACGCCGAGAGTAAAGCCGAAGCGTTCGATAAAGGGCGACATCTCGGCGGGCACACGGATCACGCCGAGGTTCGACATGGTGATGCAGGACTTCTTCTCGCCCGTCATGTCATAGACCATCTTCATGCCGATGTTCTTTACAAAAAGCGGCAGCAGCTTCAGCGGGAGCATCTGCTCCATCTTAACGTTCGCGCGGATCCGTGCCGCCATGCGCTTTGGCGAAAGCTCCAGCTGCATCGTGCTGTGAAGCTCAGAGAGTATCTCTTCAAAGCTGTAATCGCCGAGGGCGGGGTCTATTCCGGGGGTGACATAAAGCACAAAGTTCCTGAGTGTCTCGCTCGGGAACATACGCCGCAGATTCACGGGGATAAGCACCTTTGCGGGGCGGCGTTTTTTCGGCGGCACCCGCTTTTCCTGCAAGTCGAGGAAAGCCTTTATCATGACCCCAGCCATAAGCTCCGTTATGGTAACGCCATACTCGTGCGCCTTGTCAACAACGGCGCGTGCGTCAAGCTCGCCGATGATTATGTTGCGGTATCCGTCGGGCTCGGGCGTGCCTTTTAGCTGGTATGCCGTAGCCTCTCTCCTGCCCGCGGATACCCTGCCCGAATAGCGCGGGAAATCGTCCCTCAGCTCCTCCTCACGCGCGGGCTCTGATATATCCAGAACGCCATCGGTGCAGGGGATATCCGCGCCGTGTTTCAGCCGCAGATACTCGGCGGCAAGGGTCTTTAAGAATATCATACCGCCGTTTCCGTCGGCGATGGCGTGGAAGAACTCAACGGCTATGCGTCCGCGGTAATAAAGCACGCGGAAAGCACAGGTGAGTATATCATCAAAGGGGAAGTGGGTCAGCGGATAGCTGAACTCCTTCATCACGCGCGGGGCACGGGGTATCTCCTCAAGGTAGTACCAGAATGTAGAATGGCGAAGCCGCACCGCTATCGACGGGAATCTTATTATAACGCGGTCGAGCGCCTGCTGGAGGACCTCGGGGTCCACGTCTTCTTTAAGCGTCACCGAAAGGCGGAAGACATTGTTCCAGTTTCGGCGGCGTGCGGCGGGGTATATCTTCGCGGCGTTGTCAAGCTTCATCCACCGAAGCTGGCGCTTCGGCTTTTCCGCGCGGCTCACGGGAACATCAGCGAGCATAGCCCGCCCCCGTAAAACTCCGCGAGCTCTTCAGCAAGCCTTATGCAGCGGTCTTTTGAAGCGCCGTGTATCACAGGCTCGAACATGGAAGAGAGCATACCGCTTATGATGATATGCTCAAAATACGGGTCGAGCTGTGTGCTGTTGCCCGAACGCATATCCGCACGCAGACGGCAGGTCGCCTGTGTCTCCGCCTCGGCGATACGGTGTACAAATCCCTCATAGGGGGTGCCGTCGGCAGAAATGAGCAGGAGCTTTGTCAGCCCGCGCTCGTTGCAGGAAAGCTCGGTCATGGCGGTAAGGCGTGCTGAATTTATCTCCATGAACCCCGCCTTGTCCCCGCGTGAGATTTTTTCAAGCAGGCTTTTCTGACCGTTCACGAATATCTCCGTAAGGCGGTCTGCGTGGTCGCCGACAAGTGCTCCGAAAAGCTGTTCCTTGCTCTCATAATAGCCGTAAAACGCACCCGTGGTCACGCCCACGCTCTTGACGATATTCCGCAGCGAAGCACCGCGAAAGCCCTTTTTGGCAAATTCCTCCGCGGCGCACAGGCGTATTTTTTTGAGTGTCTCGGGTGATGGGTTGTTCATCGGTCACCTCACTGTTTGTAGGTCTTTAAGAAATCCTCCAGTCCTGCCATCGAAGCCTTGAGCACGCTGAGCTCGGGCAGGTATACGATACGGAAGTGGTCGGGCTGCTCCCAGTGGAAGCCGCCGCCCGCTACGAGAAGTATCTTCTTGTCATGCAGGAAATCCAGCACGAACTGTTCATCATCGGTTATGCCGAACTTTTTGATATCGAGCTTCGGGAATATGTAGAACGCCGCCTTCGGCTTTACCGCCGAGACACCGTCTATGGCGTTGAGCGCGTTGTAGATATACTCACGCTGCTCGTAGATGCGTCCGCCCGGCAGCAGCAGACTGTCCTTTTTGCCGAAATTCTTCGGGTCGAGGGCTATGGGTATCATGTGCTGTGCGGGGACGTTTGAGCAAAGGCGCATTGAGGAGAGCATATTAAGACCCTCGATATAGCCCTTTGCCATAGCCTTGTTGCCCGAAAGGGATATCCAGCCGCAGCGGAAGCCCGCCGTCATATGTGATTTTGAAAGTCCGCCGAAGGTGACGCAGAAGGTGTCGTCCCCCGCGATGGCGGCGATCGAATGATGCTCGGCATCGTCCATAAGGAGCCTGTCGTATATCTCGTCAGAGAATATGATGAGCCCGTTCTCACGCGCTACCTTCACTATCTCGGTCAGCAGATCTTTAGAGTACACGGCACCCGTGGGGTTGTTGGGGTTTATTATAACGATAGCCTTGGTTTTCGGGGTTATCTTTGAACGTATGTCCTCGATATCGGGGTTCCAGTCGGCTTTTTCATCGCAGAGGTAATGCACCGCTGTGCCGCCCGCGAGCGTTACCGAAGCCGTCCAGAGGGGATAGTCGGGGGCGGGCACCAGCACCTCATCGCCCGAATCGAGCAGTCCCTGCATAGACATGGTTATAAGCTCGGAAGCGCCGTTTCCCGTGTAGACATCCTTTTCGGTGACACCGTATATGCCGCGGTATTCGTCGTACTTTATTATAGCCTCACGCGCAGCGACTATGCCGTGGGAATCGCTGTAACCCTCGGCGATGGGGAGCGCTGCGGTCACGGTCTCGATGATCTCTTTGGGAGCGCGGAAACCGAAGGGGGCGGGGTTGCCGATGTTCAGCTTCAGTATCCTTTCGCCGTTGGCTTCCATCTCGTTTGCGGCGTCCATAACGGGTCCGCGTATATCATAACAAACATTGTCAAGCTTGTGTGATTTTGAAAATTCTCTCATTGTTTTATCCTCCTCAGGAATAAAGGCGTGACCGAACTTTGTCGGCATCGCCCGAGCATTTACCTTATATTATACCACAGTGTCTATTTTTTGTAAATAGCACATTTCAACAATTTTTAGCAGTAAAGCGGCAAGCTTATGTTTATTACAAAGCCTCGGACACACACTTTTCATCGGTTTAACAATAAATAGTATTGCTTTTTGTCACTTGCTATGATATAATATTAAGGTAAGTCCGCGGCGAAAAAGCCGCTGTATGATGTAAAGGAAGGAAGAAAAAACATGACTAACAGCTATGAAAGCCCTTTTTGCACAAGATACGCAAGCAAGGAAATGCAGTACATATTCTCTGCCGACAAGAAGTTCACCACATGGAGAAGGCTCTGGGTGGCACTTGCAAGAGCAGAAATGAAGCTCGGTCTTCCCGTTACCGCCGATCAGGTGGCAGAGCTTGAAGCTCATATCGAGGACGTTGACTATGAAAAGGCGGCGGAGTATGAGAAGAAGTTCCGCCATGACGTTATGGCTCATGTACACACCTACGGCGATGCCTGCCCCGGTGCCGCAAAGATAATCCACCTGGGCGCTACCTCCTGCTATGTCGGCGACAACACCGATGTCATCATCATGCGCGACGCTATGCAGGTGGTAAAGAGAAAGCTCGTAAAGGTCATCTCACAGCTGAGCATTTTCGCAGACAAGTACAAGGCTATGCCCTGCCTTGCATACACCCACTTACAGCCCGCACAGCTCACCACCGTCGGCAAGAGAGCTACACTCTGGTGCAACGAGCTGCTGATGGACCTCGAAGACTTGGACTTCCAGCTCGGAAGGCTCAAGCTGCTGGGCTCTAAGGGCACAACGGGCACACAGGCAAGCTTTATGGAGCTGTTCCACGGCGACACCGACAAGGTAAAGCAGCTCGAAAAGCTTATCGCCGAGGAGATGGGCTTTGACGCAGTAGTTCCCGTTTCGGGTCAGACATACTCCCGCAAGGTGGACTTTGCTGTATGTCAGGCACTTGCCGCTATCGCCCAGAGCACTATGAAGTTCGGCAACGATATCAGACTTCTCCAGTCCTTCAAGGAGATCGAAGAGCCCTTCGAGAAGAACCAGATCGGCTCATCCGCTATGGCATACAAGCGCAACCCCATGCGCGACGAGCGTATCTGCTCGCTGGCAAGATACGTTATGGTAGATGTTCTCAACCCCGCGTTCACCGCAGGCACACAGTGGTTTGAGAGGACCCTTGACGACTCCGCAAACAAGCGTATCTCCGTGGCTGAGGCATTCCTCGGCGTTGACGCTATACTCAACATCATGCTGAACGTCACCGACCCCGAGAACGGTCTTGTTGTATATGAAAAGATCATCAGAAGAAGAGTTATGGCAGAGCTTCCCTTTATGGCTACCGAAAATATCATGATGGACGCTGTTGAGAACGGCGGCAACCGTCAGGAGCTGCATGAGAAGATAAGACAGCTTTCTATGATCGCGGGCGCTCATGTAAAGCAGGACGGCCTTGACAACGACCTCTGCGACCTTATCCTCGCCGAGCCCATGTTCGGTATGACAAAGGAGAAGATGGACGCTATCATGAAGCCCGAGAACTTCATCGGAAGATGCCCGCAGCAGGTAGATGAGTTCATCGCTGACTGCGTAAAGCCCGTGCTCGATGCAAACGGCGTATCCGATGATGTAGCGGAGATAAATGTATAACATAAACAAAGCGATCGCGGCGGCGGCAGCCTTTGCCTGCCTGCTTTGCGGCTGCGGCAAAAAGGAGCAGAGCGTTTCCGAGGCAGATACAAAGCCCACGCTCTCTTCCGCCGCACAGGCAGACTCATCGTCGCTGCCTGAAAAGACCGCTCAGCCCGACCATGTGGTGACAGACCTTTCCAAAAGCAAAAAGCCTGCCGTCAGCAGTGCTGCCGTACACGGTGTATTCGGCGAGGGAACGCTCACCGACATCTACGGCGCGGAGGGTGACGACAGACGCTTCACCGAAGAGGCGGGGCTTTACGGCTGCCCGCTGAGGTTCGGGTGCTCGGATATGCACACGGCTGTCATATCATTTACCTACGACCCCGATATGCTGAGGGGAACGCCGCCCGAGAACTTCCGCATACTGCACTGGAACGAAAAGGCTGAGGGGTTTGAATATATCCCATGCACCGCCGATACCGACGCACACGAGGTCTCGGCACCTATCGACAGCGAGGGCGTTTATCTGCTGGTAGACGAGTACGCCCGGCGCATCGCACTGGGTCAGGACATAAGCGGGCTTGTCATACCCGAGCCGCAGGACGAGATATACGACGGCGAGATACCCTATTACGATGAGAGCCGTCCCTTTATCGTCACGATCCCCATCGGCTGCTACGGCTATGAGAACATCGCAGACTTAGAGCTTGAAGGCTTTTCCTATCACAGCTTTCTGCGGATAGTTGAGACAAAGAACGCATTCGTCTGGGCGGACATATCCTATATCACGCCCGAGCAAGAATGCAGCTTTGACGATCTTGTGACAAGCATACGCCGTCAGCTGCCCGAGATAAACAACGCGGGCGAGGTGCCCGAGCGGAAGGTGGAGAATTTCCGCGAGATATACTCACCCGACGGCACGCGCGGGGTCAGGATGACCTGCACGGATGTGTATCCGCCTTCGGGGATAAACCCCGAGCTTACCTTTACGACAGTCTGCGATTACTACCCCGATGTGAACGGCGGCTGCTATGAGGTAAGGGCACAGTTCCTGAACAACCGCAACGACCCCGATAAGGTGACGGATTCGATATCCATGCGGATACTTGACAGCTTTACGCTGAAAGACGGCGCAGGACTCAGGGAGCAAGCTCCGCCCGAGACTGCGGACAGTGATACAGATAATAGCGAAAAGCATTTTACTTTTTGATAAAGGAAGGAGAAAGACAACATGAAAAAGAGAAATATTTTGGTAGCTGCGGTCATAGCCGTTTCGATGCTCGCGGTCACGGGCTGCGGCAGCCTTGAGGACGTTGAGCCCGAAAAGGACGGCGCTAACCTGCTGGAGACTACTGCTCCCGAAGAGACCGCGCCCGATGAGGAGGACGGCAACGATGAGCAGGCTCAGCAGACCGACCCTGTTGAGGAGACTGACGTTCAGGAAACCACCGATTCCGAGATCACGGGTGAACTTTCGGAAGACTCCGAAGCCGCCGAGGAAAGCATTGCCGATGAAGAAAGCTCCGATACCGAGGGCGGGGAAGAGGACGATACTCCCGCCGAGGGCGAGGGTGACAGCTACTACAACAAGGAATTCGGCATGACAGTTCCGCTGCCGGGTGTACTGAAGTGGCAGGAATACAGCGCAGAGCTCATGCCTGATTTTGAGGACAGTGCATCGCTCTTCAGACCGCTTATGGAGACCGAGAACGTTGATGACTGCGTTCTGACGATAATGGAATACAGCTCAGACAGCACCCTTGACGACTTCACAAAGGCGGCGTGGGACAGAGATTACCGCAACGCAGGCGAGAGCGAGGACAAGTATGAAGTCATCGACACTCAGGTGCTGGACTTCGGCGGGCGGCAGGGACAGCTCATAACCGAGCGCCTTACAAGCCCCAACGGAGAGTTCTATTACGGCACCATCTATATATCCTACGACAGCGGCGATTACATAAAATTCAGGATCACCTGCCTGACCGAGGAACAGCTCAACGGCTTTACCACGGCGATAAGCGGAACAACATTCGACTAACTGATTATCCCCGAGATTTATTATAGCAAATAATATCTTAATTGGAGGAACAGTTATGCTGGAACAGTTAAAAGAAAAGGTTTTGCAGGCAAATCTCTTGCTGCCGAAGTACGGTCTGGTGAAATTCACCTGGGGCAACGCTTCCGAGATCGACCGTGAGTCGGGGCTTGTTGTCATAAAGCCCTCGGGCGTTGAGTATGACGGCATGAAGGCGGAGGATATGGTAGTCCTTGACCTTGACGGGAATGTGGTAGAGGGCGATTACAGACCTTCCAGCGATACCCCGACACATCTGGAGCTGTACAAGGCTTTCCCGCAGATCGGCGGTATCGTACACACCCACAGCACCTATGCCGCGAGCTTTGCTCAGGCAGGGCGGGGCGTTGCGCCGCTCGGTACTACGCAGGGCGATTATTTCTACGGAGAGATACCCTGCACCCGCAGGATGACCCCCGAAGAGATCGCGGGCGAATATGAAAAGGAAACGGGCAGCGTTATCATCGAGACATTCAACAACATGGGCGTTGACCCGATGACGATACCCGCCGTGCTGGTACACAGCCACGGTCCCTTTACATGGGGAAAGGACTGCATGGAAGCGGTGCACAATTCCGTTGTGCTAGAAGAGGTCGCCTGTATGGACCTTCGCACATATCTGATCGCCCCTGATACCCCATTCATGCAGCAGGAGCTTCTGGATAAGCATTACCTCCGCAAGCACGGTGCGAATGCCTACTACGGACAGGGCTGAGCCACGACGATACTTACAGAAAGCGAAGACAAAATTGGACTACACAGTTAAAAACGGCGGGATACTCTTAAAGCAGCCCGACTTCGATCTTGACGAGACTCTCGACTGCGGGCAGGCGTTCCGCTGGACGAGGCTCCCCGACGGCGGGTATACGGGCGCTTGCCTCAACACCCCGCTGACAATACGCCCCGCGGGTGAAAAGGGCGTTTTCCTGCTGGAAAAGGTGACAGAGCAGCAGTTCCTTGAAGTGTGGGCGGATTACTTCGACCTTTCCACCGACTACGGCGAATTGAAGCGCCGCTTTTCCGAGGACGAGACACTTGCAAAAGCCTGCGCTTTCGCGGGCGGTATACGCATACTCCGTCAGGACAGCTGGGAGGCACTGAGCTCGTTTATCATCTCGCAGAACAACAATATCCCCCGCATAAAGGGGATAATCGCCCGCCTGTGCGAGCATTACGGCGGCTACCCGACAGTGGAGCAGCTGTCAGGCGAGACTCCCGAAACGCTGGGATTCCTGCGGGCGGGGTTCAGGGCAAAGTACATCACCGATGCCGTATCGCGGCTGCAAAACGGGCTCGACCTTGCAGCCATAGCAAAGCTTCCCACCGACGAAGCCCGCGCCGCCCTCATGCAGATAAAGGGCGTGGGTCCCAAGGTCGCCGACTGTGCCATGCTGTTCGGTATGTACAAGCTTGATGCCTTCCCGAAGGACGTGTGGGTAAAGCGGGTGCTTGCCGAATGGTATCCGAACGGTCTGCCCGACTGCATAAAAGGCGCAGAGGGCGCGGCTCAGCAGTATCTTTTCCATTACATACGCAATATCGAAAGATAAAAAAACGGGAGTTTCGGCTCCCGTTTTTTGCGTGTAAAATATTCTTGTTTTAAAGATAATACTCGGCATTATCCTGATACTTAGCCTGCAAGCGCTTGATCTCGCCGAAATGGGTCGAGAATGCGTGGGTCACTTCGGGGTCGAAGTGGCTGCCGCTTTCCTCCATTATTATCTTATACGCCTGCTCGCTCGTCCATGCGGTCTTGTAGGAACGCTTGCTCGTCAGCGCATCGTAAACGTCGGCGACTGCCGTTATTCGCGCTGCTATGTCGATCTCCTTGCCGACGGTGCCGAGGTAGCCCTTGCCGTTCCACCATTCATGGTGCTGGAGGGCAATGAGCCGCGCTGTTTCCATTATCTCGCCGGGGGCGTTGTGCAGCAGACTCTCACCAATTGTAACGTGGGTCTTCATGATCGCGAACTCTTCTTCGGTCAGCCTGCCCATCTTTTCGAGTACCTCGGGCGGTATCAGCAGCTTGCCGATATCGTGCATCATCGAAGCCAGACGTATCTCCTCGACCTTTTCGGGCGGCAGCCCCATAGCCTTTGCGATAACGCGGCTGTACTCGGATACTCTTTTAACGTGCTTGCCGGTCTGACCCGACTTTGCCTCGGTGATCTCCGCGAATGCGAGGACGATCTCTTCCTCCGCTTCTATCGCTTCGCGTGAGAGCGTTTCTATCTGCACACGTTCCTCAATGTGCAGGAACAGCACGTTGTAGGAAAGCTGTGTAGAGCAGTAGAGCAGCACCGCGAATGCGAGGATCACCGCGTAAAGGGTATAGTCAAGGTGATCGTTTATCTCAAGCATGAACTCCAGCCCCAGAAGAACTGTCAGCAGGATGAAGTTTATGATCGGGAGCATATTGGTGTTCGAGAGCATACGGGTGTTCTTGTCCTGCCGCATCATCTCGATCTTTTTTGAAGCGGGCAGATAGAATATCAGCAGCATGACGATGAACGCGCCCGTAGATGCCAGACAGGATACCACAGGGGAGTATCTTCTCAGAGGGAAGGATACCATCGTTGAAGCTACGAACATATAAAGCACTGCCATATAGATAAACACGCCCATGCCGTGCGAGCAGCGCACGACCTTGCAATAGATATGTATGAACAGCGCGAGCATCGGCATAGAGATAATAAACAAAAGCACCAGCGTGATAAGAAGCGCCTCGTTCGTGCCTGCCTCAGAGGGGTCGATGGTAAAGCCGCCGTCGGCGGAGATGCTGGGATTCAGCAGCGACTTCAATGAGAACTCATCAAGTCCCGAGCCTACGAAGTAGGAATTAAGTATCAGCTCGGTCAGCAGTATCACGACGAACACGACGATAAACAGCCCGATAGGTGACAGCAGCATCAGCGCAACAAGTCTGCGGAAGCGCCTGAGCTTAGGGTGGGGAAGCGGTTCGCCATGTTTATCGAGATCTACCTTCGGTTTTTCGTCCGAGAAAAATATCTTCTTATTCAGAAACAGAAATATCAGTGCGGGAACAAGAATGCTGACGATCTCCTCGATCAGAAGCACAGGTACGTTCGACACGGCAGTTCGCCCCCCTTTCTCAATAAAAAAGCACTATATTAACATTATACAATATCCGCGAGAAAAATGCAATACCCTCCATATAAAAAATATCATTTTTTAACCCTGAACGCGGCTGCTGTGACCTGCATAAAAAAAGACTGCCGCACTATAAAGTACAGCAGTCTTACGGTCTGTATCATGGCGCGGCGGCACCGAGCCTGACACACCTTAGTATTTTGTGAACACCGACGGATCGGTGACGTAGCCCTGATAGCGGAGCTCATAGTGGAGATGTGTGCCCGTGGAATATCCCGTCGAGCCCATCAGACCTATCTCCTGCCCCTCTTTGACCTTATCGCCCACCTCTACTTCCGTCTGCGTCAGGTGACCGTAAAGCGTCAGGAATCCGTTGCCGTGGTCTATTATAACGAAGTTTCCGTAACCTCCGCCGCAGCCGCAGCTGCCGTATTTTCCGTAGTTGTGGGTGCAGCTGTTGTTGGTGCGGACCACCTCGCCCGCTTCGGCGGCAGTTATCGGACAGCCGCCCTCGCCCGCGATGTCAAGCCCCGTGTGGTAGCTTCCCCAGCGTGCGCCTACGCCCGAGGTTATCTCATAGTGATCCTTTACGGGCCATTTGAAGGTGTACTGGCATTCGGTCTCGGGGATATCCTGCCCCGATCTTTTCCTTTCCTCTACCGCTTTCTGCAATGATTCGATCATCGCCTTGGCTTCGGGTTCGGTCTCAAGGCGCTTTGCCTCGTCAACGTCTGAGTTATATGTGCCGAGCAGCAGGTCGTTGAGTATGCCCTCGTAGGAGTAGATCTCATTCTCAAACACGCGCTGCGATTCTTCCAGCTCAGCCTTGTGTTCGCGGAGTGCGCGGCGGGTCTCGCCGTTTGAGTCGTAAAGATCGGCGAGATTCTTCTTTTCACGCTCAAGCGCAGCCGCCTGATCGTCGTAGACGTTTTTCTCGCTCTCGATCTTCTTCATCTTCTCATCGTATACCGCCTTTTTCGCCACAAGCTCATCTAAGCGTTTTGCGTCGCCTGCCGTCACTCTCTGCATTAGTTCGGTACGCATCAGCATATCGAAGAAATCGCCCGCGCCGAATATTATCTCGGCGTAGCCTACCTCCCCCGCGATGTACATAGCCCTGAGACGCTTTTTGTACTGTTCAACGCCGAAGTCTATCTCCCCGCGCAGGGCGTTCGCCTGATCGCGTTCGGTGGCGATCTTTATGTCCATCGAAGACATATATCCGTTTAGCACCGCAAGCTTTTCGTTGAGGATATTTATCTCCTCTAAGATTATCTTCTGTGTGGCAGCTGCATCGAGCATCTCCTCGTCGTCGCCCGAGAGCTGCTTGTCAAGCTCCTGCTGGCGGCGTTCTATCTCTGCGAGCTTGTCGGCGTAGGTGTCGAAGTAGTTATCCGTTTCCTCCGTCTCGTCCGCCGACACGGTCATATCTGCGGGCACGACGTTCATGGACGGCTTGTCCTCAGCGCCTTGCTCGGGCGCACAGACCGCCGCCGTCACCGCGCACAGCGTGACAGCCGCAAGTATTCTCTTGTATGAAGATGCTCTCATCAAAGAAATGCTCCTTTTAAAGCTTGAATGTCCGCGCTTACCTGCCGCGCATACCCATTATAGCACATCATGCCGTCGGGATATGTCGGTTTCTTAACACAACAGCAGAGCCGATCATCGGTCGGCTCTGTCGGATAGATCATACAAAGTTCTCGGGGTCAAGGGTGTTGTTGTTTGAATCTCTGACCTCAAAGTGCAGGTGAGGTCCCGTGGAAAATCCCGTTGAGCCTACCGTGCCCAGCTTGTCGCCCTTCTTTACCACCTGACCCTCGTATACGCATATGTGCTCCGAGTGTCCGTAAAGGGTGTAATAGCCGTTGCCGTGGTCGATTATGCAGTAGTTGCCGTAGCCCCAGCCGCAGCCGCAGCTGTAATCCTTGCCGTAGTCGTGGGTGCAGGTGTTGTTGACGAGTATAACGGTGCCGGAAGCAGAGGCTATTATGTCAGCGCCCCTGATGGAGCCTGTTGCGATATCTATGCCGTTGTGGTAAGAGCCCCAGCGGGGACCTACGCCGCAGGTGATGTTATAATGTCCCGGCACAGGCCATGTGAACTGTGTCTTGGGCACATAGCCGTAGGGCAGGTTGGGGTCATAGCCCTCTTCGTAGCCGTAGCCGTTATCGCTGCTGCTGCTGTCATCGCTGCCGCTGTCGGTGTTTTCATCGCTTCCGCCGCCGTTGTCGGAGCTTCCGTTATCGCTGCTGCCGCCGTTATCCGAGCCGTCGTCGTAACCGCTGTTATCATCGGAGCTGTCATCGGAAGTGCCTTGGTCGGAGTTTTCCTCCTCCTGCTCATTCTTCTGTTCCTCTTCCTTACGCTTACGTTCTTCCTCCTGCTTGCGGCGCTGTTCCTCTTCCTTCTTTTTACGTTCTTCTTCCTGCCTGCGCTTTTCAGCCTCTTCGGCAGCCTTGCGCTGGCGCTCCTTTATGAGCTCGTCTAAGTTCTTCTCAAACTCTTCCTGCTCCTTTTTGAGCTGATCCTTGTTGTTCTCATACGCTGCCTTGTCCCGTGCGAGGGTCTCGATAGCGAGGGTGCTTTCACCGTACAGACCCTTGAGCTTCTTCATCTGTGCGGTCTGCTTTTTGCGTCTGCTTTCGAGGTCTTTAAGGTCGGCTTCAAGCTTTTTCTTGTTAGCCGAAAGGTTCTTTTCCTCTGTCTCATACTGAGTTTTAAGATCCATAAGACCGTCGATAAGGTCGTTATCATGCTCGGTAACGCGGCGGATAAGCTCAAGCTTCATGAGCATATCATAGAAATCCGAAGCGCCGCAGAGTATCTGCGAATAGCTTTCATTGCCTGCGATATACATAACGCGCAGGCGCTTTTTAAGATCCGATACTCCCGATTCTATCTCGTTCTTTGTGGTGCTGATAGCAGTCTCGCTCGCTTCGATGGCAAGCTGAGTCTCGCCGATATCATTTTCAAGCTCGGTTATCGAACCCGCGAGTTTTTTCAGGGTAGCTTCTACGGTAGTGATCTGTTCGTTGATAGCCTTCTGCTTGTCCTCTTCCGTGGTTATCCCGTTCTCGGCGTCCTTGATCTTCTGATCGAGCTCTTTCTGCTTCTTTTCAAGGTCGGCGATATCCTGCTCCTGCTCTTCGATAGCGGATTCGGTCTTATCGGAATCGGTAGCGGTAGCGTGTATAGCGGTACGGCGGATAGCATATCCTCCGTCGCCCACAACTCCTGCCGCCATGATAGCAGCGACCGCAAGAGCCATTATTTGTTTAGCGTTTCGCTTTATCTGTGATCTCATACTTTTATGTTCATCTCCGGATAGGTTGAGAAAGTCTGGCTTTATCTGTTTCTCATCAAACCTTCAATTATTTACCCCGCCGCCTTTTTTACGGGCGGACTGCTTTCACGCTGTCTGTATCAGACTTTAAGGTGCTTGCCCGCGCTTATGGAAGTACCGACCGCGCCGATGAACGCGCCTGATACCAGATAGGATACGGTCACTTTAAGGAACATCTTTTTGAACGGATAAAGGTTGTCAACGCCGAGCACCGACCAAAGCTTCATATCGTTCTTAAAGATGTTGTATACGCTTTCATACGCGAACTGTGTCAGCAGGAGTGCTGCCGCTGCCGCGATGATGCCGACGATCATACCCTCGATGAAGAAGGGTATGCGGATGAAGGTGTTGGTAGCGCCGACATACTTCATGATGTTTATCTCCTTGCGGCGTGCAAAAACGCTCGCTCTTGTTGTGTTGGAGATTATGATAAGGCAAACCACGATCAGCGCGAAGATAACGGCTGTCATGATTACCGAAAGGATATTCTTTATGCTCACCAGAACGTCCGCGAACTGCGTCGGGCTCTTTACCGAATCGACGTTGTCGAAGGTCTCTATCTGCATAGAGGTATCGCTCATGAGCTTTATGTCCTTTACGGTAACGCGGAAGGTATCGGGCAGGGGGTTCTCATCGGCATAGCGGAACAGATCCTGCTGCTCGTCGCTCATATCGCTCTTCATGTTCTCCCAAGCCTCGTCCTTTGAATAGAAGGTGACGCTTGCAACGTTTGGTAGTCCTTCTATCTGATCCTTGAGTGCATTGCGTGATTTTTCGTCGATACCGTCTTTGATGGTAACAGCCGCTTCCGACTGATCCTCGATACCGCTGATTATTCTGTTGAGGTTGATGGTGACAAGAACGGAAACGCCGACCATCAGAAGAGAAACGAGTATGATACAAAATGAAGCAAAGCTCATCATCCTGTTTCTCCAGATGCTTTTCATACCCTGTCCGACAAGGTATTTTGCGCTGCTAGCTCTCATTATCCCTTGAACCTCCGATCATCTCGTCAAAGGCGATGCTGCCCTTGTTGATGTTTATGATACGTCCGCCGAAATAGCGCACGAGGTCATGCTCATGAGTTACCATAAGCACGGTAGTGCCGCACTCGTTGATGCTCTTGAGCAGGTCAACTATCTCATAGGAAAGCGCGGGGTCTATATTGCCCGTAGGCTCGTCCGCGATGATAAGCTGCGGGTCGTTTACCAGCGCTCTTGCGAGGGCAACTCTCTGCTGTTCACCGCCCGAAAGCTCTGTCGGGTAGTTCTTTGCCTTGTCTTCAAGTCCGACTAGGCTGATAACGTAAGGCACGCGGCTGCGGATATATTTCGCGGGCGCGTCGATAACTCTCAGAACGAACGCCACGTTCTCATACACCGTCATGGTCGGTATCAGGCGGAAGTCCTGGAACACGACGCCGATGGTGCGGCGCAGAGCGGGCACCTTGCTGCGCCTGAGCTTCTTTAGGTTGAAGCCGTTGACCAGCACGGTACCTTCGGTAGCGTTTATCTCCTTCAGTATCAGCTTGATAAGTGTAGATTTGCCCGCACCCGATGAACCCACGACGAATGCAAAATCGCCGTCGTTTATCTTGAGGTTCACGTTGTTCAGGGCGTCAACGCCGCTTGAATAGGTGACGGATACGTCCTTGAATTCTACCATACTTAGGTATCACTCCTTGAAATATAAACGGCTGGAAGATCCCCTTTTTACGGGTGCGCGACCAGCCGTATTTAGTCTTATTCCGAAAGGTGCGTTATCAGAACTTGGCGGGATTTGCCACCAGATACTTACGCACCATCAAAGCTATCTTGAACACGATAGCGTGATCGAACTCTCTCAGGTCAAGACCCGTGAGCTTCTTGATCTTTTCGAGACGGTATACCAGAGTGTTGCGGTGTACGAACAGCTTTCTGGAGGTCTCGGAAACGTTCAGGTTGTTCTCAAAGAACTTCTGGATAGTGAACAGAGTCTCGTGATCGAGCGACTCTATGCTGCCCTTCTTGAATACCTCCTTGAGGTAAGTCTCGCAGAGGGTGGTGGGAAGGTGATAGATAAGCCTTGCGATACCGAGGTCGTCGTAGCTCACGATGACCTTATCGGTGTCGAACACCTTGCCGACCTCAAGCGCTGTCTGAGCTTCCTTAAAGGAGCGGGAAAGGCTTCTTACGCTGTCAACAACGGTACCGATGCCGACATTCACGCGGGTATAGAACTCACCGCTCAGGGTATCGGAGATGCTTCTTGCGAGCTTTTCAAGATCCTTGCTGTCGATGCCCGAAGCCACTTCCTTGACGAGAACGATATCGCTTTCGGTGATGTTGAAGACGAAGTCCTTTGTCTTGTCGGGGAAGAGGTTCTGGATAACATCATAAGCGGAAACATCGTTGGTCGAGATGATCCTGATGAGCAGCACGACTCTTGAAACGTCCGAGTTGAAGTGGAGCTCTCTTGCCTTGACGAGGATATCGCCGGGCAGAACGTTATCGAGGACAACATTCTTTATGAAGTTGTTGCGGTCATACTTTTCGTCGTAATACTGTTTGATGGCAGCAAGGGAGATAGCAAGAATGCTTGCATACTTTGCAGCGACCTCATCAGTACCTTCAACGAACACCGCATAATCGGGCTTCATGTGAGAGCCGAAGGGCTTGTAGGTATAGCCGTCGCGGATAAAGATATCGTGAGTATCACCGAGGTCAAGCGACACGAATTCGTTGGTCGTGCCCACCTGCGCAAGATCGGAGCAGGCGATTATGGTCGCAGTCTCGTCTATAACGCCGATAGTGCTGTCGATAGTCTCACGCATCTGGTGTATAACATTCTGAAATAATCTGTTAGACATAAAAAACTCTCTCCCTTTTAAGCATTTTCACAACAGCGGGCTTGCGTCAAAGCATAGCTTCCGCAAATGACATTACAATATATAATAGTATTATAACAAAAAAAATCTGAAAATGCAAGTGGTGTATGTTAAAAATGTTCAAAAAGTTTACATCATAAGATTTTACACCGTTCCGCGCCTCTTATATATTACAAATTGTAACATATCAGAGCCGCTTATGTGTTACAATTTTGTAAATACTCGAAATTTTCATCTATTTTTCAAAAAACGAGGGCGGTTGTTGTATAATATAGTGCGAAAGAGATTACAAATCGGTTACTTTTAAACTTTTTGTGAACACTCGTCCGTTTTTCTTCCCGAAGCATCATCGCCCGCCCGAGCCGCCTCCGGGGCAGGGCGGTGTTGCCGCGCTAAATTGACATGGCGGGTAAGATGTGATATACTATATAAGAATAATTTGCGGACGTAAGGAGAAACGCTATGAAACAGATGCTTGAAATATGCAAGATAACCTCAGTGGTGGGGCTGAAAGGCGAGGTCAAGGTGCAGCCCTGGTGCGACGACCCTCAGCTGCTCTGCGAGCTTGACACCCTTTACCGCAAAAGCGGCGACCCCGTGACAGTCGAGCGTGCGCGGGTGCAGAAGAATATGGCGGTGCTGAAGCTCAAAGGCACCGACACCGTTGAGGAGGCGCAGAAGCTGCGCGGGGCAGTGCTTTACATGGACCGCGATGACGTTGAGCTTCCCGAGGGCAGCTGGTTTATCGCCGATCTGATAGGTCTTGAAGTGCGCGATACCGCTTCGGGCGAGGTCTACGGCAAGCTTTCTGACGTGACCGAAACGGGCGCAAACGACGTATACCATATCAAAGCCCACGACGGCAGACTGCTTTTAGTCCCAGCGATCCCAGAGGTCATCGACAGCATAGACCTCGAAGGCGGCGTGATGACCATAACCCCTCTGGAGGGGCTGTTTGATATCTGACGCTTTCGGCGGGATAATGATACCGCGCCCCCTTTGCGGAGCGCGGTGTTGGTTTGATCTATATTTCAAAAGCGTCTATGCCGAAGGCTTCCTTCCACGGCTTGTGGACGTAGAAGTAGCTTTTGTTGAACGCCCCCGGTTCACAGGAATCGATAAAGCAGGTGGGAGAGCTTTTTTTCAGGTATTTGGAATACACCGTATCGTATGAGTCGCTGCCAGAGTATACCGTGCTTTTGGTGAGTTTGTTACCCTTGAGCTTTAAGCGTGAAAGGGTGCATTTGCCGCCCGAGGCGTAAGCAGTTTTTATGATAAAGTATTTCTTGCCTTTCCTGTAAAGCGAACTGTATCCCTTGAGGATCGCCGCGCGTTTGGGCTTTCCTTTATTATAGGTGAGCACGACAAGTCTGTGACCTTCCGCTGCCGTGTATCCGTGTATCAGAAGCTCGGGGATATTGTCGTTGTTTATATCCGAAAAGCCTATCCTCGCATAACCGCCCAGTTTCTTTTTCCATTTTCTACAACTGCCGTTCCACTTGGCATAGTTCAGATTCATGGTGAAGTATCTCTTTGAGCAGAATTTGCCGTATTCCTTTGTGCCGTCGGTGTTGTTGACGAAGGCTCTCACCTTCAGCTCGTATTTCGTTGCCTTTTTCAGACCTGATAGCTTTATCGTGCGGTTTGTGATGTTCTTTTTCTTCCATTTTTTTGTACCCGCTTTACGGTAAAGCACCTGGAATCCGTCAGCGTGGATACCGCCGTAGTAATAAATGTTTACGGTTATCGTTGTCTCGGTGGAGAACTCGTTGCCAAGAGACAAGGGCATTTCGTTTGCGGCGACAGATGATGTGCTGCTGACGGTATCCGCGCCGCGGTATCCCTCAGCCCCCGCAGGCAGAGAAAAAGCACTCACCGCAATGATCGCGGCGGCAGCCAGAGAAACAGTTCTTTTCATGGATACACGACCTTTCCGGATTTTTTTGATAATTATAGCACATCCCGAGATAAAAGTCAATAAACAATTAAGGAGACATCATAATGAGATTTGATATAGCAACACTTTTTCCCGAGTTCATCGAGACTGCTCTGAATGAGAGCATCATCGGGCGGGCGAGGGCTCGCGGGCTGTTTGAGGCGCACTGCCACAATATCCGCGACTATACTCTTGACAAGCACCGCCGCGTGGACGACACCCCTTACAGCGAGCGTCAGGGGATGCTCATGCAGGCGCAGCCGATATACGACTGCTGGAAAGCCGTCTGCGGTGAACGAAAGCCGCACGTTATCTATATGTCGCCGCAGGGCAGGACTCTGACGCAGAAGCGCGTCCGGGAGCTGGCGCAGATGGAGGATATCTTTATACTCTGCGGGCATTACGAGGGCGTTGACCAGAGGGTGCTGGACAGGATAGTTGACGAGGAAGTCTCGATAGGCGATTACGTCGTGTCGGGCGGTGAGCTGCCCGCACTCGTGCTTATCGACAGCATCGTGCGTATACTCGACGGAGTGCTGTCGCAGCCCGACTGCTACGAGGACGAGAGCCACTGGGGAGGACTGCTCGAATACCCGCAGTACACCCGCCCCGAGGTATGGGAGGGCGAAGCCGTTCCGCCCGTGCTGCTTTCGGGGCATCATGCGAATATTCTGCAATGGCGGCGGGAACAGCAGTTGTACAATACGCTGAAAAAGCGCCCGGAGCTTCTTGAAAGCGCGGAACTGTCAGAAAAGGACTTGTACATATTAAACAAACTAAAGGACGAAACTTGAAAGAAATTGTGTGATACTTAAATATGATCAAATGTTTGTTAAGTCTATTTGTACAGATTTACATAAAAGCCAAATTATTTTGTAAACTATGCACAATGCCGCTATTTCCTTTAGGAAACCATTTGTTAAAACAACAGAATTTTCGCAAAAAACGCCGCTTTGTGGAAATTTCGTGTTGACGAATCGAAAAGTCTGCGGTATAATTAATATGTGGAAGGATAGTAGAGAAGTATATCGGTTGTACAGCTCGGTCGCCTCCATGAAGCGGCATGGTGCCGCCCAAGTCAAGAAAATGGTTTTTCCATTAAACGGTTATGAATGGAGAGGTTTATTATGTTCGTTAAAGATGTAGTAGTTCAGAATCAGGTAGGTCTTCACGCTCGTCCTGCGACCTTCTTTATCCAGAAGGCTAACGAGTTCAAGTCCAGCATCTGGATCGAAAAGGAAGACAGAAGAGTAAATGCAAAGAGCCTTCTCGGTATCCTTTCTCTGGGTATCGTTGGCGGCACTTCCATCAGGATCATCGCTGACGGCGCTGATGAGCAGGCTGCTGTTGAGGGTCTGGTAGATCTCGTTGAGAGCGGTTTCTCCGAGGAAGCAAGATAAGACATCTTAAAAGGCATATTTTTAAAGGCTATCCGCTTTGGATAGCCTTTTTTGCATTATATGACACGTCGCTTACTCAAACAGCACATAGCCTTCACGCATACAGACCGCCCTGACATCGTCGTAGGGGAGCGAGAACATGGTGTGGCATCTGCCGCTTTCGCCCACGGTGTATATTTTGAGCGTGCAGGTGTGGTTGAGCATCTGCAAGGGGTTGCGGACTATGCGTATGCGGCTGATGTTCGATTTCGGCAGGAATACCTTGTGGAACTTGTACCAGCGGCAGTAGTTCATAACGCAGCCCTGCTCGCTGAAGCCTACCGATGTGTTGAATGAGGCTGCGGCTTTTACGATCACGAGCCAGAGCAGAGGTACGGTGATGATGACCAGCAGCGCGTTGATCTCGCGGTGCCTGCCCATAAAGGTGTGCTCGAGCAGCTTCATCGCAACTATCGGCAGCACAGAACAGACGGCGGGGAGCGTAACGAACCTGCGGACGTCAGAAGCCGTGCCCGTGCGTACCTCAGGCTTTGGCAGCGGCAGGTCGGGGGTCAGAAGCCTGAGCGTTGTTGTCACCCGTCGGTAGGTGGTTATCGGTATCAGCGCCGATATCTCACGCCGTCTTTTGCCGTAGCCTGTGCAGTCGAGAGTTACCGAGCATATCCTGAACAGCTTCATGAGAAGCGTCTGCGTCAGGTCGTAGTAGTTTATCTTGTCGCGGTTTATGATGTGCCTGCGCTTTATCATGGCGCCGCTTCGGATATAGAACTGATCCTTGCTTCTTGACACCGTGAACGACCAGTGCCTTGCAAGCGTGGCTATGAACGATATTGACCAGCACAGCATAACGATGACCGCGATAAGCAGCACGGCTCTCGGCACCAGCTTTGAGAGGTTGAACAGCTGCCTGTCAAGCTTATCGATCTCGCCGTTGACTCTGCGGAGCATCTGCTGCTCGGTCTTTAATCCGAGTATCTTGTATACCTCGAACATGAAGGTGCCGTAAAGCAGCACGCCCGACAGCGCCGAGGAGAAGATGAGCGAGAATATCATAAGGTGCAGCTTTCGCGGGGAGTAGGTGACCTTTGGCTTGACATACTCTCCGTTTGAGATGAACTCATAAAGCAGGTCGGCATTCTTCCCCGAAAGCACGAGCTTTAGATCCTCCCGCGAGACTGTTTTGGCGTTTGTCTCGGCGTATATCGTGTGTACCTTGAACGGTCTGCCGTACCACGACTGGCAGAAGCTTACGGATGTCAGCTGAGAAAAATATATCTTTGTGGATACGATGCCGAATATCCCCGAGTGCGCGGTTATGCCGTCGGGCTCGATATCAAAGCGGACGAATATCCACCTCAGCAGCGCCAACGCGAATATCCCCGATATCGCGAGGATATCTACCCAGTTGGTGCGTATCCATTCCTGAAAGTTGAATCGGGAAGCTATGAGGTACTTTGAAAGCGGTATCAGCAGCAGCCAGAGGTTTCGGCTGGAGTATTCCACCATTTTCAGAGGGTGCTGGCGGTGCCTGAAAAACCGCGATATCTTCATGCGCCTGCTCGTCATGTCCTGCCGCCCCCTTCGCTGTCAGGTATGGTGTCGGGCAGCAGCTGCTCGCCGCTTATCATGCTGTTGACCGTGGCGGCGATGTCACGCGCGTCGCGCTTGCGCAGAAAGGACAGCACCACCCTCGAACCCAGCGCGTTTATCACGACAAAGTTAAAGCCCGTCAGTATGCCGAGGGGTGTTGATATCACAGATATGCTCTTGATCGAGCCTATCGGCATATAGTCGTCCTTGAAATAAAAGAACCCGCCCGAAGCCGCGATCTCGTTCTTTGTGATGACTACCTTCGCGTGGAAGAAATAGTGCGGGATAAAGACCAGCGCCGCTGTCAGTATCAGCGTCCACATCACACCCGCCGCGATCCTGAGCGTTCCCGCAGGCAGAAGCGCGGCATACCTGTATATCAGAAAACTGAGCACGGCTCCGAGCGCCGCCAAAACCAAATAACCACAAAGCATAGCCCGCTTCGCCGGCAAATACCTCTTCACCCACACCCCTCCTTTCGCGTGATGATAGTGCTGTACTGCTGAGGGCTCTGCCCTCAGACTCCCGCCAGAGAACCCCTTTTGGAGAAGGGGTTCTCTGGACTCTCCCTAAACCTCTTTGTTCTTTTTTAGGCAGGGGCTGCGCCTTGACTGAAAAAAGAGACCTTTTTTAAGCAGTCACATTACTATAAAAAACAGTATGCCCCTGCCTAAAAAAGAATAGAAAAAGTTTAGGAGGGGTCCGGGGAGACCCTTTCCAAAGGGTCCCCCGGCAGGGGTTTGGGGACAGCGTCCCCAATAGACCACTGCTATCGCCTCGTCAAAGGACGGTGTGAGCGTGACGGGTAACGTGGCAGCCTACGTTTACGGAGACAGGGAGGCCTGCTATGTGAGTGGGGGCGTGTTCGATGTTTACCGAAAGGCAGGTCTGAGTACCGCCGAAGCCCTGAGGCCCTATACCGAGGCGGTTTATCTTCTCGAGCATCTCAGCTTCAAGAGAAGCGTAAAGCTCGGAATCGGCACGCTCCGAAACGGGGCGGCAGAGGGCTTTTTTTGCAAGAAAAGCGCACTGTTCAAAATCGCCGCCGATGCCGACACCGATAACGATAGGCGGGCAGGGATTTGAGCCTGCCGTAGCACAGACGTTCACGACCCAGTCAACTATCTCCTCGCGGGTGACGGAGGGGGTCATCATTTTCAGCTGCGACATATTCTCGCTGCCGAAGCCCTTGGGCGCTACCGTTATATGCACCTTGTCGCCCTCGACTATGTTCAGGTGAACTACAGCGGGGGTGTTGTCGCCCGTATTGACGCGCTCGAGGGGGTCGCCCACGACAGACTTGCGGAGCAGACCCTCGGTGTAGCCCTGCGACACGCCCTTGTTTATCGCGTCGATGATGTATCCGCCCGTGAAGTGTACTTCCTGACCGACATCAATGAACACGACAGCCATTCCCGTGTCCTGACATATCGGAAGAGTTTCTTTTTCCGCAGCGTCAAGGTTTGCAAGTATGTCATCAAAAACGCCCTTGCCGACGGGGGACTGTTCCTTTGCGGCACCGCACTTTATGCAGTCGCACATATCCTCGGGGAGCTTCAGATTTGCTTTGATGCAAAGCTCCTTTATTGCTTCTGTTACCTGTGATACGTTTATCTCTCTCATATTATTCATCGCCTTTTAATTACTTGTTTTTACCACTCTGCCGCCTATTACTACAAGCTTGGGGTCGCTCATTATCTCAAAGGGCATTCCGTCGAAAAGCACAAGGTCTGCGCGTTTGCCCTCATCTATCGAGCCTGCAATGTCGGATATTCCCGCGATCTCGGCGGCGGATATCGTTACGCTTTCGAGCGCCTGTTCGTACCCGAGCCCCGCCTTCATCGCTATGCCGACGCTTATCGGCAGATACTCTATCGGTATCTCGCTGTGGTCGGTGCATATGGCGGTCTTTATACCCGCGGCGGAAAGTATGCCTGCGTTCGCGGGGGTTATATTCGCCATCTCGGGCTTGCAGGGGTCGCAGAGTATGGGACCCACGATGGCGGGCGCACCCTCTTTTGCAAGCTCCTCGGCTATAAGATGACCGTCGGTGCAGTGTATCAGCACGGGATCCAGCTCGAACTCGCGGCTTATCCTCAGCGCCGTGAAGATATCGTCTGCGCGGTGGCAGTGGAAGTGCGCCTTTATCCTGCGTTGGAGAAGCGGTATCAGCGCCTCGCACTTGCTGTCAAAGTCGGGGTCGTCGCGCTCGGGGTCGTCCTTCGCTTCGGCATACTGCCGCGCCTTTTCCAGCATCTCACGAATTATCGAGGCTATCGCCATTCGCGTGAAGGGAGTCTCGTCGCGGTTCATGTAGGTCATCTTGGGGTTTTCGCCCATAGCGAATTTCATGCCGACGCGACGCAGGCACATATCGTCTATCCTCTTCCCGAGGGTGGAAACGGCTATGATATCGCCCGCCACTGGGTTCATCGAGCCGGGGGATATCAGCACAGTGGTGATGCCCGCCTGACGCGCCTTCTCAAAGCTCAGATCCATCGGGTTCACGGCATCTATTATCCTCAGCTGCGGCGAGCAGGGCTCGGATTCCTCGTTGAAATCCTCCGCCTCAACGCCTACGCCCGCGGTGGTGAGCCCGAGATGTGTGTGCGCGTCGATAAAGCCGGGATAAAGGCAGGCGCCGCCCGCGTCGATATCATCCTCAGCCGTGCTTTCGGGCTGCCCCGACGATACTTTTTTTATGATGCCGTCTTCGGTCTCGACCCAGCCGAGGTCTATGACCTGACGATCCTTGTTCATGGTGTATATCTTTGCGTTGTATATTTTCATCAGCAGTTCCTTTTCAGTTTCCCGTACTTCCGAACCCGCCCGCGCCGCGTGCGGTGTCATCAAGCTCTTCCGCTTCGCAGATCTCGGGGGTGATGATCGGTGTTACTACAAGCTGCGCTATCCTCTCGCCCGGCTGTATGGTGTATCCCTCTGCCGAAGAATTGTGCAGCGGTATGAATATCTCGCCGCGGTAATCGAGGTCTATCACGCCGACGCAGTTCGCGGGCGCAAGACCGTGCTTAGCGGCGAGCGATGAACGTGCGTAGGTGAGCAGCACATGGCCGCTCTCGGCTTCAAGCTGTGCGGCGATGCCCGTCGGGACCTTTGCGGTCTCGCCCGAAGCTATGGTGAGCGGCTCGTCGATGCAGGCGGAAAGATCGTAGCCTGCGCTCTGCGCCGTCATTCGTTCGGGAAGCTTTGCGCCGCTGCGAAGCCGTTTTATTTTAAGTCTCATTTCTGGCAACTCCTCTGTAATAAAGTCCGCGGGTGATGTTTTTCAGCCCGAGGGGCCTGCCCTCTGCGAAAGCTTCGGCGATATCCCGAATCTGCTCCGCGCTCTCGTCGTAAAGCTCGAGCATAAGTATATCCGCAGCCGAAAAGTCCTTGAGCTTGTCGGATATGCAGAGCACATCGGGATTGAGCAGCTCAACGTAGCCGCGCTGCCTGCTGCATCTTACCTTTATCTCGCGCCCCGTTCTGTCATAAAGCCGCCTGCCGCAGTTTTTGCAGCCGACCTGTGCGCGTATCGGGCAGTTGGCGGTCAGCATCAGCGGCAGCCTGCCGTAAGCCATCACGCCTGTCGGAAGCGCCCCGCCGATCGCGTTTATCTGTGAAGCTTTAAGCTCGGGCGAGAGTATGGTATCGGCAAGCCCCAGCTCTTGCAGCTTGCGGACAGCTAAGGTATTCGTGATATTGAGCCCCATGCCGCCGTGCGCGATAAGTGCGAGCCGCCGCGCAGTCTCTATGTGGGCAACGTTGGTGCAGAGGATATGCTTTACCCCCGTGCCCGCTATCTCTTTCAGCTGTTCGGTGACGCGCTGTTCGTCAAAGGTAAATCGCGGCATGGCAACACCGAGCTTTTCTGCGGGGAAGAGAGCAAGCGCCTTTTTTACCTCTGCGATATCGGCGGGCAGGAATACAAGCTCCGTTCGTTCGGGGTCGAGCATCGAAAGCTGCTCCGCCGACTGTGCCGTGATGCGTATACTATGATGTATATGCCGCCCGCGCCGCGAAGTTTCACGGCTAAGCAATATTTCTGCGGTATCTCTGTCGAAGTCTGATGCGGCAGAGAAGTATTCTCTGCGCTTTCGGCAAAGCTCATCGGTCAGGGAACGGCGTGCGCTGTTGAGAGCACCTGCGGGTACAGCAAGCCCGCCGTCTAAGCTGCAACTGATCTCGCCGAGTTCAAAGAAGCTGTCGCCCAGCTTTGACAGCTGCTTTTTTACAAATTCCTCATCACAGGGGCGGTTGACAGCCGCCTGCGGGATATCGCCCGTGTAAACGGCGGTCAGACCGTTTTCTTCGGCGGCGGTGATCTTCAAAGGCTCGCCCGCTTTGATGCTGACATCAAAGCTTATGCGTGAGCGCTTGTACTCGCGGCGGTAAAGCTCGTGTATCTTTGGATACGCCGACCGCGCCGCCTGAGCGTCCTCTTTGGTGCGGCGGCCGAACATATCTCTGCCGCGCCTTGCAGTGTAATAGCCGTCGGTAAAACCGCCGCGTGAGAATACCTCAGCCAGCAGAGCTTCATCGTAGTCCTCGCCGCTGAGGGCTTTGCGGGCGGCATATGCCGAAAGCGCCGCGTACTCGGGACGCTTCATGCGCCCCTCTATCTTGTATGAATCCACGCCTGCGGCTTCTATCTCGCGCAGGTGTCTGAGGTGGCTCATGTCCTTGAGCGAAAGGGCATAGTCCTCCCGACCCTTTTTTACCGAGCAGGGAAGACGGCATGGCTGGGCGCAGCCGCCGCGGTTGGCGCTGCGTCCGCCTGTAAGGGCGCTCATATAGCACTGTCCCGAAACGCTCATGCAGAGTGCGCCGTGAACGAAGACCTCGGTCTCGATATCCTGCGCTGCGAGCTTTGCTATGATATCCGCGGGAAGCTCGCGCGACAGGACAGCGCGTTCAAAGCCCAGACGTTTTGCGAACGAGAGCCCGTCGGCGGTGTGTACGGTCATTTGCGTTGAAGCGTGCAGCGCCAGATCGGGGCAGCATTTTTCCGCCATGCTGACGACCGCAAGATCCTGCGATATGACAGCATCAGCGCCCACCTCACAGATGAGCGCCAGTGTATCGGCAAGCTCGGGCAGCTCATCGTCGAACATGACCGTGTTTACGGCAACGTGTACCTTTACGCCGCGTTCGTGGCAGAACTCGGTGATGCGCCTGAACTCGTCCTCGTCGAAGTTGTTGGCTCCCGCGCGGGCGGAGAATCTTTTTAGCCCGAGGTAGACGGCATCGGCACCGCAGCCGACCGCCGCGACCGCCTGTTCATATCCGCCTGCGGGAGAAAGTATCTCTGACATATTCTGTTATTTATCCGTCTTGGGAGCAGCTGCCGCCTGACCTCTTTCGGAGATGGGGAGGGTAACTCTGGGGGCGGTCTGAACGGGCGCTGGCGATGCAGGCTGAGCCGCCGCGGGTCTTGCCTGCTGTGCGGGGGCTGCTGCCCTCTGAGTATTCTGTCCGCCGAGTGCGCGGTCTATGCTTCCCTTTACCATCTGCGCGGCAGTTTCCTCGTCAGAAAACTGCTGGCGGAGCTTTATCTCACGTTCGAGCTGGCGTATACGTTCGTCGCGCTTTTCAAGCTCTTTGGTAAGCTTTTCGATCTCAGCGCGGGAGTCGCTCGCGTCCTCTGCATAAGCACTGATCTGGGTACGGATATTCTGCTCGGTCTGCTTATTCTTAACGAGTTCGTCAAGGCATTCGAGCGAGATTATAGCCGCAGCGTCCTGTATCGACAGCGTGCTTTTCTGTTCACGGAGCTTTGCAAAGCGGGTATTGAGAGTATCCGCCAGCTTTTCGGTATATTCCGGCGACTCATCTGTAGTCATCGGGTAGCTTCTTCCGTAAATATTTACAGTGACAGTGTTCTTCATTTTTATATCCTCCTCATATATTATGTTCACAAAACAGCGCAATTACCCTATTATATCTATTATACTATAAAATACAAGGATTGTAAATACTTCATAAAGATTTTTTTCTTTTTTTGCCCCACCGACCTTACCGACCGCCCCAGCCATTCAACGCACCATAGCAATCAAACCCAAAGCCCACAATCTACCCCAGCACGAACACGAGTGAGTTAGTCGAGGCAAAGAGGATAAGGAGATGGGGGAGCGCGAGGGGGTAGGAACCTTAAGGGGAAAGTCCTCGACTACGGCGATAGCCACCCCCTCCTGTCCCCTTGTGGTTCCTATCCCCTCGCAGT